>NZ_JAENMQ010000009.1:0-186303 GCF_016771845.1 Lelliottia jeotgali | reverse complement strand
CAGGCTGCTGAGGATAAAAGCCAGGGGATACCGAAACCGGGAGCGCTTTAAACTGGGGGTGATGTTCCACTACGGAAAGCTGAATATGGCGTTCTGAGCCTTCCCACCATGATCGGGGAAGACCCTCGGATATACAGTATTTATACCGAGGAGTATTGTCTGTCAATTTGCCAACTATGAGCAATTAAGATTTTGGGGAAATTATGGTGCGAGTTTTATTGCAGTTTCGCTTCGCAGCACTGATGGTATCTGATGTTCGCTAAATTCAACTGTGGGGCATGGATGGGGCAAAAGTGGTCTATGAAGTTTGTTAAGGTTTGTTAATGATTGCTAAGGTTTGTTAATCATGCTTTGTCTCGATCTCGCTCATCCCTTGTTTTATGAGCTCCTGGACGATCTTTATCGATATTAAAAATTATGAGTTCATATTATACACAAGCGAGTATACCGGCTCTGCCATCTGAGTGGACTCGGCGTAAAACGCAGACGTTGTCGTAAAGGGCTGGCAACAGAACGCCTGCCGCTGCTTCGCCCAGCGGCGCCGAATCTGACCTGGTCGATTATTTTTGTCATGGATGCGCTGGCCACCGGTAGCAGAAACAAGTGCCTGACCTGCGTGTATGACTTCACGAAGGAGCGCCTGCCGGTCACCGTTGCCTTCGGTATTTCAGGCGTGCAGGTCACGCGTATTCTGGACAGCATTTCGCTGTTTCGCGGCTATCCGGTTACGATAAGAACCGATCAGGGCCCGGAGTTAACCTGCCGCGCGCTCGATCAATGGGCCTTTTAGCATGTTGTGGAGCTGCGTCTTATTCAGCCCGGCAAGCAGGACACAGAACGGATTTATTGAGAGTTTTAACGGGCGCTTTCGCGATGAATGCCTGAATGAACACTGGTTCAGCGAGGTCAGCCGTACCAGGAAAACCATCAGTGAATGGCGTCAGGATTATAACGAGTGCCGCCCGCACTCCACGCTGAATTATCAGACGCCGTCTTAATTTTCGGCGGGCTGGAGAAAGGGTAATTCTGATAATGAAGGATCCGGCATTACTAAGTGAGCGTTGTATTTAATCCTGGGGTCAGGTCATCATTTATGCACAGCTTCAGTTCGTAATTTTAATATATGCGCGCAACAGTATGATACCTGCTTAAATTTGGTCATTAAAAAATCAGCGTATACTGCCATAGATAAGCACTTATGAAATGCTATTAATGGCTTTTTATAATAAAACCAGGTTGTTGACCATGGGTTATTTTTTCTACGTGCAGATAGTTTGGCTGTAGAAAATGATATTTTTATTCATGCATGAAGTAATATTTACTTGTTGGACCTGTAAAAGAAGATGAATTGTATAGTTAAAAATGTTAGCACGAACCACCAAAACCTAGTGAGCGAAGAAAAATATCAACCACATTTATTGTTTAAAATTACCCATTTCATTGCATGTAATTAAGCATTGTGCATTTCATTACATTTGTAGGGCATTTCATTCCTTTTTAGTTGCATAGTAAAAAAGCAAGTTTGATAATTAGAGTCTCGGTTTTGATGGAGTGTCAATGTTTTGTATTATTACTTAGCAGCTATAGACATACTGGTTACAGAGTTAGGTATGAATGTGAGAGACGCAATAACCAAACTTAGACTACCAGAAGAGAAGTCTGATGCACTTTATAATCAATACATATTAATAAAGAAGCGCGAAAAAATAACTCTTGAAAGTCTTAGAAACGAAAAAATCACAACAATGTAACTATTTACGTTATTAAAAAAGTTTTGAGTAGGGGGCAAATGTGAAAAATACCAGGAAGCTATGTTTTTATTGTTGTCATCCTTGTAGCGAAAGAGATCTAATATGTCAAAAGTGTGGTGCACATGACATAAGTGGAAAAAGTGTATACCATATCATCGTTGTCGTACTTATAGTGATTGGGGTGGAAATTTCATTTATATATTTCAGATTAGGAAGAGACGTTTTTCGATTTTTTTGAAAGCAAGCTATATATCAATATTAATTAAAACCTGCTTAAGCACTCAAAATTGTAAGATAAGTTTTCAAAATGAACATTACCTTTATTTATGGGGCATGGGTTTGTATTATATCGCTCAGTTTATATCTGTTTTCATAAAAGTAGGGTAAAAATTAATATGACTGCTGGTTAAAATTATATAAACGATTTTTTAGTATATAACTTAAATAAAGTTACTCCTGTAAATGACATGTTGGGCTCTTAGCCAAGTCAGCAAAAAGGTATCTTAGTAATATGTTATGGACTGTTCCTGTTTGTCTCGTGAAAACTATGAAACGCAAATATACGAAGGGGGGATGCAATGATTATTATCTGCGTGAATATTCTGAGCTACATGATGAAATGAATAAAATATTGAACTCTGAAGATCCATATGAAAATTGGCTGAATGCCCAGGCCAAGTGCTTGCGCAATTTTGAATATAGCAGCATAGGATTGCAGACAGTTTGCTGGTACACTATTGTAAGGGTTCATGTAGCAGGGCTTTGCGGAATGAATGATGGCTTATTCATAATTGATGAACTCATTCGTAATAACCCTAATTTTTATCGAACTAGCTATTTGAAGATCCAAACAGAATTGCTTAACGAATTCGTGAATGATTTGCAGAATGCTTTTGAGAGTCTTAAACTAAATGGATGCCATGACCTGAATGCTCTTTATGTTAGTGAACAAATTCTCACGGAGTTATGTAGCTGTCTCGAGCGAGCGGGAACTGAAGAGCCTGGCAACCTCGAGTCTTTTAGGGAGCAAGTCAGGTTTGCTATTACACGACTCGAAAAGCCGGGTTTACTAAGGCCATAATTGATTGTTTCCAGCAAGCTCTGCATGCATTGAGATGACTGATAAAATTTATCCAGATGTTGAGTTAAATTCAGGATTTATTAAGTTTAATGAGAGTTGCGTTCTATGGACTCGGTGGAGATGAAGTGGGTTAGCATGAAGTAAATCTAAGGTTGAATTTAAATTGATGGAATAGACAATATGTTTATTTAAGAATAAGCAACTTTGGAACATTAAAGAATGGCACGCGAACTAAAAATTAAAATTTAATTTTAGCGCAAACCTTAAAATCACCGAGCATTCAGAATGTGAGAGAACGTAATAAACACATAACCGAATAAATTGCAAAGTCGAAGGGATTGTTTCATTAGACCATACTAAATAGTGAAAATTCTACCAACTGATGGAACTTCATTTTCGAGTTAAGAAACAAAATATGCGAAATTTAAATTTATACAAAGTTAGTTATGCAATGTTTGAAGAAGAATGAGTGCGCTCGCTAGATTATATATGATAAAACTTGTTTGTTAGAGACGGTCTGAAAGGATTTCGAGAGAAAATAAAGTATTCAAGTAAGATTTCACTCATTAATAGTAAAAATATAAGATAATAAGTTATGTTACTACACTTTGTCTTTTTAATATGGAAACGCACCTCCCGTGTGTAGGACATTTTTTGATAGCTGTAAAGTGTGAAGAATGTCATTTGCTGTTAATGGAATATATTTATCTATACTTTGCATTGTTGGTTTGATTTATTTTACATGCAGACCGGTTTGTTATGGTCTGCATGCTACTCTATAAATCAACTAAAAATGTCGTTGTTTTATATTATTTGTAACCGTAAATGTGACCAGTATCATTTGCTTTGATGTAAGACAGGCTGCCGCTTACATTAGTTGTGAATTCATTCATAACCCAACGAGATGGATCAGTTGTGAGTTTGTTAAGGTTAGAACATTTTGCGACAACTGAACATGTACCTTCACCTTCTGGATTATTTCCTTGTATAGAAATAAGCATGCAATGATCCTCCATATTTTTGGATGGGCTACTGGCACTGTAGCCTTCAGGCATTGTTTGATAAACATCCGTCTCAACGCGCGAGAAATCCCATGCAGCCTTGCAATTTTCGTTTGTTGCCCAGTTAGATGGAGTGTTGCCCACAGGTGTTTGAACGCCAGATTCAGCAAAAGTGAAGCTGGAAACAAGTAAGGAAGATAAAACCACTGCGCGTACAATATACATAATTGAAAACCTATTTAACTAAAAAAAACCGCTAACAAACAGCAGAAGGTTTTCAATCATACCAAAGTAAATATACACAAGATGTGTTTTTTGGTTTTAATTACAATGCAAAAATACACATACCTGGTTTGCATCAGTAAACTCGTGTAAAAATGACTATGATCCGCTGGCTAAAATGATTTTGTAAATTATACTTAGGCGGAATAGGGAATTTAATATTTCAATGGGAGCGTGTATTTCTCCAGTAATATTCCCCTGCGTGTTTTTATATATCCTCCTGCGCTGAGTTCTTTTAGAATTTTATTTAGTGAACTTCTTGATATTGTTGTGCGATTTAGTATGAAATCAAACATAGAAAGTGTTACGCGAATATCAGGATCCATTTCCCAAATAAGTTCTAAATGCTGCCTGATAATTCCGTACACGTTGCGCGAAATAAAATTCTCATCTCTCATATAGCATGTGTTGGTCATATTTATTGAGAGTAAGAAAGCTTCCTTCCATAATGTTTTTTCATTTATTAAATTCATACCTTGTTCATGATTAACCATGAGCAGCTCTGATGAACAAGTTGTTTTAAGATAATGGAGTGTTTTTGTTTCTTTATATAGAGTCAGTCCAAGTATTGCCGGGGATTTTATGTAAGCAACTACAGTATTGTCAGAAATGCGGCGAATTTCAGCTTGCCCTGAGCGTAAACACATTAAGTAAATAATGTCTTTTTTCTGGAAATGGATACATTGATTATCGCCAGCAATTAGCAGATGATAACAATTGTCACTTTCGATAGCGTCAATGATACGATTTGCAGCAATAGTAACAGATTGGTTTTCCATGAGATATTACCCCATTCATATAAATTTTGGTTTAGTTCACAATACACGCAATGAATGTAATGCTATTTTTACAAAAGGAACTTTGTCTTCATTGTGTTTTTTATAATCTGTGAAGCAATGCACAATAATCTATAAAACAGCGATGAGACTTGCATTAAAAATGCAAGTCTCATCACATTTCTCTGTTTACTTAACTACGTGTTGGACGTATATTTTATTTTTATAAAAAGTGTTTGCTTTATTTTTCGCATTGTTGATGAAGACATTCAGATTTGGATTATTAGTTACATATTATTAAAAATACATTACCCCCTGTATATGCTTTAAAACTGGAAAGGTATTTTTTAAAAGTTTATATCGATAGTATTCATTCCTGGCTATAATAAAAATTTCAATATGTCATACAATTTTTCAGCCTTTTCCGTTGGTCAGAAACCGATGGATGCGATTAATCCAGTTATTCTGCCACTGAACAAATCAAAGAAAATATCTGGCAAAAGGGCATTGCTATATTTAGCTTACCCAGCAACGACTACTAAAGCAAGTAGGCTGACTGGATAAGATATCAGAATGCGAATTGATTCTTTGTAAAAAAGTAATTACTACAAACTTAATTGTGCCTGTCGATGAAAATAACATCTTTGAGCAACCATAACAATTCATTACTAAATCGATGTTCTCAGAATCCTCCAGAGGTACGCGACGACTTATGTGTAACGTCATTCATGCTAGTGCTGGTACGTAGCGCCTGAAGAACTCATTTCATGTGCATTTAGTGTGTTCAACGGATTATAAGAAAAAAGTAATTCCAGATCGGACCTTGATCTTTTCTAAGTACATACTGTGTGGAAGGCTGGACTAATGAACTATAATGAATAACATTTCTCCTTTGTTCATCAATGAGCTGTTATTCGCTCACCGCTATATTTTCACTATCATGAATTATAGTTTTAAGAATCTACGCTTTCATAACAATAACTAAGTGAATGCTTTATTAAAAGCCTGAAAAATAAGGTGTAAATTAGTCATTTTTTAATTATGCAATACACGTTGTGTATAAATAATTTAGTGCAAGTGCAAAAAAACAAATGGTTTTTACCTTGCCTATTTGCAGATAAGGTATCATATCATCATAACGTAGTTAAAAGCTATAGTACTGGCTTCAAAATTCAATTAACAGTATGGTACATAAAAATGCATATGCAGAACAATCATAATCAATATTACAGACACGCCACAAGCGCGACTATATGCGAGCAAAAACGACATTATCCAGAAGCTGCAACACATTGGAAAAATGCTATGAAATATGCTTGGGGACTAAATATAAAATGGTGTGAACATAGACAAGAAATGTGCGATCGTTTCGCGATTTTACTGAAAATGCCACCTTTATAAAATGAAAGGATGTTTAATTTTGATAACAATCCAATATTCAATCTATATGTAACACAGGAGCTAAAATGATTCTCAATTACTTTTCTCTAGGCGTGCTTGTATTTGTCTTTATTGTCATATTTTATGGAATTATCATAGTCCACGACATACCTTATATGTTAGCTAAAAATCGGAATCATCCTCATGCTGATGCTATTCATGTTGCCGGTTGGGTAAGCCTATTTACATTACATATCATATGGCCAATTTTATGGATTTGGGCGACTCTATATAACCCAGAAAGGGGATGGGGTATGAGTGAAAAAAACAAGCAAGAGTATTATGATATAAAGTTACAAGCATTAAAGAGTAGGATTGATCATATTGAGCATAGAATGTCCAATGTGTCCAATGTTTCAATTCAAAAGAATCATGAAAGGAGTAAATAGTATCCATGGATATTTTAATAATTTTAACATATGTTGCGATTTCATATTCATCATTTAAGTTATTTAAGATTCCAGTAAATAAATGGACAGTTCCCACTGCTGCGCTTGGCGGTATTTTTTTAGTTAGCGGATTGGTTTTGATTATGAACTATAACCACCCATATACGTTCGTAGCACAAAAAGCCGTTATTTCAGTTCCAATAACACCTCAAGTAACAGGGGTTGTAACTGAAGTTACAGAAGAACGTAATGAACTAATAAAAAAAGGAACGGTCCTTTTTCGACTCGACCCTGTACGATATGAGGCAAGAGTGAAGCAAATTGAAGCAAAACTTGAAACCATGAAAGGAAATATAAGAGCTCTTCGTGCGCAACTCACCGAGTATGAAGCGGTAACAGCTAATGAAACAGCTGAACGAGACCGTTTATACAAAAACTATCAGCGTTACCTGAAAGGTAGCCAGGCTAAAGTAAACCCGTTTTCAGAAAATGATATAGATAATGCCAGACAAAATTATTTATCGCAAAATGCCAAGGTCAAAGCGTCGTTAGCGAGTGAAAAGCAAATAAAGAGTCAACTTGATAGTACTTTTAATGATGAACAATCTCAAATTTCAGGGCTTAAGGCTGAGCTTGATGAAGCTAAATATAATCTCGAGCAAACTGTAGTTAGAGCACCGAGTGATGGCTACGTTACTCAGGTATTGATTAGGCCTGGATCATATGCTGCTGCGTTACCGTTAAGACCCGTAATGGTTTTCATTCCTGAGCAGAAAAGACAAATTGTTGCTCAGTTTCGTCAAAATTCGCTACTACGACTTCACACAGGTGATGATGCAGAGGTTATTTTCAATGCTCTGCCGGGGCAAGTTTTTAACGGCAAACTTAAAAGCATCATTCCAGTAATTTCAGGCGGTTCTTATCAAGCTCAGGGTGCACTGCAATCATTAACGCTTCAAGCTGGGACTGATGGAGTTTTGGTAACAATTGAACTTAACGCTGATTCTCAGATAGAAAAGTTGCCGGACGGGATAAGTGCCCAGGCCGCTGTATATACGAAACATTTCGAGCATATTTCCATAATGCGAAAAGTATTATTGCGCATGACAAGTTGGATGCATTATCTTTACATCGATCACTAAATCATAGTATGTAAAAAAGTATCTTTAGTTGGCGGGGTTACATATTTTCTTATTTACAAGAACAATGGGATAAACTTAATATTTTATACAGAAAGTTTGAGACAACATGATGCATTATTTACAATAGCCCCTAATTTTTTGAAAACGCCGCCGTAATGGCGGCTATGGAACTAATGGGGCATTATTTATGCGTAATAATATAATCACTATGAGCAACTATTATATTGCGCCTAAGTTTTTGAATTCACATCAAATAAAGGATAAACGATTTACATTGAAGACCATTTGAATTAGATATGAATGTTGGTTAACTTCATGCCGGATAAGTGATAAAAAACCGTATCATAAAACATGCTTGCGCATATACAGGGCACTAGTTTAGACATCTCTTCGATTTATTTCTTTTGGTTATTGATTCTAGTTATTGTTATTATTATATTGGTTGTTTAATTACTGAAAAAGATATATATGATTTAACTGTGGCGCAGTTAAGTATTATGAAAACACCCAAATACTGCGCCTTCAGTATGGTACTATTTTATTAAAAGTTATAAATAAATCCCGCGCTTATGCTTTTAACAAATGAATCATAGAATCCAATATCAGAATCATATTTACTATATGATGCAGTTACAAAACTATTTAGATTACTGATGCCTGCAATTTTATGTAAGAAGAAAGTGCTTTTAACTCCATAGTCTTTACCATCAGAATATGAATTGAAAATTGGATTTATTTCATCGTACTTTAATACGCCTGCAAATACATTTGTTGCAACAGACCATTTATGATTCGTATATCCGTATGAGAGTTGTAGCGTTACTTTATCATAACTCATTGCCCTACCATCTAAATCTGCTCGCATATAACTTACTTCTGGATGAATAAGGTGACCAGGGGAAAAAAGCCAATCATATGAGAGTGCGACATCATGGGTGTTGCCATTGCGATTAAGTAGAGTACGGTCAGATGCAGATAGATTAAGGTCTTGACCACTCTGTTCGTTTTGGATGTCAAAGTGTCTACCCGTATAGGATATATTGAAAGGATATCCCCAAATTTTTTCCCAGCTCAGGCGTCCACCTGAGGATTTTATGTCTGTTTCGTTACGTTTCCCTTTGGCATAGGGATCAGTCCATGTTTCATTCGGCATTAGAGGAAATACATATGCAATAGACAGAATGCCTTTATCAGAAATTTGTTGTCGAATCCCCATTTGCTGAGTGAAATCAAATTGCACGGCATCCTGAATAAGATTACCAAAAACAAATTGAGTATGAGTGTCTGATAAAGTGTAACGTAGGTCTATACCATAAATGGGTATGAGCGATGAATGTGAGTCAGGACTACTATTTAAACCTGAATTTTCACTATTATCATTCCCAGGACCTTTAAACATATTTGATTTGTAATCGACGCCACCGGCGCCACCTAAGATAAATCCTGAGAATCCAGACTCTGATGGGATCTTTACAACCTGAGCATGTGCAAATTCACACAAAAGAAGTGATAAAAGTAGTGGGCGAATAATCATAATGATACTCTTCTTGTTACAAATAATTTGAATGAAAAGATGTTATTAACACATCTGTTTTGCGCTAACTTTATGAGTTGTCAGTCGAACACCCTTAGGATGGGTAGATTCATAAAGATATGATATGAGTATATAAACTTTGGACTTATATAGTAGAATGCATAGTCATCAAAGCTATAATTAAGACATTATAAATTATAATTATCCACAACCCGCACGGCAAAGCAACAAATGAAACGCGTTATTTTACGCAATGCGTTGTATTATTTTGGGCCGGGATGTCCTTATTGCTGAAGTATTTTACAAAGAAATAATTATGGTCTTAATGATTTGCACGTGTAAATCTAAAGTTTGAAGTTTGCACACCTCACTCAAAAGCTTGTGTAAAAATACACATGGACGCATATTTTTAGTACCTTGCCATTGTATTCAGAGCTAATTAGAATAGCTTTTTAAATAGATAAGGTTGTTCCTATGTTTTTTAAACGCCACGCTATGTTTTTTTTCTTCCTAATGTCTTTAGTATCTATCGCCAACGCAAATGAAAGAATAAATAAAAATAACAACGAGTTATCCAAGGATGCTGTCGCGGAAATCGTAACCCAATTTTATATGGCTAACCCTGAGGTTTTTGAATCTTTGCTCATCAATGTTTCGAATAATAAAAGGGAAAAAGAGTATGCAGCGATATTAAAAAATGTTATAGCCTACAAAAGTGAATTACTTGATACAGCAGAAACCCCTTTTTATGGTGATCCGAAAGGTGACGTATCAGTAATTTTATTTTTTGATTATCAATGTGTATTTTGCAGTAAATTTCAGAGTTAACAAAATCATCTTCGAATGTAAAGTTTTTATTCAAGGAGTGGCCTATTTTTTCTGAAACATGGAAGGAATCAAATATTGCAGCAAAGACAGGGCTATCAATCTGGGAAAAAAAAGGCAGTGAAGCATATATGGCATATCATAACAACATATTTGAAACAAATCATAATGAAGGGGAATTAACGTTAGCAGATATTGAAAAAGCGAGCGGGACGTTTTTAAATCAGACTGTTTTAGAAAATCCACTATACTCAGAAATAATCCGTAAAAACTTCTCTCTTGCACGAGATATAGGTTTCACTGGAACGCCTGTAATAATAGTAATGCCATCAGAAAACGCTACAATTCAAAAAACAACAGTTTTTCTGGGGATGACTGATAAGGCTAAAATTAGCGCAGCAATTGACAAAGCAAGATAAAATTGGCGCGCCATGTGCGCGCCAGCAATAAATTATATGAAAAATCTAAAATTAGCCATTATTTGTAGCTTTGTTTTTTTTATTACAGCCTCAGTTATCTTATTTATTCAAATTAATAGAGATGAAGGCATCATGTATGAAACAGTTGAAGCAGAAAAGGGTAATATTACAAAAACAGTACTCGCAAGCGGTATACTTACACCCAGCCAATTTGTAAAAGTTGGTGCTCAGGTTGACGGCCAGATTAAAAAAATATATGTGACAGAAGGACAAAATGTAAAAAAAGGACAACTTTTAATAGAAATAGACCCTACATTACAACAAAATGAAGTGAGTAAAGCTCAGGCTCAGTTAGAGAATGCACGCTCTAATATCGAATTATCTAATATAAATGTAAAGCGAGCACGTCTTGAGTTAAAGAGACAAAAAGGACTCGATTTTGATGGTGCTGGTGTAAAAAAAGACTTTGATGATGCGAAATTCGCACTTGAGGAAAGCGAAATTGGCTTAAAGACAAATAAAATGCAGATTATTCAGGCAGCAATGGATCTTGAATCAGCTAAGGCCAAACTAAATTATACACGAATTGTCGCACCTATTGATGGTGAAGTTCTCGGAATTATTGCCAGCGAAGGACAAACAATAGTATCTTCACAGAATTCTCCTACACTCATTGTATTGGCAAATCTTGATATTATGAAGGTGAATATTTCGATTAATGAAGTTGATGTTAGAAAGATTGTAGTTGGTCAAGATGTTTACTTCAACTCAACATCTGATATTAAAAACACCTACAGTAGCAAGGTAAAGTTTGTACAAAAAGCAACATCTGAATTTTTGAACTCAGATACACAAATTTCTTCTGACAACCAAAACAAAACCAGTGCATATTATGCAGCTGGTTTTGAAATAGAGAATAAAAATCATTCGTTACTACCATCTATGACTGTCGATGCACATATTGTGACTGATATGAGAGAAAAGGTATTGCGAATCCCAAATTCACTACTAAATAGACCTATTGGTTCTGATCGATATGTTATCAGTATCCAGGGAGAGAATGGTATTGAAAATCGTGAAATAGTCGCAGGTCTCACAGATGGTATATATAGTGAAGTAGTTAAAGGTCTCTCCGAAGGAGATATTGCGATTATATCAGAACATAAAGTTTCTAAGTAAGGTTCAATATGTATAATGAAAACTACATTGTTGATATACGGAATTTATCACATTCGTATAATCACAATGGAATTGAAACTGTGGTGTTGAATGATGTAACCCTTCAAATACGACATGGTGAATTTATTGCTATAGTTGGAGCTTCCGGTTCTGGGAAATCAACATTGCTAAACATTATTGGTCTTATGGAAAAACCTGAGTCAGGATTTGTTTCTATAGATGGAAATATAATTAATGAAAGTAACCATGTAGACTATCCGGTCATGAGGAATAGCTTAATTGGATTCATTTTTCAGCGCTATCATCTTATTCCTTATTTAAATGTAAAGGATAACATTTTAATACCTTCTGTATATGGTGGTATCAATCACAAAGAGGCAGTCAAAAAGGTTGGATTGATTCTTGATCACTTAGGAATAAGACATCTGGAACATAATCTACCCTCTCAACTCTCTGGCGGGCAGCAACAACGAGTTAGCATCGGAAGGGCACTTATGAATGACCCTAAAGTTATTCTCGCAGATGAGCCTACGGGAGCGTTAGACAGCAAAACTGCACAAAGTGTAATGAAAGCAATGCACGAACTTAATAAAGCAGGCCATACCATAATTTTGGTGACTCATGATCGTGACCTGGCTGCACAAGCAGAAAGAATAGTTGAAATATCCGATGGAAAAATAATCAGAGCTACTGAATGTGATACATTTCCCAAAAAAATTTTTTTTGATTTAAAAAAAAATCACAAACCTTCATCATTTTTCAGAACGATATTGAGTGCATTTAAATTTTCAATGAAGGCTCTTTCGTCGCATAAATTAAGATCATTTCTCTCAGTGCTTGGGATTATCATTGGTATATGCTCTGTGATTATATCAATAGCAATAGGCGAAGGCTCTAAAAAAAAGGTTCTTGATCAAATATCTATGTTGGCTGACAATACATTTGAAGTACTTCCCGGAGAATCTTGGAAATATTCAAACTCCACAGACCGTAAATCACTCAAATTTTCAGATGTAGATTTTATTAAATCACTTAATGGTATTGACGCAGTATCCCCTCTCATTTCTGGTTCAGTTACGATATCAAAAGGTAGAGAGCGTGTCGACGTCACCCTGTCAGGTGTCAACGTTGATTACGCTGAAATTAAAGAAATGCAACTAACGAATGGTGCCTTTTTTTCGACGTCAGATATCAGTGAAATGTCACAGTCCATTGTTATTGATGAGGACGTTGCAAGAGCTTTATTCCATGAAAGTGAAAGTATAATAGGCAGCACAGTTAAAGTGAATGGCATTGCATTCAAAGTTATTGGCGTAGCTAAAATCGGAAAAGCAAAAAATAACCAAGCAGATAGCTGGATGCCTGTAACTTCTATGATTTCAAGAGTTTCAGGTAATAATGCTATAAGCAAGATTGTAATTAAGACCAGTCATAATATCGATATATTACAAGAAGATGTTACGAAATTATTACTCACTCTTCATGGTAAGAATGATTTTCATTTTGTTTCAAATAAATACTTTACTGATGCTGTTAACAAAACCTCAGATATTATGAGTCGTCTTATCGCAACGATAGCAGCAATATCATTAGTTGTTGGTGGTGTGGGCATCATGAATATCATGCTTGTTTCTGTTACAGAGCGCACTCAGGAAATTGGAATACGTATTGCGATTGGTGCAAAACCTAAAGACATTTTACTTCAATTCTTAATTGAATCATCCATGCTTTGTTTTTTTGGAGGAGGAATTGGAGTGCTAACATCGTGGCTTATATGTCTGGTTACACCCATTATTTTAAATGACGTGCCTTTAATATTTGACAGTACATCAGCTATTCTCGCTTTAATCTCATCTGCATTTACAGGGGTCTTTTTTGGATACATTCCCGCTAGAAATGCCTCCCGCCTTCAACCAAGGGTTGCTCTTACTCGAGAGTAAATATGCATATATATATTTTATTTCCACTTTTTTTAGTATTGGTTTCTTGCAGTAAAGTAAATACTAAACATAGTACTACAGAAAAAGTTACATTGAATCAATGCATTAAAAATTTGCCACATTCAACACACTATGATTTAAATACTTTTTTACATGAAGTAAATGATGACACTCTGTCGTCGTTGGTAAAATCATTAGATATAAATAATAATGATTTAAAACTTCTTAGTAAACGCGTCGAACGTGAACAAAATAATATTAAACAAGTTAGTTTTGATAAATACCCATCGATTTCAATTAACGGTGGTTATGGTAACTCTCGAATTATAAAGAATGGTTATGGCTCACATGATAGTTTTTCTCTATCTTCTTCACTAAGTTATAATATGGATTTAAATAGTCAACGTAAAATTAATATTAACCTTGCTGAGTTAAGCCTAAAAATAGCAGTTGAGGAAAGCAGGCGTACAAAACTAAAAGTTATTGAAAACTTTCTAATTACATACTGGGATGTTTTAAAAACCTACAAGGAACTTCATTTTCTTAAAGAAGAACGTGAAAACTATCGTCTAAGACTAAATTTAATTGAATCACGTTTTAAAAATGGTCTGGTTAATCCAGTGGATGTTTATGCAGCAAGACAAATAATTAATGATTATGACGATCAAATTCAAAATGTTGCTGTATCTCTTTCAGGCAAGAGAGAGTATCTTGCTGTATTCCTCGATAAATCCGTAAATGAAGATTTACCTTTCAATACGGCAGCGGATTTTTCCAAAAAGCTAACTACACCTGCACAACTTCCATTAAATATTCTTGGTTGCAAACCAGAAATAATAATATCAGAATATCAACTTGAATCAGAACTTAAAAGCCTGGATTTACAATATTCTAGGTACTATCCAGACATTTCGCTAAGTGCCGCATTGTCCTCAGCAAGTTCATTTGTGGATAGTTTGTTTTCTTCTCCTGTAAGATCACTAAATGCATCATTGTCCCTGCCATTCATAGAATGGTATAAGATTGATGCTGATGTTGATAGTGCAAAAATATCAGTTGAAGAGGCAAGATTAGACTTAAGAATTACAGTGTTAAATGCACTAACGGAGGTTAAAAATCTTGTCGATGCGCAAATACTTGCCGAGGAAATGAAAGAAAACCAAAAGAAATCTCTAATTTTAGCAAAGAAAAGGCTGTTTATTGCTGAGAGCAGGTTTAAGGTTGGATATTCTGACTTGCAATCAGTCTTGGATGCTGAAGTTTTTTATGCTTCTGCTCAAAAATCACTGATCAATGCAGAGGTCCAGTATTACTCAGTTTCCTTGAGGCTTTTGATTTCAATTTTTGGTGGGCAATTCCTCGATGTCTCTAGAGATAATCCAGGTTCGTCATGAAAAATTTTCATGCATTAAATTACAAATTTACGCCTTAATTAACGAACTTATTCTAAATTACCCCTCTCCTCAATCACTATGTGATTGAGGAGAGGGTATTTATGATATATTATTTACTCCTTGACACTCTAATATAGCATCATGGTTTATGTGTCTCTGCATGTCGATTTATAAAGGATATTTATTTCTTCCTATACATAATATCAAGCAAATATGCAATCTATGATACTTCGATGAATATTCTAATGGAACTTTTGCCCCTTAGGCTTACCTGGACCTGAAAAATAAATTTAATGGAAGTACTTTGAAAACATACTTGGTATAGCCGCTAAAATGAACTTAAAACCTTCGATTGAACTCAAATTTCCATTTATAATTAAGTGTGATAAACTCATATCTATAATTTGATTTATTATTTCATTATATCTCTACTTTGCAAATATTAATTTTCATTGCCAGTATCATATCGACTGCTATTATAAACGGATCTCTCCTTTGGAGTTAACGTTGCCTTTCTCGAAAGGCAATCTATTATTGCTAATGTTACTTAATGGAAGAGATTGATTGATAATGAATAAGGTTATCTGTAGATATTTATGATGATTTTATTAAGGTCGTTATATTAAGTGTTTTAGTTTGTTGTGTGATAATGGATCTTTCCCATATTGAAACATCCATAATAATTTAATTTCTGCTTTCGTTTTAATTTTAATTTTATTACAAACGCAGAAAAATTCACATGCAGAATTATTTTTTAACTTAATGGTGTTTTTAGTGGATAATTTCGTCATTAAACAAAACCACATTTGATTAATTAATGCCTATTAATAAAAATTATTTACTGTTTATCGTTTACCTTTATCCGCTCATTTACTTACCACCGAATATTTGATATTCGAGAGGTTCCCCATACAAATCTTGAACTGTTCATTTTCCTATCATCTTGATAGTAATTGTATATTTTTTTATTCGAGAGCTTTGAGAGACAAAAGTGTTGGGGTAACCTGGTATGACACCAAATCCACTGGAGGACGCTTCAAGCGTTCTGTTTCGGCCTTCCGTAACTGGCTCACCGCCGATGGCGCACCGGGCCCAAGCGGTGAAGGCGGTTTTGCGGCAGAAAAAGATCGCTACCACCTGTACGTTTCTCTGGCCTGTCCGTGGGCACACCGCACGCTGATCGTGCGCAAACTGAAAGGGCTGGATTCCTTAATTCCCGTTTCCGTCGTCAATCCGCTGATGCTGGAAAACGGCTGGACCTTCGACAGTGATTTCCCTGCCGCCACCGGCGATGAACTGTATCACCACGATTTCCTCTATCAGCTTTACCTGCGCGCCGACCCGCACTACACCGGACGCGTCACTGTGCCGGTTCTGTGGGACAAGAAAAACCAGACCATCGTCAGTAATGAATCCGCTGAGATCATCCGTATGTTCAATACTGCGTTTGATGCGCACGGTGCACGGGCCGGTGATTTTTATCCGCCGGAACTGCGCGATAAAATCGACGAACTGAACAGCTGGATTTACGACAACGTCAACAATGGCGTTTACAAAGCCGGTTTCGCCACCAGCCAGGAAGCTTACGACGAAGCGGTCGGTAAGGTGTTTGAATCTCTGGCGCGCCTCGAACAAATCCTTGGCCAGCACCGTTATCTGACGGGCGACCGCCTGACAGAAGCCGACATTCGCTTGTGGACCACGCTGGTGCGTTTCGATCCGGTTTACGTCACCCACTTTAAATGCGACAAACACCGCATCAGCGATTACCTGAATCTGTACGGTTTCCTGCGCGATATTTATCAAATGGAAGGTATTGCTGAAACCGTCGATTTCGACCACATCCGCACCCACTACTATCGCAGCCACAAAACGATCAACCCGACGGGGATTATTTCCATCGGTCCGTGGCAGGATCTGGACGAACCGCACGGTCGCGATACGCGTTTTCGCTAAAGCATAAAGGCGCCCACTGTGGCGCCTTTACCACTCTTTTATTCCCGTCTACGCTTTAAGTGATTGCTTAAAAAACAAGTGATTGACTGAATATCGAGGCTAAGGAAAATGGACTGGTATCTAAAAGTACTGAGAAACTACGTTGGATTTGGTGGCCGTGCGCGTCGCAAAGAGTACTGGATGTTCATTCTGGTGAACTTCATCCTCGCCATCGTGCTAGGTATTGTCGATAAAATTCTGGGGTGGGAACGCGCGGGTGGCGAAGGCATTCTCACCACGATTTACGCCGTGCTGGTTCTACTGCCCTCCTGGGCTGTGTTGTTCCGCCGTCTTCACGATACGGATCGTTCAGCGTGGTGGTTGCTGCTGATTTTGATTCCGATTATCGGCTGGCTGATCATTCTGGCCTTTAACTGCCAGAGCGGTACGCCGGGCGAAAACCGCTTCGGGCCGGACCCTAAGTTACAGCCGTGAAATTTGCCCGGAGACGCGTAGCGATCCGGGCCTACAAAAACTACTTATGATGCGCGAACAGTTTCGGGATTTCGCGCAGACACCAGGATTTGGCCTCGCCCATGCTGTCACGACGCCACGCCATAATAATATCCACTTCGTTAGTGTATTCCGGGCTGACCACGCGCAGTCGCCCTTCAGCGATATCTTTTTCCACAAACGGATACGGCATCGTGGCGACACCCAGGCCCGCTAACAGCGCCTGACGCTTGTCTTCCAGAGAGGTCACCGTCAGACGCGGCTGCTTGTCCAGCAACTGAACGGTGAGCACCGGTCGTTCCCGCGCAGTATCCGCCACCGCCACGCCGCGATACTTCACGCGAGTCACTTCGGATAACGGCTCCGGCTCTTGATGAATCGGGTGATCCGGCGCGGCAACGTAGACGTTCATCACGCTATAAAGCTTGCGCGAGTTGATCTCCGACGAGGAGCGGAAGTGCATGTCAGGCGCGATCACGATGTCCGCCCTGCCCGTCTCCAGCCGCTCCCACGCGCCTGCCAGCACTTCGGTAATGACCGAGAGTTGGGTGTTGGCTTTGGCGGCCAGACGGTCCACCAGCGGGAACAGCGCCGAAGTCGGCACCAGCGCTTCGGTGACCAGCGTCAGATGGGTTTCCCAACCACGCGCCAGAGCTTCGGCGTCGGTGGTCAGTTTGTCGGCTGCTTCGAGCAGAACGCGGCCACGCTCCAGCAGCATTCGCCCGACATTAGTGAATTTTGTTCGGTGACCGGAACGGTCGAAAAGCACCACATCCAGCTCTTCTTCGAGCTTCTGCATGGTGTAGCTCAGGGCAGATGGAACGCGCCCCAGCTCGTCTGCCGCAGCGGCAAAGCTGCCACGCCTGTCTATCGCGTCCATGACGCGCAGCGCCTCAAGCGTCAATGCTCTCTCTTTAGCCATCTCGTTCTCATTCAGGAAATTTGAACATACCGGGCAGAATATCTGGCTAACAATGAAGCGTCCATACCTTTACCATTGTTTTAGTGTAAAGAGAGGTCAGTTTTATGATTACGACAAGAACAGCAAAACAGTGCGGACAAGCCGATTTCGGTTGGCTGCAGGCCCGCTACACCTTTTCCTTTGGACACTACTTTGACCCAAAACTGCTCGGTTACGCCTCACTGCGCGTGCTGAATCAGGAAGTGCTCGCACCGGGCGCCTCCTTCCAGCCTCGCACGTATCCGAAAGTGGATATCCTGAATCTGATCCTGGAAGGTGAAGCGGAATATCGCGACAGCGAGGGCAATCATGTCCAGGCGAAGGCGGGCGAAGCGTTGCTGATATCAACGCAGCCGGGCATTAGCTATAGCGAACACAACCTCAGCAAAGATAAGACGCTAACGCGTATGCAGCTGTGGCTGGACGCCTGCCCGGAGCGGGAAAATCCGCTGGTGCAGAAGATCAATCTCAGCGGCGATAAACAGCAGCTGATAGCAACGCCGGATGGCAGCAACGGCAGCCTGCAACTGCGCCAGCAGGTATGGTTGCATCATATCGAGTTGAAAAAAGGTGAACAGGCGAGCTTCCAGCTCCACGGGCCACGCGCCTACCTGCAATCCATTCACGGCACGGTACATGCTCTGACGCATACGGAAGAGAAAGAAGCGCTCACCTGCGGTGACGGCGCGTTTATTCGCGATGAAGCGAACATTACGCTGGTCGCCGATACTCCGCTGCGCGCGCTGCTGATTGATTTGCCGGTGTAATAACGACTCTCTCCCTTCACGGGAGAGAGCCTGCACGTCAAGTCGCCTTATTCGCCATAATCTCGATAATCTGCCGATCGGTGGCCTGCATCGACTGACACGCCAGTGAGCACAAATTGGCGATTGAGTGCTCCACATCATCGGCCACAATCCCTTCGTTGCCCGTCACAGCAGAATCATCCAACGCCATCATCACCGCTTTCCAGGCACTTCCCACGCTGGTTGACACTTTCATGGCACAGCTATTGGAAGCGCCATCGCAAATCATACCGCTTACGTCACCAATCATGCTGCTGATCGCCATCGACAGCGTTTGATAGCGTCCATCGAGCAGCCACGCCATTCCCGCCGCCGCGCCCATCGCTGCCGTGGTGGCCGCGCACAGCGCTGATAAACGTGGAAGCTGGTAGTGGATGTAGATCGCCGCCAGATGCGAGAGCATGAGCGCCCGCGCCAACTTTTCGTCGTCAGCCTGAAGATGCTCGGCCACCACCAGTACGGGCATGGTTGCGGTGATCCCCTGATTGCCTGAACCGGAATTGCTCATGGCCGGGAGTGTCGCTCCGCCCATCCGCGCATCCGACGCAGCGCTGGTGCGAATGACAATATCCGAGCCCAAATCCTGCGCCATAAATCCGCGAGAGCGCTGCTTATTCAACGTCGCACCTATATGCAGCCCCCATTGCCCGGTGAGTCCTTCGCGGGAAAGTGCATCGTTCAGACGCGCGGCCTCCAGAATGAACCCAATCTTTGAGAACGGAACCTGTTCGACAAACTCAAGGATCTGCGACAGCGTGGTGCGTGAAAGCATGGCCAGCGGATCGTCGGCGTCGCTTTGCGGCTGCTCGTCCAGCATGAAGCGGGTTTCACCCTGACAGGTTATCTGCACGACGCGTGTATGCCCGCCCGCAATCGTTACACTCGCCGACTCTTCGCCGGCGTAGACGCGCGCTCGGGAATAGAGGATCTCCGCGCACGGTTCCTGCAATTTCACCTGCACTTTTCCCGCGTTGAGCAGCGCCTTCGCCTGCTCAACGCTATCCGTTGAAACGCCTTTCAGCACTTCAAGCCCGCCCTGCGCATTGCCACCCAGAGCACCCAGCGCAGCGGCAATCGGCAGACCCACCATGCCGGTACCCGGTACCGTCACGCCGAGACCGTTTTTCATCAGGTTCGGAGAGACCCAGGCCTCAATGCGCGTGACTGCTCCGGATAACTGCTGCGCGGCGATTGCGCAGGCCAGCGCCAGCGAGATCGGTTCCGTACACCCCAGCGCAGGTTTGACTTCCTCCTGCACGGCACGAATAAAATGATTCCATAAAGGATTAATTTGCTCAGACATCGTTACGACCTTAATTGCCCCTCAGGAGAACGCGAGGAAAGGAGAAACACAAAGCAGCAGCCCGGTAATAATAATAATCACCAGTGATACGCCTTTATATTTGTGCAGCGCGGGGACTTTATAGACCAGCCACGCCGGAATTAAACAGCCGACCATGCCAAAGATCGGGCTACAAATAGAGGTAAAACTCAGGACCGGTGCATTGAGAACAATCGCACTCCAGGCCAGCAGAATGGCGAATAGCATTATTCCGCGCTGCACCAGACGCTCATTGATCTTCTCTTCAGGCAATTTGCGGCGCAGCACATTCATCACAATACCCTGCGTCGCTTCCCGAAAGCCTAAATAAACGCCGAAGAACGCGGTCATCACGGCAAAGATATTTAAGATAACGCTGACGATTTTGACCCAGCCCGCACCGTCGCCGCTAATAAACTGCGCGGCAATCGCCAGAGCCGAGATATTTTGTTCGTACGCTTTCACCGCCTCGTCATGCCCCATCGCCAGGGTAAACGAAACCGCATAGAAAAAGACCGTCACAAACAGAATACCGAACGCAATATTCATCGCCCGCAGCGCTTTATGGCGCGCCACTTCGATAGATTTGGCCCGCGAGCGATAAGAGATCACCATCGGACTGAGTGTCTGAATAAAGAGAATAGAGGTTAAGGTAAACGGCAGTGTGATGATGGCGTTCTTGATAAGTAAGCCCATCGGCGGCAGCATCCCGACGTTAATCAGCTGCCACATGCCAATCATCGACAGACCGAGCGCTGCAACCACCAGCAACTTGGTCAGAACCATCAGGCTCGACACTTTAAACAACAGCTTTTCACCGCGTGATGAAATGGCCACCAGGATACAAATCAGAAATAGACCGTAGAAAGGGTTTTCAGATAACAGGCTATCGGTGACGCCAAAGGTATGCAAATATGAGGCGCTGTCGTTGGTAATCGCGGTGGAATAAACAAACATCCAGATAACCAGCATCACGAAATAGAGCGCACCTAATAAGATGCCCCAGTTTTTGCCGAGATAACCGCTGATCACACTCGGGTAATCTTTGCACTCGGGGGATTCTGCCAGCGTGTTAATAAATAAACGCTGAAAGAGATACATCGCCGGATAGCCAATAATTGATGAGAGCAGAAAAACCCAAAGCCCCATTAATCCGACCTGCACAGGGAGAAAAACAATCCCCGCACCAATCGCCATGCCGATACTCATGATCACCCAGCCGGTGTCATTACTGTCGAATTTAATCGCTTCCTGCCACTCGCTTTCACTCATTCCCGCCCGTCTTGCCGCCGGGGAATCAATCACAATAACGCTGTTGTTTGTCGCCGTATACATAAGGCACTCGCTTATTTTGTAGGGTAAACAGTTATTTTTATGGGTTCCGCTCACCAGCGATAATGAGCCAGAAGAGTACAGGTGCTTATTATTTGAATGGAGAGATGATACCGAGGGCGCAAGAGAAAAAAGTCACAACATTTGTGCGGTTTTTGGGTGTTAAAAGGAAAAAATGCTCTGAAAGAAGGGATTTTAGAAACACGTTTCTAACAGTGACACAGTTCAAAGAATTAAAACGCCCGCGACAAACCCGCGTTGTTGATTGATTTTCCGTGTGAACGCGATTTCTCTTTGTGGGGACTTTTGAGCAGCCCTGGTCCTGGAGACTTCACAGATTGCATTTCCCTGCTCATCTCTCCTTTATTTCTTGATATGTCGGTCCGGAAAAACCACTCGTCATGATATTTATTTTCTGATTCTATGACACTAACGACAATATTGACGAGCGTAAAAAGACTACACTCCTGACCTGCTTTATTAATCACATCAATATATTTTATTAATCAATGAAAAGGACATCATTGAATGAGCAACGTTATCTATTTAACGCTGATGGGAGAGCGTCCGGGGGAAATATCCTCTGGCTGTGGAACAGAAAAATCGATCGGCAACCGCTTTCAGTATCGACATGAAAACGAAATCCTTGTTTATCAGCTCTCATCCAGCAGTGTCAGTACCACAGATGGTGTGCATCACCAGGGACTGAGCTTCACCAAGCCGGTCGACAAAAGCTCACCGCTTCTGATGGCGGCGATAAATGAAAATGAAAAGCTGCGGCTGAGCTTTGATTATTACCGTACTAACCGGTTTGGCCGCCAGGAAAAGTATTATCATATCGAACTGCACGGCGCATCGATTCAAGCTATATCGAGTTCGGTGACGAAGGATATGTTGGATACTGAAAGTATCAGCGTGAGTTATGATTATATTCGCAGTAAACATCTCATTGCGAATACCGAGTTCAGCGATCTGGTGTTGCCGGAAAAGTATAATGAAATATTCCCTCCGTCTGAACAAAAGCAGCCTGAAAAACGGAATATCACCCTGACCCTCGGGGTGTTTTTTGATGGAACCGGCAATAATGCTGTCAACACGCAAAATATGCTCGCCGCCTGTACCGCCGCGCACTTCGACCTCTCCGACCCTGATGCTGAGAGCATTCTGGCGCGTACGGCTCAGGAACAGATGGGCATCTCCGGGACCGGGGCGATCAGCTATACCGGCGGGTACACCAATATTCACTGGTTAAATACGTTGTACAAAACGGATCTGCCCATTGATTCAGGGCAGGCGCAGGCGGCCATTTACGTTGAGGGGATCGGTACCGAGGCGGGAAAACCGGACAGCATGATTGGGCTGAGTTTTGGGGTGGCAGATACCGGGGTGATTGCGAAGACGGATCTGGCGGTGAAGCAGATTGCGGGAGCGATTAAAAAGTTCTTTGATGATATCAGGGAGTTTGTATCAGTTCCTTCCCTGAAAGTGACTGAGTTTAGATTCGATATCTTCGGTTTTAGTCGCGGTGCGGCGGCGGCACGCCACTTTGCCAACAGCATTCAGATGGAAGATCGGGACATTATCAATGCCATCCGCCAGGGATTGAATAACGTCGAATACGCGGGTGCTCCGGCAGGAAAAACTCGCTTTATCGGTATTTTTGATACCGTCGCCGCCATCGGCACACCGCAAAATGGACTTAATCCGCACACGGCTAACACCGGTGACGTCAATATCGTGCTACGTCCCGGCGTGGCAGAGAAAGTATTTCACATCACGGCGCAGCACGAGTGCCGTTTTAACTTCGCTTTGAACAGCGTGCAGCCCGCCTGGCCGGAGCTCGCTCTGCCCGGAGCGCATTCCGATATCGGCGGTGGCTACCTGCCTGTGATGCGGGAAAATCTCTATCTGACGCATCCGGAAGTGGAAACCGTGCCGCTGGATACACCGCTGACGGATACACGAGCATACCGGCATGCCATGGAGCAGCTACCGATTCTGAAACTTTCTGCGGTATTGGCACCGTTAATCCGCACCTATGACATTACGGCTGACGTCTGGGAGGACACAAGGATGCCAGCCCATCCGAGAGAAGGAATGCAGAAACGTGCGTTTGCGGCTCTGGTCATGAAAAAGCGCATCGTGAAGAACGACTGGTCTAAGGTGGTACTGCGAGTGATGATCGATGCAGCGCAGGATGCTGGGGTGGTGTTTAAGGAAATTCAAAAAAATGATGCCCTAAATCTCAGCCCAGATCTTTTAAAACTATGTGAAAAATCGATATTAATGGGGCAAGCATGTCGTTCTGGGAAAATTCCGTCAGAATTTAATCAGCAAGAAACTGATTGTATTGCTAAAAACCTTATCCACTGCTCGGCAAACTGGAACAGCATTATTTTTGATAGAACCCAAAAGCCCTACGGTGGAGCCTCAATGTCTGAGACCCTTGGTTTTGTAAACAGGCCAGATGAAAACTGGCAAAGGACAATCTACAACATGGATGGAATTCAAAAATGAGTTATGGAAAACAGTCCCTATTTGCTTTGGTACTTGCTTTATTCGGGTGCCAATCCGGCAAGTCCATAACACCAGAAGAAACGGGTAAGATGCCCTATGGACTGATTGAATTTACGTTTTTCACTCCGAAGGCTTTGCCCGCTGATGTTACCTATGTTGGTATCATCGATGACAAAAAAATCCTTTACTCATTCAGGAGTCTGGATAGTATTCAGGACAATTGGGCGACAGTTAGCACATGGAATAATAAAGTCAGACGACATGCACAGTTCAATAAAATCCGGCACCCTCCGGTGACAATGCTGTTTTGTTGGGACTCTGTCATTGATAAAAAAACCTACGAAACGCATGTGACTTTTCCCGAATCCGTCAGGCAAAAGATGAGTGTTTCAACAGGGTTAGACGATTATGGTGAAATGGCCTGGTTTAATACTTTACTGTTTGGCTTAGCTCCTGAAGGTAAAGTAAAGGTTTGGCTACAGAACACTGCCAGCGGCAATGGTAGCAGTCCGGTAGAACCGGAAAAAATAATCACATTATCCGGCGATAGACTGGATGGTTGTAAAGGGATAACTCAACATTCGCAGGGTTACGAATATACCAAAGAGACAGAAGAATTTATTAAAGGCAAAACCTACCCCTACGGCGATTGGTAAATTAACCCGCTCTTACTGCGGATACAAAGAATGATCGCCAACACAGCAAAAGCATTCCCACAAACACCACATCAAAACGCCCGCGACTTTCGCGGGCGAACAGAATCACTCGCTCAGTGCATTCGCCATATCGGTTTTGATCTGCTTACGCTGCTCCGGCGTGAGCACCTGGCTGACGTCGAAGTAGTATTTCACGCGATAGTAGCGCGCTTGTTCTTCTACTTTGCTAAAAGCGGACAGTTGATTTTTTACTACGCTTTCGTTCCATTTTCCGGACTGGAACATCTCAATCAGCGCACCATCTTTCACGCCGGTCATCGGGATTTTGCTGACGTTATCTTCCAGTTTCTGGTGCAGATCTTCAATTTTCTTCACCTGATCGGTACTGAGTTTAAGATGCTGCACGAGAGGATCTTGCGACGGGGACGGTGCGGCCTCAACGTTTGCCGCCTGCGCGGTAAAACTAAAACCAGCGAGCGTTGCTGCGAGCAGAGCAATACGGGTCATTTTCATCATCTTACTGTCCTTAAAGAGTTGTAGGGGAAGCAGGTGCATTGTTTTTCAAGACTGGATGAAGATGTGTGATCAATTATATAAACAAATTTGTATGTGCAGCGGGCAAAAAAAAGCCCCCTTCATGGAAGGGGGCGTATCCACAGGTGTTGGCTTAAATGGCCTGGGTGAAAGTTCGTGAAATCACGTCCTGCTGCTGTTCACGCGTCAGGGCGTTGAAGCGCACTGCATAGCCTGAAACGCGGATTGTCAGGTTCGGATAATTCTCTGGATGTTCAATGGCATCCATCAGCATTTCCCGGTTCATAACGTTGACGTTCAGGTGTTGCCCGCCTTCGATGGCCGCTTCATGGTGGAAATATCCGTCCAGCAGACCGACCAGGTTAGTTTTACGTACCCCTTCGTCTTTGCCCAGCGCCTGCGGCACAATTGAGAAGGTGTAAGAAATCCCGTCTTTGGCGTAGGTGAACGGCAATTTCGCGACAGACGTTAACGAGGCCACCGCACCTTTGCGATCGCGCCCATGCATCGGGTTCGCCCCCGGCGCAAATGGCGTGCCGCCACGACGTCCATCCGGTGTGTTACCCGTTTTCTGGCCGTACACCACGTTCGAGGTGATGGTCAGAATCGACTGCGTCGGCACAGCGTTGCGATAGGTCGGCAGCGCCTGAATTTTCTTCATAAAGCGCTCCACCAAATCGCAGGCGATGCTGTCCACCCGATCGTCATTGTTGCCGTACTGCGGATACTCCCCTTCTATCACGAAGTCGACCGCCAGGCCGGTGTGGTCGCGCACCGGTTTCACCGTGGCGTACTTGATCGCCGCCAGGGAATCCGCCGCCACCGACAGGCCCGCGATCCCGCACGCCATCGTGCGATGTACATCGCGGTCGTGCAGGGCCATCAGCGAGGCTTCATAGCTGTATTTATCGTGCATGAAGTGGATCAGGTTCAGGGCGCTGATGTACTGCACCGCCAGCCAGTCCATAAAGTGATCCAGGCTCGCCATCACGGTGTCGTAATCCAGCACATCGTCGAGCAGCGGTTCGGTTTTCGGTCCGACCTGGATTTTCAGCTTCTCATCCACCCCGCCATTGATTGCGTACAGCAGCGTTTTGGCGAGGTTGGCGCGCGCACCGAAGAACTGCATCTGCTTGCCGATCACCATCGGGCTGACGCAGCAGGCGATGGCGTAATCATCGCTGTCGAAATCGGCACGCATCAGATCGTCATTCTCGTACTGCAACGAGGAAGTAGCGATCGACATCTGCGCGGCATATTTTTTGAAAGCAATCGGCAGCTGTTCGGACCACAGGATCGTCAGGTTCGGCTCCGGCGCAGGCCCCATCGTGTTGAGCGTGTGCAGATAGCGGAACGAAGATTTGCTGACCAGCGTACGGCCATCTAATCCCATCCCGCCGATCACTTCCGTGGCCCAAATCGGATCGCCTGAGAACAGGGTGTCGAATTCCGGTGTACGCAGGAAGCGCACCATGCGGATCTTCATGATGAAGTGGTCGATCAACTCCTGCGCCTGCTGCTCGTTCAGGCGTCCGGCCTTCATGTCGCGTTCGATGTAAATATCAAGGAAGGTCGCCGTGCGGCCCAGGGACATCGCCCCGCCGTTCTGTGATTTCACCGCCGCCAGATAGGCAAAGTACAGCCACTGCACCGCCTCCTGGGCGTTCATCGCCGGGCGCGAAATATCACAGCCATATTTCGCCGCCATCTCCTGGATTTGCAGCAACGCGCGGCGGTGCTCGGATAACTCTTCACGCAGGCGAATGGTCGCCTCCAGATCTTCTCCGCGCTCCATTCTCGGCTGCAGATCGGCAAACTGCAGCTCGCGTTCACGCACCAGATAGCTGATGCCGTACAGCGCCACGCGGCGATAGTCGCCGATAATGCGCCCGCGCCCGTAACCGTCCGGCAGACCAGTAAGCACGCCGGATTTACGACAGCGCATCATCTCCGGGGAATAGACGTCAAACACACCCTGGTTGTGAGTTTTGCGCAGATGGGTGAACAGATACTCAAACTGCGGGTCCATCTCGCGGCCATAGGCTTCAAACGAGCTGCGGATCATGTTGATCCCGCCGTACGGATGCAGGGCGCGTTTCAGCGGCTTGTCTGTTTGCAGGCCGACAATCGTTTCCAGCGCTTTCTCGATATAGCCCGGTCCGTGGGCAGTAATGGTGGTGGCGACGTTAGTGTCGAAATCGACCGGAGCGTGAGTCGAGTTTTCCTGACGAATGCCCTCCATCACCTTCTGCCACAGCGCCGTGGTGGCAGGCGTCGCGGGCGCTAAAAAGTGCTCGTCGCCCTCATACGGCGTGTAGTTTTGCTGGATAAAATCCCGCACATTAATACTGTCTTGCCATTCGTTACCGCAAAAGCCGGCCCACGCGTCGCTGTAGGGAGCGACACGAATATCGATATTAACCTTCATGATTTTCTCTCTGTATCAGGCGATTTCCGCAGCCAGATGGACCTTTCCAAGACGGAGGGCATCCAGTGCGATCATTTTTTCTTCGTTGGTTGGGATCACGGCGCACGGCACGCGGGACGTGTCAGCGGAGATGATGCGCTCACCCGCGCTACCTGGCTGGGCGTTTTTCTGCTCATCAAGCCGGATGCCAAATACCTGCAGGCGGTCGGCCACCAGCTGGCGAATCAGTTTTGAGTTTTCGCCAATGCCGCCCGTAAAGACCACGCCGTCCAGACGGTGCAGGGACGCGGCATGACCGGCGATGTGACGGGCTATGCGATGGACGAAGGTCTCAATCGCGAGGCGGGCGCGCTCGTGTCCGTCGTGCCAGGCTTTTTCAAGAGTGCGTAAATCAGACGAGAGGCCGGAAAGCCCGAGCAAGCCTGATTCTTTGTTGACGACGCGCTCAAGATCCTCGAACGTCTGCCCGGTCTGCTGGGCAATCCAGGACATGGCGCCAAAATCGACATCGCCACAGCGCGTGCCCATCACCAGCCCTTCCAGCGGCGTCATTCCCATCGAGGTATCCACGCTGTGTCCGTTGCGGACCGCGCAAATCGACGCCCCGTTACCGAGGTGCGCAATCACCAACCCGCTGTCCGCTTCGGGAATATTCAGCAAGGACCGGGCCTGCTGGGAAACATAGCGGTGGGAGGTGCCGTGGAACCCGTAACGGCGCACGCCCAGTTCTTCAAAGAAGCGATACGGCAGGCCGTAGAGATAGGCCTGTGGCGCGAGCGTCTGGTGGAAACTGGTATCAAACACCGCCACCTGCTGCACGCCTGGGAACAGCTGCTGCGCGGCTTCCACGCCGCTGAGGTTAGCGTAGTTGTGCAACGGGGCCAGAGGGGAAACCTGACGGATTTGGTCGATAACCTCATCGGTGATCAGGGTGGACTCGCTGAACAGGCTGCCACCGTGAGCGATACGGTGGCCAATTAAGGCCACGCTGCTCATCAAATCGCGCTTTTCCAGCTCCAGGGCGATGGCAGCCAGCGCCCCTTCGTAGTCCTTGCGAGCCAGTTTGACTGGCTCGCTCCCGTTCACGGATATAAAGGCACTTTCGGTGTTCACTCCATCTGCGATACCGGTCATCAGCGCATCACAACTCGCTGCATCCAGTACCGAAAACTTCACAGAGGACGATCCACAGTTAATGACCAATACAACCGGAAATTCATTCATGTCTTTACTCCGCTCATCCTGAGCTTTGAATCAGAAAAGTTTGTAAACGATATTCAGAATGGTCAGCAGGCCAATCGCGGTAACGAAGATGTTCTCGGTTCTGCCTTTGTATTTCGCCAGTGCTGGCGTTTTGCGGATGGCATACATCGGCAGCAGGCACAGCAGGGAGGCGATAATCGGTGCGCCCATCGCTTCAATAAGATCCAGAATGTTCGGGTTGGCGTAAGCCACCACCCAGGTGGAACCCATGATGAAGATCATGCTGATGGTGTTGAGTTTGCCGACGGAAACTTTCTTCTTATCGCCTTTGTAACCAAACTTCAGCACCAGGCCGTTCAGCCCTTCCAGCGTACCGAGATAATGTCCGAAGAAGGATTTGAAGATGGCGACCAGGGCAATGATCGATGCGCCGTATTCCAGCACCGTAGCGAATGTCGATTTGGTGCCTGACAGCGAAGCAAAGTGGTTGGCCAGGTAAGACAGCACGGGAATGTTCTGTGCTTTGGCTTCCGCCATGTTCTGCGGAGAGAGCGTGAACAGGCAGCTAAAGGCGAAGAACATCACTACCGCCACCATCAGCATGCTGGCGCGACCGATGATTTTGGAACATTTCTGCTCGGTGAACTCTTTGCCGAATTCGCCTTCGTACTCTTCACGTTTTGACACCACAAACGAAGAGACAATTGGCGAGAAGTTGAAGGAGAAGACCATGATGGAAATCCCAAGCCAGACGGTAACCAGAATGCCATCGTGTCCGGTAAAGGAGATATCACTCAGGTTGACCTGGTCGATCACCGCCGAGTTCCAGTAAGGGATCAGCGACAGGGAGATCAGGATCAGGCTGGCAATGAACGGGAACACCAGGAAGCTCATCACTTTCACCATCAGGTCTTTACCAAACCAGATAACGAAGGCCATCAGCAGCAGCAGGAACAGGGCGACAAAGCCACGGTTCAGCGCAGGCAACTGGAGCTGGTTTTCCCAGAAGGTCATGAAAGTGTTCGTAATGGTAACGCCGTAAATCCACAGCAGCGGGCAGATGGCGAAGAAGTAGAGGAAGGTGATGACCACGCCGCCGGTCTTACCAAAATGCTCTTCGACCGTCTCGGTAATGTTACCGGATGGGTTGCTGCCAGACAGACACAGACGTGCCAGCGCGCGGTGGCAATAGAAGGCAATCGGGTATGCCAGAAGCAGCATCAGCAGGATCGGAATCAGGCCGCCAAAACCGGCGCGGATCGGGAAGAACAGCACGCCTGCACCGATTGCGGTACCGAACAGCCCCAGTGTCCAGGTGGTATCTGATTTTCGCCAGGAGGACGTTTTTGTCTGACTGGCAATAATGGTTTCAGAGTTGCTCATAATTTATCCTTATTTATGCGTCAACGAGGCCGGTAATTTGGGAAACGCGGGAAAGGTCAATATTACCACCGGAAATGATACTTACCGTTTTACGACCCTGAATATAATGGTCCAGTTTGCCGCTTAATAATGCAGCAGTTGCCAGCGCGCCAGCCCCTTCTGTTACCACTTTATTGCGTTGAATCAGCGCGACCATGCTGTTACGAATATCGTCTTCGCTGACCAATACGATGTCATCGACTAATTCACGCACAATCTGGAAGGTTAAATTACCTGGGCGAGAAACATCGCAACCGTCGGCTAATGTCCCGGTGGTACGGTGATTCATAATTTCCCCGGCGTGGTATGACGCCGCCATACCGTGAACGTTTTCTGACTGAACGCCGATAATATTAATGGTTGGGTTAATGGATTTAATTGCAGTCGCAATACCCGCGATTAAACCACCGCCGCCAATAGGGACAATCACGTTATCGACATCATATAAGTCTTCCAGAATTTCCAGACCAATGGTTCCCTGTCCGGCAATGACTTTCACATCGTCATACGGTGGGATAAAGATGCGGCCTTCCAGCTCAACGATTTCGCTCACTTTGGCGATGGTGTCGTTAAAGTTCTCGCCGTGCAGCACGACTTCGGCGGAGTAATCACGCGTGGCAGCCACTTTCGATTTAGGCGCGCCCATCGGCATCACCACTTTACCGTCGATGCCCAGCATCGCACAGGAGAGTGAAACGCCCTGAGCGTGGTTGCCCGCAGAGCACGCGACGACACCTTTGCGGCGTTCGGCTTCGGTTAACGAACTTAATTTGTTGAACGCACCGCGAATTTTAAACGAACCCGTGCGTTGCATATTTTCAAACTTGAGGAAAATTTCGCCTTTGCAGCGTTCACTCAGATAATTAGAACGCGGCATACCTGTTTTATAAATTTTACCAGCCAGTCGTTTGCGGGCATCTTGTATTTCTTCAATCGTTACCGGAAGATCGTAAGTAATGTGCATATAATCCTCTTTATAATAATTAATTTTCTATAGACAAAATCTGGGTGTCAGCGAAGTATATTTTCGCCGGGTGTTTTTAAAATTAAATACTTAATTCATTATTCAGTAATTGTAAGCTGTTTTCGCCTTTCACTATTTTGAGCGGAATATTGCTTCGCCAACTCCACTAATACCGAAGCGGATTTTTTAATACGATAATTTTTTGACCAGACTGCGGCATAACGTGCAATAGGTAATTCATCTTCTACGGGCAACACCACAAACTGATCTGAACCGAACGGCGTAATCATGTCTCTTGGGATCACGGTGAGATAATCGGCGTTGAGAACCAGGTTATAGATGGTGACGACGGAATCGGTTTGGACGATGTTTTCGATGCTGATGTGGTTATTCTGGAGGGTGGTTAATAATTCTTTGTAGTAGCCCATATCCGTTTGCGGCATCACCCACTGCTCGTGTGTGAGCGATGCCAGTGTCGTCGTTCCCGTGCTCGTTCGTGTTTTGCTGGCTACCAGTACAAACTCAGACTCAAACAGTGGCTCAACGTGAAGATCCTGGAGCAGCATCTCATCGCTCAGTGTACCGATGGCAAAGTCTAGCCGTCCGTCACGGATAGCCGGGAGGAACGAAGAGAGCTGTGCTTCAAACATCGAAACTCGCGCTTTCGGGAACACTTCCTTGAACTTTTTGATCATGCTGGAGAGGAACGTAAAACCAATCAGCGACGGATAACCGAACGAGACGTCAATGACGGTGCTGAAGCTCAGGTTGTTCATCTCACTGACCATATTCTTCATTTCGCGCGTGATGGATTCGGAGTAGGCGAGGAGCGTTTGCCCCGCGCTGGTCAGCTTCACGCCGGTGTTTTTACGCACAATCAGTTCGACGCCAAAGTAGGATTCGATATCGTTGATGATTTTGCTAACGGCTGGCTGAGTCAGACCTAGTTGTCGGGCGGCAGAACCAATAGATCCACTTTTAATGACTTCCTGAAATACAACCAGATGTTGTGTTTTCGGTAGAATAATAGTGTTCATTATATTCTGCTCTTATTTCCATATCCCGTGACAGAATTCTACCCATTATTGATGACGAGGGTATGTGCTGTTACTCACAGAATGCTTTTTCGTATTTTCCAGATAGCAACAAAAAGCCACTTTTATCATTATAAATCATACTGATAACATTTCTGAAATCAATGATTCGCCTGATATTGATCAACAAAATACAGAGAGATAAATTAATTTTATGGCGATAACCACGATCTATTTATGGCAATAAACCAGAATGAATAAAGGTGATATTTCAGGCAATTAAAGGTGAATAATTAGGCGTTATTAGAGTTAAACATTTTTGTATATTATCAAATAAGTTAATAAATACTGGTCAACATCTGAAAAAGCGTCGAAGGCATCACACATTCATAGGGCAAATGTATTGAACGGAAAGATTTCGTTAATCTATGAGCTATAAATGAATTACAACTCAACAGCATTTATAACATCAACTCAACACTGAAAAATGGACCGTTTTTAGCGCGTAATTTTGTGAATGGGATCGCTTATGTTGGTAAAAAATCACCATCCCCACCAGAAACAGTGAAATGTGCTATCAGTCGCAAAAATGAGAATTGGTTTGATTTGGCGGGAGCCTTCCCCCCTCACCCCAGCCCTCTCCCTCAAGGGAGAGGGGGCCGTCTGTGCAAATATTCAGGCCCCAGAAAGCAAAAACCCCGCCGAAGCGGGGTTTTCTGAATGGTTGAAGCTGACCGATAAGCCGGGTTCTGTCGTGGACAGTCATTCATCTAGGCCAGCAATCGCTCACTGGCTCAAGCAGCCTACCCGGGTTCAGTACGGGCCGTACCTGGTGAACCCCTATTTGGCCTTGCTCCGGGTGGAGTTTACCGTGCCACGGACTGTTGCCAGCCGCGCGGTGCGCTCTTACCGCACCCTTTCACCCTTACCTGATCCCGCTTGCGCGGGCCATCGGCGGTTTGCTCTCTGTTGCACTGGTCGTGGGTTTCCCCCCCAGGCGTTACCTGGCACCCTGCCCTATGGAGCCCGGACTTTCCTCCCCTCCGCCCGTCTCCCCCGAAAGGGACGACGACGAAGCGGCGACTGTCTGGTCAGCTTCGGCGCGAAGTATAGAGGGTTTGAGGGCTGCTGTCACCCTTGCGTGCGCATCCCCACCTGCAAAGTCGCCGCAATGTTGCGCGATGAGCGATAAATATTGTCAAATGCCCCGCGGAAGGCTTCTTCCAGCGAGCCAATGCTGTTCAGCACGCTGAACACCGCGTCGATACCGTACTGATGCACCACGCCGACATCGCTGGTTAAACTGCCCGCAATACCTATCACCGGTTTGTGATATTTTTTGGCGACACTCGCCACGCCAACCGGCACTTTGCCATGAATACTCTGGCTGTCGAGCCGCCCTTCTCCTGTCAGCACCAGAGTGCAATCGTGGATATGTTCTTCGAGGTTCAGCGCCTGGGTAACAATCTCAATCCCGCTGCGCAGCTCGGCGCCAAGAAACGCCATCAGCGCAGCCCCCATTCCCCCAGCCGCGCCAGAACCCGGTGCGTTTTTCACGTCAATCGACAGGGATTTTTTTATCACATCCGCGAAGTGGCTGAGATTGCGATCAAGCTCGACGATTTTTGCTTCATCGGCCCCTTTTTGCGGACCAAAAATGCGCGATGCGCCCTGTTCGCCAATCAGTGGATTGGTCACGTCGCAGGCCACGCGAATAGTGCAGCCCTTCAGTCGCGGGTCCAGCCCGGAAACGTCGATCCGGTTCAACGCCATCAAACTGCCGCCACCGTAGCCAATCTCTTTGCCGTTGGCATCGCACAGCTTCGCGCCCAGCGCCTGAACCATGCCAGCTCCGCCATCGTTAGTCGCGCTGCCGCCGATACCGATAATAATGTTGCGTGCGCCTTTATCCAGCGCATCCAGAATCAGCTCACCCGTGCCGCGAGAGGTGGTTATCAGCGGATTCCGTTTTGCCGACGGAACCAGTGCCAGACCGCTGGCGGCGGCCATTTCGATAATCGCAGTCGCGCCATCGCCGGACATTCCCCAGCAGGCATTCACTTTCTCGCCCAGTGGACCGGTGACAACGACGTGGTGCTCCGTTCCCTGAGTGGCGGCAATCATCGCATCGACCGTGCCTTCTCCACCGTCAGCGACGGGCACCGAGACATACTGAGCATCCGGAAATATTTCCCGAAATCCTTTTTCTATCGCCTGCGCTACCTCGGAGGCAGACAGGCTTTCTTTATATGAGTCAGGGGCGATTACAATTTTCATAGTGGTAGCCTGTTACTGCACAGCGCCGGAAAGCGTTTCACTTATCCGGCCTACAGGGTAGGCCCGGAAAGCGCAGCGCCACCGGGCAGAACGCCATTAGCGAGTGACTTCCACTTTCGCCAGTTTTTCGTAGTAGCACGCAATCGCGCTGTGATCAGCCGTTCCCAGACCATCGGCACGCAAGGCCTGCATCATCTCCATCACCGCAGCGGTCAGCGGCAGCTGCGCGCCCACGCCGTGAGAGGTATCCAGCGCGTTCGCCAGATCTTTAATATGCAGATCGATACGGAAGCCCGGCTTGAAGTTGCGATCCATCACCATCGGCGCTTTGGCGTCCAGCACAGTGCTCCCCGCCAGCCCGCCGCGAATCGCCTGATACACCAGGTCCGGATTGACGCCTGCTTTGGTCGCCAGGGTCAGGGCTTCAGACATCGCGGCAATGTTCAGCGCCACAATCACCTGGTTCGCCAGCTTGGTGACGTTGCCCGCGCCGATTTCACCGGTGTGTACCACGGAACCGGCCATCGCTTTCAGCAGGTCGTAATATTTGTCGAAAATCGCTTTATCACCACCAACCATTACCGAAAGAGTACCGTCGATGGCTTTTGGCTCGCCGCCGCTCACCGGTGCATCCAGCATCTCCACGCCTTTCGCTTTCAGCGCTTCGCTGATTTCGCGGCTCGCCAGCGGGGCGATAGAGCTCATGTCGATCAGAACCAGGCCGGGCTTCGCGCCTTCGATCAGGCCATTTTCACCCAGCGCCACGTCCTGCACGTGCGGAGAGTTGGGCAACATGGTGATGACCACGTCGCACTGCTCGGCAATCGCTTTGGCCGTGAGGGCCGTTTCGGCTCCGGCGGCAATCAGCTCGGCGATCACTTCCGGATTGCGGTCAGAAACCACCAGTGAGTAACCTGCTTTAATCAGGTTTTTACTCATTGGTTTACCCATGATCCCCAGGCCAATAAAACCAACTTTCATCGTCATAACGTTCTCTCTTCTCAGTGGTGATTATTTTTTAAAGGAATCGGCTAACTTCTGCGTGGCAGAGCGGAAGACGCCGAGATCGCTGCCTACCGCCACAAAGGTCGCGCCCCACTCCAGGTAACGGCGGGCGTCAGCTTCGACCGGTGCCAGAATGCCGCACGGTTTGTTGTGCGCTTTAGCACGGGCGAAAATGTGCTGAATGGCGCGCTGCACATCAGGATGATTGGCGTTACCGAGGTGGCCAAAGGCTGCCGCCAGATCGCTTGGGCCGACAAAGATGCCGTCCACACCGTCGGTAGCGGCGATGGCATCGACGTTGTCCACGCCCTGCTGGCTCTCAATCTGAACCAGGATGGTGATGTTCTTGTTTGACTGGGCAAAGTAGTCCGGCACAGTGCCAAACATGTTGGCGCGATGGGAAACCGATACCCCGCGAATGCCTTCCGGCGGATAGCGGGTCGAGGCCACGGCCTGCACGGCTTCTTCCACATTTTCCACAAACGGGATCAGGAAGTTATAGAAGCCGATATCCAGCAGGCGCTTGATAATCACCGGCTCGTTGGTCGGAACACGCACCACCGGCGCACTGTGGCTGCCTTTCAGCGCCATCAGCTGCGGAATAAAGGTGCTGATATCGTTCGGGGCGTGTTCACCGTCTAGCACCAGCCAGTCAAAACCGGCCAGCCCCAGAACTTCCGTGCTAATAGGGCTTGCCAGCGCAGACCAGCAGCCAATTTGAATCTCTTTTGCCGCCAGAGCTGCTTTAAACTTGTTCGGGAAAATATCGTTACTCATCGCTTTCACCTTCAATGAATCGTTATTTTTGCAATTCCATACGCTTGATATCGCCTACGACGAAGAGGTAGCAGAACATCGCCCCTAGCGCAGAACAGCCAACGAAGACCAGCGCCGCATTGAACGAATGCAGTTCACTTACCAGATAACCAATCACCAGCGGGGTGACAATCGACGCCACGTTACCGAAGACGTTAAACACGCCACCGCACAGGCCCACAATTTCTTTTGGCGCAGTATCGGAAATCACCGGCCAGCCCAGCGCACCAAAGCCTTTACCGAAGAACGCCAGCGCCATCAGCGCGACAACCAGTACTGTGTTGTTGGTGTAGTTGCACAGGATAATGGAGGAGGCCAGCAGCATGCCGAGCACAATCGGCAGCTTACGCGCGAGGGTGATCGACTTACCGGTTTTAATCAGATGGTCCGAGAACACCCCGCCCAGCACGCCACCCGCAAAACCGCACAGCGCCGGGATGGACGCCACCATGCCGACTTTCAGGATCGACATACCTTTTTCTTGCACCAGGTAAATCGGGAACCAGGTGAGGAAGAACCAGGTAATGGTGTTGATAAAGTATTGACCAAAAAATACGCCCAGCATCATGCGGTTGGTCAATAACTGTTTGATGTAATGCAGCTTTGGACCGCTCGCCGCTTTGTCGCCCGGTTTTTTATGATCCATGTCGACCACCGCGCCGCCGTCAGAGATGAACTTTAGCTCTTCGGCAGACATACGCGGGTGGTCGGTTGGGTTATGGATGAACTTCACCCACATGCCGGTCAGAATGAAACCAATCACCCCCATCACGGTGAAGACGTGTTCCCAGCCCCACGCAAACGTCAGCCAGCCGAGCAGTGGCGAGAACAGCGCGAGGGAGAAATACTGCGCGGAGTTAAAAATCGCCGAGGCGGTGCCGCGCTCTTTGGTCGGGAACCAGGCCGCCACGATTCGGGCGTTGGCCGGGAATGACGGCGCTTCCGAGAAACCGAGCATAAAGCGCATACAGAACATGGAGATACCGGCCCACGCCAGCGGGAAGAAATCGACAAAACCCTGCATAAACGTGAACAGCGACCAGAAGAACAGGCTGTAGGTATAGACTTTCTTCGAGCCAAATTTATCCAGCAGCCAGCCGCCTGGAATTTGCATCAGCAGATAAGCCCAGCCAAACGCGGAGAAGATGTAGCCCATCGATACGGCGCTTAACTGCAGCTCTTTCGCCACTTCGGTTCCGGCAATTGACAGCGTGGCGCGGTCAGCGTAGTTCATCGCCGTCACGATAAAAATAATCAGTAATATTAAATGACGGGTATGAATACCCTTTTTCGTTTCTACAGCTGTTTCCAGTGACATGTTTATTTCCTCAGGCACATCGATCCAGATATTTTTATTATTTTGAATAAGTCATTACTGATTATTTATTGATAGCAGGCAATATCCGTTAATTAACCAGATGCATTGAAATCGTGATTAAGTATAAACATCCGACTGGGGCTGCACATTGTCGCATCGCTCAATTTTAAATGCCTGTTCAAACGTTATTTTGAGCATATGCACAACATCATGGGCGCTGATGCACAGATTTACGCATTGCCTCCCAGGCGGCGCTATGGCTCGCACCGATGAGTGATCTCGGTCACATTTTTATCGTTTCAGTCCTGACATTCTTTATCCAAGAAGGCAGCGTCTTTATTTCTGACAATAAGAAAATAAACACTCGCTTAACAGCATTTAATATCTAAAGTTTTACTGGAGAATAATGAGCAATGGCCGACATTAACATTCGACAAACGTCGCCGACGGCGTTCTATATAAAGGTGCACGACACGGATAACGTGGCGATTATTGTTAACGACAATGGCCTGAAAGCCGGAACGCGTTTCCCAGATGGCCTGACGCTGATTGAACATATTCCCCAGGGGCACAAAGTCGCACTGGTCGATATTCCTGCTCACGGTGAAATCGTCCGTTACGGGGAAGTCATCGGCTACGCCGTACGGGCTCTCCCGCAGGGCAGCTGGATTGACGAATCGTTAGTTGAACTGCCGAAAGCGCCGCCGCTGAATACCCTGCCGCTGGCGACACGCGTGCCTGAACCGCTACCGCCGCTGGAAGGCTACACCTTCGAAGGCTATCGCAACAAAGATGGCAGTGTCGGCACCAAAAACCTGCTCGGCATTACCACCAGCGTGCATTGTGTGGCGGGCGTGGTGGATTACGTGGTGAAAATCATCGAGCGCGATCTGCTGCCAAAATACCCGAACGTCGACGGTGTGGTGGGTCTGAACCACCTGTACGGCTGTGGCGTGGCGATCAATGCCCCGGCTGCCGTGGTGCCGATTCGCACCATTCACAACATTTCGCTTAACCCGAATTTTGGCGGAGAAGTGATGGTGATTGGTCTGGGCTGTGAGAAGCTCCAGCCAGAACGTCTGTTGCAGGGCACTGAAGATGTGCAGGCGATTGCGGTGGATGATGCCAGCATTGTCCGCCTGCAGGACGAGCATCACGTCGGCTTTAAATCAATGGTTGACGATATTCTCCAGGTCGCGGTGCGCCACCTGGAAAAACTCAACCAACGCCAGCGCGAAACGTGCCCGGCATCTGAGCTGGTTGTCGGTACTCAGTGCGGCGGCAGCGATGCATTCTCTGGCGTCACGGCCAACCCGGCTGTTGGCTATGCTTCAGACCTGTTTGTACGCTGCGGTGCTACGGTGATGTTCTCAGAAGTGACCGAAGTGCGCGATGCGATCCACCTCCTCACCCCGCGCGCCATTAACGAAGAAGTGGGCAAACGCCTGCTGGAAGAGATGGCCTGGTACGACAATTATCTCGATATGGGGCAAACCGACCGCAGCGCGAACCCGTCTCCGGGCAACAAAAAAGGTGGGCTGGCGAACGTGGTTGAAAAAGCTCTCGGATCGATTGCCAAATCCGGCCAGAGCGCGATCTCCGAAGTGCTTTCTCCGGGTCAACGCCCAACAAAACGCGGCCTGATTTATGCCGCCACACCGGCCAGCGATTTCGTTTGCGGCACGCAGCAGGTGGCGTCGGGCATTACGGTGCAAGTGTTCACGACCGGGCGCGGCACGCCGTACGGCCTGATGGCGGTGCCGGTGATCAAAATGGCGACCCGCACCGAGCTGGCAAACCGCTGGTATGACTTAATGGACATCAACGCGGGGACGATTGCGACGGGTGAAGAGACTATTGAGGACGTGGGCTGGAAACTGTTCCACTTTATTTTGGATGTGGCGAGCGGGCGTAAGAAAACCTTCTCTGACCAATGGGGATTGCACAACCAGCTGGCGGTGTTTAACCCGGCTCCGGTGACGTGATGCCTTTTGCCCGGTGGCGCTACGCTTACCAGGCCTACGGGTTTTGTAGGCCGGGTAAGGCGCAGCCGCCACCCGGCAAAATTTATGCTTACTCTTTTACCCGCACCACTTCAATCCCCGACCGCTGAAGCTCCTGTAAGCTCTCCGCCGGAATGCCTTCGTCGGTGATGACCATATCGATACGCGGGGTATCGATGATTTTATGCAGACTTGAGCGATTGAACTTGCTTGAGTCGGTGACCACGATAATACGCTCCGCCACTTCGCACATCTTCCGATTCAGCCTGGCTTCATCCTCATTATGCGTACTGACACCTCGGTCCGTATCAATAGCATCCACGCCCAGAAACAGCAGATCGAAATGATAATTTTGCAGTGACTGCTCGGCCTGGTCGCCGTAAAACGACTGCGATTGTCGACGCAGATGGCCGCCGGTCATCAGCAGCTCAACGCCTTCAGCCTCCAGCAGTGCATTCGCCACGTTCATGCCGTTGGTCATGGCAATCACATCATTATGCTGGCGCAGCATGCGCGCGATTTCGTAGGTGGTGGTCCCGGAGTCAAGAATGATGCGATGGCCAGGTTTAATCAGATCCGCCGCCGCCTGCGCAATACTGCGTTTGACCGCTGTATTAAGCGAACTTTTATCCTCGACGGAAGGCTCTACGCCAGGCGTATTCCCGTCGCAAATCAACGCGCCACCGTAGGCGCGAACGGCGATGCCCTGTTTTTCGAGGAACGCCAGATCGTTACGGATCGTCACCGTTGAAACACCATAAAGCTGCGAAAGATCGTTTACCTGTACGCTTCCCTGCTGCCGCAGCCGCTGGATAATGTGTTCACGCCTTTCGCTGGTGCCAGTGATGCGCTTTTCCATAGAGGAATCAGTGCTGCTCATACGAGCTCCTTTGAGAAAATCTTTCGTTTCATTTCGTTTTATCCATTAACGCCTTTCTTTTGCGGGAATGCAAGCCCCATTAGCCTGCCAACCGTGGCTGATACCTTTGCTGAAACCTTTCATTATGTTTCTTTTGTGAAACAGATCGGAAAACTATTATCTTTCGTTTTATTTTTATAGCACCATCGCGCAGTATAAAGTGAAATAAAACGAAAGATAAGCACGCGAACCATCCAACGTGGAGAGGAAAGTGAAACATCTTATTGAAATGGTGGAATTGCATAAAGCTGGTGCAGCCAACGGAATTTATGCCGTCTGCTCCGCACATCCGCTGGTACTCGAAGCTGCCATTCGCTTCGCCGGCGATAGTCACACCGCCCTGCTGGTTGAAGCAACGTCCAACCAGGTGGATCAGTTTGGCGGCTACACGGGCATGACACCCGCCGATTTTCACGGCTTTGTCAGCCAGCTTGCCGAGCGTCTCAACTTCCCGCTCTCGCAGCTGATTTTAGGCGGCGATCATCTCGGCCCAAATCGCTGGCAAAACCTCACCGCCAGTGAAGCAATGGCGAACGCTGACGATCTGATCAAAAGCTACGTGGCCGCAGGATTCACAAAGATCCACCTCGATTGCAGCATGTCCTGCGAGGACGATCCGGTTCCACTGACGGATGAGATCGTCGCAGAGCGCGCCGCGCGACTGGCAAAAATAGCTGAACAGGCCCGCCGCGAACATTTTGGCGAATCTGACCTGGTGTACATCATTGGCACAGAAGTCCCTGTTCCCGGCGGTGCTCATGAGGCGTTAACCGAGCTGGAAGTCACTACACCCGAAGCGGCGCGCGCCACGCTGGAAGCCCATCGCCTCGCTTTCGAAAAACAGGGGCTGGCTGATATCTGGCCGCGCATCATCGGGCTGGTAGTGCAACCAGGCGTCGAATTCGATAACACCCACGTGATTGACTATCGGCCAGAAAAAGCCGTCGCACTGAGCGAAATGGTGAACGCCTATGATTCGCTCGTCTTTGAAGCGCACTCCACCGACTACCAAACACCGCAGGCCCTGCGCCAGCTGGTGAAAGATCACTTCGCGATTTTAAAAGTGGGCCCGGCGCTGACCTTTGCCCTGCGTGAAGCCCTGTTCTCGCTGGCCGCTATTGAAGAAGAGCTGCTGCCCGCCAAAGCCAGCTCCGGCCTGCGTCAGGTGCTGGAAAGCGTGATGCTGGATCGCCCCGAATACTGGCAAAGCCACTACCACGGTGACGGCAACGCGCGACGACTGGCTCGCGGCTACAGCTATTCGGATCGCGTTCGCTACTACTGGCCGGACAGCCAGATCGACGACGCCTTCGAACGACTGGTGCGTAATCTGGCGGATGAGCCTATTCCGCTCCCGCTCGTGAGTCAGTACTTACCGCTGCAGTATCGAAAAGTTCGCGAGGAGGCTCTCAAGGCGACACCGCGAGAACTCATCATCGACCACATTCAGGACATACTGCGCCAGTATCACGCGGCCTGTCAGGGCACGTCGTCCCATAACGCATAACAACGAAGAGGATAATGCTATGCCAAACATTGTCTTATGCCGCATCGATGAGCGTCTAATCCACGGTCAGGTCGGCGTTCAGTGGGTCGGATTCGCAGGTGCGAATCTGGTGCTGGTCGCCAATGATGAGGTCGCTGAGGATTCGGTCCAGCAAAACCTGATGGAAATGGTGCTGGCAGAAGGTATCGACGTGCGCTTCTGGTCTCTGCAAAAAGTGATCGACAACATTCATCGCGCGGCAGACCGCCAGAAAATCCTGCTGGTCTGCAAATCACCCGCCGATTTTCTGACCCTCGTCGAGGGTGGCGTTCCGGTTAAACGTATCAATGTGGGAAACATGCACTACGCCAGTGGCAAACAACAAATTGCCAAAACGGTCTCTGTCGATGCCGGTGATATCGCGGCATTTAGCGGCCTGAAAGCCGCCGGGGTGGAATGCTTTGTTCAGGGCGTTCCGACAGAACCCGCTTTGGATCTCTTTAAACTACTCTGAGGGATTCACAATGGAAATCAGTCTGTTGCAGGCATTCGCGTTGGGCATTCTCGCCTTTATCGCGGGCCTGGATATGTTCAACGGGTTAACACACATGCACCGCCCTGTGGTGCTTGGGCCACTGGTTGGCCTGATTCTGGGCGATCTGCATACGGGGATTTTGACCGGCGGGACGCTGGAACTGGTGTGGATGGGTCTTGCCCCGCTGGCAGGCGCGCAGCCCCCAAACGTCATTATCGGCACCATCGTCGGGACCACCTTCGCCATCACCACGGGTGTGAAACCGGAGGTCGCCGTCGGCGTCGCCGTGCCGTTCGCCGTGGCGGTGCAGATGGGCATTACCTTCCTGTTCTCGGTGATGTCCGGCGTGATGGCCCGCTGCGACAAAATGGCGGCGAACGCCGATACCAACGGGATCGAGCGGGTGAATTATCTGGCGCTGCTGGCCCTCGGGATATTCTATTTTCTCTGCGCATTCCTGCCGATTTACTTCGGGGCAGAACATGCCAAAACCGCCATTGACGTGCTGCCGGCTCGCCTGATTGATGGTCTCGGCGTGGCGGGCGGCATCATGCCTGCGATTGGCTTTGCCGTGCTGCTGAAAATCATGATGAAAAACGTCTACATCCCGTATTTCATCCTCGGTTTTGTTGCCGCCGCGTGGCTCAAACTGCCGGTGCTGGCGATTGCTGCCGCTGCGCTGGCAATGGCATTGATCGATTTTGTGCGTAAATCACCGGAACCGGCCGCGCCGGTCGCTCAGAAAGAGGAATTCGAAGATGGCATCTAATCAAACGACTCTGCCGACTGTTTCCGATACCGACGAGACGCTGCTGTCCGGCGTGAATGAAAATATCTATGAAGATCAGACTATCGGTGCGGAGCTGACGAAAAAGGATATCAACCGCGTGACGTGGCGTTCGATGCTGCTGCAGGCGTCGTTCAACTACGAGCGTATGCAGGCTTCGGGCTGGCTGTATGGCCTGCTTCCGGCATTGAAAAAAATCCACACTAACAAACGCGATCTGGCTCGCGCCATGAAAGGCCACATGGGATTTTTCAACACCCATCCGTTCCTGGTGACCTTTGTGATCGGCATTATCCTGGCGATGGAACGTTCCAAGCAGGATGTGAACAGCATTCAAAGCACTAAAATTGCGGTAGGTGCACCGCTTGGGGGAATTGGCGATGCCATGTTCTGGCTAACGCTATTGCCCATCTGCGGCGGTATCGGTGCCAGCCTCGCGCTGCAAGGCTCAATTCTTGGCGCAGTCGTGTTTATTGTGATGTTTAACGTGGTACATCTGGGGCTGCGTTTTGGGCTGGCGCACTATGCTTATCGGATGGGTGTCGCCGCTATTCCACTGATCAAAGCCAACACCAAAAAGGTAGGCCATGCGGCGTCTATTGTCGGGATGACGGTCATTGGTGCGCTGGTCGCCACCTATGTGCGCCTGAACACTACGCTTGAGATCACGGCGGGCGATGCGGTGGTGAAACTGCAAACCGATGTTATCGACAAGCTGATGCCCGCGTTTCTGCCGCTGGTCTACACCCTGACGATGTTCTGGCTGGTACGCCGTGGCTGGAGTCCGTTACGCCTGATTGGCATCACGGTGGTTCTGGGCGTAGTCGGTAAGTTCTGTCACTTCCTTTAAATTGAAAGAGGTCTTCGATGTTAGGCATTATTTTGACGGGCCACGGTGGATTTGCCAGCGGGCTGGAAAAAGCGATGAAGCAGATCCTCGGTGAACAGGAACAGTTTGTCGCCATCGACTTTCCCGAAACCTCCACCACTGCGCTGCTGACTTCGCAGCTGGAACAGGCGATTGGCAGCCTGGACGGTGGGCAAGACATCGTCTTTCTGACCGACTTACTCGGCGGCACGCCGTTTCGCGTCGCCTCGACGATGGCGATGGAAAAACCGGGCTGGGAAGTGATCACCGGCACCAACTTGCAGCTGCTGCTGGAGATGGTAATGGAGCGTGACGGCCTGAGCAGTGAAGCGTTTCGTTTGCAGGCTCTGGAGTGCGGGCATCGCGGGCTGACCAGTCTGGTCGATGAACTCGGGCGCTGTCGCGAAGAAAAGCCCGTTGAGGAAGGCATCTAAACACTGATTTTATTCCGGGCAGGCTCTCCCCCTTAGCCCTTTTATTGTGTATGACCTTGGCCTTCGGTGAGATCCGCAAGGCCTTTCTTTTCCTTTCTAAAAACCCCTGAACTCACATTTTCGTTTTATTTCTTTTATACCTGTTGATCTTTCGATTTCCTTTCGATAAATTTTAATCAATCGAACAAGTGAAACGAAACGAAAGATAAGGCACTGTTGCTGAAGTCTGCTGTCGGTTTCACCCTACTAAGGACTGCGTTATGCCAGAAACCAAAACTGCCACCGGCACCTGGACGGAAAAAGAGATCCGTCAGCAGCCAGAATGCTGGAGCCGTTCGCTTAATCATATCGACAACATTAGACAGACTCTCGATCAGTTCCTCTCCCCGTTGTTACAAAAAGACGATCTGCGAATCGTGCTGACGGGTGCGGGAACATCGGCATTTATCGGCGACATTATCGCCCCGTGGCTTTCGCGCCACACCGGGAAAAATTTTAGTGCTATTCCGACCACCGATCTGGTGACCAACCCGATGGATTATCTGAGCCCGGCGCATCCATTGCTGCTGGTCTCTTTCGCCCGCTCCGGCAACAGCCCGGAAAGCGTGGCGGCCGTAGAGCTGGCAAACCAGTTCGTCCCTGAGTGTTATCACCTGTCGATCACCTGTAACGAGGCCGGTAGCCTCTACAAAAATGCGGTCGATAGCGACAACGCTTTCGCTCTGCTGATGCCTGCCGAAACCCACGATCGCGGTTTTGCGATGACCAGCAGCATCACCACCATGATGGCCAGCTGCCTCGCGGTGTTCGCCCCGGACACGATCAACAGCAACACCTTCCAGGACGTGGCGGATCGCTGTCAGTCGATCCTCTCTTCACTCAGCGATTTCAGCCAGGGTGTATTTGGCGAGAAACCGTGGAAGCGGATCGTTTATCTCGGTAGCGGCGGTTTGCAGGCAGCCGCGCGTGAATCCGCGCTGAAAGTGCTGGAGTTGACTGCCGGGAAAGTGGTTGCCTTTTACGACTCACCAACCGGATTCCGTCATGGCCCGAAATCATTGATCGATAACGAAACGCTGGTGGTGGTGTTTGTCTCCAGCCATCCGTGTACGCGTCAGTACGATCTTGACCTGCTGGAAGAGTTGCGCCGCGATGGCCAAGCAATGCACGTCGTCGCCATCACCGCTGAACACGATCCGGTGACCGACTCCGGCCCTCACATTCTGCTGCCCGCTTCACGCCCGTTCCTCGATGTAGAACTGGCCTTCTGTTTCCTGATTTACGCCCAGGTGTTCGCATTAACGCAGTCAATTAACGTCGGGAATAACCCGGACACCCCATCCGTCAGCGGCACTGTGAACCGCGTGGTGCAAGGCGTTGTGATTCACCCGTGGCAGACCCCAAGGAGCGCATCATGAGCATCATCTCAACCAAATATCTTCTGCAGGATGCGCAGGCAAAAGGGTACGCCGTGCCTGCGTTTAACATCCACAACGCTGAGACGATCCAGGCGATCCTCGAAGTGTGCAGCGAAATGCGATCCCCGGTGATCCTCGCCGGGACGCCCGGCACCTTTAAACATATCGCACTCGAAGAGATCTACGCCCTGTGTAGCGCCTACTCCATTAGCTACGACATGCCGCTGGCGCTGCACCTCGATCACCATGAATCTCTGGAGGATATTCGCCGCAAGGTCAACGCTGGCGTACGCAGCGCGATGATTGACGGCAGCCATTTCCCGTTCGAGCAGAATGTGAAACTGGTGAAATCGGTGGTGGATTTCTGCCATCTCAATGATTGCAGCGTCGAGGCAGAACTGGGACGGCTGGGCGGCGTGGAGGACGACATGAGCGTGGACGCCGAAAGCGCGTTTCTGACCGATCCGCAGGAGGCCAGGCGCTTTGTCGAACTGACCGGCGTCGACAGCCTGGCGGTGGCGATTGGCACGGCGCATGGTCTGTACACCAAAACGCCGAAAATTGATTTTAAGCGTCTGGGCGAGATCCGCGATGTGGTGGATATTCCGCTGGTGCTGCACGGTGCGAGCGATGTGCCCGATGAGTATGTGCGTCGCACCATTGAGCTGGGCGTGTGCAAGGTGAACGTGGCGACGGAGCTGAAAATCGCATTTTCCGACGCAGTCAAAGCGTGGTTCCGAGAAAATCCGCAGGGTAACGACCCGCGTTACTACATGCGGGTGGGCATGGATGCCATGAAAGAAGTGGTCAAAAACAAAATCAACGTCTGCGGTTCGGCCAATAAGCTGGTGCTCGACTCGACAACCGTTGCATAAATACAACAACACTCACAATCCAATATCGGCAGGAAGAAAGACTATGAGTAGCCCCAATATTCTCTTAACCCGGATCGATAACCGCCTGGTGCATGGCCAGGTGGGTGTGACATGGACATCAACTATCGGTGCCAATTTGTTGATCGTCGTCGACGATGAGGTTGCCAAAGACGAGATCCAACAAAAACTCATGGGGATCACCGCGGATACCTACGGTTTTGGTATCCGCTTTTTCTCCATCGAGAAGACTATCGCCATCATTGAAAAAGCCGCGCCGCACCAGAAAATTTTCCTGATTTGTCGCACGCCGGACATCGTCAGAAAACTGATTGAAGGCGGCGTGCCGCTCAATGATGTCAACGTTGGGAATATGCACTTTTCGGAAGGCAAAAAACAAATCAGCAGCAAGGTGTATGTCGACGAACGGGATCTCGACGATCTGCGTTTTATCAAGCGCAGCGGCGTGAATCTCTTTATCCAGGATGTTCCGGGGGACGCAAAAGAAGGTATCCCCGATTAGTGGCAGTGTCTCGACATTCAAATAGCTGAAGTCATCATTACGAGGCAAAAAAATGCACGAAATAACATTAATTCAGGGGATATCCCTGGCTGCTTTAGTTTTCTTTCTAGGGATAGATTTTTGGCTGGAAGCGCTGTTTCTGTTTCGCCCGATCATTGTCTGTACGCTTACCGGGGCGATTCTGGGCGATATCCACATTGGCCTCATCACCGGCGGTTTGACTGAGCTGGCCTTTGCTGGTTTAACGCCTGCCGGGGGCGTACAGCCACCGAACCCGATCATGGCCGGGGTGATGACTACCGTCATTGCCTTTTCGACCGGCGTCGATGCGAAAACCGCCATCGGGCTTGGGCTGCCGTTTAGCCTGCTAATGCAGTACGTGATTCTGTTCTTCTACTCGGCATTCTCGCTGTTTATGTCGAAGGCCGATAAGTATGCGAAAGAGACCAATACCTCCGCTTTCGCCCGGCTGAACTGGACCACGACGCTGATTGTCGCCTGCACCTACGCCATTATCACCTTCCTGTGCACTTACCTGGCACAAGGGGCGATGCAGGCGCTGGTCAAAGCGATGCCAGCCTGGCTGACCCACGGCTTTGAAGTGGCGGGGGGTATTCTGCCAGCGGTCGGTTTTGGCTTGCTGCTTCGCGTGATGTTCAAGGCGCAGTACATCCCTTATCTCATCGCCGGATTCTTGTTTGTCTGTTACATCCAGGTCAGCAATCTGCTGCCGGTAGCCGTGTTAGGTGCCGGATTCGCAGTGTATGAATTCTTTAACGCTAAAGCCAAAAACGCGGCGCAGCCACCCGCAAATACCGCGAAAAAAGATGAAGAGGATTACAGCAATGGGATCTGAAATCAGTAAAAAAGACATTACGCGCCTGGGGTTCCGATCCTCTCTGTTGCAGGCGAGCTTTAACTACGAACGCATGCAAGCAGGCGGTTTTACCTGGGCGATGTTGCCGATCCTGAAGAAGATCTATAAAGGCGACAAAGAAGGTCTCAGCGCGGCGATGAAGGATCATCTGGAATTTATCAATACCCACCCAAACCTGGTCGGGTTCCTGATGGGGCTGCTGATCTCTATGGAGGAGAAAGGTGAAGACCGTAGCACCATCAAAGGGCTGAAAGTGGCGCTGTTTGGCCCTATCGCTGGGATCGGTGACGCAATTTTCTGGTTTACGCTGCTGCCGATCATGGCGGGGATTTGCTCTTCCTTTGCCAGCCAGGGCAACCTGCTGGGACCGATCCTGTTCTTCGGCGTTTATCTTGCGATCTTCTTCCTGCGCGTCGGCTGGACCCACGTGGGTTATACGGTGGGGATCAAGGCTATCGATAAGGTGCGAGAAAATTCGCAGATGATTGCCCGCTCGGCAACGATTCTCGGGATCACGGTGATCGGTGGGCTGATTGCCTCATACGTACATATCAACGTGGTAACTAGCTTCGCTATCGACGCCACTCATAGCGTGGCGCTGCAAAAGGACTTCTTCGATAAAGTGTTCCCGAACATTTTGCCGATGGGTTATACCCTGCTGATGTACTACCTGCTCCGGGTGAAGAAAGCGCATCCGGTGCTGTTGATTGCCGTCACGTTTGTGCTGGCGATTGTCGGGTCGGCGCTGGGGATTTTGTAACGAAGGACGCGCCGGGCGGCGCTGCGCTTGCCCGGCCTACAATTAGCGGATTTCTTCCGACATTTCTTCCGACATTTCTTCCGACATTTCTTCCGACATTTCTTCCGACATTTCTTCCGACATTTCTTCCGACATTTTATGTCGGATAAGAAGGAACATTATTCCCCCTGCTGCTCCAGCGCATGCTTGTACAGCGCATTCTTTTTCACGCCGTGGATTTCGGCGGCAAGCGCAGCGGCTTTTTTCAGCGGCAGTTCGGCTTGCAGGAGCGCCAGGGTGCGCAGCGCTTCGGCAGGCAGCGCGTCTTCTTGCGCTTTATGGCCTTCAACAATCAGGACCATCTCACCCTTACGGCGGTTTTCGTCCTCTTTCACCCACGCCAGCAGTTCACCGACCGGTGCGCCGTGGATGTTTTCCCAGGTTTTGGTCAGCTCGCGGGCCAGCACCACGTAGCGGGACTCGCCCCAGACGGCGACCATATCTTCTAAACTGTCCAGCAGACGGTGGGTGGATTCATAGAAAATCAGGGTACGCGGTTCGGCTTCAAGATCTTTCAGTACGTCGCGGCGGCCTTTGGATTTTGCCGGTAAGAAACCTTCGTAGCAGAAACGGTCGGATGGCAGACCCGCAGCGCTCAGCGCGGCAATCGCGGCGCACGGCCCCGGCAGAGGCACCACGCGGATACCTGCTTCGCGGCAGGTACGCACCAGATGATAGCCAGGATCGTTAATCAGCGGCGTGCCGGCATCAGACACCAGTGCGATGTTCGTCCCTTCTTTCAGTTTGGCCACCAGCGATTCGGCTTTTTGTTGCTCATTGTGATCGTGCAAAGCGAACATTTTGGCGCTAATGGCGAAGTGTTGCAGCAGCAGGCCGGTGTGGCGAGTGTCTTCAGCGGCAATTAAATCAACAGCTTGTAAAACGGTGAGCGCACGTTGGGTAATATCAGACAAATTCCCGATAGGAGTAGGTACAATATAAAGCTGGCCTTGAGAATTATCTGCCGTTTCGTGTTGTTTCATTGTTTAGTCCGTATTGCCGATTTAATATTGAGCATTGCCTAAAAAATATCACTGGATACAGTATGGTACCCTTAACGTTTCTTCGAACAAAAGCTTCGCGCAGCCTGCCCATTGTGCTGGCAGCCTTGATTTTCGCAGGCTGTGGCACTCAGGCGCCCGATCAGACTGCTGCCCATATGGAGGGTACTGCGCAGGCTGATTCCGGCTATTATCTGCAACAGATGTCGCAAAGCTCAGATGATACCAAGACCAACTGGCAATTACTTGCCATTCGTTCACTGCTGAAAGAGGGCAAAACCCAGCAGGCGGTCGATCTGTACAACCAGTTGCCGCAGGAATTGAACGATACTCAGCGTCGCGAACAGACTCTGCTGTCGGCGGAAGTGAAAACCGCGCAGAAAGATTATCCGGCCGCGAAAAAGATCCTCGCCGATATCGACGTAAAAGCGCTGGATAACAACCAGCAGGCGCGCTACTGGCAGGCGACGATTGCCGCCGAACAGGGTCGCCCTTCTCTGCCATTGCTTCGCGCACTGATTGCCCAGGAGCCGCTGCTGAGCGGTGACGCTAAGCAGAAAAATATCGACGCCACCTGGCAGGCGCTGTCGGCCATGACGCCAGAGCAGGCACAAACGCTGGTGATCAACGCCGACGAAAACGTGCTGCAGGGCTGGCTGGATCTGCAACAAATGTGGTTCACCAACCGCAGCGATCCGAAGATGCTGAAAGCCGGAATCACCGACTGGCAGACCCGTTATCCGCAAAATCCAGGCGCGAAAATGCTGCCAACGCAGCTGGTTAACGTACAGAATTTCAAACCAGCATCCGTGAATAAAATCGCCTTGTTACTGCCTCTGAACGGCCAGGCGGCGGTGTTTGGTCGCACCATTCAGCAGGGTTTTGAAGCGGCGAAAAATGGCACCACTGCGGTTGCGGGCAGCGCGGTTCCAGCGCAAGCCGCACAGGCAGCCAACGTGAATGACGTGGTGAGCCCATCTGCGGCGGAAACTACTGATTTAACCACCACACAGGCGCCTGCCCAGGGCACCCTGCAAAATCCGGTGACGGCGCCAACGACGCCTCCGACCACTGCTCCTGCGCAACAACCGCAAGCTCCGGCGGCACAGCAAGCGCCAGCCGCTCCGGCGACTGATGCAGCTGTCGCGCAGCCGCAAACCGCAGCAACACCGGAACAACAGCCCGCCGCACAGCCGCAGTCCGTTGCCAACACAACCGCTAATCCAGGCGCTGAGCTGAAGATTTATGACACCAGTTCGCAGCCGCTCGATCAAGTTCTGGCGCAGGTTCAGCAGGACGGCGCCAGCATTGTTGTCGGCCCACTGTTGAAGAACAACGTTGAAGAGCTGATGAAGAGCAATACCTCGCTGAACGTGCTGGCACTCAACCAGCCAGAGCAGGTGCAGAATCGTGCGAACATCTGCTACTTCGCTCTTTCCCCAGAAGATGAGGCTCGCGACGCCGCGCGCCATATCCACGAACAGGGAAAACAAGCGCCACTGCTGTTAACGCCGCGTAGCGCACTGGGCGATCGCGTGGCGAATGCCTTTGCTCAGGAGTGGCAGCAACTGGGTGGCGGCGTCGTGCTGCAGCAGAAATTTGGTTCAACGTCTGAGCTGCGTGCGGGCGTTAACGGCGGCTCGGGTATCGCCCTGACCGGCAGTCCGGTTTCAGCCAGCCTGCCGCAGCAGCAGGGTGTTACCATCGGCGGCCTGACCATCCCCGCTCCGCCGACTGACGCGCAAATCAGCGGTGGCGGTAAAGTGGATGCGGCCTATATCGTCGCGACACCGGAAGAGATTGCCTTTATTAAACCGATGATTGCGATGCGCAACGGCAGTCAGAGCGGAGTGACCCTCTACGCCAGCTCGCGCAGTGCGCAAGGTACGGCGGGCCCGGATTTCCGTCTGGAAATGGACGGCCTGCAGTACAGCGAGATCCCGATGCTGGCAGGCAGCAATCCGGCACTGATGCAACAGGCGCTGAGCAGCGTGCGTAACGATTACTCCCTCGCACGTCTCTACGCGATGGGTGTGGATGCGTGGGCGCTGGCGAACCACTTTACCCAGATGCGCCAGGTGCCGGGCTTTGAGCTTAACGGCAACACCGGCGATCTGACCGCCACACAGGATTGCGTGATTAACAGGAAGTTATCATGGCTCAAATACCAGCAGGGGCAGATCGTCCCGGCCAGTTAAGCCGCAAACAGACCGGCGACGCGTGGGAGTTAAAAGCGCGTCGCTGGCTGGAAGGCAAAGGACTGCGTTTTATCGCCGCCAACGTTCGTGAACGGGGCGGCGAAATTGATCTGATCATGAAAGAGGGTCAGGTAACCGTGTTTATTGAGGTCCGTTTTCGTCAGTCGTCCCGCTTTGGTGGCGCTGCCGCCAGCGTGACCCTCGCCAAACAACGAAAATTATTACAGACTGCCCACTTGTGGCTCGCCCGCCATAATGGGAGTTTTGATACTGTGGATTGCCGGTTCGATGTGGTAGCCTTCACCGGAAACGACGTAGAATGGCTGAAAAACGCCTTTAGCGAAGACGTCTAAAACAAAGTTTTAAAGGGATAACGTGCTCGAAAGAATTAAGGTTTGTTTCACAGAAAGCATTCAAACTCAGATTGCTGCGGCGGAAGCCCTCCCGGATGCTATTTCTCGTGCCGCGATGACGCTGGTGCAGTCCCTGCTGAACGGCAACAAAATCCTCTGTTGTGGCAATGGCACATCGGCCGCCAACGCACAGCATTTTGCTGCCAGCATGATCAATCGTTTTGAAACAGAACGCCCAAGTTTACCTGCCATTGCACTTAATACCGATAATGTGGTCTTAACGGCGATCGCCAACGATCGTCTGCATGACGAAATATACGCAAAACAGGTGCGCGCCTTAGGGCATGCCGGGGATGTTCTGCTGGCGATTTCCACACGAGGTAATAGCCGCGATATCGTCAAAGCCGTTGAAGCGGCCGTGACGCGCGATATGACCATCGTCGCACTAACCGGCTATGACGGTGGCGAACTGGCGGGTCTGTTAGGGCCGCAGGATGTGGAGATCCGCATTCCTTCGCATCGCAGCGCGCGCATTCAGGAAATGCACATGCTGACGGTGAACTGCTTATGCGATCTGATCGATAACACGCTTTTCCCTCACCAGGAATGATTAAGGAGTACTAATGAAGGCATTAACGCCCCTCGCAGTCCTTATTTCTGCGCTGCTGCTTCAGGGATGCATCGCGGCGGCCGTTGTAGGCACCGCAGCTGTCGGCACCAAAGCCGCAACCGATCCGCGTTCCGTGGGAACTCAGGTTGACGACAGTACGCTGGAACTTCGCGTCAACAGCGCTCTGTCGAAAGACGAACAGATTAAGAAAGAAGCGCGTATTAACGTGACCGCTTATCAGGGCAAAGTGCTACTGGCAGGCCAGGCACCGAATATGGATCTCGCTTCCCGCGCCAAGCAAATCGCTATGGGCGTCGATGGGGCGACCGAGGTTTTCAACGAAGTACGTCAGGGCCAGCCGATTGGTCTGGGAACCGCATCGTCTGACACCTGGATAACCACCAAAGTGCGTTCTCAACTGTTGGGCAGCGATCAGGTGAAATCGTCAAACGTGAAAGTGACGACCGAGAATGGCGAAGTCTTCCTTCTCGGCCTGGTTACAGACCGTGAAGCCAAAGCGGCTGCGGATATTGCCAGCCGGGTGAGCGGCGTGAAGAAAGTCACCACCGCGTTTACCTTTATCAAATAAGAAAATCCCCGGCTCTGACCGGGGATTTTTTTGTCTTAAAGTAGCGCAATACTTCCTGTTATCACCCCACTCAATGCCACCAGCCCTCCCGTCAGCCACAGGGCTTTCGCCGGAAATGACTTACGCAGCATGATCAGCGACGGTAAACTTACCGCAGGTAGCGTCATGAGCAGCGCCAACGCGGGTGCCGCGCCCATCCCTGCCAGCATCATGGTTTGCACAATCGGAATTTCCGCCGCCGTCGGAATGACGAACAGACACCCAGCGACCGCCATCGCAATCACCCACAGCAGGGAATTATCGATCGCCCCGTCCGCGTGCGGGAACAACCAGACGCGCGCCGCGCCCAGAACCAGCACCGCCAGAATATAGACCGGGATTGTGCTCCAGAAGAGCTGCCACAGCGCTTTGCCCCAGCGGCTGAAAAAGCCGTCCTGTGATTCAATATGACTTACATCGAGAGTGCTCGCGGGTTGTGCGATATCTTTCACCAGAGACTGCACTAATGAGGCGACCACCAGCACCATAATCAGCCCGGCAACCAGGCGGATAAGTGCGAAATGCCAGCCCAGCACAAAGCCCATAAACACCAGCGTAGCCGGATTAAGAACGGGGTTTCCCATCCAGAACGCCAGCGCGCCGCCCATCGACACATTCTGACGACGCATGCCTGCCGTGACGGGCGCCGCGCAGCAGGAGCACATCATCCCCGGCAGCGAGAAGATCGTACCAAGCAGCGTTCCCTGAAAGCGCGGTTGTCCGAGCGTGCGCATTAACCAATTACGCGGAATGAGAACCTGAACCAGTGAACCTAAAAGCACGCCTAATACCGCGGCTTTCCAGACCGCCAGGAAGTAGACCATCGCGTAATCCCAGGCTGCCTGAAGTGGACTGGAATCGGTGTGGGCGAGAATAGATTTACCGATGCTATGGGTTTCGGCGGCAGTGAACGCTTTGCCGTAATAAGGCTGCCATTTCACATACCAAAGACCCACAATAACGACGAGAAAAAAGAGTGCGGGCTTCCACCACTGAAATGGCGTTGCCGCCTGAGATGAAGACTGACCAGTCATAGCATTCCCCGGAAGTGAGATTCGTTTAGGCCGAGGAGTTTACGCCTCGCCTTTTGCGATTTCACGCAGTTTAGCCGACGGGATGATATTCACGCCCTCCTTTGAGGGGGAGCGAGCTTCGTGGAGCATGGCGCTGGCCACATCACGCGCCTGAATGGATTTCCAGTTGCCGGGAAAAAGCTGGAACAGCGGGGCAAAAATCGATTCATTAAAGCGCTGCTTTTCACGATCGCCCAGCAGCATCGACGGGCGCACAATCGTAAGCCGATCCCAGTTTTGGGCGATCAGCGCGTCTTCCATTTTGCCTTTCACTTTGTTGTAGAAGAACGGCGAGTTAGCGTTCGCGCCCATCGAGCTGACCACTAAGAAGTGCTTCGCCCCCAGACGCTTCGCGGTGAGCGTCGTGTCCACCACCAGCGTGTAGTCGGCGTGGATAAAAGCCTCTTTGCTTCCGGCTTCGCGGCGGGTGGTGCCGAGACAGCAAAAGGCGATATCAATCGGGTCCTGCACCTGCGCGAGCGCATCGGTCAGCTGTGGATCGTGAGGATTGTATACGCCCGAGATGTCCGCTAACGGGCGTCGGGTGGGCGCGGCGATGTAATTGATCCTCGGCTCCCGGATCAGCATTCTCAGAAGGTGATCGCCCACCAGCCCGGTGGATCCTGTGATTAATACCTGGCTCATTTTCTCTCCTTTGCAGATTAGTCCGTTTGCGATTTCAGCCTGCTTAGCCACACTTAAAAGTCTGTTACGGGTAAGTATTTACCACAAACGGAAAAAAATCTGTCTGAAGCCAAAACAACGGAGGAAACATGGGCAAGAAAATAGCCGTCTTGATCACCGACGAGTTTGAAGATTCAGAGTTCACCTCGCCCGCAGAGGCGTTCCGCAAAGCCGGGCACGAGGTGGTGACGATCGATAAGCAGGCCGGAAAAACAGTAAAAGGCCATAAGGGCGAGGCCAGTGTGACCATCGACAAAGCCATTGATGAAGTGCGCCCGGCAGACTTTGACGCCCTGCTGTTACCAGGCGGCCACTCCCCGGATACGCTGCGCGGCGACGAGCGCTTTGTGACGTTCACACGTGATTTTGTCTCCAGCGGCAAACCTGTTTTCGCCATCTGCCACGGGCCACAGCTGTTGATCAGCGCAGAGGTCGTGCGGGGGCGTAAGCTGACCGCGGTTAAACCCATCGTCATCGATCTGAAAAATGCAGGAGCGGATTTCTACGATCAGGAAGTGGTCGTCGATAACAATCAGCTGGTAACGAGCCGGACGCCAGACGATCTGCCGGCCTTTAACCGCGAAGCATTACGCCTGCTCGGATCGTAGCCAGTGAAGCTTCTTACCAAAACCCAGCGTGTTGTCGGTAAATTTCAGCTCATCGAGGCGAATTTCCCAGACCGGTGCTGACATGGCGAGAGCCACCGGGAAGCGGCGCGTGTAGCACTTGCGCATTGCGTCGCTCTCTTCTCCTTCCAGACGACGAATCTCGCCTTTAAATTGTACGCCACGGATCAGCGCGACATTTTTCGGCTGACCGTTGACCGTCCCCGCAACTGGCGCTTGTGGGCCTGACATCTGTGCGTGGCGGGTTTTGTCTTCACTTAACAGGTAAAAAGCGACACGATCGGGGTCGTAGTAATAAAAGGCATTTGCGCACCACAGTTCGCCCTCATTATGGACGCACCAGGTGACGACATGCTGCTTTGCCAGCCAGCGGCTAATGGCGGCCAGAGTTTCCATTTTTGCGCTCTCTCATGCTATCGTGCGTTCACCTTAACATACTGAATCTGCGAACTGTGTGCTGGTTTCTCTATCTTGTCCGAACGGGCAATAATGCGCTTTATACCGGAATTACCACCGACGTGGCGCGTCGTTTTCTTGAACATCAAACGGGGAAAGGCGCTAAAGCACTGCGGGGGAAAGGTGAGCTGACGCTGGCCTTTTCGGCACCCGTGGGCGAGCGCTCGCTGGCGCTAAAGATGGAGTACCGCATTAAGCAACTGACGAAGCGCCAGAAAGAGCGCCTCGTCGCCGGGGATGGATCGTTTGAGGCCCTACGCGAGAGCCTGCAAACAGCGCCGATTAAAAGCGATTAAAGTGGTCGTGATATTCAACCAGACCGCTGACACCGTTCAGGGCGTCATCCGCCAGAGGATGCACCTGGAAGGCGGTTTCGGTGCCCGGCCAGCGGCAGTGCAGATCGTAAGGCGCGGCAGGCTTAAAACCAAAGCGACCGTAAAATTCCGGCTCGCCCAGCGTCACCACCGCTGCATAGCCAAATTCATTCAGAGAATCCAGCCCTTCATACACCAGTTGGCGCGCCAGTCCCTGACCGCGATAGTTTTCATCGACAGCCAGCGGTGCCATTCCCACCCACTGTAGATCCTCGCCCTGGATCGTGACCGGACTAAACGCCACGTACCCGACGACCTGGCCTTCATCATCCGTTGCCACCAGACCGAGCGTTACCAGCCCGTCTTCGCGCAAATCGTGGACCAATCTTGCTTCGCCGTCCTCCGGGAAAGAGCGGCGTAATAATGCATCGATACCAGGGGCATCAATCCCAATTTCAACTCGAATCAGCATGGCTCACCTACTGAAGTGTGTTTACTTTCAGGCGGGTTTTTCAGGCCAGCCTCAACGAAATCGGCCATTTGCATCAACACCGTGCGCAGCGGCTTCGGCATCTGATCCAGCTCAATGGCATCCATTAAATTTTTGACGTACAGACCCAGTTCAGTATCGCCTTCAATCACCAGACGGCGCTGGAAAAAGAGGGTGTCCGGGTCCTGTTTACGGGCAGCGATCATCAGCAGATCGCTGGCATTCGCGCTGAAACTGACGTCCGCCGGAGCGGAATCACTGACCAGCAGCTTGCCGTTCTCTACGGAGGTAAACCAGCGCAGTCCAATGTCACGCACGTCGATACTCAGCCAGCGACCTTCCAGAAACTCCAGCTCGCCCTCTTCAAGCGCCTGGCGGAACTGCCAGCTTAGCACTTGCTGCAGTACCTGACGTTTAAGGGCGAACGGTGTCAGTTTTACCGGCACGCTCAGCATTGAAGGACCAAATTGTACGAGGCGTGAACGCAGTTTTTCCAGCACGAGCTTTACTCCCTGATGTCGATAATCCTGTTATTTTGCCATATCCGGCGGCCATCGTAGCGGCGTAAATCAACAAACCGTATTGTGCCGTCATTGATTATTGGTGTCATCAATACGCCATTAACTGCCTTAAATCAAAAATTGTCGCGTGGAGGTTAATTAAACTCCCCGTTCGTTAACAATTTTGCGCCCTCTGGGGCAGCCAACGTCAGGATAAATTATGGAGCTGCTCTGTCCAGCCGGAAACCTTCCGGCACTTAAAGCGGCCATCGAAAATGGCGCCGACGCGGTTTATATCGGGCTGAAAGATGACACCAACGCCCGCCATTTTGCGGGTCTTAACTTCACGGAGAAAAAGCTCCAGGAAGCGGTCAACTTCGTTCATCAGCACCGCCGCAAGTTGCATATCGCCATCAATACCTTTGCGCATCCCGATGGCTATGCACGCTGGCAGCGTGCGGTGGATATGGCGGCACAGCTCGGGGCGGACGCGTTGATTCTCGCCGACCTCGCTATGCTGGAGTATGCCGCAGAACGCTATCCACATATTGAGCGCCATGTCTCTGTTCAGGCTTCGGCAACGAATGAAGAGGCCGTGCGTTTTTATCACCGCCACTTCGACGTCGCTCGCGTGGTGCTGCCGCGCGTGCTGTCTATTCATCAGGTTAAGCAACTGGCGCGGGTCTCGCCAGTTCCGCTGGAAGTTTTTGCGTTCGGCAGTCTGTGCATCATGGCGGAAGGCCGTTGCTATCTGTCGTCTTACCTCACCGGTGAATCGCCAAACACCGTAGGCGCGTGCTCCCCTGCCCGCTTTGTGCGCTGGCAGCAGACACCTCAAGGCCTGGAATCGCGCCTGAACGACGTGCTGATCGACCGCTATCAGGACGGGGAAAACGCCGGTTATCCGACGCTGTGTAAAGGCCGCTATCTGGTCGACGGCGAGCGTTATCATGCCCTGGAAGAACCGACCAGCCTGAATACGCTTGAGTTGCTACCGGAACTGCTGGCGGCGAATATTGCCTCGGTGAAAATTGAAGGCCGCCAGCGCAGCCCGGCGTACGTGAGCCAGGTCGCTAAAGTCTGGCGTCAGGCAATCGACCGCTGCATGGCCGATCCGCAGAACTACGCCGCACAACCTGCCTGGATGGAGACCCTCGGGGCGATGTCTGAAGGCACGCAAACCACGCTTGGCGCGTATCACCGTAAATGGCAGTGAGATAATCATGAAATATTCATTAGGACCGGTGCTCTATTACTGGTCAAAAGAGACGCTGGAAGATTTTTACCAGCAGGCGGCGAGCAGTAGCGCCGATACGATTTATCTCGGTGAGTCCGTGTGCAGCAAGCGTCGTGCGACCAAAGTGGGCGACTGGCTGGATATGGCGAAAAACCTCGCAGGTAGCGGCAAGCAGGTGGTGCTGTCGACGCTGGCGCTGGTACAAGCTTCATCTGAGCTGGGCGAAATTAAGCGCTACGTAGAGAACGGCGATTTTCTGCTGGAAGCGAGCGATCTTGGCGTGGTGAATATGTGCGCCGAACGTAAGCTGCCGTTTGTCGCCGGACATGCGCTCAACTGCTATAACGCCGTGACGCTGCGCCTGCTGCTTAAACAGGGGATGACGCGCTGGTGTATGCCGGTGGAGCTGTCCCGCGACTGGCTGGTCAACCTGCTGACTCAGTGTGAAGAGCTAGGCATCCGCGATCAGTTCGAAGTGGAAGTCCTGAGCTACGGGCATTTGCCGCTGGCCTACTCCGCGCGCTGCTTTACCGCCCGCTCGGAAGATCGCCCGAAGGACGAGTGCGAGACCTGCTGCATCAAGTATCCCCAAGGCCGCAACATGCTGTCGCAGGAGAATCAGCAGGTGTTTGTGCTCAACGGCATTCAAACCATGAGCGGTTATGTTTATAACCTCGGTAACGAACTGACGTCGATGCACGGCGTGGTGGATATGGTGCGTCTGTCACCGCTGGATACTGATGTCTTTGCGATGCTGGATGCGTTTCGCGCCAACGAAAATGGCGCTGCACCACTGCCGCTGAAGGCGCACAGTGACTGTAACGGTTACTGGAAACGTGTGGCGGGGCTGGAGTTGCAGGCCTAAAAAAAGCTCACTTTGTTAACAACGGTTATTAAATTTTAATGCACTATTAAAAGATATGCCGTCGACAAAGTGAGCTGTTATGACTGATAAATCCATTCCATTTTCGGTGCTCGATCTGGCGCCGATCCCAGAAGGCTCCTCTGCACGAGAAGCCTTTTCTCACTCTCTGGATCTCGCACGTCTCGCTGAACAGCGCGGCTATCATCGCTACTGGCTGGCGGAACATCACAACATGGTGGGCATCGCCAGCGCAGCGACCTCTGTGCTGATTGGCTATCTGGCCGCGAATACCACCACCCTGCATCTCGGCTCGGGCGGCGTGATGCTGCCGAACCACTCCCCGCTGGTGATTGCCGAGCAGTTCGGCACGCTGAATACGCTCTACCCTGGCCGTATTGATTTGGGGCTTGGGCGTGCGCCGGGCAGCGATCAGCCAACAATGCGTGCGCTGCGCCGCCATATGAGCGGTGATATTGATAACTTCCCGCGCGATGTGGCGGAGCTGGTGGATTGGTTCGATGCCCGCGATCCAAATCCGCAGGTGCGTCCGGTCCCCGGTTATGGCGAAAAGATCCCGGTGTGGTTGTTAGGTTCAAGCCTCTACAGTGCACAGCTGGCGGCGCAGCTCGGCCTGCCGTTTGCGTTCGCCTCCCACTTTGCCCCGGATATGCTGCATCAGGCGCTGCATCTCTATCGCACGAATTTCAAACCGTCAGAAAGACTGGAGAAACCGCACGCGATGGTGTGTATCAATATCATCGCCGCCGACAGCAACCGCGATGCGGAATTCCTGTTTACCTCAATGCAGCAGGCCTTCGCCAAACTGCGCCGTGGAGAAAGCGGGCAGCTGCCGCCGCCGGTGGAAAATATGCATCAGCTGTGGTCAGCATCGGAACAGTACGGCGTGCAGCAGGCACTGAGCATGTCTCTGGTGGGCGATAAAGCGAAAGTACGTCACGGGCTGGAGTCGGTGCTGCGCGAGACGCAGGCGGATGAGATTATGGTTAACGGACAGATTTTCGATCACCAGGCGCGTTTGCATTCGTTTGATTTAGCGATGCAGGTGAAAGAGGAGTTGTTGGGGTAATTTTGTGCCCGGTGGCGCTGCGCTTACCGGGCCTACAATTCTACGTAGGCCGGATAAGGCGCAGCCGCCATCCGGCAAAGAGTTTTACTGATATACCGGCAATAAATCAAAGCTCGAAAGTACATGCACCAGCGCGTTGCCAACACCGAACACCAGAATCAGTGCAATCATCGGCTTGCCGCCCCAGACGCGGAATTTTGGGCTGCCGAAGCGTTTACGTGATTTACGCGCCAGCAGCGCCGGAACAATCGCCGCCCAGATGGTCGCAGCTAATCCCGCATACCCGATGGCATACAGAAAACCGTTCGGCCACAGCAGGCCACCAACAATTGGTGGCAGGAAGGTCAGCAGCGCGGTTTTCAGACGGCCCATTGCGGAATCATCGAAACCAAACAGATCCGCCAGATAGTCGAACAGGCCCAGCGTCACGCCGAGGAATGAACTCGCCACCGCAAAGTTCGAGAACACCACCAACAGCAGATCCAGACTGCGGCTGTTCAGAACGCCACTCAGCGCCTGTACCAGCACATCAATGTTCCCGCCCTTCTGGGCAATGCCGATAAATTCAGGACGTGGGATGTTGCCCATCGTCCCCAGCAGCCAAATCACATACAGCCCCAGTGCCAGCAGCGTACCGTAAATCAGACAGCGAATAATCGTGCGCGGATCTTTGCCGTAGTACTTCATCAGACTTGGAACGTTGCCGTGATAGCCAAACGACGCCAGGCAGAACGGCAGCGTCATCAGCAGGTACGGGGAGTACGTCGCGTGGCTCTCGGCGACGTTAAACAACGTTTGTGGCGTGACGTGCCCAAGCAAGCTGCCGAAGGTCAGGAAAAACGTGATGACCTTTGCGCCAAGAACGATAGCTGTCATGCGGCTCACCGCTTTGGTGCTCATCCAGACGATAAACGCTACCGCCAGCGCGAAAACTAATCCGGCCATACGCGCCGGGACGTTCAGCGACATTTCAGAAAACGTATGGTGCAGTATTGAACCGCTCGCCGAGATGTAGGCGTAGGTCAGGATGTAGAGAACGAAAGCAATGGAGATGCCGTTTACCAGGTTCCAGCCTTTGCCCAGCAGATCTTTGGTGATGGTATCGAAGCTCGACCCGATACGGTAGTTCAGGTTCGCTTCGAGGATCATCAGCCCGGAATGCAGCATACAGAACCAGGTAAACACTAGCGCAGCCAGCGACCAGAAGAACCACGCACCGGACATGACCACCGGCAGGGAAAACATCCCTGCACCGATTATCGTCCCGCCGATAATCACCACGCCGCCGAGCAGCGAAGGTGAAGTTTGTGTGGTGGTTAGTGTCGCCATACAGCCGTTTCTCCAGTTAAACATTTTGCTACTGCATTTTAATGTGTCGCACTGTACCAGTACGATAGTACAAATGGAATAAAAAAAGCCCCGATAATAATATCGGGGCTGTAATGATTACTTTACGCTATCAGGCGTGGCAATTACGCGTCACGACGACGGGAGGTGCCTTCTTCACGACGTGGGCCGCGATTTTCGCGACGCTCACCGCTGAAACGGCCTGCACCAGCAGGTGCTGCGCCATCACGACGAGGAGGACGGCTGCCTTCACGACGCTCACCACCACCAAAACGACGTTCGCCAGCTGGACGATCGCCTTCACGACGAGGACCACGGTCAGGACGCGGCTGGGCATCACCCATCAGCTGCATGTTCATCGGTTTGTTCAGGATGCGAGTGCGAGTAAAGTGCTGCAGAACTTCGCCCGGCATACCTTTTGGCAGTTCGATCGTAGAGTGAGTACCGAACAGCTTGATGTTACCGATGTAACGGCTGCTGATATCGCCTTCGTTAGCAATAGCGCCAACGATATGACGAACTTCAACACCATCATCACGGCCAACTTCAATGCGGTACAGTTCCATATCGCCAGCGTCACGACGCTCACGACGTGGACGGTCTTCGCCACTACGCTCTGGACGGTCACCACGTGGGCCACGGTCATTGCGATCGTTGCGGTCATTACCACGACGTTCGAAACGCTCATCACGCTCACGGAATTCACGCTTAGGACGCATCGGTGCATCAGGTGGCACGATCAGAGCACGTTCGCCCTGTGCCATTTTCAGCAGCGCTGCAGCCAGAGTTTCGATGTCCAGCTCTTCGCCTTCCGCAGTCGGCTGGATTTGCGCCAGCAGAGCACGGTACTGATCCAGATCGCTGCTTTCCAGCTGCTGCTGTACTTTCGCGGCGAATTTTTCCAGACGGCGTTTGCCCAGCAGGTCTGCGTTTGGCAGGTCTGCTTCTGGAATGGTCAGCTTCATAGTGCGTTCAATGTTACGCAGCAGACGACGCTCGCGGTTCTCAACGAACAGCAGGGCACGGCCAGCACGACCCGCACGACCGGTACGACCGATACGGTGAACGTAAGACTCGGAATCCATTGGGATGTCGTAGTTCACAACCAGGCTGATACGTTCTACGTCCAGGCCACGTGCTGCCACGTCGGTTGCAATCAGGATATCCAGACGACCGTCTTTCAGACGCTCCAGAGTCTGCTCACGCAGGGACTGGTTCATGTCGCCATTCAGTGCAGCGCTGTTATAGCCGCTACGCTCCAGAGCTTCAGCCACTTCCAGGGTCGCGTTTTTGGTACGAACGAAGATGATCGCCGCATCAAAATCTTCTGCTTCCAGGAAACGCACCAGCGCTTCATTTTTACGCATTCCATGTACAGACCAGAAAGTCTGGCTGATGTCCGGGCGAGTGGTAACGCTGGACTGGATACGCACTTCCTGCGGATCCTTCATGAAACGACGGGTAATACGACGGATCGCTTCTGGCATAGTTGCAGAGAACAGAGCGGTCTGATGACCTTCTGGAATCTGAGCCATAATGGTTTCTACGTCTTCGATGAAGCCCATGCGCAGCATTTCGTCAGCTTCATCCAGAACCAGACCGCTCAGTTTAGAGAGATCCAGCGTACCGCGTTTCAGGTGATCCAGCAGACGGCCAGGTGTACCGACAACAATCTGTGGGCCCTGACGCAGGGCGCGTAACTGCACGTCATAACGCTGGCCGCCGTAAAGGGCAACCACGTTCACGCCGCGCATGTGTTTAGAGAATTCAGTCATCGCTTCCGCAACCTGAACAGCCAGTTCACGGGTCGGAGCGAGCACGAGGATCTGCGGTGCACGCAGTTCCGGATCAATGTTGTGCAGCAGTGGCAGCGAGAACGCTGCGGTTTTACCGCTACCAGTCTGGGCCATGCCCAGCACGTCACGACCAGAGAGCAGATGCGGGATGCATTCAGCCTGGATCGGAGATGGTTTTTCGTAACCCAGATCGTTAAGGGCTTCAAGGATAGTGGCCTTCAGGCCCAGATCTGCAAAAGTGGTTTCGAATTCAGCCATGTAGTACAAGTGCCTCGATATTAATGGCGGCCAGTCTACATAACTCGTCGTGAAAATGATTAGCAATTTTCATTGAAAAGTGTGAACCGGCTCAAAGTAGGTGTATTGACGAACAACAACGCCCTCACCCGTTAAGATGATGGCAATCAAGAAAAATGATTACGGGCTGATGTGGTGTCGTCAGCTATTGCTGGTCCGATTCTGCCAGGTCGTCTTGCTCCTGGCCCAAGAGCGATAATTCCAACAATGCATAACGGTGCTCAACGAAGTTGTGTACGTTGTTAGCGACCGCTAATTTGAACAGTGCCGTAGCGCTGTCCTTATCCCCCAGACTTAGGTAGTACTTACCTAAATAGAAGTTGGTTTCACTGAGATGCTCAGCGAGCGAGGTGTTATCCGTTGCGTCCGCCTTGAGCCTATCCATCAGCGTTGCTTCGCTAATGTTGCCCAGGTAGAACTCGACAATGTTCCATCCCCATTGTTCCTTGTCCGATTTCTCGAAACGTTGCTTTAACGTCTCTTTCGCCTGCTTTTCATCGAGCTTCTGCTCGACAATGTAAAGCCACAGGACCCGGAAAGGATCATTAGGATCGTCATGATAAAACGCCAGCAGATCATCTTGCGCTAACTTATCACGACCGCCGTAATACAATGCGATACCGCGATTCAAGTGCGCGTAGTTGTAAGTTGGATCAAGCTCAAGTACAGAATCAAACGCTTCATAGGCAGCATCAAAATTGCCTGCCTGCGTTAAATATATGCCTAAGTAATTGAATACTTCAGGCATATCAGGTCGGATTGCCAACGCTTGTGAAAAATCATTTCGCGCTAGTGCCCTCAGACCGAGACTATCATACAACACTCCGCGCTCATATAAAAGCTGTGCGCGTTCATCATCGGTTAAAGCCCGACTGGCAAGAATTTGTTCCATGCGTGCCAGAATCACTTCCTGCTGCAAAGTCGGTTGCAATGGCACTGCGAGGACTTCGCTCTTACGCCAGGCAGAGTTGCTGCATCCTGCCAGCGTTAAAGCTGTCGCAACGAAACACCAGCGCAAAAAAGGCTTCATTTCCCACTCCCGAAGACAACTATTGGATGAACGTCCTGTCCCCCGGCTGCTAACAAGGCGTCCTGCCTGATAATACGCCCTCCGCCAGAGCGGAGGGCAAATGCAACCTTACTCGCCTTGTTCTGCGGCCGGTGCTTCCGGCGCGGCAGCAGGCTGAGACTGCTCGGTTGCTTCTTTAATGCTCAGACGGATACGGCCCTGGCGGTCAACTTCCAGAACTTTAACCGGTACTTCCTGGTTCATCTGCAGGTAATCGGTCACTTTCTCAACGCGCTTGTCAGCGATCTGAGAGATGTGAACCAGACCTTCTTTACCGCCACCGATGGCAACGAACGCGCCAAAGTCAACGATACGGGTCACTTTACCATTGTAGATACGACCCACTTCGATTTCTGCAGTGATCTCTTCGATACGACGAATAGCGAATTTCGCTTTTTCACCGTCGGTCGCAGCGATCTTCACAGTACCGTCATCTTCGATTTCGATGGTGGTGCCAGTTTCTTCGGTCAGAGCACGGATCACAGAACCGCCTTTACCGATCACGTCTTTGATCTTGTCCGGGCTGATCTTGATAGTGTGGATACGCGGTGCGAACTGAGAAATATCGCCACGCGGTGCGTTAATCGCCTGCTCCATCACGCCCAGGATGTGCAGACGCGCACCTTTAGCCTGGTTCAGTGCAACCTGCATGATCTCTTTGGTGATGCCTTCAATTTTGATATCCATCTGCAGAGCAGAGATACCTTCGCGGGAACCCGCAACTTTGAAGTCCATATCACCCAGGTGATCTTCGTCGCCCAGGATGTCAGAAAGAACAACAAAGTTGTCGCCTTCTTTCACCAGGCCCATTGCGATACCCGCAACAGCGGCTTTGATTGGCACGCCTGCATCCATCAGGGCCAGAGAAGCGCCACAAACGGAAGCCATAGAAGAAGAACCGTTAGATTCGGTGATTTCAGAAACCACACGAACGGTGTACGGGAATTTGTCAGCTTCCGGCATAACAGCCAGCACGCCGCGCTTCGCCAGACGACCGTGACCAATTTCACGACGCTTAGGTGAGCCAACCATACCGGTTTCGCCTACGGAGTACGGAGGGAAGTTATAGTGGAACAGGAAGCTGTCAGTGCGCTCACCCATCAATTCGTCGATGTTCTGCGCGTCACGTGCGGTACCCAGAGTTGCTGTTACCAGCGCCTGAGTTTCGCCACGGGTGAACAGTGCGGAACCGTGAGTACGTGGCAGAACGCCAGTACGCACATCCAGACCACGGATCATGTCTTTTTCACGGCCATCGATACGCGGTTCGCCAGCCAGAACGCGGCTACGTACGGCATTTTTCTCGATAGCGTGCAGGATTTCGCTCAGCTCGTTTGCGTCCAGGGATTCATCTTCTGCAACCAGCGTAGCGATGGTTTCAGATTTGATGACATCAATCTGAGCGTAACGCTCTTGTTTGTCAGTGATGCGGTATGCATCGCTCAGACGAGCTTCTGCCAGGGCAGCAACGCGCGCGTTCAGCGCTTCGTTCACGGCTTCTGGCTGCCAGTCCCAACGTGGTTTACCGGCTTCTTTCACCAGGTCGTTGATGTTCTGGATAACAATCTGCTGCTGTTCATGGCCAAACACCACAGCGCCCAGCATCTGGTCTTCGCTCAGCAGTTCAGCTTCGGATTCAACCATCAGTACTGCAGCTTCGGTACCGGCAACAACCAGATCCAGCTTACTTTCTTTCAGCTCATCCTGAGTCGGGTTCAGTACATACTGGTCGTTGATGTAACCCACACGAGCAGAACCGATAGGACCGTTGAATGGAATGCCTGACAGGGACAGTGCAGCAGATGCACCGATCATCGCAACGATATCCGGGTTAACCTGTGGGTTAACGGAAACAACGGTCGCGATAACCTGAACTTCGTTAACGAAGCCTTCCGGGAACAGCGGACGAACCGGGCGGTCAATCAGACGCGCAATCAGGGTTTCGCCTTCGCTTGGACGGCCTTCACGACGGAAGAAGCCACCAGGGATTTTACCAGCAGCGTAGGTACGCTCCTGATAGTTAACGGTCAGAGGGAAGAAGTCCTGACCTGGTTTTGCTTTTTTCTGGCCAACAACGGTCACGAATACAGCAGTGTCATCCATGCTTACCATAACGGCAGCAGTAGCCTGACGTGCCATCATGCCGGTTTCCAGCGTGACGGTATGCTGACCATACTGGAATTTACGAACGATCGGATTCAGCAAAGTTCTGTCCTTTCTTAATGAATGACAGCACACCCACGGTGTGCTGTCGATTTAACCCGACCTTCTTCGCATCCTCGCGACTAATGACAACCGACACCCTCATGGGTGAAGCCTCTCATTAGCCGCGCGAACCTCTGCAATGAAGATCATTTATAGCAACAATACAATAGTTTCCAGTGAATTGCTGCCGTCTGGTTGAAAAAAGGGGCCATTAGGCCCCTTTTTCTGAAACTCGCAAGACTTAGCGACGCAGACCCAGACGCTCGATCAGCGCGGTGTAGCGTGCAACATCTTTACGTTTCAGGTAGTCGAGCAGTTTACGACGCTGAGAAACCATACGCAGCAGACCACGACGGCTGTGGTGATCTTTTTTGTGCTCTGCAAAGTGACCCTGCAGGTGGTTAATCTGTGCAGTCAGCAGGGCAACCTGAACTTCGGTAGAACCGCTGTCGTTAGTACCACGACCGAACTCGGAAACGATTTTAGCTTTAGCTTCAACGCTTAGAGACATGATGAACTCCAAAATATAAAGAATGAAAGGGTGCCGATCTCTAATTCAGCAACCCCAGTTTACGCCTCGCAGATTGTTAAACAATTCGCCAGGCGTTAAGCGGCGATATTCTACCCGTCTCCCCTGCTTATCGCAAGGCAAGTAAATGCCTTAAACCGGATATTCAACCACCAGGCGACGCGGTGCGACGCGGCCTTCGTCGTCGATTTCACCCATTCCGATGAACTTGTTTTCTTCGCCTTCCGTCACACGAACCAGCCCGGCATGCGGGGTATCTGTCGTGCGAACCGGGTTACCGTTTTTAAAGTAAACGGATGACGTCAGGGGCAAATTCACGATCGGGAAATCAGAGGCCGGACTGTCCATCGGCATCAGCAGCGGATCGAGCAAATCAGCCGGGGGGATCCCCTGCTCTTCTGCCTGTTCGACCAGCGCACGAAGATGCTCAAGCGTCACCATACGTTCAACCGGATATTTACTGACCGCGAGACGACGCAGATAAATCACGTGCGCGCCACAGCCCAGCTTTTCACCGAGATCGTCAATGATAGTGCGAATATAGGTGCCTTTCGAACAGTGAACTTCCAGCTCCAGTTCGTCACCTTCATGGCGAATAAATAGCAGCTCATAAACAGTAATCGGGCGTGCTTCACGTGGGACTTCAATCCCCTGTCGTGCATATTCGTACAGCTTCTTACCCTGATACTTCAGCGCCGAATACATGGATGGCACCTGTTGGGTATCACCACGGAAGCTTTCAAGCGCCGCCTGAAGCTGTTCTTCACTGAAGGTCACCGGACGCTCTTCGACAACTTGACCATCCGCATCGGAAGTATCCGTGCGCTGGCCAAGTTTAGCGATCACACGATAACGCTTATCGGAATCGAGCAGGTACTGAGAAAACTTGGTTGCCTCCCCCAGGCAAACCGGCAGCATACCGGTCGCCAGCGGGTCTAGCGCACCGGTATGACCGGCGCGGTTGGCATTATAAATGCGTTTAACTTTTTGCAGCACGTCGTTGCTGGATGCACCTTGTGGTTTATCCAGCAACAGCACGCCGTGCACGTCGCGACCGCGACGACGAGGACGACTCATCAGTCCTCCTTGCTGTCTTCTTCCGGGTTCACACGACGCTCATCGTCATGTTTAACCACGCTGGTCACCAGGTTGGACATCCGCATACCTTCTACCAGTGAGTTATCGTAGAAGAAGGTCAGCTCAGGCACGATGCGCAGTCGCATGGCTTTGCCAAGCAAAGAACGAATGAAACCAGAGGCTTCCTGCAATGCTTTAATGCCGTTTTTAACAGCGGCTTCGTCTTTATCGTTCAGGAATGTGACGAACACTTTGGCATACGCCAGATCACGGGACATCTCAACACCCGAAACGGTGGTCATCATGCCCACGCGTGGGTCTTTAATTTCACGTTGCAGGATGAGAGCGATTTCTTTCTGCATCTCCTGAGCCACGCGCTGTGGGCGACCAAATTCTTTCGCCATAATAAATTCTCCAGACAAAAAAGGGGCCATAAGCCCCTTTTGATATTTCATGCCGGATGGCGCTTCGCTTACCCGGCTTACAATTTTTTTAATCCGCTGAGGGATTAAGCGATGCTACGCTGGATTTCGATGATTTCGAACACTTCGATCATATCGCCAACGCGAACGTCGTTGTAGTTCTTAACGCCGATACCACATTCCATGCCGTTACGGACTTCGTTAACGTCATCTTTGAAGCGGCGCAGGGATTCCAGCTCGCCTTCATAGATAACCACGTTGTCACGCAGAACGCGGATTGGGTTGTGACGTTTGATGAGACCTTCCGTCACCATACAACCTGCGATCGCACCGAATTTCGGTGATTTGAACACGTCACGAACTTCAGCCAGACCGATGATCTGCTGTTTCAGTTCTGGAGACAGCATGCCGCTCATCGCTGCTTTCACTTCGTCGATCAGATGATAGATGACGGAGTAGTAACGCAGATCCAGGCTTTCAGAATCGATAACTTTACGCGCAGAAGCATCAGCACGGACGTTGAAGCCAACCAGAATCGCGTTGGACGCCGCTGCCAGGGTTGCGTCGGTTTCGGTGATACCACCGACACCAGAACCGATGATCTTCACTTTCACTTCGTCGGTAGACAGTTTCAGTAAAGAGTCGGAGATTGCTTCCACAGAACCCTGAACGTCAGCTTTCAGTACGACGTTCACTTCGTGAACTTCGCCTTCAGTCATGTTAGCGAACATGTTCTCGAGTTTAGATTTCTGCTGACGAGCCAGTTTAACTTCACGGAATTTGCCCTGACGATACAGTGCAACTTCACGCGCTTTCTTCTCGTCACGAACAACGGTGACTTCATCACCGGCAGCCGGAACACCGGACAGACCCAGGATTTCCACTGGAATAGATGGACCTGCTTCCAGAACTTCCTGACCCAGTTCGTTGCGCATTGCACGAACGCGACCGTATTCAAAGCCACACAGTACGATATCGCCTTTGTTCAGGGTACCTTCACGGACCAGAACAGTCGCTACCGGACCACGACCTTTATCGAGGAAGGATTCGATTACCGCACCGCTTGCCATGCCTTTACGAACGGCTTTCAGCTCCAGAACTTCAGCCTGCAGCAGGATAGCGTTCAGCAGGTCATCAATACCGGTACCTGCTTTCGCAGAAACTGGAATGAACTGAGACTCACCGCCCCACTCTTCCGGCATAACGCCGTACTGAGACAGTTCGTTTTTAACGCGATCCATGTCAGCTTCTGGCTTATCGATTTTGTTCACAGCAACAACGACCGGTACCTGCGCCGCTTTAGCGTGCTGGATTGCTTCGATAGTCTGTGGCATCACGCCATCGTCAGCTGCAACAACCAGAACAACGATATCCGTTGCCTGAGCACCACGAGCACGCATAGAGGTAAACGCGGCGTGACCCGGGGTATCCAGGAAGGTGATCATACCGTTGTCAGTTTCAACGTGGTAAGCACCGATGTGCTGAGTAATGCCGCCCGCTTCGCCAGAGGCCACTTTCGTTGAACGAATGTAGTCCAGCAGAGAGGTTTTACCGTGGTCAACGTGACCCATGATGGTCACAACTGGAGCGCGGGATTCTGCCGCTGCGCCAGTATCACGGTCGCTCATGACCGCTTCTTCCAGTTCGTTTTCACGACGCAGGATAACTTTGTGGCCCATTTCTTCAGCAACCAGCTGAGCAGTTTCCTGGTCGATAACCTGGTTGATGGTCGCCATAGCGCCCAGTTTCATCATCGCTTTGATGACCTGAGAGCCTTTAACAGCCATTTTGTTCGCCAGGTCGCCCACGGTGATGGTTTCGCCAATCACAACGTCGCGGTTAACGGCCTGAGCAGGTTTCTGGAAGCCCTGCTGTAAAGAGGAACCTTTACGCTTGCCACCTTTACCACCGCGACCAGCGGCACGCGCTTCTTCACGGTCAGCTTTGGTTTCAGAGTGCTTATTGCCTTTCTTCTGAGGACGCGCTGCTTTTGTCGTGCGAGTACGGCCACGGCCGCCTTCGACTTCGCGGTCATTCTCATCTTCGGCCTGGCGAGCATGCTGAGAAGTGGTGACGTGATAATCGCTCTTATCCTCTTCACCTTTCTCTTTTTCTTGCTCTGCCCAAACACCAGCATTTTCTTCCGCCATACGACGAGCTTCTTCAGCTACGCGACGCGCATCTTCTTCAAGCTTACGGCGCGCTTCTTCTTCCGCTTTACGCTTCAGATCTGCTGCTTCATTTTCACGACGGGCTTTTTCTGCCTGGGCGGTTTTGGTCATATCGTCAGTCTGTTGATTGCTCACTTTGTCTTTTTCCGCAGCGTCACGCTTTGCTTTATCACTGGCATCGCGTTTCGCTTTTTCTGCGGCCTCACGTTCAGCTTTTAATACTGCCTCACGCTTGGCTGTTTCTTCTGCCTCACGATGGGCCTGCTCTTCCGCTTCACGCTGCGCCTGCTCTTCCGCTGCAAGGCGCTCGACCTCTTGCGGATCACGTTTTACAAAGGTGCGTGTCTTGCGGACTTCGATTTGTACCGATTTACTTTTTCCACCGGTACCAGGAACATTTAACGTGCTACGCGTTTTGCGCTGCAGCGTCAGTTTGTCAGGCGTTGAACCGTGTTCACGGTTCAGGTGCGCTAACAAGGTTTGTTTTTCTTGCGCAGTCACTGAGTCATCAGCCGCCTTTGGGATCCCTGCATCAGCAAATTGCTGTACCAGGCGGTCCACAGGGGTTTGAATCTCAGCAGCCAGCGATTTTACAGTTACATCAGTCATGCTGTTCCTTCCTGCTACAGTTTATTACGCTTCGTCGCCGAACCAGCAAATATTACGTGCGGCCATGATGAGTTCGCCGGCTTTCTCGTCGGTTAAACCTTCGATATCAGCCAGGTCATCAACGCCTTGCTCAGCGAGATCTTCCAGCGTACAAACACCACGGGCAGCCAGCTTGAACGCAATCGCACGATCAAGACCTTCCAGATTCAGCAGGTCATCAGCCGGCTTGTTATCGCCAAGGCTTTCTTCCTGAGCCAGCGCCAGGGTGGTCAGTGCGTTTTTAGCGCGTTCACGCAGGGCTTCAACGGTTGCTTCATCCAGACCGTCAATTTCCAGCAGTTCTTTCATTGGCACATAGGCCAGTTCTTCAAGCGAAGAGAAACCTTCTTCGACCAGAACAGTGGCAAAATCTTCGTCAATGTCCAGGTACTTAGTAAAGTTATCGATCGCTGCATGGGCTTCAGCCTGATGCTTCGCCTGCAGGTCATCAACCGTCATGACGTTCAGATCCCAACCGCTCAGTTGAGAAGCCAGACGTACGTTCTGACCGTTACGACCGATAGCCTGTGCCAGATTACCCGCTTCAACGGCGATATCCATTGTGTGCTTATCTTCGTCCACGACAATAGAAGACACATCAGCCGGAGCCATCGCGTTGATCACGAACTGCGCCGGGTTATCGTCCCACAGAACGATATCGATGCGTTCGCCGCCCAGCTCAGTAGAAACGGCCTGGACACGTGCGCCACGCATACCAACGCAAGCACCAACAGGGTCGATACGCTTGTCGTTAGTTTTTACCGCGATCTTAGCGCGAGAACCCGGATCGCGGGCCGCTGCTTTGATCTCGATAACTTCTTCACCGATTTCTGGCACCTCAATGCGGAACAGTTCGATCAGCATCTCTGGCTTAGAGCGAGTGACGAACAGTTGCGCACCGCGCGCTTCTGGACGCACTGCGTACAGAACACCGCGGATACGGTCGCCAGGGCGGAAGTTTTCACGCGGCAGCATATCTTCACGCAGGATAACGGCTTCAGCATTGCTGCCCAAATCCAGCGCGATGTTGTCGCGGTTAACTTTCTTCACCACACCGGTGATGATTTCACCTTCGTGTTCGCGGAACTGATCAACCACCATCGCGCGCTCAGCTTCACGTACTTTCTGTACGATAACCTGCTTAGCGGTTTGGGTAGTGATACGGTCGAAGGTGACAGATTCGATCTGATCTTCTACATATTCGCCAACGTTGAAGCTTTCGTCTTCATAACGAGCCGCTTCAAGCGTGATTTCTTTAGTCGGTTGGGTCACTTCTTCAACAATCACCCAACGGCGGAAGGTATCGAAGTCACCACTTTTACGATCGATTTCTACGCGAACATCGATCTCTTGTTCGTATTTTTTCTTGGTTGCTGTCGCCAGTGCACTTTCCAGCGCTTCGAAAATCTTCTCACGCGGCAGTGATTTCTCATTTGAGACGGCTTCAACAACAGCCAAAATTTCTTTGTTCATCGCGGGCTTTTCACCTCAATCCAGACTGTTAAAAGTGGGGAACCAGGTTCGCCTTCTGGATATTACTCAGCGCGAACACTTCATCTTTGCCTTCGACTGTTACCGTGATCATCTCACCATCAACGGCCTTAATAATGCCCTGCCATTTACGGCGGTTTTGCACAGCCATTCGCAGGACAACAGTCACTTCTTCACCGAGATACTTCGTGTAATGCTCAGCGGTGAACATTGGACGATGGAGACCAGGCGAGGAAACTTCCAGGTTATAGGCAACAGTAATAGGATCTTCAACGTCAAGAACCGCACTGACCTGGTGGCTGACATCAGCACAATCATCAACATTGATGCCATCTTCACTATCAATATAGATGCGCAGCGTGGATGTGCGGCTGCGAATAAATTCGATGCCGACCAGTTCGTAGCCCAGTGCTTCCACCGGTGCCGTAATCATCTCTGTTAATTTTTGCTCTAATGTGGACAAGCCCACCCCCAAGACATAAAAAAAGGGCCTAAAGCCCAGTTATTCTGTAGTCAGATAACAAAAAACCCCGATAAATCGGGGCTTTAGATAACTGAACCCTATAGCCGCAACTGCGGCCTGGAGCACTTTCTGAAAGAATTTTTTCAAATCCAGCTACGAAAGCTCTGAGCCTTCACAGTATATTTGAAAAAGAACTTTATAGGAAAGTGGTTGCGGGGGCCGGATTTGAACCGACGACCTTCGGGTTATGAGCCCGACGAGCTACCAGGCTGCTCCACCCCGCGCCTGAAACGTGGCAAATTTTACTCGTTTTGGGTAAAAAATGCAAATAATGCTGGGATTTGGTACCGAGGACGGGACGTAAAATCTGCAAGCATTATATTGGTTAGTGCATTCGGCTGTCAACCCTGGTTTCCATGCGCTACGCTGAATAGCGTTAAATGTTTGTGTGTCTTTGTCGTCTCACTCCGCAACGGGCAGCAGCAAAGGAATTTTTACAAAATATGCACGAATCCCTTCCGGTCATCGACAAAAGATGATTAAATGAAAACTCACTTATTTTGCATAACCATGCAATAAGAGCGAAAGCGGTCTCTTATCAGTCAATCAAGCAGGGTTTTATTTTATGACGACGATTCTCAAGCATCTTCCGGTAGGACAACGTATTGGCATCGCTTTTTCTGGCGGCCTGGATACCAGCGCTGCACTGCTGTGGATGCGCCAAAAGGGAGCGGTTCCTTATGCATATACTGCGAACCTGGGCCAACCGGATGAGGAAGATTATGATGCGATTCCTCGCCGTGCCATGGAATATGGCGCAGAGAACGCACGTCTGATTGACTGCCGTAAGCAGCTGGTTGCTGAAGGCATCGCGGCAATTCAGTGTGGTGCTTTCCATAACACCACCGGCGGTCTGACTTATTTCAACACCACGCCACTGGGGCGCGCGGTGACCGGTACGATGCTGGTTGCGGCAATGAAAGACGATGGCGTGAACATCTGGGGCGATGGCAGCACCTATAAAGGCAATGATATCGAGCGTTTCTACCGTTACGGTCTGCTGACCAATGCCGAACTGCAGATTTACAAACCGTGGCTGGACACCGATTTTATCGACGAGCTGGGTGGCCGCCATGAAATGTCCGAGTTCATGATCGCCTGCGGTTTCGACTACAAGATGTCAGTTGAAAAAGCCTACTCCACCGACTCCAACATGCTGGGTGCAACCCACGAAGCGAAAGATCTGGAGTTCCTGAACTCCAGCGTGAAGATCGTGAACCCGATCATGGGCGTGAAGTTCTGGGATGAAAACGTCAAAATCCAGGCAGAAGAAGTGACGGTACGCTTTGAGCGCGGTCACCCTGTCGCCTTGAACGGCAAAAAATTTGCTGACGATGTGGAACTGATGCTCGAAGCTAATCGCATTGGTGGCCGTCATGGCTTGGGCATGAGCGATCAGATTGAAAACCGCATCATTGAAGCGAAAAGCCGTGGCATTTATGAAGCGCCGGGAATGGCTCTGCTGCATATCGCTTATGAGCGCCTGCTGACCGGTATCCACAACGAAGATACCATCGAGCAGTATCATTCACATGGTCGTCAGTTGGGTAAACTGCTGTATCAGGGACGTTGGTTTGATCCGCAGGCATTGATGTTGCGTGATGCGCTGCAACGCTGGGTGGCGAGCGCGATCACCGGCGAAGTGACGCTGGAACTGCGCCGTGGTAACGACTATTCCATCCTCAACACCGTCTCAGACAACCTGACCTATAAAGCAGAGCGTCTGACTATGGAGAAAGGTGACTCTGTATTCTCTCCTGACGATCGTATCGGTCAGTTAACCATGCGTAATCTGGATATTACCGATACTCGTGAGAAGCTGTTCAACTACATCGAAACTGGCCTGCTCTCTGCCTCTTCCGGCAATGGCCTGCCACAGGTTGAAAACCTGGAACACAGCGATAAGAAGTAATCGTTCAGAAGAAATGCAAAAGGCGCCTGATGGCGCCTTTTTTGTTGTCTGTTGCAGTTTGCAGTCATCGTAGGCCCGGTGGCGCTGCGCTTACCGGGCCTACTAAAACACTAAAAGCAAAAGATACAGACGAAAAAAAAGACGTCTTTCGACGTCTTTCTTCTGGAATATTGGTACCGAGGATGGGACTCGAACCCACAAGCCCGTTAGGGCACTACCACCTCAAGGTAGCGTGTCTACCAATTCCACCACCTCGGTACTGAAATACTTAGTGCGGGATATCGCTGGTCGGCTTAGCCGGTTCAGCTGGCTGAGTCTGCTCAGTTTTAGACGGAGCACTCAGATTGTCCCACTCGCTTCCTTTGCTGGTCTTGTTGCTGTTGATATTACCAAGCGCCAGACTGATGATGAAGAACAGCGTAGCCAGAATCGCAGTTGTACGGGTCATGAAGTTCGCAGAACCACTTGAGCCAAACAGCGTACCGGAAGCGCCTGCTCCGAAGGAGGCTCCCATATCAGCGCCTTTACCTTGCTGCAGCATAATCAGCGCTACGAGAGCGATGGCTACAATAAGGAAAACAACTAAAAGAGCTTCGTACATAATCAACCTGTTCCTTGCGGATTTGCCGCATACCAATGCTTCGACCAATTTAGCGGGATTTGTGTTTCCCACTGAAGCGGGTGTGAATACTAACCAAAGCGAATGGCCTTCGCAAGGGCAATTTCAGCGCATTGTATCAACTGCGGAAAAAAACAGCAAAAGCGCTTTCATCGAACAAAATAGAGGCGGCAAGCGCCGCCTTTTTAAACACTTACTGCGAAAAGTTATGCAGCTTTTACCGCATCAGCAATTCGGTGAGCGAACTCAGTGACCTGTGTCTCGTCTTCACCTTCGACCATCACGCGGATTAAAGGCTCAGTACCCGATTTACGCAACAGAACACGGCCGCGATTGCCCAATGCCGCTTCAACTTCCGCCATCACCGCCTTCACGTTTTCTGTTTCCAGCGGATCGCCACTTCCTGCGGTAAAGCGCACATTGACCAGAATCTGCGGGAACATTTTCATGCCACTGCACAGGTCGTGCAGGCTCATATGGTTGCGCACCATCGCAGCAACAACCTGAAGGCTGGCCACAATACCGTCACCGGTGGTGGTTTTGTCGAGCAGGATCACATGACCGGAATTTTCAGCGCCAATGCGCCAGCCTTTTTCCTGCAGTTTTTCCAGCACATAGCGGTCGCCGACTTTCGCACGGGCAAACGGAATACCCAACTGTTTCAGCGCGAGCTCCAGTCCCATATTACTCATCAGTGTGCCCACTGCACCGCCGCGAAGCTGCCCCTGGCGCAGTCCTTCACGAGCAATGATGTAGAGGATCTGATCGCCATCGACCTTATTGCCTTCATGATCGACCATGATGACGCGGTCGCCATCGCCGTCATACGCAATCCCCAAATCGGCTTTTTCTGCGAGCACGCGGGCCTGCAGCGCACGAACGTCGGTTGCACCGACCTCTTCATTAATGTTCAGGCCATCAGGTTCGCAGCCGATCGTAATGACTTTGGCACCCAGTTCGCGAAATACATTCGGTGCGATGTGGTAGGTCGCGCCATTGGCACAATCGACCACAATTTTCAGATGGCTCAGACTCAGCTCGTTCGGGAACGTGCCTTTACAGAATTCAATATAACGGCCTGCAGCATCGACAATGCGGCTGGCTTTACCTAACTCGGATGAGTCAACGCAGGTCAGCTCTTTTTCCATTTCCGCTTCGATGGCTTCTTCGACTTCGTCTGGCAGTTTGGTGCCATCGATAGAGAAGAATTTGATGCCGTTATCGTAGAACGGGTTGTGGGAAGCAGAGATAACAATACCGGCTTCAGCGCGGAAAGTACGCGTAAGGTACGCGACAGCAGGCGTTGGCATTGGACCCGTAAACGAAGCAGAAAGCCCGGCGGCTGAGAGCCCCGCTTCTAACGCGGACTCCAGCATGTAGCCAGAAATACGGGTGTCTTTACCGATGATAATTTTACGTGAACCGTGACGCGCCAGCACTTTGCCTGCCGCCCAACCCAGCTTGAGCACAAATTCAGGCGTAATAGGCGCATCACCCACGCGTCCACGGATACCATCGGTGCCAAAATATTTACGATTACTCATAGCGTTTGTTTTCCTTCGCTGACAATGTGGCTTCGACCACACGCATAGCTTCTACAGTCTCTTTGACGTCATGGACGCGAATAATGTGAGCCCCTTGCATGGCCGCGATCACCGCACAGGCAAGACTGCCGCTTAGACGTTCGTTCGGGCCCACATTCAACAACTGACCGACCATCGTTTTACGCGACATCCCGACCAGCAGCGGCAGACCAAAATGGTGGAACTCCGATAAGCGCGCAAGCAGCTCATAGTTATGGGAGAGATTTTTACCGAAACCGAATCCTGGGTCGAGCAGCAATTTCTCTTTTGCGATACCGGCACGCTCACAGCGCGCGATTTGCTCAATAAAGTAGCGATTTACGTCCGCGTAAACATCAGAATACTTTGGTGCTTCCTGCATTGTCTTTGGCTGGCCCTGCATATGCATCAGGCAAACCGGCAAACCCGTTTCTGCGGCAGCTTCCAGCGCGCCCGGCTCAGACAGCGAACGGATATCATTGATGATGTGAGCGCCCACTCTCGCTGACTCACGAATGACTTCCGGTTTAGACGTGTCGACTGAAATCCAGACTTCAAAACGTTGAGCGATAGCCTCGACCACGGGGATTACGCGCGACAACTCTTCATCCACACTCACATCAGCCGCACCGGGGCGCGTCGATTCGCCGCCGATATCAACAATCGTTGCACCTGCATTAATCATCAGATTGGCATGCTTCACCGCTTCAATCAGTGTGTTATGCGTGCCGCCATCAGAGAAGGAGTCAGGGGTAACGTTCAGGATGCCCATCACATGAGGATGTGAGAGATCGAGAGTCGTGTCCTGGGCGAAAAGTTTCATGGCTTAATCCCTGGTATTTTGAGTTATGCAGATATGAAAAACCCCGGAGCAAGCTCCAGGGTTTCAGGTGAAGATAAACACATCTTCAGCGGTGACTTATTTGTCGCCGAGCTGTTCTGACATGGTATTGCCCGGATTTGGCGTACGCGGTTCATCGACCGGACGCGGTGCACGCGGGGTGCCATTGCTGTCAGAGTTGCTGCTGCCGCCGTTGTTGTCTTCCCAGCCAGCTGGCGGGCGAACATCACGACGAGCCATCAGATCATCAATCTGCGGTGCATCGATGGTTTCATACTTCATCAATGCATCTTTCATGGTGTGCAGAATGTCCAGGTTTTCATTCAGGAGCTGACGTGCACGAGCGTAGTTACGTTCAATCAGCAGCTTCACTTCCTGGTCGATGATACGCGCAGTTTCATCGGACATGTGTTTCGCTTTCGCCACAGAGCGGCCCAGGAACACTTCGCCTTCCTCTTCCGCGTACAGCAGCGGACCGAGTTTTTCAGAGAAGCCCCATTGGGTCACCATGTTACGCGCCAGGTTTGTCGCAACTTTAATGTCGTTGGACGCACCGGTAGAAACATGTTCTGCACCGTAGATAATTTCTTCAGCCAGACGGCCGCCGTACAGCGTTGAAATCTGACTTTCCAGCTTCTGACGGCTGGCGCTAATCGCATCGCCTTCTGGCAGGAAGAACGTCACACCCAATGCGCGACCGCGTGGAATAATGGTCACTTTATGCACCGGATCGTGCTCTGGCACCAGACGACCAATAATCGCGTGGCCTGCTTCGTGGTATGCCGTGGACTCTTTTTGCGCTTCCGTCATCACCATGGAGCGACGTTCCGCACCCATCATGATTTTGTCTTTCGCTTTTTCGAATTCCACCATCGATACAACGCGTTTGTTTCCACGAGCGGCAAACAGCGCTGCTTCGTTTACCAGGTTTGCAAGGTCTGCACCAGAGAAGCCTGGAGTACCACGGGCGATGATAGCGGCATCGATGTCCGGAGACAGCGGCACGCGACGCATGTGGACTTTCAGAATCTGTTCACGACCGCGAACATCCGGCAGACCAACTACAACCTGGCGGTCGAAACGGCCTGGACGCAGCAATGCCGGGTCAAGTACGTCAGGACGGTTAGTCGCAGCAATAACGATGATACCTTCGTTACCTTCAAAGCCATCCATCTCAACCAGCATCTGGTTCAGAGTCTGTTCGCGTTCATCGTGACCACCGCCCAGACCCGCGCCACGCTGGCGGCCTACGGCATCGATTTCATCGATGAAGATAATGCACGGCGCTGCCTTCTTAGCCTGCTCGAACATGTCACGCACACGAGATGCACCAACACCCACGAACATTTCAACGAAGTCAGAACCTGAAATGGTAAAGAACGGGACTTTCGCTTCACCCGCGATGGCTTTCGCCAGCAGGGTTTTACCGGTACCCGGAGGACCAACCATCAGAACGCCTTTCGGGATCTTACCGCCCAGTTTCTGGAAACGGCTCGGCTCACGCAGGTATTCAACCAGTTCGGCCACTTCTTCTTTCGCTTCGTCACAACCTGCGACGTCGGCAAACGTGGTTTTGATCTGATCTTCCGTCAACATACGCGCCTTGCTCTTACCGAACGACATGGCACCTTTGCCACCGCCGCCCTGCATTTGACGCATGAAGAAGATCCAGACACCGATAAGCAGCAGCATCGGGAACCAGGAAATGAAGATTGAAGCCAGCAGGCTCGGCTCTTCAGGCGGCTCACCTACCACCTTGACGTTTTTGGTCAGAAGGTTGTCAAGCAGCTTAGGATCGTTCACCGGGATGTAAGTCGTGTAACGGTTACTATCTTTCTTGGTAACGTTGATCTCACGTCCGTTGATACGCGCTTCGCGAACCTGGTCCTGATTGACCTCTTGCAGGAAGGTAGAATAATCCACCTTGCGGCCATTCGACTCGCTGGGCCCAAAGCTCTGGAACACTGACATCAGCACAACGGCAATGACCAGCCAGAGTATTAGGTTTTTCGCCATGTCACTCAAGGGATTAACCTCATATTACAACTGTGTTAAAAACAGCGTCAGGAGACTCTCTATCCAGTGTCTTTCGAACGTTCGTCCGAAGTCAGCCGGTTATCATTTCCGCCCGGTCGCTACAATATACACTTCACGTGAACGAGCACGGGAAGAGTCCGGCTTACGAACTTTCACCTTCGCAAACAGGGAGCGAATTTCCTTAAGATACTCCTCGAAACCTTCGCCCTGGAACACCTTCACTACAAAACTACCACCAGGCGCTAGAACATCACGACACATTTCTAACGCAAGTTCAACCAGATACATGGAACGGGGAATATCCACCGCCGGTGTTCCGCACATATTTGGCGCCATATCGGACATGACAACCTGAACTTTACTGTCACCTACACGTTCGAGTAATGCTTTCAGAACTAATTCATCACGAAAATCGCCCTGAAGGAAGTCAACACCGACAATCGGATCCATAGGTAAAAGATCGAGTGCGATGATTCGCCCCTGTCCGCCAATTTGCGTAACAGCATACTGGGACCATCCGCCAGGTGCAGCACCGAGGTCAACTATCGTCATTCCCGGTTTAAAGAGTTTGTCACTTTGCTGTATTTCATCAAGTTTAAACCAGGCACGGGAACGTAACCCCTTTTTCTGTGCCTGAAGAACATATTTATCGCTAAAGTGTTCCTGGAGCCAGCGGCTGGAGCTGGCAGAACGCTTTTTACCTGTCATTTAACTTTCCGTCCTGGTTCATCGTAACCTGCCTTCGACGTAAATTTCTACGCAGCTATTTGGCGATATAAGGGAGATGGCGGTAGAATGAACCGTTTTCAATCCCAACGTAAGCAAAAATATACGATGAATCTGAGTACTAAACAAAAACAGCACCTTAAAGGTCTGGCACATCCACTCAAGCCTGTAGTCATGCTTGGCAATAATGGTTTGACCGAAGGGGTGCTTGCCGAGATCGAACAAGCGCTGGAGCACCACGAGCTGATTAAGGTGAAAATTGCCTCTGAAGACAGAGACACTAAAACCCTGATCGTGGAAGCTATCGTGCGCAATACTGGTGCCTGTAACGTACAGGTTATCGGTAAAACGCTGGTGCTCTATCGTCCGTCTAAAGAGCGTAAAATCTCGCTGCCACGCTAAGAATATCCCGAATCGAACACTTTTTCAGTGTAAAACGAGGGATTTCCTTTAGCAGGTGAGCAAAATGCCATGCTCTGAGAGTTGATAAAAGGCCGCTATGCGGCCTTTTTCCTTTCTTTACAATGTATCAACAACTGCGTGCAGATGCGAATTACAGGTACTCAACCTTGAGAATTTCGTATTCCACTTCGCCACCTGGCGTGCGGATAACAACCACATCATCCTGCTCTTTGCCAATCAGGCCACGTGCAATCGGTGAGTTAACGGAGATGAGGTTCTGTTTAAAGTCAGCCTCATCATCGCCCACAATACGGTATGCCTGCTCTTCGTCATTATCGAGGTTAAGCACCTTCACGGTGGAACCAAAGATCACGCGACCATTGTTCGGGATTTTAGTGATATCGATAACCTGCGCGTTAGACAGTTTCGCTTCGATATCTTTAATACGGCCTTCGCAGAAGCCTTGCTGTTCGCGCGCGGCGTGATACTCCGCATTCTCTTTCAGGTCACCGTGTTCGCGTGCATCCGCGATAGCAGCGATGATTTCAGGACGGCGAACAGATTTCAGAAAATCCAGTTCTTCGCGCAGTTTTTCAGCACCACGTAAGGTCATCGGAATAGCTTGCATTTGTTATACCTCTTAAACATTCCTGTTGGGAGCGACGTACTCACTCCGACTTCCGGCCTCGCAGGCGTCAAAGCCTGTCACAGGTCGGGAGCAAAAGAAAACTGACCCGGAAGCAAAGTTCCAGGTCAGCAGCAATTTTTCAATTTGATGCGCATTTTACCGCGAAGTTCACTATGGGTCATCGTTTACTTTACAGGGCGTTGCACCGTAGTATGACGGTTTGTTTACGGGTTGTTAGCGCGGGATTATGCGATTTTCCAGATTTATCATCGGATTGACTACCAGTGTGGCGTTCACTGTCCAGGCAGCGAATGTTGATGAGTATATTAATCAACTCCCAGCTGGCGCTAACCTTGCGCTAATGGTGCAAAAAGTGGGTGCCCAGGCGCCGGAGATTGATTATCACAGCCAGCAAATGGCGCTCCCCGCCAGTACTCAGAAAGTGATTACTGCTCTGGCCGCGTTGCTGCAGCTGGGGCCAGATTTTCGTTTCACCACAACGCTTGAGAGCAAAGGTAGCGTAGATGGCGGCGTCCTGAAAGGTGATTTGATCGCCCGTTTTGGCGGTGATCCGACGTTTAAGCGCCAGGATATCCGCAATATGGTCGCGGTATTGAAAAAGTCAGGCGTGCAAAAAATCGACGGTAACGTGCTGATCGATACCTCCATTTTTGCCAGTCACGATAAAGCGCCAGGCTGGCCGTGGAATGACATGACTCAGTGCTTTAGCGCCCCACCCGCCGCCGCTATCGTTGATCGCAACTGCTTCTCTGTCTCGCTTTACAGCGCGCCTAAAGCCAATGATTTGGCGTTTATCCGCGTGGCCTCCTACTATCCGGTCACGATGTTCAGCCAGGTTCGCACCCTGGCGAAAGGCTCGCCTGATGCGCAATATTGCGAGCTGGATGTGGTTCCCGGCGATCTCAACCGCTTCACGCTGACCGGCTGCCTCACACAGCGTACCGACCCGCTGCCGCTGGCCTTTGCCATCCAGGATGGTGCAAGCTACGCAGGTGCCATCCTGAAAGATGAGTTGAAACAAGCGGGTATCACCTATTCCGGCACGTTGCTGCGCCAAACGCTGGCGAATGAACCGGGAACGGTGATTGCCAGTAAACAGTCTGCGCCGCTGCACGATCTGCTTAAGATTATGCTGAAAAAGTCCGACAACATGATTGCCGACACCGTATTCCGAATGATTGGTCACGCCCGCTTCGGTGTTCCTGGAACCTGGCGCGCAGGCTCTGATGCCGTCCGCCAGATCCTGCGCCAGCAGGCTGGGATCGATCTTGGTAACACTATTGCTGTCGATGGTTCCGGCCTTTCGCGCCATAATTTGATCTCACCTGCAACAATGATGCAGGTTCTTCAGTACATTGCGCAGCATGACACTGAGCTAAACTTCATCTCAATGCTCCCGCTTGCGGGTTACGATGGCTCTCTACAATACCGCGCAGGCCTTCACGCCGCTGGCGTAGACGGCAAAGTTTCTGCCAAAACCGGTTCACTGCAGGGCGTTTACAACCTTGCCGGTTTCATCACGACGGCGAGCGGCCAACGCATGGCGTTTGTGCAATATCTTTCTGGCTATGCCGTCGAACCGAGCGACCAGCGTAATCGCCGTATCCCTCTGGTGCGTTTCGAAAGCAGGCTTTACAAGGACATTTACCAGAATAACTAGCGATGAAATTACTCATTGTCGAAGACGACCTGTTATTACAGGAAGGGCTAGCGCTGGCGCTGGCTAACGAAGGATACGCGCTAGATTGTGCTGCAACTGCGGCAGAGGCTGACTCGCTGATTCAAAGTGGCGAGTACAGTCTGGTGATCCTTGATTTAGGGCTGCCCGATAAAGATGGCGCTACGTTGCTGAATCAGTGGCGTCGCCGTGGTGTTGAAAATCCAGTACTGATTCTCACCGCACGAGATGCGCTGGAAGACAGAATCAATGGCCTGGATTCCGGCGCAGACGACTATCTGGTGAAACCCTTTGCTCTGGCGGAATTACAGGCTCGCGTTCGCGCACTGATTCGTCGCTATCAGGGCCACAGTGACAACCTGGTTACCGATGGCGATCTCACGCTGAATTTACAAACTCAGCAAGTGATCCGCGATTCTCAGCCTGTAGAAGTCACCCCGAAAGAGTTTGCCCTGCTGACTCGCCTGATAATGCGTACCGGACAAACAGTCCACCGCGAAACACTCCAGCAGGATATCTATTCCTGGCAGGACGATCCCGGCTCCAACACCCTTGAAGTGCATATCCACAATTTGCGGCGCAAACTTGGCAAAGACCGCATCAAAACCGTTCGCGGCGTCGGTTATCGTCTGGAGACTCAAAAATGAACAGTATGCGTCGGCGATTAATGGTTTTGCTGGCGGTCATTCTGTTATTTTTCCAGTTGATTAGCGTTATCTGGCTGTGGCATGAAAGTCGCGAGCAAATCGGCTTTCTGGTTAGCGAGACGTTATCCGCGAAAGCGCGTAACCAGCACGTTGAGAAAGAGATCCGCGAAGCCATCGCTTCGCTGCTGGTGCCCTCGCTTGTGATGGTCGGTTTCACCCTGCTCTTCTCTTTCTGGGCTATCACCTGGATAACGCGCCCGCTCAACAAACTTCGCGACAGCCTTGCCAACCGTTCGGCGGATAATCTCACGCCTCTGCCCGTGTATTCCGATATGGAAGAGATCGGCGCGGTCACGACCTCGCTTAACCAGCTACTGGCCCGTCTGGACCACACCATCCAGCAGGAGCGCTTATTCACCGCTGATGCGGCCCACGAGCTGCGAACGCCGCTGGCGGGTATTCGGCTTCATCTGGAATTAATGGCGCAGTCAGGCTCGTCACAGGCCACCACGTTGATTAATCGTATCGATCAGTTGATGCATACGGTCGAACAATTGCTGATGTTGGCGCGCGCGGGACAAGCGCTGGCGAGCGGTCATTATGATACCGTGACCTGGACTGAGCATATTATTGCCCCGCTGACTCTGGAGCATGAGGCGAAAGATCACCGCATTATCTGGCCCGAACAAAGCCCATTGACGGTCCAGGGCGATGCGGTATTACTGCGTTTGATGCTGCGTAATTTACTGGAAAATGCAGCGCGCTACAGTCCTGCAGGTACCACCATCGAAGTGAAGCTCACCGAACATGATGGGGGAACCGAAGTCAGCGTAATCGATCAAGGCCCTGGCATTGACGAAGCACATCGGCATTCGATTACCGAGCCGTTCCGCCGTCTCGATCAACGTTATGGCGGCAGCGGGCTGGGGCTGAGCATCGTTCAGCGAATTGTGCAGCTGCATCGTGGCACTCTGACGCTGGATAATGCGCCTGAAGGCGGGTTAATCGCCAGCTGCTGGCTGCCCTCAACATTAAGTTAAAAAGTGAGTTAAAAAAAACCCCCTTTCGGGGGCTTCTTAGCGGATTAGTGCTTGTAGATGAATTCGACACCTTCTTCGTCGTCTTCGTCCCAGTCATCATCCCAGTCTTCGTCGTCTTCGACTTCAACTTCTTGTTCTTCAAGCTGCTGACGATGATAGTCATCCCACATAAACTCAACTTTCTCAGGCTGCTTGGCTTCTTCTGCCTGAGTGATTGGGTTTTCGATGATGAAGGTCATCACGTCCCAGCAAAGATCTTTCACGCCCATCTGGCTTGCTGCGGAGATCAGATAGAACTTATCTTCCCAGCCCATCGCTTCAGCAATGGCTTTCGCTTTGGCTTCAGCTTCCGCTTTATCCATCAGGTCGATCTTGTTAAAGACCAGCCAGCGTGGTTTTTCAGCCAGCTTGTCGCTGTATTTTTCCAGCTCACCGATGATGATCCGCGCATTCTCAACCGGGTCAGAACCGTCGATTGGATCGATATCGATGAGGTGCAACAGCACGCGGCAACGTTCAAGGTGTTTCAGGAAGCGAATACCCAGACCCGCACCTTCAGCAGCACCCGCGATCAGACCCGGAATGTCTGCAACCACAAAACTCTTTTCGTTATCCATACGGACAACACCCAGGCTTGGCACCAGGGTCGTGAACGGATAATCCGCCACTTTCGGTTTAGCCGCAGAAACCGCACGAATGAAGGTCGATTTACCGGCGTTTGGCATGCCCAGCATACCCACATCCGCCAGCAGCATCAGCTCAAGCTGCAGGTCGCGCTTATCACCCGGTGTACCCATCGTTTTCTGACGCGGAGTACGGTTAACGGAAGATTTGAAACGGCTGTTACCCAGACCGTGCCAACCCCCTTTCGCCACCATCAGACGCTGACCGTGTTTGGTCATGTCACCCAGGGTTTCGCCCGTACCCTGATCGATAACGCGCGTACCGACCGGTACTTTGATCGACACGTCTTTACCGCGTTTACCAGTACAGTCACGACTCTGACCATTCTGACCACGCTCGGCGCGGAAAGATTTTTCAAAACGGTAGTCGATCAGCGTGTTGAGGTTTTCATCCGCCTCTAACCACACGTCACCACCGTCGCCACCGTCGCCGCCATCAGGGCCGCCACGAGGAATGTATTTTTCACGGCGGAAGCTTACGCAACCATTACCGCCATCACCTGCAACAACCAGGATCGTTGCTTCATCAACAAACTTCATCTTACTCTCCGTAAATCATTCGCCTGAGCGGGGGACAACTACAACCGCTTCACTTTTGCGCCAACGTCCCCAAAGACGATGACCAATGGCGGAATACATCGCGCCCGCAACCACGACAAACGCACCGAGATAACCCAACAGGTTTAACATCGGTTTGACGAAGAAATCGGGCCAGGCCATTGATAACAAATCTGAAAATAACAGCGTAAACAGCGGTGTGAGCGTAATCAACGCGCTCACTTGTGCTGCCTGCCAACGCGCCATCGCTTCGGCCAGCGCGCCATAACCGACCAGCGTGTTCAGTCCACAAAAAATGAGGCACGCCAGTTGCCAGTCGCTAAGCTGGGAAATGACTCCCGGTTTCGCTAAAGGCAGTAGTGCTATCGTACACAAAGTGTACAGCAAAAAGAGGATCTGCTGTGAGGCAAGTCTGCGCAATAACACCTTTTGCGCGACGCCATAACTCACCCAGACCGTTGCTGCCCCGACACCAAAGATCACACCCCAGGTGTAATCCGTCAGTCGGGTAAATATCTCAAACAGGCTGGTGTTGAAAAACATCACCAGACCGCACAGCAACATAATTGCCCCGATGACCTGAGTGCCCCGCATCTTCTCTTTGAGGATAAAGACGCTGGCCACCATCATACCGACCGGCGAAAGCTGGCCAATCACCTGAGACGCTGTAGGGCTTAAATATTGCAGAGAAGAGCTGAACAGGATGAAGTTCCCGAACAGACCCCCTGTCGCGATAGCTAACAGCACCAGCCAGCGCGGCTTACGGAAAATCCGCAGAGGTGGCAGCCGACCTTTTATCGCCAGAATCGCGCCGAGGCCAATACTGGCCATCAGGAAGCGATAAAACACCACCGTAGGCGGCTCCATCACTTCGAGGACCTGCTTCATGGCGATTGGCAACGCTCCCCAGCACACCGCTGTAGTGAGTGCCAGAATAATGCCGATGCCAGCCTGCTGTTTCATGCCCATTTTCCCTGCAGAAAATTTTTGCAGCCTTTCAATGTAAAAAGCCCCGCAACACGTTGCGGGGCTTTAATCCGTTACCGGACCACGAAAAACTTACTCAGCAACGATGCTGATGTATTTACGGTTGTTCGGGCCTTTAACTTCAAATTTCACTTTACCGTCTGCTTTAGCAAACAGAGTGTGGTCACGACCGCAACCTACGTTGTTGCCAGCGTGGAATTTGGTACCACGTTGACGAACGATGATGCTACCCGCCAGAACAGATTCGCCACCGAAACGCTTAACGCCAAGACGTTTAGCTTCTGAGTCGCGACCGTTACGAGTTGAGCCGCCAGCCTTTTTATGTGCCATTTAAATCTCTCCTCAGGTCTTAGGCGCTGATGCCAGTAATTTTCACATCAGTGAACCACTGACGGTGGCCCTGCTGCTTACGGTAGTGTTTACGACGACGAAACTTAACGATTTTAACTTTCTCGCCACGACCATGAGCAACAACTTCAGCTTTGATAACGCCGCCATCAACGAAAGGAACGCCGATTTTGACTTCTTCACCGTTTGCGATCATCAGAACTTCAGCGAACTCAACAGCTTCGCCAGTTGCGATGTCCAGCTTTTCCAGGCGAATGGTCTGACCTTCGCTTACTCGGTGTTGTTTACCACCACTTTGGAAAACCGCGTACATATAGAACTCCGCTTCCGCGCACATCCTCGTGTGATTCAGAGTGCGCTATAAATATTCACAATAGGGCGCGAATATTACGCAAAACGCGAGCCTTTGACAAGTGCTACCATCAATACATGAAGAAAAAAAACACAACGCGTACGCTAACGTTTATCTGAGCCGTTTTTTCAGTACAATCAACAATACTATTGATAAACCGAAACCTTCGTTAGCCCAGTAGTCATGCGCTAAACAGAATAAGAAGCCCGGCTTTTGCGATGAATTTAGAAAAAATCAACGAGTTAACCGCGCAAGATATGGCGGGTGTGAATGCAGCAATCCTGGAGCAACTCAACTCTGATGTTCAACTCATCAATCAGTTGGGTTATTACATCGTCAGTGGCGGCGGTAAACGTATCCGCCCAATGATTGCCATACTGGCCGCGAGGGCCGTTGGCTATCAAGGTAATGCTCACGTCAATATTGCGGCCCTGATTGAGTTTATCCACACCGCGACGCTGCTTCATGATGACGTGGTGGATGAATCCGACATGCGTCGCGGTAAAGCCACCGCGAATGCCGCCTTTGGCAACGCAGCCAGCGTTCTGGTGGGCGATTTTATCTATACCCGCGCTTTCCAGATGATGACTCGTCTCGGCTCGCTGAAAGTGCTGGAAGTGATGTCAGAGGCCGTCAACGTTATCGCTGAAGGCGAAGTCCTGCAGCTGATGAACGTCAATGACCCGGACATCACCGAAGAAAACTACATGCGCGTTATTTACAGCAAAACTGCGCGTCTGTTTGAAGCCGCTGCTCAGTGCTCCGGCATTCTGGCAGGCTGCTCTGAGGAGCAAGAGCGTGGACTGCAGGACTATGGTCGCTATCTGGGCACCGCGTTCCAGCTGATTGATGATTTGCTTGATTACAGTGCGGATGGCGAAACCCTCGGTAAAAACGTCGGTGATGACCTGAATGAAGGCAAACCGACTCTGCCGCTGTTGCACGCCATGCGCAACGGAACGCCGGATCAAGCGAAGCTCATCCGCGAGGCTATCGAACAAGGAAACGGCCGACACCTTCTGGAACCTGTACTGGAAACAATGGCAATCTGTGGATCGCTTGAATGGACGCGCCAGCGTGCAGAAGAAGAAGCGGATAAAGCCATCGCCGCCATCCAGGTGATACCAGACAGCCCGTGGCGTGATGCACTTATTGGGCTCGCTCACATTGCTGTTCAGCGCGATCGTTAACCCCCTCTTTGCTCCCCGTTAAATTAGCGGGGAGCTTCCAATAAGCTCCAGCAAAGCATCTATTCACGTTAAATAATCAGCTTACAGGCCGCATGAATAAAGCCCTGTCATAATCTGAATATTGATTTCTATTATGCGAACTTTTTAGAACCGTTGTTCGAAGAAGGTATAATAGCCACCGTCAGTCCAGCCAAAATGACGTGGACGCATTTGAATCAGGGAACAGCTTATGGATAGGAAGTTTATTGACTGGCATTCTGCCGACATTATTGCCGCCCTGCGGAAAAGAGGGACCTCTCTGGCAGCAGAATCACGGCGCAGTGGGTTAAGTTCTTCAACGCTTGCAAACGCGTTAACCCGCCCGTGGCCAAAAGGAGAATTGATTATTGCCACTGCGCTTGAAACGCAGCCCTGGGTGATCTGGCCATCACGTTACCATGATCCTATTACGCACGAATTTATCGACAGAACACGCATGATGCGCAAGAAAGCAGAGGAAAAAGAGCGCCAGATCTGACGCTTTTACACAGGCAGGAACAGCAAACCCCCCGGCCATACTGGCAGGGGGCTGCAGGAACGATTACTCGCCCTTCACACGCTCGATGTTTGCACCCAGCGCACGCAGTTTATCTTCAATACGCTCATAGCCACGATCGATGTGATAGATACGATCCACAGTCGTTGTGCCTTCCGCAATACAACCCGCCAGCACCAGACTCGCCGATGCGCGCAGATCTGTTGCCATCACCTGCGCACCAGACAGTGTTTCCACGCCGTGGCAAATGACCGTGTTGCTTTCGATTTCTGCATGCGCGCCCATACGGATAAGTTCCGGTACGTGCATAAAGCGGTTTTCGAAAATAGTTTCAGTGATGAAACCAGTGCCTTCCGCCACCAGGTTCAGCAGCGTAAATTGTGCCTGCATATCCGTCGGGAAAGCCGGGTGCGGTGCAGTACGCACGTTAACCGCTTTCGGACGTTTGCCGTGCATATCAAGGCTGATCCAGTCTTCACCGACTTCGATATCAGCACCGGCATCACGCAGTTTTGCCAGAACCGCATCCAGCGTGTCCGGCTGTGCATTACGGCAAACGATTTTTCCGCCAGAAATAGCCGCTGCGACCAGGAAGGTACCCGTTTCGATACGGTCTGGCAGAACGCGATACACGCCGCCGCCCAGGCGCTCAACGCCTTCGATGGTGATACGATCGGTACCCTGACCGGTAATCTTCGCACCCAGCGCTACGAGGAAATTCGCGGTATCGACGATTTCAGGCTCGCGCGCAGCGTTTTCAATAACCGTGGTGCCTTCCGCCAGCGTTGCTGCTGACATGATGGTGACGGTCGCGCCTACGCTCACTTTGTCCATCACAATGTGCGCACCTTTCAGGCGGCCATTGACGGAGGCTTTCACGTAACCTTCTTCCAGCTTGATATCCGCGCCCAATTTCTCCAGGCCGAAGATGTGCAGATCAACCGGACGCGCACCGATGGCGCAGCCACCAGGCAGAGAAACCTGCCCCTGACCAAAACGTGCCACCAGCGGGCCAAGCGCCCAGATGGATGCACGCATGGTTTTCACCAGATCATACGGTGCGGAGAAGTTGTTAACGTTACTGGCGTCGATCCATACTGAACCGTTACGTTCCACTTTGGTGCCCAGTTGAGTGAGCAACTTCATGGTGGTATCGATATCTTTCAGTTTCGGTACGTTCTGAATTTCTACCGGCTCTTCCGCAAGCAGTGCAGCGAAGAGGATCGGCAGCGCGGCGTTTTTGGCGCCGGAAATTGTGACTTCGCCCTGGAGACGCGTCGGCCCCTGTACACGAAATTTGTCCATCAATATGCTCTCTTATGAATTCAACCGTGCTGCGGGCTCAATACCCTCAGCTCAAAAACCGTTTAACTTGCGATCGCGTTCCCACTCTTGCGGGGTATAGGCTTTGATCGACAGAGCATGGATGCGGTTATCCGCAATGTATTCCATCAGCGGCGCGTAGACAGCCTGCTGTTTCTTCACACGGCTCATGCCGTCGAATATCTCACCCACAGCAATAACCTGAAAGTGACTGCCATCGCCAGTGACGTGGACTTCCTTAAGGGAGAGTGCGTTCATCAGCACTGTCTGGATTTCATGATTTTCCATGGGTTCTAAATCATCGGGTAGTGAAACAAGCCCAACATCTTAGAGCAAAGTGGCGCAGGCTTAAACAGGCAAAAAGCCCCGACGATGAAACAGTCGAGGCTTTCAGAAGTAACGCACTGAAAATATTAGCGAGGTAAAACGTCTTCGGGCAGATTGTACAGCTGCGCAAGCGTGACAACGTTTTCGCTGGCACCAGAAAGCGAGACCGCCCTTCCGTGCTTTTTACCTTCAGCGACCAGATGGACCAGCAGCGCAACACCTGCCGTATCCACTCGCGTGACGCCACTTAAATCAATCAGCGCAACGCCCTGCATGGCTTCATGACGGGCATCCCACAGCGGAATCAGCAGGTCCTGGTCGAGCTCACCCGACAACATCAGTTTGTCGCCTTCGCGCGACCAGCTAAAGGGCTGCGTCATTACTTTTTCTCATCCAGAGAAATTTTCTGGCTGGAGATTGATTTCAACTGCGCGGTCAGGCCATCAATGCCTTTGGTACGCAGCAGATCGCTCCACTCGTTCTGCTTGGTGGTGATCATGCTCACCCCTTCAGCGATCATGTCATACGCCTGCCAGTTGCCCGTTTGGGTGTTTTTACGCCACTGGAAATCCAGGCGAACCGGCGGACGGCCATTCGGATCGATAATCGTCACACGGATTGGCACGATAGTCGCGTCGCCCAACGGCTGTTCCGGGGCAATCTGATACGTCTGACCGTGGTACATCGCCAGCGCCTGGCCGTAAGCTTGTTTCAGGTATTCACGGAATGCAGCAAAGTAAGCGTCACGCTGTGCAGGAGTCGCATCTTTGTAGTAACGGCCCAGCACCAGTGCACCGGCGTATTTCACCTGCACATACGGCAGCAGTTCCTGATCAACCACTTCACGCAGATAATCCGGGTTTGCACGGATTTTAGGCTGTTCGTTTTTCAGGCGATCGAAGGTTTTTTGCGCCGCTTCGTCCATCTGTTTGTAGGGGTTGCTCAGATCCGCTGCGGTCGCTGCGGTCAATGGGGCAATCACCAGCATGGCAACCATTAACAGTCGTTTAATCATGAATTACTTCTCCTGAGATGAATTCGTCGTGCCAGGGGTCGGCGCGACGTCAGTTGGGCCTTCAGTCTGTGCAGGGGCATCGTCGGACTTTTTGTCATCGCCTTTACCGCTGTAAAGGAACTGACCAATCATATCTTCCAGCACCATGGCCGATTTCGTATCCTGAATCACGCCGCCATCTTTAAGGATAGACGTTCCCAGCTCCGGATCTTCAAAGCCGACATTCAGCGCCAGGTACTGCTCGCCAAGCAGACCAGAAGTACGAATAGACAGAGAACTGGTATCCGGAATGTGGTTGTAGCGCTCTTCGATGTCCATTTCGACGCGCGGTAGATAGGTTTTGTCATCCAGCGTGATGTCTGAGACGCGGCCAATCACCACACCGCCAATACGCACCGGGGAACGTGCCTTCAGACCCCCGATATTATCGAAAGTCGCATAGAGACGATAAGTGGGTTCAGTCCGAATGGAGGTGATATCCGCCGCTCTGAGACAGATAAACAGCGCAGCCAGCAGTGCCAGCAACAGAAACAGACCTACCCAAATTTCACTTTTTCTTGTTTGCATGAACTCAATTCCCAAACATCAGTGCGGTGAGCACAAAATCCAGGCCAAGTACGGCCAGCGACGAATGAACCACAGTGCGCGTGGTGGCGCGACTGATGCCCTCAGAAGTTGGTATCGCGTCATAACCATTGAACAACGCAATCCAGGTCACAGTCACGGCAAACGCCACGCTCTTAATCAGGCAGTTCACCAGGTCCATACGCAGATCGACAGCGTCCTGCATCGCGGACCAGAAGAAACCAGCATCAATACCTTTCCACTGGACGCCAACCAATGAACCGCCCCAAATGCCGACGGCCACAAACAGGATGGTCAGCAGCGGCAGAGAGATAACCCCGGCCCAGAAGCGCGGAGCAATCACGCGACGCAGCGGGTCGACCGCCATCATCTCCATGCTGGAGAGCTGTTCCGTTGCGCGCATCAGACCGATTTCAGCCGTTAACGCAGAACCCGCTCGACCGGCGAAAAGCAGCGCCGCTACAACCGGGCCAAGTTCGCGCAGCAGCGAAAGCGCCACCAGCATACCGAGACTGGTTTCCGCACTGTAAGTCGTCAGAACCAGATAGCCCTGCAGCCCAAGAACCATGCCGATAAACAGACCCGACACGATGATAATCAGCATCGATAACACGCCGACATTATAGAGTTGACGTATCAGCAGCGGGGAATGCTTACGGAATTCCGGCTTACCCATCAGCGCATTGAATAACATCAACCCGGCACGCCCGAACGTCCTGATGGTTTTTATGCCACGGTGTCCAAGGGCGGCCAACGCATTTAACAGCATCAGCGCTTAACTCCCTATTCCCAGTAAATCATGATGATAGTCGCCCGCCGGATAGCGGAACGGTACGGGACCATCGGCAATCCCATCAAGGAACTGACGAACGCGCGGATCGCTGTTGTTTTGCAACGCCTGAGCGCCACCGTGGGCGACGATTTTTTTATCCGCCACAATGTAAGCGTAATCCGCGATACTCAGCACCTCGGGCACATCGTGCGAAACCACGATGCATGTGACACCCAGCGCGCTGTTCAGTTCTGAAATCAGCTTCACCAGCACGCCCATAGTAATAGGGTCCTGACCAACGAAGGGCTCGTCGAACATGATTAAGTCCGGTTCCAGAGCAATTGCGCGCGCCAGCGCAGCGCGACGCGCCATCCCGCCTGAAAGCTCCGAAGGCATGAGTTTTGCTGCCCCACGCAGGCCCACCGCCTCAAGCTTCATCATCACCGTCGTTTTCAGCAGTTCAGGAGGCAAACGGGTATGTTCACGCAGCGGGTAAGCGACATTATCAAAGACATTCATGTCGGTGAATAACGCGCCCGACTGAAACAGCATGCTCATTCGCTTACGGACGGTATACAGGCGTGAGCGAGACATCGCCGGGACATTTTCACCGTCGAAGAGAATCTCGCCATGATCCGGTGGGATCTGTCCACCGATCAAACGCAGCAGCGTGGTTTTACCGATACCAGAGGGGCCCATGATCGCCGTGATCTTGCCCCGTGGCACCGTCAGCGTGATGTCTTCAAATATCAATCGATTGCCGCGCGAGAAGCTAACGTCACGGACATCGACTAAATTCGCCATCGTTTGGCTCATTTAAAGTTCCTTTCTTTCCCGTTAAGGTTAAGCATGGCGCTTAATTCAGCCTTAAACCCGACATTTTTACAGAATATTATCCGCGCAGGTTAGCGAAAGCTGGCATTTGTTTTACTTTTCCGGCGCATAAAGTCAAAATTAGGAATTCGTTACGTCTACAGACTGCATGCGGCGCCAGAGATTCATTCTCAGTGGACCGGCGAGTATACCTGAATAAAGGATTTTTGATGCTTTTAGCAACGGCACTGTTAATAATTGGTTTACTGTTGGTGGTCTACAGTGCTGACCGTTTGGTTTTTGCCGCATCCATCCTTTGCCGACTCTTTGGTATACCGCCTTTGATTATCGGGATGACGGTGGTGAGCGTGGGAACATCGCTCCCGGAAATTATCGTCTCCGCTTCCGCCTCGCTTCACGGTCAGATCGATCTCGCCATCGGAACGGCAATCGGCTCTAATATCGTTAACATTTTATTGATTCTTGGCCTCGCTGCGTTGCTGCATCCATTTCGCGTGGATTCTGATGTTCTGCGCCGCGAATTGCCGCTAATGTTAATTGTCAGCCTGCTGGCAGGGTATGTGCTTTATGATGGGCAACTCACCTTTGACGACGGCATTTTACTGCTGGCGCTGGCGATCATCTGGCTGCTGTATATCGTTAAAATCGCCCGACTGGCGGAAAAACAAGGTGATGACAGCCTGACACGTGAACAAGTCGCTGAACTTCCGCGTGAAGGCACTTTGCCCGTTGCCCTGCTGTGGCTGGGTGTTGCACTTATTATTATGCCGATGTCCACCCGCATGGTCGTCGATAACGCCACGGTGCTGGCCAACTATTTCGCAATCAGCGAACTGACCATTGGCCTGACCGTGATTGCGATCGGCACCAGCTTGCCAGAACTGGCCACAGCGATAGCGGGCGCACGCAAAGGCGAAGGTGATATTGCGATTGGCAATATCATTGGCTCGAATATCTTCAACATCGCGATCGTAATGGGTTTACCCGCGCTGATTGCGCCAGGGGCCTTTAATCCGCTGGCTTTCTCCCGCGATTACGGAGTGATGCTGTTAGTCAGCGTGATTTTCGCCCTGCTCTGCTGGCGGCGGAAACAACAGATAGGCAAAGGGGCTGGCGTCTTGTTGACGGGTGGTTTTATCGTATGGATGGCGATGCTGTACTGGCTGTCGCCTCTTCTCTCTGGGTAAACGGAAACGCATTATGTCGCAAATAGAATTGCAGCCGGGTTTTGACTTTCAGAAAGCAGGCAAAGAAGTTCTGGAGATTGAACGTGAAGGTCTGGCGCAGTTAGATCAATATATTAATCAGGACTTTACTCATGCATGCGAGAAAATATTCTCCTGTTCGGGCAAAGTCGTGGTGATGGGGATGGGCAAATCGGGTCACATTGGCCGCAAAATGGCCGCGACCTTTGCCAGTACCGGAACATCCTCTTTCTTCGTGCATCCAGGTGAAGCGGCGCACGGCGATCTCGGAATGGTTACGCCGCAGGATGTGGTTATTGCGCTGTCCAACTCCGGCGAATCCAACGAAATACTGGCGCTGATCCCCGTGCTGAAACGTCTGCACGTTCCGCTCATTTGCATGACCAGCCGCCCAGAAAGCAGCATGGCGCGCGCGGCGGATGTTCACCTGTGCGTAAAAGTGCCGAAAGAAGCCTGCCCGCTTGGCCTGGCACCGACCTCCAGTACCACCGCGGCGCTGGTGATGGGTGATGCGCTCGCCGTAGCCCTGCTCGAAGCGCGTGGATTCACCCCAGAAGATTTCGCCCTTTCCCACCCAGGCGGCGCGCTAGGACGTAAACTTCTGTTGCGGGTGAACGATATTATGCACACTGGCGCAGAGATCCCTCACGTCAGCAAAGACGCCTCGCTGCGTGATGCCTTACTGGAGATCACGCGTAAAAACCTCGGTATGACGGTCATCTGTGACGACCTGATGAAGATCGAAGGGATCTTCACCGACGGTGATTTACGTCGTGTGTTTGATATGGGCGTTGACGTGCGCACTTTAGGCATCGCCGACGTCATGACACCCGGCGGGATCCGGGTGCGTCCCGGAACGCTGGCGGTTGAAGTTCTAAACCTGATGCAGTCTCGTCATATTACCTCAACCATGGTTGCCGATGGCGACCAACTGCTGGGTGTGGTACATATGCATGATCTTCTGCGCGCAGGCGTAGTGTAATGAAGGATAAGACAATGAGTAATGCGGGTGCATCCCTTGCAACCTGTTATGGCCCAGTCAGTACGCAAATGATGGCGCAGGCAGAAAAAATCCGCCTGCTGATTCTGGATGTTGATGGCGTACTGTCCGATGGCTTAATTTTTATGGGCAATAATGGCGAAGAGCTGAAAGCCTTTAATGTACGCGACGGCTACGGAATTCGCTGTGCGATCACATCCGGTATCGAAGTTGCTATCATCACCGGGCGTAAGGCTAAACTGGTAGAAGATCGCTGCGAAACATTGGGCATCACCCATTTGTATCAAGGCCAATCCGACAAAATGGTAGCGTTCAGGGATTTACTGGCGAAGCTTGCCATCGCACCTGAGAACGTAGCCTATGTTGGGGACGATCTGATCGACTGGCCAGTCATGGCCGAAGTCGGTTTGAGTATCGCCGTTGCCGACGCCCATCCTCTTTTGATCCCGCGCGCTGACTATGTCACCCGGATCAATGGCGGTCGCGGCGCCGTTCGTGAAGTATGCGATTTATTGTTGCTGGCGCAGGGTAAGCTTGATGAGGCCAAAGGGCAATCGATATGAGTAAAACCAGACGTTGGGTTATCATTCTGCTTTCACTGGCCGTGCTGGTCCTGATTGGCGTGAATATCGCTGACCGCGACGATACGCCCGATGAAGTCGTTAATACCAACGACCCAACCTACAAAAGCGATCACAGCGATACGGTAGTTTATAGCCCGGAAGGTGCCCTGAACTACCGTCTGATTGCGCAGCATGTAGAATATTTTTCCGATGACGGTATCTCGTGGTTCACCCAACCGGTGATGACCACATTTGATACCAACAAAATTCCGACGTGGTCGATTAAATCTGACCGGGCAAAATTGACGAATGACCGTATGCTTTATCTGTATGGTCATGTTGAAGTCAATGCTCTGACGCCAGACTCTCAACTGCGCAAAATTACTACGGATAACGCCCAGATAAACCTGGTCACCCAGGATGTCACGTCGCAGGATCTGGTGACGTTATACGGCACAACATTTAATTCCAGCGGTTTAAGAATGCGCGGGAACTTACGCAGCAAAAACGCCGAGCTGATTGAAAAGGTTAGAACCTCCTATGAAATTCAAAACAAACAAACTCAGCCTTAAATTTATCATTGCCAGCGCGCTGCTGGCCGCCAGTCTCCCCGCGCTTGCTGTGACGGGCGACACTGAGCAGCCGATTCATATCGAATCTGACACGCAGTCGCTTGATATGCAGGGTAACGTCGTCACCTTCACTGGCAACGTCGTCATGACCCAAGGCACGATCAAAATCAATGCCGATAAAGTGGTTGTCACCCGTCCGGGCGGCGAGCAGGGCAAAGAGATTATTGATGGCTACGGCAATCCGGCAACGTTCTATCAAATGCAGGATAACGGCAAGCCAGTGAAAGGCCATGCATCTCATATGCACTATGAGCTGGCGAAAGATCTCGTCATCCTGACCGGAAATGCCTATCTGGAACAGCTGGATAGCAACATCACCGGCGATAAGATCACGTATCTGGTGAAAGAGCAGAAAATGCAGGCATTCAGCGACAAAGGTAAGCGCGTCACCACCGTTCTGGTTCCGTCTCAGCTGCAAGACAAGAACAAAGACCAGGCCCCGGCACAGAAAAAGAGTAACTAATTCGTTATGGCAACTTTAACTGCAAAGAACCTCGCCAAAGCCTATAAAGGCCGCCGCGTCGTGGAAGATGTCAGTCTGACCGTGAACTCCGGCGAAATCGTTGGCCTGTTGGGTCCAAACGGCGCGGGTAAAACCACCACCTTTTATATGGTGGTCGGGATTGTCCCGCGCGATGCTGGCAACATTATCATTGATGATGAAGACATCAGTCTTCTGCCACTGCATGCGCGTGCCCGTCGCGGTATTGGCTATTTGCCGCAGGAAGCGTCGATTTTCCGCCGCCTGAGCGTGTTCGACAACCTGATGGCGGTTCTGCAAATCCGTGACGATTTGACCTCTGAGCAGCGTCAGGATCGTGCAAATGAGCTGATGGAAGAGTTCCACATCGAACATTTACGCGACAGCCTGGGCCAGGCCCTTTCCGGTGGTGAACGCCGCCGCGTCGAAATAGCCCGTGCCCTGGCAGCAAATCCGAAATTTATCCTGCTGGATGAACCTTTTGCGGGCGTCGATCCAATCTCCGTTATCGACATCAAGCGTATTATCGAGCATTTGCGCGACAGCGGCCTCGGAGTGCTCATCACTGACCACAACGTACGTGAAACGTTGGCGGTTTGTGAACGTGCTTATATCGTCAGCCAGGGCCATTTAATCGCCCACGGCACTCCGTTAGAAATTCTCGAAGACGAGCATGTGAAGCGTGTGTACCTTGGGGAAGACTTCAGACTCTGATAGGGTAGAGGTTAAGTCACGCCAAAGCGGGGAAAAACGCTCTGAACATGAAGCAAGGTTTGCAATTAAGGCTCAGCCAGCAACTGGCGATGACGCCACAGCTACAACAGGCGATCCGTCTGTTGCAGTTGTCCACGTTAGAACTTCAGCAGGAACTCCAGCAAGCGCTGGACAGCAATCCTCTGCTGGAGCAAACCGATCTTCATGACGAGGTAGATACCCAGGAAAAGCAGGACACCGAATCCCTTGATACGGCAGATGCTCTCGAACAAAAAGAGATGCCGGACGAGTTACCGTTAGACGCCAGCTGGGATGAAATCTACACCGCCGGAACCCCTTCCGGCACACGTGCTGATTACCAGGATGACGAACTTCCGGTTTATCAGGGCGAAACCACCCAGTCGTTACAGGATTACCTGATGTGGCAGGTGGAGCTCACGCCTTTCACCGAAACCGATCGCGCGATTGCCACCTCCATTGTGGATGCCGTGGATGATACGGGCTATTTGACCGTCTCTCTGGAAGACATTCTTGAGAGCGTCGGCAACGGCGATATCGATCTTGATGAGATCGAAGCGGTTCTGAAACGCATCCAACGTTTTGACCCGGTCGGCGTGGCGGCAAAAGATCTGCGTGATTGCCTGTTGATCCAACTTTCACAATTTGCAAAAGAAACACCGTGGATTGATGAAGCCCGACTGATCATCAGCGAACATTTAGATCTGCTGGCGAATCATGATTTCCGATCCCTGATGCGTGTCACGCGCCTCAAAGAGGACGTGTTGAAAGAGGCGGTCAATCTGATTCAGTCGCTTGACCCACGCCCCGGACAATCTATCCAGACCAGCGAACCTGAATACGTGATTCCTGACGTTCTGGTCAGAAAGCACAACGAACGCTGGACGGTAGAACTGAACTCCGACAGCATTCCTCGCCTGCAAATTAATCAGCAGTACGCCTCCATGTGCACCAGCGTGCGCAACGACTCCGACAATCAATATATTCGTAGCAATCTTCAGGAAGCGCGATGGCTGATCAAAAGCCTTGAGAGCCGAAATGATACGTTGCTACGTGTCAGTCGCTGTATTGTGGAACAGCAGCAGGCGTTTTTTGAAAAGGGCGAAGAGTTTATGAAACCGATGGTGCTGGCGGATATCGCCCAGGCCGTTGAGATGCACGAATCGACCATTTCGCGCGTGACCACGCAGAAGTATCTGCACAGCCCGCGCGGCATTTTTGAGCTTAAGTATTTCTTCTCCAGCCATGTGAATACCGAAGGCGGCGGCGAAGCCTCGTCAACGGCTATTCGAGCACTGGTGAAGAAGTTGATCGCAGCGGAAAACCCCGCGAAGCCACTGAGTGACAGTAAGTTAACCACCATGCTGTCCGACCAGGGTATTATGGTGGCACGTCGAACTGTTGCGAAGTATCGAGAGTCTTTATCCATTCCGCCGTCTAACCAGCGTAAACAACTGGTTTGACCCAACTGATAAGGAAGACACTATGCAGCTCAACATCACAGGACACAACGTCGAGATCACTGAAGCCTTACGCGATTTTGTGAATACGAAATTCGCCAAGCTTGAACAGTATTTCGAGAGGATCAATCAGGTCTACATTGTGTTGAAAGTGGAGAAAGTGACTCATATCTCGGATGCAACCCTGCATATAAACGGGGGTGAAATCCATGCCAGTGCGGAAGGGCAAGACATGTATGCGGCTATCGACGGCTTGATTGACAAGTTGGCACGACAGCTTAATAAACATAAAGATAAACTGAAACAACACTAATTGTCCGGGCAGTTAACGGGTGCAGGGCGGCCTGTTGTGAAACACAACAGGCCATTTGTACAGTTAGCGCTTAGGTGAAATTATGATGAACAACGATTCCTCGCTTCAATTGAGTAGTGTCCTTAACCAGGAATGTACCCGCAGTGGCGTTCACTGTCAGAGCAAAAAACGGGCTCTGGAAATTATCAGTGAACTGGCTGCAAAACAGTTAAGCCTGCCGCCTCAGGTGGTGTTCGAAGCTATTCTGACCCGTGAAAAAATGGGCAGTACCGGCATCGGCAATGGCATTGCCATTCCGCATGGCAAACTGGAAGAAGACACATTGCGCGCCGTGGGCGTCTTTGTGCAGCTCGAAACGCCAATCGCCTTTGATGCGATTGATAACCAGCCGGTTGATTTGCTGTTCGCGTTACTGGTGCCCGCTGACCAGACCAAAACCCATCTGCATACGCTTTCGCTGGTGGCTAAACGTCTGGCAGATAAAACCATTTGCCGCCGTCTGCGCGCAGCCCAAAGTGATGAAGAGTTGTACCAAATTATCACCGAAGCGGAAGGCAATCAGGATGATGCGTAACCAGGCGATGGCCTTCACATCTGCAGTCGTGAGGAGAAACGGAACATGGTGCTGATGATCGTCAGCGGTCGTTCTGGCTCGGGTAAATCCGTGGCCCTGCGAGCGCTCGAAGATATGGGATTTTACTGCGTCGATAACCTCCCGGTGGTTCTGCTGCCCGACCTGGCGCGAACGCTCGCGGACCGGCAGATTTCTGCCGCCGTCAGTATCGACGTGCGCAATATGCCGGAATCCCCGGAAATTTTCGAGCAGGCGATGAACAGCCTGCCGGAGAACTTCACGCCTCAGCTGCTGTTCCTGGACGCTGACCGTAACACGCTGATTCGTCGCTACAGCGACACCCGTCGTTTGCACCCGCTGTCTAGCAAGAATCTGTCGCTTGAAAGCGCCATCGACGAAGAGAGCGACCTGCTGGAACCGCTGCGTTCCCGCGCGGATCTGATTGTCGATACCTCCGAGATGTCGGTGCATGAGCTGGCGGAAATGCTGCGTACCCGCCTGTTGGGCAAACGCGAGCGTGAGCTGACGATGGTGTTCGAATCCTTCGGCTTCAAACACGGTATTCCGATCGATGCAGATTATGTGTTCGACGTACGCTTCCTGCCGAACCCGCACTGGGACCCAAAACTGCGTCCGATGACCGGTCTGGACAAGCCAGTGGCCGCGTTCCTCGACCGACACACAGAAGTTCACAATTTTATTTACCAGACGCGAAGCTACCTTGAGCTATGGTTACCTATGCTGGAAACCAACAACCGCAGCTACCTGACCGTGGCGATTGGTTGTACCGGCGGTAAACATCGTTCGGTGTATATTGCCGAGCAGCTGGCTGATTATTTCCGCTCACGCGGTAAAAACGTTCAGTCTCGCCATCGCACGCTGGAAAAACGTAAAACATGACCGTAAAACATACTGTTGAAATCACCAATAAGCTGGGCATGCACGCCCGCCCGGCGATGAAGTTGTTTGAACTGATGCAGGGATTTGACGCTGAAGTGCTGCTGCGTAACGATGAAGGCACCGAGGCTGAAGCCAATAGCGTGATTGCGCTGCTGATGCTGGATTCGGCAAAAGGACGTCAGATTGAAGTAGAAGCGACCGGCCCGCAGGAAGTGGAAGCGCTGGCAGCGGTGGTCGCGCTGTTCAACGCCGGATTTGATGAGGACTGAGTCCTCATCTAATACAATTTATTCCCCGTCATAAACGCTTCCCCGCCTAGCTGGCGCATCTGGCGCATAATCCACGCCTGGCGGCTGTGGACATACCCTGACGGGGCATTCGCTTTAAAGCGAATTGGGTTGGGTAGAACGGCCGCCAGAAGTGCAGCCTCGGAGATCGTCAGGCGACTGGCGGGTTTGTGGAAATAGCGCTGTGCTGCCGCCTCGACGCCAAACACGCCATCACCAAACTCGGCGATATTCAGGTACACCGTCAGGATGCGTTTTTTACTCCACACCGTCTCCATGCCCAACGTCAGGCCAGCTTCCAGCCCTTTTCGCACCCAGCTTCGTCCATCCCACAAAAACAGGTTTTTCGCCGTTTGCTGAGAGAGCGTCGACGCGCCGCGCACGCGGTTTTCGTTGCGCTCATTATGCGCCAGCGCTTTTTCAATCGAAGAGATATCAAAACCCCAGTGGTCCGGGAATTTCTGATCTTCTGCCGCAATCACCGCCAACCCCATCCACGGGGAAATCTCGTCCATACTCACCCAGTCAGAGTGCGCCACATAGCTGAAATCGCCCGTCAGCCACGCGCCGAGCTGCCGCTCTACCATTACCGCAGAAAACGGCACCGGCAGAATACTGAATAGTGCGATACCACCGCCCCAAAAGACGGCCAGAACCAGCACTGCTCGCAGCAAAATGCGTTTCACCCAGCCGACTGGCGACCTTTTTTTACTCACCGGGAAAGCACCAGTACACGTTCAACCAGCTTCTCAATACCGATTGCCGCTTCCGCGATGTTTTGCGCCAGCATATACGCTGGAGTGGTGACGATTTTATTGTCCTCGTCGACAACGATGTCTTCCACCGGGCAAGGCACGTGCTCACCGCCCATCTCTTCGATCAACTCAGCCGTATCGATATCGGTGCCGATAGTGAGGCGCAGCGGGAAATCAAAAATTTTAGGCAACATCGCGGGGGCGATGCACATGAAACCCAGCGGTTTCCCTGCAGCGTGCATCAGCTGGGCTAAATTTTTAAGCCCGTCATCGACCCGACATTCGCTGCCCTGGCTCGCAAAATTGCTCAAATTTTTTGCCGCGCCAAAACCACCAGGCACGATCAGAGCATCCAGTTCATCGGCGCTGGCCTGTGCCAGAGGCTGGATATTGCCGCGAGCGATACGCGCCGCTTCAATCAGAACATTACGCGTTTCGGACATCGGCTCACCGGTAAGATGATTGATGACATCCAGCTGATTTTTATCCGGCGCAAAACACACTGCTTCTGCGCCCTGCTTCGCCAGCGCGAGCAGCGTCAGAACTGATTCGTGAATTTCTGCGCCGTCATAAACGCCGCATCCGCTCAGTACTACACCCACCTTTTTCATTTTGCCGCCCTTCTCTTCAACTGTTTGAAGCATATTAATAATTCTGATTAAAACGCTATGCTTCACACATTTCACTGATTCCCGTAACAAATCATTTAAGATTTGCTATCTTATCTGCGTGCGGCCTAAATTTTCAGGCAGCGTCCATGCGAAAAAAACACAAAAAATCCGGCGCGGCCACGATTTCCCTGGTGTTGGCGCAGTATTTCGCGCACCCCGGTCTAACCGGGGTCATTTTTTTGTACTTTCCACCCACGCTTTCAGCACATTCACGTCGTTTTGCCACTCTTGTTTCATCTCCTCAACCCACTCACCCACGTTATCCCACCATGCGGGTAAATCCGGAGACTGGATCTGCTGGCCCAACTGCTGCAAATGGCGCAATCCGATCGATCCAGCAGCACCTTTGATTTTATGACCTTCTTCGACAATGCCTTTCTGGTCGCGAGCCGTCAGATTGGATTCCAGCACGCTTAAATAACCCGGCATCATTTTCTCAAACACCGCCAGGCCATCGGTAATCAGCTTTGGACCCACCAGTTCGATGTACTGCTCAAGCATGGCGATATCCAGAAGCGATTGTGCTTTTTCACTCTCTACAGGCGTCATCATGTTTTCCTCTTCATCACAGGTGTCCCAGAATTTCTTGATCATGGCGGTCAGGGCGGGCACTGCCAGCGGCTTGCTGAGCACATCGTCCATGCCGGCATCGAGGTACTCTTTTTTGTCCTTCAGCACGTTGGCAGTCAGTGCCACCAGAGGCGGCAGCTCATCGCGAGCGTAACGACGCGTCAGTTCGCGCGAAATATCCAGCCCGGTCATATCTGGTAGCTGAATATCCAGCAGCACGAGGTCATATTCGCCAGGCGTGAACATCTCCAGCGCGGCGGTACCGGTCATCGCCACATCCACGCTGTTGCCCAGTTTTTCCAGCACGGAACGCGCGACAATCACGTTCAGCTCAATATCTTCGACCAGCAGGACGTGCAATGCAGGTAACGGCAAATCGTCATTTTCGAAGGTGTCTTCAACTTCTTCAGCAACCGCCGGAGCGTGGACCGTCAGCGTAAAGAGAGAGCCTTTGCCCTGTTGACTGGATACGGTGATATCCCCGCCCATACTTTTCGCCAGACGGCGCGATACTGCCAGGCCGATCCCGGTTCCCGTCGCCGGTTTACCGCCATTGCTGTCTTTCACCTGGTAATACATGGCGAAGATTTTGTCCTGCTCTTCCTGCGGAATACCGATGCCGGAATCTTCGACTTCAAAGTGCAGCATATCCCCTTCGTCAAAGCGAATACGCACCACCACTTCCCCTTTCTGGGTGAACTTGACGGCGTTGCTGATGAGATTCCACAGGATCTGACGCAGACGCGTCCCGTCCGTCACCACCTTATGCGGCAACGGCAGCGAAGGCTCCAGTACAAACCTCAGCCCTTTTTGCTGCGCCTGGAGCCCGGAAAGGTTCTCCAGATCGGCGAGGAACCCGGTAAAGTCTACAGGCTGGTTATCCAGCTGAACTTTACGGCGTTCCATCTTATCCATATCGATAATATCGTTGAAAATATTCCCCAGCGTCACCGCAGAAACATGGATGGTCTTGAGATACTTTTCCTGCTCGCTGGTCAGCTCAGTATCGAGAAGAATACGGCTCAGGCCAACGATGCCGTTCAGCGGTGTACGCAGCTCATGGCTGATCGTGGAGATAAAGGTGGTCTTGTCGCGGCTGGCGCGCTCAAGTGCATCCTGATAGCGCTTACGCTCGGTAATATCGCGGCCAAAGCCCATCAGCCCGTGGCGCTTGCCCACGCGATCGTAATACGGCACTTTGCGGATTTCGAAGCAGGCTTTACGCCCGTCGGGATAATCCAGCCACTGTTCGTAAGTCAGCGAGACGTTGTGACGGAACACCTTTTCGTCGGTTTCGATAACTTTGGCCGCCGCTTCCTCAGAATAGACATCCTGCGGTTTGAGGTGAACCAGCTGTTTTTCACTTTTCCCTGTTAGCAGCTCCATCGCCCGATTGCAGCCGGAAAACTCTTTATCTTCATTGCGATAGAAAACCAGATCCGGTGAAGCGTCGAGGAAAGAACGCAGGAAAGAGGATTGTTGTTCAAGCTGGATTTGCGTGACTTCACGCTCTTTCATCTCCACCTTCAGCTGTTCAAGCGTTGCCTGACGTTCAGCCTCTGCTTTTTCACGATCCGAGATTTCCTGATTCAGCTGCGCAATATTGTCTTTGAGCTGGACGTTAAGCTTCAGGTCACGCTCGCGCATCTCTTCCAGTTTTTGCACCAGCCGTGATAGACGCTGGCGCGACTCTTCCAGCTGTTCCACCACCACCGACAGGAAGTAGACCGCCCACGGGGTGATCAGCAGACCAAAGAAGATCGAGCGGATAACGTCGATACTTTCGACCTGGCCGTGCAGCACCATAGTGACAGCCATCTGCACGACAATCGCCAGTACCACCAGCGCCAGAGCTAACAGCAGTGAGAAACGTACCAGGCCGAGCTTCATCATCAGATCGACGTAGTACTGCGCAAGCATACGAATTTGCTTCATAGGGGATCCCTTCACGACTTCATCGCTCAATAATACTCAAATTCGGGGCAAGGCGTTGAAGGTTGTGTGAAAAAGTGCGGAGTGAATCAGGAGAGAGCCTCACTCCCGGCGATGCGGGAGTGAGGAAACTGTACGATCAGGAGCGTCTGAGAAGCAGCCAGAGGCTTATCAGGAAGAACGAGGCACTCGGTAACAGCGCGCCAATCAACGGAGGAATACCGTATACCAGGGTCAGTGGACCGAAGATCTGGTCCAGCACGTAGAAGACAAAACCAAAGCTGATACCAGTGACCACGCGCACACCCATCGGCACGCTACGCAATGGCCCAAAGATAAACGACAGCGCCATCAGCATCATTACTGCAACTGACATCGGCTGGAAGATTTTGCTCCACATGTTGAGCTGATAACGCCCGGCATCCTGGCCGCTCGACTTCAGATACTTCACGTATTGATGCAAACCGCTGATCGACAGCGCATCCGGGTCCAGCGCCACCACACCTAACTTATCTGGCGTCAGATTGGTCTTCCAGGTGCCTGAAACGGTTTGTGAACCGGTGATTTGCTTAGGGTCCTGCAGATTGGATTCATCCACCTGCGACAGACGCCACAGCTTCTTCGCCGGATCGAATTTCGCCGTCGTGGCATAACGCACGGACTGCAAACGACGCTGTTCGTTAAAGGCGTAAATGCTCACGCCGCCCAGTTCGTCATCGCCCTTCACCCGTTCGATATAAACGAAGTTGTTACCGTCTTTCGCCCACAGCCCTTGCTGCGTAGAGAGTAAAGAGCCGCCGTACATGGCTTGCGCACGATAATTACGCGCCATCTGCTCGCCCTGCGGTGCCACCCACTCGCCAATGGCCATAGTCAACAAGACCAATGGGATTGCGGTTTTCATCACCGACATCGCAACCTGCATACGGGTGAAACCAGAAGCCTGCATCACCACCAGCTCGCTGCGCTGGGCCAGCATGCCCAGCCCCAGCAATGCACCTAACAGCGCAGCCATCGGGAAGAAAATCTGCACATCTTTCGGTACGCTCAGAATGGTGTACATCCCGGCGCCCAGTGCGTCATAACTCCCCTGCCCGGCCTTTTTCAGCTGGTCGACAAACTTGATAATGCCGGAGAGCGACACCAGCATGAACAGCGTCATCATGATGGTGGTAAAAATGGTTTTACCGATATAGCGGTCTAGAACGCGAAACGCCTGCATTACACCGCTCCTTTACGCGTGAAGCTGGCACGCACGCGACGCATCGCCACGCTGTCCCACATGTTTAATGCCACTGCCAGCAACAGGTACAGGCCGTTGACCACCCACGTCCAAATCATCGGATCGAGTTTACCTTTGCCGCCGTTAGACTTAATTGACGTTTGCAGCAGGAAGAACACCAGATACAGCAACATAGCCGGGAGCATAGACAGTACACGGCCCTGTCGCGGGTTGACCACGCTCAGCGGCACGACCATCAGTGCCATCATAAACACCGTGAATACTAGCGTCAGGCGCCAGTGCAGCTCTGCTCGAGCGCGGTTGGTATCGGTATTCATCAGGGTCCGCATGTCCATCTGCTCGGTATCCGTCGGATCGAGCGCCACGTTCTGATGGCCAATAATCGCCTGATAGTTCTGGAAATCGGTAATACGGAAGTCACGAAGCAGCGCAGTGCCTTCAAAGCGGGTGCCTTTGTTCAGCGTCACCACCTGAGAACCGTCTTTACGCTGCGAGAGCTGACCGGAATCCGCCACTACAACGGATGGGCGAGCATTGCCTTTGGTGCGGATTTGCGCCAGGAAAACATCGTTGAAGGTGCTACCGTTAACGCTTTCAATAAAGAGTACCGAACTGCCATCAGTGGCTTGCTGGAACTGGCCTTGCGCTAACGCCGCCATGCCAGGGTTCGCTTTGGCTTCTGCCAGCACTTCATCCTGATGCCGGGATGACCACGGCCCGGCCCACATCACGTTCACCGCCGCAACGATACCCGTGAATAACGCCAACACCATCGCGGCCTTCACCAGCACGGCTTTACTCAAGCCGCAAGCGTGCATGACCGTGATTTCACTTTCAGTATAGAGTCTCCCCAGCGTCATGAGCAGGCCGAGGAAAAGGCTAAGCGGCAGAATAAGCTGCGCCATTTCAGGCACGCCTAATCCGAGCAGAGAAAGCACCAGATTTGTTGGGATTTCGCCGTCTACCGCCGCGCCAAGGATCCTGACTAACTTCTGACAGAAAAAGATCAGAAGTAAGATGAAAAGGATCGCCAGCTGGCTTTTGAGCGTCTCCCGCACCAGATATCTTATGATTATCACTTTAAATACGCCCGTAAAAACCCGTCTCTTTGCTGGAAAATTGCTTGTTTCATGGCTTAAACGTCATTTATTCTCTTGAGTCGTCGAAAACATCGCTAAGATTAAAAAACCCGGCGGTGTCGCGCTTCAGGATAATTTTTGACGTGTCGAAACCGTAGTAACGTAAGATTAACACGAAGTCACCACAACAGCGGACATGAGTTACGAAAGGTTTCAATTCTATCCGTAGCAGCCGTCGTTGTCTTTAAGATTCAGGAGCGTAGTGCATGGAGTTCAGTGTAAAAAGCGGTAGCCCGGAGAAACAGCGGAGTGCCTGTATCGTTGTGGGCGTCTTTGAACCACGCCGACTCTCCCCGATCGCCGAACAACTCGATAAAATCAGTGACGGCTATATCAGCGCCCTGCTGCGCCGTGGCGAACTGGAAGGCAAACCTGGGCAGACGCTGTTGCTGCACCATGTTCCCAACGTGCTGTCCGAGCGCATTCTGCTGATTGGTTGCGGCAAAGAGCGCGAGCTTGATGAGCGCCAGTACAAGCAGGTCATTCAGAAAACCATCAATACCCTGAATGATACAGGTTCAATGGAAGCCGTCTGCTTCCTGACCGAACTGCACGTCAAAGGTCGCAACACTTACTGGAAAGTACGTCAGGCCGTTGAGACCGCGAAAGAGAGCCTCTACAGTTTTGATCAGTTGAAGACCAACAAAAGCGAACCGCGTCGTCCGCTGCGTAAGATGGTCTTTAACGTCCCGACTCGTCGCGAGCTAACCAGCGGTGAACGCGCCATTCAGCACGGTCTGGCGATTGCCGCCGGTATCAAGGCCGCGAAAGACCTCGGCAACATGCCGCCAAACATCTGCAACGCCGGTTATCTGGCTTCGCAGGCGCGTCAGCTGGCAGATACCTATAGTAAAAACGTCGTCACCCGCGTCATCGGCGAACAGCAGATGAAAGAGTTGGGGATGCACTCATATCTCGCCGTCGGTAATGGTTCGCAAAATGAATCGCTGATGTCGGTCATTGAGTACAAAGGCAATCCGTCCGAAGACGCGCGCCCTATCGTGCTGGTCGGCAAAGGGCTGACCTTTGACTCCGGTGGTATCTCCATCAAGCCTGCCGAAGGCATGGATGAGATGAAGTACGACATGTGCGGCGCGGCAGCGGTTTACGGCGTAATGCGGATGGTCGCAGAACTTCAGCTGCCAATTAACGTTATTGGCGTTCTGGCGGGCTGCGAAAACATGCCAGGCGGTCGCGCATATCGCCCCGGTGATGTGTTGACCACGATGTCCGGCCAGACTGTTGAAGTGCTGAACACTGACGCCGAAGGCCGTCTGGTGCTGTGCGACGTACTGACTTACGTTGAGCGCTTTGACCCTGAAGCGGTGATCGACGTGGCAACGCTGACCGGTGCCTGTGTGATCGCCCTCGGCCATCACATCACCGGCCTGCTGTCGAACCACAATCCGCTGGCTCATGAGCTTATCGGCGCGTCCGAGCAAGCGGGTGACCGTGCGTGGCGTCTGCCGCTGGGCGATGAGTATCAGGAACAGCTGGAGTCTAACTTCGCGGACATGGCCAACATTGGCGGCCGTCCTGGCGGAGCGATTACCGCAGGCTGCTTCCTGGCGCGCTTTACTCGCAAGTACAACTGGGCGCACCTGGATATCGCGGGCACCGCATGGCGCTCCGGCAAAGCCAAAGGCGCAACCGGTCGTCCGGTCGCTCTGCTGTCACAGTTCCTGCTCAACCGCGCCGGTTTTAACGGCGAAGAGTGATGTTAAATGCCGGGTGGCGGCTTCGCTACCCGGCATACAATATGGCTCGTAACCGTAGGCCCGGTAAGCGCAGCGCCACCGGGCAACCCGTTTAAAGTCACCCAAAGAAGCCCCATATATGAAGAATGCAACGTTCTACCTTCTGGACAACGACAACACCATCGATGGCTTAAGCGCCGTCGAGCAGCTGGTGTGTGAAATTGCCGCAGAACGTTGGCGCAGCGGTAAACGCGTTCTGATCGCCTGCGAAGATGAAGCGCAGGCGATTCGACTCGATGAAGCCCTGTGGGCAAGGCCGCCCGAAAGTTTTGTTCCGCATAATTTGTCGGGAGAAGGTCCGCGCGGCGGCGCACCGGTGGAAATCGCCTGGCCGCAAAAGCGTAACAGCAGCGCGCGCGATATTCTGATCAGCCTGCGTATCGGCTTTGCAGATTTTGCCACCGCTTTCACAGAAGTGGTAGACTTTGTCCCTCACGAAGATTCTCTGAAACAACTGGCGCGCGAACGCTACAAAGCGTACCGCCTGGCTGGTTTTAACCTGAATACGGCAACCTGGAAATAATGGAAAAGACATACAACCCACGAGATATCGAACAGCCGCTTTACGAGCACTGGGAAGAGCAGGGCTATTTCAAGCCTAATGGCGATGAAAGCAAAGAGTCCTTCTGCATCATGATCCCGCCGCCGAACGTCACCGGCAGTTTGCATATGGGTCATGCTTTCCAGCAAACCATCATGGATACCATGATCCGTTACCAGCGCATGCAGGGCAAAAATACCCTGTGGCAGGCTGGTACTGACCACGCGGGTATTGCTACCCAGATGGTGGTGGAACGTAAGATTGCCGCTGAAGAAGGTAAAACCCGCCACGACTACGGTCGCGAGGCGTTCATCGACAAAATCTGGCAGTGGAAAGCGGAATCTGGCGGCACCATTACCCGTCAGATGCGCCGTCTCGGCAACTCCGTGGACTGGGAGCGTGAGCGCTTCACCATGGATGAAGGCCTGTCCAACGCCGTGAAAGAAGTCTTCGTCCGTCTGTACAAAGAGGACCTGATTTACCGTGGCAAACGCCTGGTGAACTGGGACCCGAAACTGCGCACCGCGATCTCTGACCTGGAAGTTGAAAACCGCGAGTCTAAAGGCTCCATGTGGCACATCCGCTATCCACTGGCCGATGGCGCAAAAACCGCAGACGGTAAAGATTACCTGGTGGTTGCAACCACCCGTCCGGAAACCCTGCTGGGCGATACCGGCGTGGCCGTAAACCCGGAAGATCCACGCTATAAAGATTTGATCGGCAAGTTCGTGGTTCTGCCACTGGTGAATCGCCGCATTCCAATTCTGGGCGACGAACACGCTGACATGGAAAAAGGCACCGGCTGCGTGAAAATCACCCCGGCGCACGATTTCAACGACTACGAAGTGGGCCGTCGTCACGCCCTGCCAATGATCAACATTCTGACCTTTGACGGTGATATCCGTGAAAGCGCGGAAGTGTACGATACCAAAGGCGAAGAGTCTGACGTTTACTCGTCTGACATCCCGGCTGAATTCCAGAAACTGGAACGTTTTGCTGCGCGTAAGGCCGTTGTGGCGGCTATTGACGCGCTCGGCCTGCTGGAAGAGATCAAACCTCACGATCTGACCGTGCCTTACGGCGACCGTGGCGGCGTGGTAATCGAACCAATGCTGACCGATCAGTGGTACGTCCGCGCTGACGTGCTGGCGAAACCGGCGGTTGAAGCGGTTGAAAACGGTGATATCCAGTTCGTACCGAAGCAATACGAAAACATGTACTTCTCCTGGATGCGTGATATTCAGGACTGGTGTATCTCTCGTCAGCTGTGGTGGGGTCACCGTATCCCGGCGTGGTATGACAACGACGGCAACGTATTCGTTGGCCGCACCGAAGAAGAAGTCCGTCTGGAAAACAACCTGGGTGCCGACGTGGCCCTGCGCCAGGACGACGACGTTCTGGACACCTGGTTCTCCTCCGCCCTGTGGACCTTCTCCACCCTCGGCTGGCCGGAAAACACCGACGCGCTGCGCCAGTTCCACCCGACCAGCGTGATGGTCTCTGGCTTTGACATCATCTTCTTCTGGATTGCACGCATGATCATGATGACCATGCACTTCATCAAAGATGAAGACGGCAAGCCGCAGATTCCGTTCAAGACCATCTACATGACCGGTCTGATTCGTGATGATGAAGGTCAGAAGATGTCCAAATCCAAGGGTAACGTTATCGATCCGCTGGATATGGTTGACGGGATTTCACTGGCAGACCTGCTGGAGAAACGTACCGGTAACATGATGCAGCCGCAGCTGGCAGAGAAAATCGCCAAGCGCACCGAGAAGCAATTCCCGGACGGTATCGAGCCACACGGCACCGACGCCCTGCGTTTCACCCTGGCGGCGCTGGCCTCTACCGGTCGCGACATCAACTGGGATATGAAACGTCTGGAAGGTTATCGCAACTTCTGTAACAAGCTGTGGAACGCCAGCCGCTTCGTGCTGATGAACACTGAAGATCAGGATTGCGGCTTCAACGGCGGCGAAATGACCCTGTCTCTGGCGGATCGCTGGATCCTGGCGGAATTCAACCAGACTATCAAAGCGTACCGTGAAGCGCTGGATACTTATCGCTTTGATATCGCGGCAGGTATTCTGTACGAATTCACCTGGAACCAGTTCTGCGACTGGTATCTGGAGCTGACCAAGCCGGTCATGAACGGCGGTAACGAAGCGGAACTGCGCGGCACGCGTAACACGCTGATTACCGTTCTGGAAGGTTTGCTGCGCCTCGCGCACCCAATCATCCCGTTCATCACCGAAACCATCTGGCAGCGTGTGAAGGTTATCAAAGGCATTACTGCCGATACCATCATGCTGCAGCCATTCCCGGAATTCGATGCAGCGCAGGTTGATGAAGCAGCAGCATCCGATACCGAATGGCTGAAACAGGCGATTGTGGCAATCCGTAACATTCGTGCCGAGATGAACCTCTCTCCAGGCAAACCGCTGGAACTGCTGCTGCGCGGTTGCAGCGAAGCCGCGGTGCGTCGCGTGACCGAGAACAGCAGCTTCCTGCAGAACATGGCACGTCTGGAAAGCATCACCGTGCTGCCAGCCGATGACAAAGGTCCGGTCTCCGTGACCAAAATCATCGAAGGCGCCGAGCTGCTGATCCCAATGGCAGGGCTTATCGACAAAGAAACCGAACTGGCTCGTCTGGCAAAAGAAGTCGCCAAAGTCGAACTGGAAATCGGGAAAATCGAGAGCAAACTGTCTAACGAAGGTTTCGTTGCCCGTGCTCCTGAAGCGGTTATCGCCAAAGAGCGTGAACGTCTGGTGGCCTTCGCCGATGCGAAAGCGAAGCTGATTGAGCAGCAGGCGGTTATCGCTGCGCTGTAATGTCTCTGCCCCTTACCTGTTCGCAGGTAAGGGGCATCCTTCCTGAAATATCCTCGCTTGCACTCCCCTTTCTGCGGTGCTATTAACTGCAGTTGTGTGTCAATTTTTGTCATGAGTAATGCTATGAGCGTGATTCCCCCCGTCGCTGCGGCTATGCGCCGGATTACAGTGCAAGACAACGCCGATATCGCTGCGGTTATCCGTGAAGTGTCTGCTGAGTACGGTCTTACGGCCGATAAGGGCTATACCGTTGCCGATCCCAACCTCGATGAGTTGTTTAAACTCTACAGCCAGCCGGGCCATGCCTACTGGGTGATTGAACAAAACGGCCAGGTCGTCGGCGGAGGCGGCATTGCCCCGCTGAGCTGTAGTGAGCCGGATATCTGCGAGCTGCAAAAAATGTACTTCCTGCCGACCGTTCGCGGACAAGGCCTGGCGAAAAAGCTGGCACTTCTGGCGCTCGATCATGCCCGCTCACAGGGCTTCAAACGCTGCTACCTCGAAACCACTGCCTTCCTCAAAGAAGCTATCGGCTTGTATGAACATTTGGGCTTTGAACATATCGATGCACCACTGGGCTGCACCGGACACGTCGATTGCGAAGTCAGGATGCTGAAAACTCTGTAAATCCCTTTCCTGCCCTCTTCTGTTAAGCGGCTGTAAACTGAATGCTCTACACTCTCAGTTCACACCAAAACAGGGGAAAGACGATGTCGAAGATAAAAAGCTATGCCGCGCCGCAGGCAGGTGCAGAACTTGAACTGTACGAATACGATGCGGGCGAGCTGAAGGCAGAAGACGTCGAAGTGCAGGTCGATTATTGCGGGATTTGCCACTCGGATCTGTCGATGATCGACAACGAATGGGGCTTCTCCAGCTATCCACTGGTTGCCGGACACGAAGTGATCGGCCGCGTGGTCGCACTCGGTACCGCTGCTCAGGATAAAGGGCTTAAAATTGGCCAGCGCGTCGGCATTGGCTGGACCGCCCGTAGCTGCGGCCATTGCGATGCCTGTATCAGCGGCAACCAGATCAACTGTCTGGAAGGCGCAGTTCCCACCATCCTTAATAAAGGCGGTTTCTCCGACAAGCTGCGCGCCGATTGGCAGTGGGTCATTCCGCTCCCGGACAGCATTGATATTGAATCCGCAGGTCCGCTGTTGTGCGGCGGTATCACCGTCTTCAAACCACTCCTGATGCATCATGTCACCGCCACCAGCCGCGTCGGCGTGATTGGTATTGGCGGTTTAGGTCACATCGCCATTAAGCTGCTGCATGCAATGGGTTGCGAAGTCACCGCATTCAGCTCCAATCCGGCGAAAGAGAAAGAAGTGCTGGCGATGGGGGCTGATAAGGTGGTCAATAGCCGCGACCCTGAACTGCTGAAAGCCCTGGCAGGTCAATTCGATTTGATCATCAACACCGTGAACGTCGATCTCGACTGGCAACCGTATTTTGAAGCGCTGGCCTATGGCGGGAATTTCCATACCGTCGGTGCGGTGCTGAAGCCGCTTCCGGTTCCGGCATTCACCCTGATCGGCGGCGATCGCAGCGTGTCCGGCTCAGCCACAGGTACACCATATGAATTGCGCAAACTGATGAAGTTCGCGGGCCGCACCAAAGTGGCACCCACCACCGAACTGTATCCGATGTCGAAAATCAACGAAGCCATCCAGCACGTACGTGACGGTAAAGCCCGTTACCGCGTGGTGTTGAAAGCGGACTTCTAAGACTAAATTGCCGTGTGGCGGCTGCGCCTTACCCGGCCTACGGTTAGGTTTTGTAGGCCCGGTAAGCGTAGCGCCACCGGGCATTTTTTTAACTACTTCGCCATTACAGCAAACACCTCTGCCACCGCCACCGCACCTGGATCGGTGACACCCTCCAGATTTTCTTTATTCACGTACGACGAACGCCCAGCTCCGGCTTTTTGCATGCTGGCAGTTGCTTCCGCGCCCTGTTTCGCCGCCTGAGCTGCAGCCTGAATATCGCCTGTTTGTAACGCTTCCAGCGCCGGTTGCAGCGCGTCGATCAATGTACGATCGCCGAGATCTGCCCCGCCGTACTGCTTCATTTGCGCCAACCCACTCAGCAAGGCCTCCGCCAGCGGTTTGCCGTCATGAAGCGTTTGCCCGGCGGCGGTAAAGAAGATCGACATCAACACGCCGCTCGATCCGCCCATCACCGTCGCCAGCCGCTCGCCGATTAACAGCAGCAGTTTCGGCACATCGTTGAGCGGCAGTTGCTTCTCTTGCAACAACTGCGCAATATCCCGCGCGCCTTGCGCAAAGGTCGACCCCGTATCGCCGTCACCCACTTTAGCATCCAGGGCATTCAACCGATTTTCCAGATCGACCAGTGTTTGCGTTGCGCCCGCCACTAATGCTGCCACCTGAGCATTTTCAGACGGCGCATACTCCACGCGATCCTGAATAGCCGTATGCTGCACCGTACGCAGTGGTGCAAATGCCACTGGCTTTTGCCAGCCGAGGGTTTCGACAGGCTCATTCAGCGCCTGCTCGAAGGTCTCATTCAGCTTGAGCAACGACAGGGAAAAGCCCTTCATATCCAGCGCACTCACCAGCGGCGCAGGGCCAATCAAATATGCAATCTGATCCTGCAACGCGGAATGCGCCAGCTCTTTTGTCAGCAGCGCCATCTCCAGCGCCGACACGCCGCCGAGGTTGTTAATTAGCACAGCAAACCGCCCATCCCCCGCCTTTTCTTTTAGCGGTGCTATCAGCGTATCGATAATGGCTTTGCTGTTTTGCGTATCGACCACCGAAGCACCCGGCTCGCCGTGAATACCCAGACCCAGCTCGACATGTCCTTGCTTAATACGCCCCTCTTCGTCGTCACTACCCGGTAGATTACAGGTCTGCATCGCCACGCCCAGGCTCCAGAGGTTATCGCAGGCCTGCTGTGCAATAGCCCGGACGTCGCTTAGCGATTTACCTTTTTCCGCCGCATAACCGGCGATTTTATGGACCAACGCCGTACCCGCAATCCCGCGTGGCTGCTTGTTATCCGGCAGGGCGATATCATCGGCAACGATCACCATCTCCACTTTCAGCCCGTAGCGTTTGGCTTTTTCCGCTGCAAGACCGAAGTTAAGACGATCGCCGGTGTAATTTTTGACGATCAGCAGACAGCCACGATCGCCCGTCACCGCCACGATGGCGTTCAGCACCGCATCCACGCTCGGCGAGGCAAACAGATCGCCGCACACCGCAGCGGTCAACATGCCCTTACCGACAAAACCGGCATGGGCGGGTTCGTGACCGGAACCCCCGCCAGAAATCACCGCCACCCGACTTTTATCCCAGTCGCTGCGTGCCACCACTCGGATGGCCGGATCGATATCGAGTTTGACCAAATTACCGTGCGGCGCGGAAATCAGTATGCCTTCAATGGCGTCATTGACCAGCTGTTTGCGGTCATTAAAAAAGAATCTGGACATAGCCTTCCAACTTTTTGTGAATCGTATGCAAAAGCATAGTCTGCGCTGGGTAATGCGCCGCAAAGTCAGGAATTTACTGAGTCAATTTGCCGTCAGGTTGCCTATACTCGACGCAGGACAAAGAGAGGACGCGCACCATGAGTACACCATTGCTGATTGCCCGGACGCTGGATAAAGAGCTGTTCTTACTGCCAGGCATGGCGAACCGCCACGGGCTGATTACCGGCGCTACCGGGACAGGTAAAACCGTCACCCTGCAAAAACTGGCGGAGTCTTTTTCAAGTCACGGCGTGCCGGTTTTTATGGCCGACGTAAAAGGTGATTTAACCGGCGTGGCCCAAGAGGGCACGGCGTCGGAAAAACTGCTTGAGCGGCTGAAAAACATAGGTGTCACTGACTGGCAACCACAGGCGAATCCTGTGGTGGTGTGGGATATTTTCGGCGAGAAAGGCCATCCGGTGCGCGCGACCGTCTCAGATCTTGGCCCGCTGCTGCTGGCGCGGTTGTTGAATCTTAACGACGTCCAGTCTGGCGTGTTAAACATCATCTTCCGCATTGCCGATGATCAGGGCCTGCTGCTGCTCGATTTCAAAGATCTGCGCGCCATTACTCAGTACATCGGAGATAACGCCAAATCCTTCCAGAATCAGTACGGCAACATCAGCCCGGCATCTGTAGGCGCTATCCAGCGCGGACTGCTAACCCTCGAACAGCAAGGCGCAGAGCATTTCTTTGGCGAGCCGATGCTGGATATCAAAGACTGGATGCGCACCGACAGTAACGGCAAAGGGATCATCAACATTCTGAGCGCCGAGAAGCTTTACCAGATGCCAAAGCTCTACGCCGCCAGCCTGTTGTGGATGCTCTCTGAACTCTATGAACAGCTGCCGGAAGCGGGCGATCTGGATAAACCAAAGATCGTGTTCTTCTTTGATGAGGCGCATTTGCTGTTCAGCGACGCGCCGCAAGTGCTGCTGGATAAAATTGAGCAGGTAATCCGCCTGATCCGCTCAAAAGGGGTTGGCGTCTATTTTGTCTCGCAGAACCCTTCCGACATTCCCGATAACGTTCTTGGGCAGTTAGGGAATCGCGTGCAGCACGCCCTGCGTGCCTTTACCCCGAAAGATCAGAAAGCCGTCAAAGCAGCGGCGCAAACCATGCGTGCCAACCCGGCATTTGATACCGAAGCGGCGATTCAGGCGCTGGGTACTGGGGAAGCGCTGATTTCGTTCCTTGATGCCAAAGGCAGCCCGTCGGTCGTTGAGCGTGCGATGGTGATTGCGCCATTCTCACGAATGGGGCCGGTGACGGACGATGAACGTAACGCCTTAATCAACCACTCACCAGTCTACGGCAAGTACGAGGATGAAGTAGATCGAGAGTCTGCGTTCGAGAGGCTACAGAAAGGCGTTCAGGCGAGCACCGAACAGCAGCAATCCCCAGCGACTAAAGGCGAAAACGTAGCCGTGGATGACGGCATTCTCGGCGGGCTGAAAGATATTCTGTTTGGCACTACAGGACCACGCGGCGGTAAACGCGATGGCGTGGTGCAGACGATGGCGAAAAGCGCCGCGCGGCAGGTGACGAATCAGATAGTGCGCGGCATGCTGGGAAGTTTACTGGGCGGTCGCCGCCGATAGCGGAGAGATCCACGGCGTGCCGAGCGCTGAGCCTTGTGCGCCGTGTTGGTTCAGATAGCGATCCAGTTCGACCATCCCCGTCCAGCGGTTCTCGCACCACAGCGGCGCGAGAAGCGTTGGGCGACGAGCGCTGGCGGAAATGCGGTGGTAAATCACCTCCGGTGGCGTGTGACGAATCATTTCGCCAGCCGTCACGGTGTACTCCTCCAGCGCGATGCCGTTTAATCGCCCGGCTTCCCAGGCTTTCGCCATCGTGCTGCCCGTCACGATATGCAGCGGATGGAGTTTAATGCCATCCACGCCTGTCTCAACGACTCTTTCAAGCGTTTCCAGGCCGTGCTGCTGCCCTTCTCCCGGCAGGCCGACAATCAGGTGGGAGCATACTTTTAGCCCGCGTTCACGCGCCAGTCGGGTGGTTTTCTGATAGCAGGCAAAATCGTGACCACGATTAATGCGGTGCAGCGTTTTGTCATGCGCGGTCTGTAATCCCAGCTCTAGCCAGATTTCATACCCCAGATCTTTATATTCGCTGAGTAAATCCAGCACCGCTTCCGGTACGCAGTCCGGGCGCGTACCGACACACAAACCGACGATATTCGCCTGGCTCACAGCTTGCTGATACATCGAGCGCAATACCTGCACTTCAGCAAAGGTGCTGGTGTAGGCCTGGAAATAGCCCAGATACTGTTTTGCGCGGTTGACCAGGCTCGCCTGATGAGAGAGCTGCTCCGCAATAGAATTATGCTGCTGCGCCTCGTCAGCGAAAGAAGCCACATTACAGAAAGTACAGCCACCACGCCCGATGGTGCCGTCGCGATTTGGGCAGCTGAAACCGCCGTGCAGCGTGAGCTTGTGGACCTTTTGCCCGTAGCGACGTGAAAGATCCCCACCAAACATATTGACTAATTTCTGTAACTGCATAATCTGATAGACCGTCCCGGAGAAAGGGGACAAGCCTGCCACTTTTAGCCTCTGTCGGCGATGACCTGGATCAATCGCCCTGGACGGCTATTATTCATTTGAATAAAAACTCACTATTACTGCAATTTCATTCATCACCCTGGCAATTACTTTTCCTTATGTTCTGATGGATTTTTTCACTTATCGCATCACAGCTGTAAAACAGTGTGATTATGCGTCCTGATCGCCAGCGCCAGATTATTATCCTGCAAAAATTCAGCCATTCAGCACGGTAAAGGGATAATACCGCTTTCAGATAGTGAGTCAGATCACACTCCCCAGGAGCATCCCCTTGGCTTTTGTGGATGTAAAAATCGTTAAAATTCCTTTATATTCAATTAACTAATACCCCTTTAGCACATTTTTGTATAAATAAGATTGCCATTTGACCTGTGTATCAATTCCCGATAAGTTGGAAATCCGCTGGAAGCTTTCTGGATGAGCAGCCTGCTCATCATATTTATGCAGTAATTGAGATTCCCTCTGAAGCAAGTCCTCAAACTTGTTTGACCTGTGCGAAATGGAAATGAAGAGGGCGAATGCGAGGTGCGCGTATGAAACGCAAACCCCGTCGCCGCGCTCTTTCTGTGCCTGTGCGCCACGGTCCAGATAGGAATCCCGAAGAGCCTGGGGAGGTTCACTGATATGTTGTACGATAAATCCCTTGAGAAGGATAACTGTGGTTTCGGCCTGATCGCCCACATAGAAGGCGAACCTAGCCACAAGGTAGTGCGTACCGCTATACACGCACTGGCCCGTATGCAGCACCGTGGTGCAATCCTCGCTGATGGTAAAACCGGCGATGGTTGTGGCTTGCTGCTACAAAAACCGGATCGTTTCTTCCGAATCGTTGCGGAAGAACGCGGCTGGCGTTTAGCCAAAAACTACGCTGTCGGCATGCTGTTCCTGAATCAGGATCCTGAAAAAGCTGCCGCCTCACGCCGCATCGTCGAAGAAGAACTTCAACGCGAAACCCTGTCGATTGTCGGCTGGCGCAATGTGCCAACCAATGAAGGGGTGCTCGGTGAAATCGCCCTCTCCTCGCTGCCTCGTATTGAACAGATTTTTGTGAATGCGCCTGCGGGCTGGCGTCCACGCGATATGGAACGCCGTCTGTTTATTGCCCGTCGCCGTATCGAAAAACGTTTGCAGGATGATAAAGAGTTCTACGTCTGTAGCCTCTCGAACCTGGTGAACATCTATAAAGGTCTGTGTATGCCGGCTGACCTGCCGCGCTTCTACCTGGACCTCGCGGACCTGCGTCTGGAATCGGCCATTTGCCTGTTCCACCAGCGCTTCTCCACTAACACCGTTCCTCGCTGGCCGCTGGCTCAGCCGTTCCGCTACCTGGCGCACAACGGTGAGATCAACACCATCACTGGTAACCGCCAGTGGGCGCGTGCGCGTACCTATAAGTTCCAGACCCCGCTGATCCCGGATCTGCATGATGCCGCGCCGTTCGTTAACGAAACGGGTTCCGACTCCAGCTCGATGGATAACATGCTTGAACTGCTGCTGGCCGGCGGGATGGATATCGTGCGTGCGATGCGCCTGCTTGTTCCGCCAGCCTGGCAGAACAACCCAGATATGGACCCGGATCTGCGCGCATTTTTCGACTTTAACTCCATGCACATGGAGCCGTGGGACGGCCCGGCGGGCATCGTGATGTCCGATGGACGCTACGCAGCCTGTAACCTCGACCGTAACGGTCTGCGCCCGGCGCGCTACGTCATCACTAAAGACAAGCTGATCACCTGCGCCTCCGAAGTCGGGATTTGGGATTACCAGCCTGACGAAGTGGTCGAAAAAGGCCGCGTCGGCCCAGGCGAACTGATGGTTATCGATACTCGTGCGGGCCGTATTCTGCACTCAGCCGAAACCGATTATGATCTGAAAATCCGTCATCCTTACAAAGAGTGGATGGAGAAAAACGTCCGCCGCCTGGTGCCGTTCGAAGATCTGCCGGACGAAGATGTTGGCAGCCGTGAAATGGACGACGATACGCTCGCCAGTTTCCAGAAACAGTTTAACTACAGCGCTGAAGAGCTGGATTCCGTCATCCGCGTACTGGGTGAAAATGGCCAGGAAGCGGTCGGTTCGATGGGTGACGATACGCCATTTGCCGTGCTCTCCAGCCAGCCACGCATCGTGTACGACTACTTCCGTCAGCAGTTTGCGCAGGTGACAAACCCGCCAATCGATCCGCTGCGTGAAGCCCACGTTATGTCGCTGGCCACCAGCATTGGCCGCGAGATGAACGTCTTCTGCGAAGCCGAAGGCCAGGCGCACCGCCTGAGCTTTAAGTCGCCGATTCTGCTGTACTCCGATTTCAAACAGCTCACCACCATGACCGAGGAGCACTACCGCGCCGACACGCTCGATATTACCTTTGACGTGACCGAAGCGAGCCTCGAAGAGACGGTGAAAGCCCTGTGCGATCAAGCTGAGCAGATGGTGCGTAACGGCACCGTTCTGCTGGTGCTGTCCGACCGTAATATTGCCAAAAATCGCCTGCCGGTTCCGGCACCGATGGCGGTGGGCGCTATCCAGACCCGTCTGGTGGATAAAAACCTGCGCTGCGATGCCAACATCATCGTAGAAACCGCAAGCGCCCGCGACCCGCACCACTTTGCCGTGCTGCTGGGCTTTGGCGCGACGGCTATCTATCCGTACCTGGCGTACGAAACGCTGGCGAAGCTGGTCGACGGTCGAGCGATCGAAAAAGATTACCGCACCGTGATGCTGAACTACCGTAACGGCATCAACAAAGGCCTGTACAAGATCATGTCCAAAATGGGCATCTCGACGATTGCCTCTTACCGCTGCTCGAAGCTGTTTGAAGCGGTCGGTCTGCATGATGACGTCGCTGATTTGTGCTTCCAGGGCGTGATTAGCCGTATCGGCGGTGCCGGTTTCTCAGACTTCCAGCAGGACCTGCTGAATCTGTCGAAGCGCGCCTGGCTGGCGCGTAAACCTCTGGATCAGGGCGGTCTGCTGAAATACGTGCATGGCGGCGAATATCACGCCTACAACCCGGACGTGGTACGCACCCTGCAACAGGCGGTTCAGAGCGGCGAATACAGCGATTATCAGCAGTATTCAAAACTGGTTAACGAACGCCCGGCGGCGACGCTGCGCGATCTGCTGGCGGTGAATCCGGACGGCGAAACCGTCAGCATTAATGACGTTGAACCGGCAAGCGAACTGTATAAACGTTTCGATACCGCAGCGATGTCCATCGGCGCACTCAGCCCGGAAGCGCACGAAGCGCTGGCCGAGGCGATGAACAGCATTGGCGGTAACTCCAACTCCGGCGAAGGCGGCGAAGATCCTGCGCGCTATGGCACCAACAAAGTGTCGCGCATTAAGCAGGTGGCCTCTGGTCGCTTTGGCGTCACACCAGCGTACCTGGTCAACGCCGACGTGATTCAGATTAAAGTCGCTCAGGGTGCAAAACCGGGCGAAGGCGGTCAGCTACCGGGTGACAAAGTCACGCCGTACATCGCCAAACTGCGCTACTCGGTGCCGGGCGTGACGCTGATCTCCCCGCCGCCGCACCATGATATCTACTCTATCGAGGATTTGGCGCAGCTGATTTTCGACCTGAAACAGGTCAACCCGAAAGCGATGATCTCCGTGAAGCTGGTTTCCGAACCGGGCGTCGGCACCATCGCCACCGGTGTGGCAAAAGCCTACGCAGACCTGATCACCATCGCGGGCTATGACGGCGGCACGGGCGCAAGCCCACTCTCCTCCGTGAAATACGCGGGTTGTCCGTGGGAGCTGGGCCTGGTGGAGACACAACAGGCGCTGGTGGCCAACGGCCTGCGTCACAAGATTCGCCTGCAGGTGGATGGCGGCCTGAAAACCGGTCTCGACATCATCAAAGCCGCAATTCTTGGTGCAGAGAGCTTTGGCTTCGGCACTGGGCCAATGGTGGCGCTGGGCTGTAAATACCTGCGTATTTGTCACCTGAATAACTGCGCAACGGGCGTGGCAACTCAGGACGAAAAACTGCGTAAGAACCACTACCACGGCCTGCCGTTCAAAGTGACCAACTACTTTGAATTCATCGCCCGCGAAACCCGCGAGCTGATGGCGCAACTGGGTGTGAAGCGTCTGGTCGATTTGATTGGCCGTACCGACCTGCTGAAAGAGCTTGAAGGCTTTACGGCGAAGCAGCAGAAACTGGAGCTGTCACGACTGCTGGAAACTGCCGAGCCGCATCCAGGCAAAGCCGTTTACTGCACCGAGACTAACCCACCGTTCGATAACGGCGTGTTGAACGCACAGCTGTTGCAACAGGCGAAACCGTATGTTGATGACAAACAGAGCAAAACGTTCTGGTTTGATATCCGCAACACCGACCGTTCTGTGGGCGCGACGCTTTCTGGTTATATTGCGCAAACTCATGGCGATCAGGGGCTGGCAGCCGATCCGATTATCGCGCACTTCAGCGGGACTGCGGGTCAGAGCTTCGGCGTCTGGAACGCGGGTGGCGTTGAACTGTACCTGACCGGCGATGCCAACGACTACGTCGGCAAAGGCATGGCGGGCGGTTTACTGGCAGTGCGTCCTCCGATCGGTTCAGCATTCCGCAGCCATGAAGCCAGCATCATCGGCAACACCTGTTTGTACGGTGCTACCGGCGGGCGTCTGTTTGCTGCAGGCCGGGCTGGCGAGCGCTTTGCGGTGCGTAACTCCGGTGCTATTACCGTCGTAGAAGGCATCGGCGATAACGGTTGTGAATACATGACCGGCGGGATTGTCTGCGTAATGGGCAAAACCGGCGTTAACTTCGGCGCAGGTATGACGGGCGGCTTCGCCTACGTCCTGGACGAAGACGGTGAGTTCCGCAAACGCGTTAACCCGGAACTGGTCGAAGTGCTGGACGTTGACACACTGGCGATCCACGAAGAACACCTGCGCGGTCTGATTACTGAGCATGTGCAGCATACCGGTTCTTCGCGTGGGGAAGAGATCCTGGCGAACTGGCCAGCGTTCTCAGCGAAATTCGCGTTGGTTAAACCGAAGTCCAGCGATGTTAAAGCACTGTTGGGTCACCGTAGTCGTAGCGCAGCAGAGCTGCGTGTGCAGGCGCAGTAAGGGGTAGCAATGAGTCAGAACGTATACCAGTTTATCGACCTGCAGCGCGTTGATCCGCCAAAGAAACCGCTGAAGATCCGCAAAATTGAATTTGTTGAAATTTACGAGCCGTTTTCAGAAGGCCAGGCCAAGGCACAGGCAGATCGCTGCCTGTCCTGCGGCAACCCGTACTGCGAATGGAAATGCCCGGTACATAACTACATCCCGAACTGGCTGAAGCTGGCCAACGAAGGACGTATTTTCGAAGCGGCTGAACTGTCGCACCAGACCAACACCTTGCCGGAAGTGTGTGGTCGCGTGTGCCCGCAGGACCGTCTGTGCGAAGGTTCCTGTACGCTGAACGACGAGTTTGGCGCAGTGACCATCGGCAACATCGAGCGCTATATCAATGATAAAGCCTTCGAGATGGGCTGGCGTCCGGACATGACTGGCGTGCGTCAGACGGACAAACGTGTGGCGATCATCGGCGCAGGTCCGGCAGGTCTGGCATGTGCCGACGTGCTGACCCGCAACGGCGTCAAAGCGGTGGTGTTTGATCGTCATCCAGAGATCGGCGGCCTGCTGACCTTCGGTATTCCGGCCTTCAAGCTGGAAAAAGAGGTGATGACCCGCCGTCGCGAAATCTTCACCGACATGGGCATTGAGTTCAAACTGAATGTCGAAGTGGGCCGTGACATTCAGATCGACGATCTGCTGAAAGATTACGATGCCGTCTTCCTTGGCGTCGGCACTTATCAGTCGATGCGCGGTGGGCTGGAAAACGAAGACGCACCGGGCGTGTTTGACGCCCTGCCGTTCCTGATTGCTAACACCAAACAGATGATGGGCTTCGGTGAAACCGCCGCTGAGCCGTACGTCACTATGGAAGGCAAACGCGTGGTGGTTCTGGGCGGTGGGGATACCGCGATGGACTGCGTACGTACCTCGATTCGTCAGGACGCGACGCACGTGATTTGTGCTTACCGTCGTGACGAAGAGAACATGCCAGGCTCTAAACGCGAAGTGAAAAACGCGCGCGAAGAGGGTGTTGAGTTCCAGTTCAACGTCCAGCCATTGGGTATTGAAGTGAATGCCAACGGCAAAGTCAGCGGCGTGAAGATGGCGCGTACCGAGATGGGCGCACCGGATGCCAAAGGCCGTCGTCGTGCTGAAATCGTGGCTGGCTCTGAGCATGTGGTTCCGGCTGATGCAGTCGTCATGGCGTTTGGTTTCCGCCCGCACAGCATGGAGTGGCTGGCGAAGCACAGCGTTGAGCTGGATTCCCAGGGCCGTGTGATTGCGCCGGAAGGCAACGAGAACGCCTTCCAGACCAGCAACCCGAAAATCTTCGCCGGTGGCGATATCGTTCGCGGTTCGGATCTGGTGGTCACTGCGATTGCTGAAGGCCGTAAAGCGGCTGACGGGATTATGAACTACCTGGAAGTGTAAAAATGAACCGGATGGCAATGCCATCCGGTTTTTTATGCGCTCATTAAACTCACGCGCACCTTAACAACCACCTTCTTTATCTCTTCCATTTCCTTCACCACACAGCCAGGTTTGTGCGGTTCGCCGGGCATAAAGACTGCGTACATGCCGGGTGTCAAATCAAGTCGCTGCATCCCTTCGATAGCACTGCAGAGCTGATAATCCTCCTCAGTATGCATCTCCTCGCACTGACGTGCAGAGCCTGCCACGCCGTACAGAATGCGCTCCTCTCCTGCCAGCAGCAGCTGGATATCAATGTATTGCTCATGCAGTTCGGCTTTTTTCTGCTCCGGCAGCTGCGTGGCAAACGTCATTACGTTCATAAAGATATCGTCGCCCTGCAGTTCGTAACGCCCCGGCGCTTTGTCCTGCGGCCAGGCTGCGATGGCCTGCGTCAGTGCATTTGCTAATACGGGATGCAATCCCGACAGCGCACTGGCTTTCCCCATCATCATTGTTGTGCTCCTTGGGACAAAAGTGTCGCGCCCAGTAAACCCGCATCGTGGCGGTACCAGGCCGGACGAAGATTGACGTGATAAACCGATGGCTCTTGCGCCAGAAACTCAGCCACCTGCGACAAGTACCCCGCTGCCAGCCCGACGCTGCCGCCCACCACGACGGTCTGACAATCCGTCAGCGCTTTGACATCGGCGATGAGCCGCGCCAGCGTCTGTGCAGAATGAGCAACCAGCTCGCGGGCTGGCTGATGCCCGCGCTGTGCATGATCGAAAATGGCTTTTGCATCAAGACCGGCCAGATCGCCCTGCGCTCGGGCGGCAATACCCCGGCCAGAGGCGATCGCTTCTACGCATCCACGGCGACCACAGCCGCACACCGGGCCGTGCGGATCGGCAAGCGTATGACCCAGATGTCCGGCAAGCCCTCCTTCGCCCGTCAGCAACTCGCCATCTAGCACGACACCCCCACCCACGCCCGTTGAGACAGTGATGAACACCATATTCTGTGCGTCTATCTCTGGCGCATGGTATTCGGCCCACGCCGCTGCCTGCGCATCATTCACCGCCATCGCAGGTAAACCGGTTATCGACTCCAATGTCTGCACCAGTGGGAAGTGCAGTAAACCGCCCAGGTTATGGGGGTTAATCGACAGCAACGTGCCCTCGCGGATAATCCCTGTCGAAGCGATCGCCACACGCCGCGCCGATGGTATTAGCGGTTCCACCAGCGCTTGCAGTGTTTCGCGCAACGCGTCGGGCGTTTTACTGGCGGGCGTCGGCATTTCGCGCCTTTCACGAATGTGCAGCGCATCATCAATCAGCGCGGCTGCGAGTTTTGTTCCGCCGATATCAATGGCTAACGTGGTCATTTCACCGCCTCGCGCTGGCTTTTGATGCTGCCAAACGGAACGGCACCACTAAACGGTTTACCATCAATCGCATCATGCGTGCGCAGCGCTTCCGGGCGGACCCAGCGTTGAACGCGCGACGGCATATCGAGACCAATCAGCAGGATAACCACAAACGTCAGACCGAATGACAGAGAACCCAGCGCCGTACCCAGCTCAAGACGCTGTGCCAGCAGTGCACCAATTATCGGGGCAATCGCACCGCCCAGTGCGCCGACGTTATAAGTAAAGCCCAGCCCCGCCGCACGCTGATCCGTATCGAAGTAGCCGCCAATCAGCTTCGGCAAGATTCCGGAGATCCCCTGTCCCAGCATCTGCTGGAAGAACAGCAGCAGGCCAAGCACCCAGATATTGGACCCGCCGATGGCAAACACCGGAATAATCAGAAGCTGCGAGGCCAACAGGCTGCAGACATACGCTTTACGCGTACCCAGCCAGTCGCCGAGGAAACCACCCACGCAGCACCCCACCGCCGCACCAAAGCCGCTGAAGAACAGAACATGCGCAACCGTCATCGGGTCATAGGCCAGATCTGTTTTCAGATAGGTTGGCAGCAATGCCTGAATCGGCCACGAATAGAGGAACGCGAAGAGCACGACGACCATCAAGGTCACGCCCGTCGGCCAGCGCTTGCCGCTGCTTTGCACCATAAAGCTGATGAATACGCAGGCGCACAACAGCCCCAGAATCACTACCAGACCGGCATTATTCAGCTCTCCAGCAAAGCAGAACCACAGCGCAGTTCCCGCGAATAGTGTCATCACAATATTGATCAGACGATGCTTGCCGCGATAAAGAATATCGACCATTGTGCGCACCGGCGCTTTGCCCTCGTGCTTCGCTTTCCAGTCTTCTGCTTCGGGAATATTTTTTCGCAGCCACAGGGCAAAGATGATCGGCAGGATGCCGATAAAGAACAGCGCGCGCCAGCCCCACACGGGGACGACCAGGCTGTAAATCTGCGCCGCGACCACCGCACCGATGGAAAAACCGGAGATTAAGAAGCCGCTGGCTTTATTACGCAGATGTTTCGGCCAGCTCTCGATGACATAGGTCGCACTGGACCCGTATTCGCCCGCCATCCCCATGCCGATCACCATACGAGCAATAAACATGGTGATGTAGCCGGGTGCGAAACCGCACGCCAGTGTGCCGCAGGAGAAGAGCACGATACTGGTGATCATCGCCAGTTTGCGCCCGTAGCGATCGCCCATTGCGCCGAGCAGTAAGCCGCCAAACCAGCGCGAGATAAAGGCGGCTGAGATCAGGCTTGCCGCCTCGACCGTCGTTAAACCAAATTCACTTTTGACTTCTGTTAACACCAACGCCATCAACACAAAATCAAAGCCATCGAGCAAATATCCCAGCCAGGCGGCGGAGAAGGCGCGCCACTGCGGGCGGGAAAGATGGCGGTACCACGGGATGCTTTGGGTAGAAATACTCATTTCACTCTCCCGACGATCTCTTGGGCGTATTGCCGGATGGCGGCTTCGCCATATCCGGCCTACGGGCAATGTTTTTTGTAGGCCGGATAAGCGAAGCGCCATCCGGCAATGGATTAGCGCTGCTCAGCCATGAGTTGCTCTGCGAGAGTTTTGAGTTCCGGCAGATATTGCTCGGCCACCGGGGCAAACGGCTTGCGGCACAGCGGGACGGAGACCACATCCATGTAATGCAGTACGGTTTTCAGGCCACGGAAAACACCGACTTTAATCAGCAAATCAATAACCTTGTTGCACTCGCTTTGCAGGCGCTGCGCAGTGGCGTTGTCCCCTTCACGGATCGCGCTGGCGATCGCCTGATAACGCGCGCCCATGATGTTGTACGTACTACCAATCCCACCATCCGCGCCAGCCAGTAAACCGGAGGCAAAGATCTCGTCGTAGCCGTTATAAAGCACCAGATCCGGATGCGCCCGGCGGATCTGCTCCATCTGGAAAAGATCGCCAGAGGTCTGTTTCAGTGCACCAACGCCCGGCAGCGTGACCAGCGTATTAATTTGTTCGAGAGATAACTTCACTCCGCTTAGCGCCGGGATGTTGTACACCACCATCGGCAAACCATCCGACGAATCAATAATTGCACGGTAGTGGTCGCAATGTTCTTCAAAGCTGAAGGGATAGTAGAACGGTGTGACCGCTGACACAGCGTCGAAACCAATACGGCTGGCCGCCGCCGCGAGCTGCTGGCTCTCCGCTGTACTGACGCACCCGACATGGGCGATAAGCGTGACCTTACCCTTCGCCTCTTCCGCCACGATCTCCAGTACCTGCTCACGCTCGATGAGGCTTTGCACAAAGGCTTCACCCGTTGAGCCACCCACGTACAGGCCATCGATTCCCTGTTGAATATTGAACTGCACCAGACGGCGCAGGCTGTCTTTATCCAGCGCCTGCTGTGCATTAAACGGAGTCAGGAGTGCGGCCATTACGCCACGTAATTGCTTTGCCATAGATACCTCAAGTGATGTTTGGTCTGTTTTAACGATATACCTTTATACCTGTTATACCAGATCAAATATGCAGCAATGCCATACAGAACGCTTATATTGCGATCTGCTTCACTAAAGGATCGTTATTTTTTCTTTTTTGATCCCTGGCCGAAGGCGTGCCAGGTGGCGGAAACGCTATTGAGGTGAGTTTGCAGCGCACGATCGGCTTCGTCCGGATCGCGGCGGCGAATGGCGTCAACAATTGCAATATGCTGCTGATAGCTGACGTCGTTATGCTGATATAGCTCGGCGTCGGAGACTTTTGGTCGGGCGGCAATCAGCCAGTCAAGCAATGCGACATGAATCGCCATGAAGATTGGGTTACCGGGGATTTCGGCCAGCACCCGATGGAAATCGACGTCAGAACGGATAAACAGCGCATTGTCGTTGAGCGACTGACTGTTAATTTCCAGCGCTTTCGACAGGCGTTCAACCTGTTCATCCGTGGCGTATTCCGCCGCGTAACGCACCAGGCTGGACTCGAAAAACAGACGCAGCTGTTCAAAGTGAGTGATGCCACCCGGCTGGGTGAGAAAATCTTTCGCCATGCCGGAGAGTTCACTGATGATGGTATCGGCTGAGGGCATTGAGACGCGGGCGCGTTCACCGTTGTTGATTTGCACCAGTCCTTTACGCTTCAGTGCGGCCAGTGCTTCTCGCACCGAAGGGCGGCCGACGTTGAAGAATTCCATCAGTTCGCGTTCGGAAGGGAGTTGTTCACCCTGGGCAAACTCCTGGCGGCGGATCATCTGCTCCAGCTCTTCTTCCACCATGTCGGAGAGTTTTTTACGCGCCAGCGGGCGACGACGCAAACTGCGGCCAAGGGTTTCGGTAGAATTTTCCGCCTGAAGATCAAATGGTTTCATAAAGACTCGGGTCAGAAGAGTGACAATCAGTGACAACGATTCATCATAACACAGGATTTTTAGCGGGGCGAAAACCCCTGAAAGCAAAACAGGCCCATCGGGCCTGTTTAGTTATTTCACAACACGTAACGCTGGACGGCCACCGCGCGGCGGCGGATCGTCATCAGGATCGTTGTCGTTATCGTGATCCGGCTTGTCGCCATCGATAATCGACATCACCGTTTCGCTTTCGCTGGCGGTGGAGCCGTCTTCATCGTTGAGACTGGCGACGTCTTCGTCATAGGCCGCTTCCGGCTCAAACATAGTACCCGCGCCGTTTTCACGTGCATACACTGCCAGTACGGCAGCCAGCGGCACAGAAACCTGACGCGGAATACCGCCGAAACGCGCGTTGAAGCGCACTTCGTCGTTAGCCAGCTCAAGATTACCCACCGCACGTGGCGCGATGTTCAGGACTATCTGCCCATCACGCGCGTATTCCATCGGAACGCTCACGCCCGGCAACGTCACATCCACTACCAGGTGCGGCGTAAGCTGGTTGTCCAGCAGCCATTCATAGAAGGCACGCAGCAGATACGGACGGCGTGGAGACAGCTGTGACATTTCCACAATCGTTAACCTCGACCAAGACGCATTTCGCGTTCCGGTTCTGTCAGAGATGCGAGGAAAGAATCGCGCTCAAATACGCGAGTCATGTAGCCTTTCAGCTCTTTCGCGCCAGGACCACTGAACTCTACGCCCAGTGACTGAAGACGCCACAGCAGCGGAGCCAGATAGCAATCCACCAGGCTGAACTCGTCGCTCAGGAAGAATGGCTTCTGGCCAAACACCGGAGCAATAGCCAGCAGCTCTTCACGCAGTTGCTTACGGGCCGCGTCTGCTTCAGATGATGAACCGTTAACGATAACGTTCATCAGGGTGTACCAGTCTTTCTCGATACGCTGCATGTACAGGCGGCTTTCACCACGCGCAACCGGATAAACCGGCATCAGCGGCGGATGAGGGAATCGCTCATCCAGATATTCCATAATGATGCGGGATTCCCACAGGGTCAGCTCGCGATCCACCAGCGTTGGTACGCTCTGGTTCGGGTTGAGATCGATAAGATCCTGAGGTGGGTTATCCTTCTCCACATGCTCGATCTCAAAACTGACACCCTTCTCGGCCAGCACGATACGAACCTGATGGCTATAAATGTCAGTAGGACCAGAAAACAGCGTCATTACCGAACGTTTGTTGGCAGCGACAGCCATGAAAACCTCCAGGTATATATTCAGAATATTACTGCTACCGGCCACGCGGGCCAGCCAGATGTGATTTGTTACCCATCCCAGGAACAAACGCCATCGCTCATAAATCGAACAAAAATCGTGTATTCACTGACATTTGGGCAGAAAATTGGATGATAGTTTACCAGATTTTGCAGGCTTTGTGGTGAGGGGATTCTGGAAATGCGGAAAAAGAGCTGAGAATCAAATAAATACTGTGGATAACCGTCGGATTATCCATAAAAAAACCCGCCGAAGCGGGTTTTTCGCCAATCTTTCTGCCAAAGCAGAAAAAAGATTAACGCTTGGAGAACTGAGGACGACGACGTGCTTTACGCAGGCCGACTTTCTTACGTTCAACTTCACGAGCATCACGAGTAACGAAGCCAGCTTTACGCAGTTCGCCACGCAGGGACTCGTCGTACTCCATCAGAGCGCGGGTGATACCGTGACGGATCGCACCAGCCTGACCAGAAGTACCACCACCTTTAACGGTGATGTAGAGATCGAATTTCTCAACCATGTCGACCAGTTCCAGCGGCTGACGAACTACCATGCGGGCAGTTTCACGACCGAAGTACTGTTCCAGAGAACGTTGGTTGATTACGATTTTACCACTGCCCGGTTTGATGAACACGCGAGCGGCGGAGCTTTTGCGGCGACCAGTGCCGTAGTATTGATTTTCAGCCATTGCCTATAATCCCGATTAGATGTCAAGAACTTGCGGTTGCTGTGCCGCGTGGTTGTGCTCGTTGCCTGCGTAAACTTTCAGTTTACGGTACATAGCACGACCCAGCGGGCCTTTTGGCAGCATGCCTTTAACCGCGATTTCAATCACACGCTCAGGACGGCGGGCAATCATCTCTTCAAAGGTCGCTTGTTTAATACCACCGATGTGGCCGGTGTGATGGTAGTACACCTTGTCTTCACGCTTGTTGCCGGTTACAGCAACTTTTTCTGCGTTCAGAACGATGATGTAATCACCAGTGTCTACGTGCGGGGTGTATTCCGCTTTGTGCTTACCGCGCAGGCGACGAGCCAGTTCGGAAGCCAGACGACCCAGAGTTTTACCGGTCGCGTCAACAACATACCAGTCGCGCTGTACGGTTTCTGGTTTAGCTGTAAAAGTTTTCATTAAAAGCTTACCCAAATAAATAAGTTACACGTTGGTGAACACCCAAACGTTTAAAAGTTGAGGCTCACACGACAAAGTCCGGCAAACCTACCCCTTCGAATAGCCTATGCCAGCACATAGAAAGTTTTGGGAAAAAAACCTTCTCGTAACGTGGGGTCGCAAGATTATAGAGAAGTCGAGGTCAAAGATCGACCCTTAAATGTGATTAGTCGCAAGGTTTTCGTGCATAGCCTCTGCGCGGGCTGATGGCCTCACCCCCAGCCCCTCTCCCACGGGGAGTAGATGGCATTTATGGCATGTGAGCACGTTTCAAATACTCTTCGCTTTGCATCTCCTGCAGGCGTGACAGGCAGCGCTGGAACTCAAACTTCAGTCGTTCCCCCTGATACACCTCATACAGCGGCACCGCGGCGCTCACGACGAGCTTCACATGGCGCTCATAAAACTCATCCACCAGCGCGATAAAACGGCGGGCTTCACTCTCCATCAGCGGCGTCATAGTCGGGACATCAAACAACATCACCGTATGGAACAGGCGCGAAAGCGCAATATAGTCATGCTGACTGCGGGCATCGACACACAGCGTGTCGAAAGAGACGGCAAGCGTCTGGTTTTCGACACCCAACGTTTGCAGCGGGCGATGGTTGATCTCCAGCTCAGGGGCTTTTTCGCGCTTCGCCCCGGCCAACGCCAGCCAGAGTTTGTCCATCTGATGACGCGTCTCGTCATCCAGGGGAGACAACCACAGATGCGCCTGAGTCAGCGTTCGCAGGCGATAGTCCACGCCCGCATCGACATTCATAATGTCGCAGTGCTCTTTGATGGCCTCGATAGCTGGCAGGAAACGCGCGCGCTGCAAACCGTTGCGATAAAGGTCGTCCGGCGGAATGTTCGACGTCGCCACCAGCGTAATTCCGCGCGCAAACAGCGCTTTCATCAGGCCGCCCAGCAGCATGGCGTCGGTGATATCGGAGACAAAAAACTCATCGAAACACAAAACGTCGGTTTCGGCTTTAAATCGCTCGGCGATGATATCTAGCGGATCGCTGTGCCCCTGCAGGGCGTTCAGCTCTTCATGGACGCGCAGCATAAAGCGGTGGAAATGCAGACGTTGTTTACGCGTACCCGGCAGACTCTGGTAAAACATGTCCATCAGCCAGGTTTTCCCTCGACCGACACCACCCCACATATATAAGCCACGAACCGGCGCGGCAGTTTGCGGCTCTTTTTTACCTAACAATCGACCAAACGCGGCTTTCAGACCGCCGCTCTGCGTGGCAGCAGGTGCGGATGTTTCGTGGATTAATTCCTGATAGATAACATTCAGGCGATTAACGGCTTCACGCTGGACGTCATCGGGCTGGTGAGTGCCCTCTTCCAGGGCTTGTTGGTAACGCGATGTGGGGGACAGGTTTTGCATAATCTTGTTGTTATTCCTTCAATTAAACCTCGCCAGACTGCGCGACTGGCGAAAAAAAGGCCGTTCTACAGTACGCGATGATACGTCAGGATTCCACTTCTGAAGAAATAGCGGTTATAGTGGCATAATCAGGCACAGGCAGGAGCCGAGCCACTACCCTACGGAACAACAAGACAACGGGAGAAGTTCATGACCTGGGAATATGCGCTAATTGGTTTAGTCGTCGGTATCGCCATCGGTGCCGTGGCCATGCGTTTTGGAAATCGCAAATTGCGTCAGCAACAGTCGCTGCAGTATGAGCTGGAAAAAAACAAAGCGGAGCTGGAAGAGTACCGTGAAGAGCTGGTCAGTCACTTTGCCCGTAGCGCTGAACTGCTGGACAACATGGCGACCGATTACCGCCAGCTGTATCAGCACATGGCAAAAAGCTCCAGCAGCCTGCTGCCGGAATTGAGTGGCGACACCAACCCGTTCCGCAACCGTCTGGCGGAGTCTGAAGCCAGTAACGATCAGGCACCCGTACAAATGCCGCGTGATTACTCCGACGGCGCATCTGGCCTGCTGCGCGGTGGCGCAAAACGCGATTAATCGCACATCTGCAATATATTTCACGGGCGCAAACATTGCGCCCGTCCTTTCTTTCCCTTCCCAGCTATTATTTAATCAATTACCTCATTGTTCAGTGGTTTAAAATTCAATAACATCAAACTGTTTTTGGGCCATTTTTCCTTTACTCCAGGCAACGAGAGCCAGCATCAATGAAGAAAAAAAACCAGCTGTTAAGCGCGTTAGCGTTAAGTGTCGGGTTATCTTTGACGGCGTCCTGGCCTGCGGCCGCTGCGCTTCCTTCGCAGGTGCCTGGTGCGGCGGCAATTCCAAGCCTGGCGCCTATGCTTGAAAAAGTGCTGCCTGCGGTAGTGAGTGTGAAGGTGGAAGGCACAGCGGCACAAAGCCAGCGCGTGCCCGAAGAGCTTAAAAAGTATTTTGGTGAGGAAGGTCCGGATCAGCAGGCACAACCGTTTGAAGGCCTCGGCTCCGGCGTGGTGATTGACGCGGCAAAAGGCTACGTTTTAACCAACAACCATGTCATCAGCCAGGCCGATAAAATCAGCGTGCAGATGAACGATGGTCGTGAATTTGACGCCAAATTAATTGGCGGCGACGACCAGAGTGATATCGCGCTGCTGCAAATTCAAAACCCGAGCAATCTGACGCAAATTGTGATCGCAGATTCCGACAAACTGCGCGTCGGCGATTTCGCCGTGGCCGTCGGCAACCCTTTTGGTTTAGGCCAAACAGCGACCTCAGGAATTGTCTCGGCACTGGGGCGCAGCGGCCTGAATCTCGAAGGGCTGGAAAACTTTATCCAGACTGATGCCTCTATTAACCGTGGCAACTCCGGCGGGGCATTGTTGAACCTTAACGGTGAGCTGATCGGGATTAACACCGCCATCCTCGCCCCTGGCGGTGGCAGTATCGGCATCGGGTTCGCTATCCCAAGTAATATGGCCAAAACGCTGGCACAGCAGCTGATTGAATCCGGCGAAGTGAAACGCGGTTTACTGGGCATCAAAGGCCTGGAGATGAGCGCTGATATCGCTAAAGCGTTCAACCTCAACGTTCAACGCGGGGCTTTTGTCAGCGAAGTTTTGGCAAATTCAGGCTCAGCAAAAGCGGGCGTGAAATCGGGTGATGTGATTGTCAGCCTGAACGGTAAGCCGCTCAGCAGCTTTGCCGAACTGCGCTCACGCATTGCCACCACGGAACCGGGGACCAAAGTGAAACTCGGTCTGCTGCGCGATGGCAAACCGTTGGACGTCGAAGTGACGCTGGATAAAAGCACGTCATCATCGGCCAGCGCCGAGCTTATTGCCCCTGCACTTCAAGGTGCGGCACTGAGCGACGGACAGCTGAAAGACGGCACAAAAGGTATCACCATTGAGAGCGTCGAAAAGAGCAGCCCGGCCGCGCAGGCAGGTTTGCATCAGGACGACGTGATTATCGGCGTGAACCGCAACCGCGTGCAATCGATCGCAGAAATGCGCAAAGTGCTTGAAAGCAAACCGACGGTCATCGCTTTGCAAATCGTCCGTGGCAGCGACACGCTCTACATCTTGTTACGCTAGCATTGACCTCCGGACATCACCGCTGCATGTGATGTCCGGATAAGTCATGTTATGCTGCAACCGTTCCTAAATTAACGACGCCCGCATCATGTTTCTTAAGCTATTTCGTTCGATCGCCATCGGTTTAGTCGTTGGCGGATTGTTACTGGCTGCAATGCCCTCTTTACGACAGTTCAATAAGCTGGCGGCGCCGCAGTTCGACAGTACCGATGAGACGCCGGTGAGTTACAACCAGGCCGTTCGCCGTGCTGCGCCTGCCGTAGTGAACGTTTATAACCGTGGCCTCAACAGCTCGGCGAATAATCAGCTGGAGATCCGCACGCTCGGATCCGGCGTGATAATGGACGAGCGCGGCTACATCATTACCAACAAGCATGTGATCAACGACGCCGATCAGATAATTGTTGCCCTGCAGGATGGACGTGTCTTTGAAGCGCTTCTGGTCGGTTCCGATAGCCTGACCGATCTGGCAGTGCTCAAAATCACGGCCACCGGTGGCCTGCCGGTGATTCCGATTAACCGTAAACGCACGCCGCATATCGGCGATGTGGTGATGGCCATCGGTAACCCGTATAACCTGGGGCAAACCATCACTCAGGGGATCATCAGCGCCACCGGTCGTATCGGCCTGAACCCATCAGGGCGACAGAACTTCCTGCAAACGGATGCTTCCATTAACCACGGGAACTCCGGCGGTGCGCTGGTGAATTCGCTGGGCGAACTGATGGGTATCAACACCCTGTCGTTTGATAAAAGTAACGACGGCGAAACGCCGGAAGGTATCGGCTTTGCGATACCCTTCCAGTTGGCCAACAAAATTATGGACAAGCTGATCCGCGACGGTCGCGTGATCCGTGGTTATATCGGGATTGGTGGGCGTGAAATTGCGCCACTGCATACGCAGGGTGGCGGAATCGATCAGATTCAGGGCATCGTCGTCAATGAAGTTACGCCAGGCGGTCCGGCAGCGGCGGCGGGCCTTCAGGTGAATGACGTGATCGTTTCGGTGAATGGCACACCAGCGGTGTCCGCCCTGGAAACGATGGATCAGGTCGCGGAAATTCGTCCTGGGTCGATCATACCGGTGGAAGTCATGCGTAATGATAAGAAGCTGACGATTCAGGTCACGATTCAGGAATACCCGGCGACCAACTAATCCGCATAAAAAAACCGGAGTCATTATGGCTCCGGTTTTTTATCGCCTGGCATTCGCTTACTTGTTAACGAACTCTTCGCCCAGGGTGATATCTTTCTTCAGCGTATCGAGCATGCCTTCCATCGCTTGTTGTTCAAACGCGCTCAGCTTGCCGATTGACTGACGTTCTTCAACGCCGTTTTTGCCCAGCAGCAGCGGCTGTGAGAAGAAGCGGGCGTGTTCGCCGTCACCTTCCACATACGCACATTCTACTACGCCTTTCTCGCCTTGCAGCGCACGAACCAGAGACAGACCGAAACGAGCCGCAGCCTGGCCCATAGACAGAGTCGCAGAACCGCCACCCGCCTTCGCTTCCACCACTTCGGTGCCCGCGTTCTGGATGCGTTTAGTCAGATCAGCTACTTCCTGCTCGGAGAAGCTCACGCCAGGGATCTGCGACAGCAGCGGCAGAATAGTCACACCAGAGTGACCACCAATAACCGGCACTTCGATGTCAGATGGCAGTTTGCCTTTCAGTTCAGCAACAAAGGTGTTGGAACGGATGATGTCCAGCGTGGTCACGCCAAACAGTTTGTTCTTATCATACACGCCCGCTTTCTTCAGCACTTCTGCAGCGATAGCCACAGTGGTGTTGACCGGGTTAGTGATGATACCGATACAGGCTTTCGGGCAGGTTTCTGCGATCTGCTGCACCAGGTTCTTCACGATACCGGCGTTGACGTTGAACAGATCGGAACGGTCCATGCCAGGCTTACGGGCAACGCCCGCGGAGATCAGCACCACATCTGCGCCTTCAAGCGCTGGACGAGCGTTTTCACCGGAGAAGCCTTTGATTTTCACAGCTGTTGGGATGTGGCTCAGGTCAACCGCGACACCAGGGGTGACCGGAGCAATATCATACAGGGAGAGTTCTGAGCCTGAAGGCAGTTGGGTTTTCAGTAGTAGGGCAAGCGCCTGGCCGATACCACCAGCAGCGCCGAGGACTGCAACTTTCATCCTAAACTCCTTATTATGGTTAACTTTAATATCTGTTACTCCGTTGCGGCGACAGTAATTCAGCAGGTAAATAATTACAATTTTCGTAGCTAAAGAATTTGAGGTCACGCGCCTTTCGCCTCTACCACTATGCTTCCAGTAAATAGCGGCAACGAAGTAGCCAATCAAGACGGTGGTTACAATACACCCTCACTCGCCAGCAAAACAACATCATTTTGATAACATTTAATTTACTTTTAAGGTTATTTACGCGCCGTGACCCAGGCATGTTTTCTGATAACGAAATTTGATAAAATCACTCCCTTTCATAACATTAATTCAGCCTAACTCCGGGCAGATAATTTGCATAAAAATTCATTTACATGCATAATAATGGTGTTTCTTTCGTCATATTCCGGGTGACTTATGCGTAGCTCGTCAAAACAAGAAGAATTAGTGAAGGCGTTTAAAGCGCTGCTCAAAGAAGAGAAATTCAGTTCTCAGGGAGAGATTGTCCTGGCCTTACAGGAACAAGGTTTCGAGAACATTAATCAGTCGAAAGTCTCCCGTATGTTAACCAAATTTGGTGCGGTACGTACCCGCAATGCCAAAATGGAAATGGTCTACTGCCTGCCAGCCGAACTGGGCGTACCGACCACCTCTAGCCCTCTGAAGAATCTGGTGCTGGATATTGATTTCAACGACGCAGTGGTCGTTATCCATACCAGCCCTGGCGCCGCGCAGCTAATTGCCCGCCTGCTGGACTCTCTGGGTAAAGCGGAAGGTATCCTCGGTACCATTGCAGGTGATGACACCATCTTTACGACCCCGGCGAATGGTTTCTCCGTTAAAGATCTCTACGAAGCTATCCTGACGCTGTTCGAGCAAGAGCTGTAAACACCTACCCACCCTGCCGCTGAGGCGGCGGGGAATCGTCTCCCTCCGCTTCGCTCACTTCCCTAATCTGTTGCCGTTACTTTTGCAAATAGTGCTTTTCTCTGCCTCTTTTCATTCATCCAGTGAATCATAAATCAACAAATCGCACAAAAAATCAAAGTTTCATATCCATATGATTTTTTTAGATATATCGGCATTATGTGACGAAAAAACGACCGATTTTATGCAATTTGGTTATAAAAACGTGACTGGTTAACACGTAATTACCCATGAAACAATTAGCGTGGTATTAATTTTTGGCGTGACTAGTGTATACTTGATTTTGTGATGAGGGTCACGAAACGAAAGACCCCAATAAAATCGACGAGGTAAAGAATCATGAAAATCAAAACTACTGTTGCAGCCCTGAGCGTCCTGTCAGTCCTGTCATTCGGTGCATTTGCTGCCGATTCTATTAACGCTGACCAGGCACAATCCCGTCAGGCAATCGGCACCATTTCTGTCGGTGCAATCGGTACATCTCCAATGGACATGCACGAGATGCTGAACAAAAAAGCTGAAGAACAAGGTGCGTCTTCTTATCGCATCGTCGAAGCGCGTTCTGGCGACCATTGGCACGCAACGGCTGAGCTGTACAAATAAGTTATATCGAGTGTAGTAACGACATTATCCACTCAACGGCACCAGGCATAAAAATAGCGGTATAACCCTTCTCGCCGTTGAGGAAACACATTTTAGGAGTACGACTATGAACACTAAATTAATCATCGCAACCCTTGGCTTAGCTTCCGTTCTCTCTTTCGGTGCCAGCGCAGCTGTGCATCAGGTGAATTCAGAGCAAGCGCAAAATCTGCAATCAATGGGTAGCATCTCCGTTTCTTCAGTAGCAGGCTCTCCGATGGATATCCGTCAGGAATTAGCCGCTAAAGCTGAAAAAGCAGGCGCCAGCAGCTATCGTGTCACCGAGTTGAACGAAGGTGACCACTGGCATGCAACGGCTGAACTGTACAAATAAACCCTCGTCGTATCTCATCATACGACTTGCCCCTGACACCTTGTCAGGGGCTTTTTTATTTTGCCTGTCAGTGACGAGCATTAAAACGTAATTGCCCTTCCAGCTCTTCTTCCGCCTCATCAAACAGCAGAATCAGCGCGCCAAAACGTCGGCGCAGCTTATCCGGTAAATGGATAAACTCTATTTCAAGCGGCATGGGCAAAACGTCGCCAATGACCACATCCCAAAGGGAATCCAGGTCCGTGACCCTTCCCCGTTCTAAGCCGAAAGCACGACAAAATTCGCGATAAAAGTCTTCCTGACTGTCGATTTCATCAAAATCAAAAGTAGTGATATTCATTGCCCGCCACCCCGTCCAGACAGGCGGCTTACGCCGCCCTGACGATGATTATAATCCCCCGATATGCAGGGTTTTCACTTCCAGAAATTCCTCCAGCCCTAACACCGAGCCTTCTCGACCCAGGCCCGACTCTTTCACCCCGCCGAACGGGCCGAGTTCAGTCGATACCGCACATTCGTTAATCCCGATCATTCCGCTCTCAATGGCCTGCGAAACGCGGAAAACGCGCGACAGATTTTGCGTATAGAAATAGGCGGCCAGGCCATACGGCGTGTTGTTGGCTCGCTGGATGACCTCCTCTTCAGACGTAAAGCGGAAGCAAGCTGCAACCGGGCCAAAAGTCTCTTCCTCGGCCAGCTTCATCCCTTCGTGGCAATCCCCCAGCACGGTCGGCAGCCAGAAGTTGCCGCCAAGCGAATGCGGTTTACCGCCCGCCAGTACCGTAGCACCTTTCGCCACCGCATCTTCCACGTGCTCTCGCACTTTATCGACGGCGGCACGTTCAATCAGCGGGCCAACGACCACGCCCTCATCCTGACCGTTGCCCACTTTCAGCGCGGTCACCGCCTCGGCAAGTTTTGCCACAAAGGTGTCATAGACGGATTCCTGAATGAAGAAGCGGTTCACGCTGACGCACACCTGTCCGGCATTGCGAAATTTATTGGCGATGGCCCCTTTCACGGCAGCATCTATATCGGCATCTTCAAAGATGATATAAGGTGCATTACCCCCGAGCTCCATTGACACTTTTTTCATGGTTTCTGCGGCGTTACGCACCAGCGTTTTGCCGACGGCGGTAGAGCCGGTAAACGAAATTTTGCGCACCTCGTGGCTGGCCATGATCGCATCGCTGATCTCATGAGTATTCCCGGCGACGGCATTGAGAACCCCGTCTGGAACGCCTGCTTTTTTTGCCAGCGTTAGCAGAGCAAAGGCACTGAGCGGCGTGTTGTTGGCGGGTTTGATCACGCCAGTACAACCTGCGGCCAGCGCCGGGCCAAGTTTTCGCGTCAGCATCGCCATCGGGAAATTCCACGGTGTGATAGCCGCGACAACACCGATAGGTTCACGTGTCGCCAGGATGCGCGAGCCAGGTTTGATCGGGGGAATGATTTCGCCGTTAGCGCGTTTCGCCTGCTCAGCAAACCACTGAATGAAGCTGGCGGCGTACTCGACTTCCCCTTCTGCCTCTTTCAGCGGTTTGCCTTGTTCGGTGGTCATCAGCCGTCCAAGCCAGCTTTTATTCTCAATAATCAGTTCGTACCAGCGATAAAGGATCGTTGAACGCTCTTTTGCTGTTTTCGCTCGCCATGCGGGGAAGGCGCGGCTCGCTGCTGCGATAGCCTCTTCCGTCTCTTTTTTACCTGCTTTTGCGACTTTGGCGACGACATCGCCCGTTGCCGGGTTGAGCACATCAAAGGTGGTATCCAGCGTTTTCCATATGCCGTCTACCAGATATCCGGTTTGAAAAAGCGCATTGTCCTGGAGTGCCTGGGTGGTCATGTGTCCTCCTGATCTGGGTTTAAGAGCCTGCCAGATTAAGTATAGCCACAAAAAAACCGACGCTTTTGGCGTCGGTTTGTGCGGGAGTTTGCCGGGTGGCGCTGCGCTTACCCGGCCTACAGGTTCTGCTCCACCTTTAGCTGTCGGTGAGCGCGTTTTGATACCGATGCAACACATCCGTCAGACGCCGTACCGGCTCCGTCACCTGCGGCGGTGCTTCCCATACCTGCAGTTTCTCCTGGTAGATGTTCAGCTCTTCCAGCAGTTGGGCAAAATAGCGGCGACGCTTATCGTCGCTCGACGCAGAAATCACATGATCCGCCGTGCGACGAAGCTGACGGTGAAACGCCGACAGATCGTCGTTGATCGGTACAGGCGCATTACGCAGACGCTGGTGCGCGATGATCATCGTCAGCGCCAGGCGGAACTTGCCGATATCGTCAGGGAATTTGGTCAGCAGTAAAAACAGCTGCTGATACAGCGCGGGCAGATGATTCTCTTTTCGACGCGCGGTGTTGGTCGTCATCGCGGAAACAGCTGCCGAGACAAATTGATTCAGCAGCACACGTCCGGTTCGCGCCTGCGAATTATCGCGCACCAGCAGAATCACCATCATCGCCAGGAAACAGCCCACCAGCTGGCCTAACGCGCTGTCGAGAAACTGACTGAAGTGGAAAGTCATCGGGTTATCCAGCACCAGAATATTAATGGTACTGGCCAGCGCACCCAGCGATCCCAGGCGGCGTTTCTGCACTTCGATACCAATAAAGAACGCCAGTACCGCCAGGCTGATACACAACAGCAGCATGCTTTGCTGTGTTGATGGGATCACCACCAGAAAATAGAACGCGCCGAGGGGCAACGCGGCAAGGGTGCCGTAAAGGAAATCGATGGCCACCATGCGCGGATTGGGCAAGCGCATCGCCAGCGAGGTCACTACCGCAATCATGACCATCGCGCCACTGCCTGAGGTCCAGCCCGTCCACAGCCAGAACAGCGTGCCGAGCATACAGGCCAGCGTAGTGCGCCAGAAGTTAACCATTGCATGATGACGCTCTGCCGACTCGGCCTTGATAACCACTTCGCTACGCAGGACTTCTTCTTCGGTTGCGCTGATTTTGGTATTGCTGATCACCCCGCGTTTAAGCAACAAGTAGCGCGTCGCCGCTCCGACCCAGCTATAAAGGGTGACGGGCGTTTCGCGCTCACCCGTCCAGGCAATCACCCGGCGCATTCTCTTCAGCTGTTTATGGACATCCTGCACCGTTTCAACCGGTTCCTCGAACAGCTCACGAAACGTCTCAGTGATCGCTTCCGGGCGTGTGTTCTGAATAAGATAGGTTTCGCACGCCTGGGTAATCAGCGTTAACGATACCGTATTGAGCGCTTTTAAACGCCGGTTAGCGCGCGCCCAACGGGAGGATTCCATATTCAGGTTACTGCGCATTCCTTCCAGCGCAGTGCTGCGGCGAACCAAAGCGCCCCAGGCTTTATCCACCTCGTCACTGTCGCCGTGTTTAATGCAGAGCTGCATCAGTTGATACTGGGCAACAATCAGGGCATCCAGCTCTCGATCGACCTCTTGCTTGATGGATCGCGGCGAGAAAAGCAGATCGGCGACAATCGCACACACGATCCCGATGACAATTTCGCTACACCGCTCCAGCGCGAACTGCGGGGCAAGCAAAGGTTCAGTCTGGATGGTGATAACAATGATCAGCGCGGTATACCCGGACAACCCCCAGGCGTAGGAGTTTTCCACTTTGACCAGGGAAGAGATCCAGGTACAAAAACCCGCCCAGATACAGCACACCATCAGCATCATCAGCGGGGAGCGAATCATGGTGATGATGATCGTCAGCGCCGCGATACAGCCGATAAAGGTCCCGACAATACGCAGCATACCGCGATAGCGGATAGCACCAGAGTAAGGTTCGCCGCCTGCCGCGAAAGCGGGGCCCGCCGCAACTATCGCTGCCGTCAGTACCGCCCAACGCGGTGTTTCCAGCTGGAAGTGGAAACCGACAAACAGCGCCAGCACGATGGCGCACGCCAGCTTAACGGCGAAGCGTACATGCTGGCTGGCGATGGTAAAAATACCCATCACAATCAACCAATCTCACGCAGACGATGCGCGATTTTGCGGAACAGAGAATCGTTGTTGGCATCGCGGTCTTTTTCGCCCGTGATCACCACCGTCGCGGTCGTGCCGGCCGGCCACAGATTACCCTGCTCTTCATCCAGACGAATGCGCACCGGCACGCGTTGCGCCAGACGAACCCACTCAAGATTAGAATCGACCGTTGCCATCCCTTTGCTATCACGCGTCGCGCTGGAGTTAGTGACGCCAGCGGCGACACTATCCACCGTGCCTTTGAGCACGCGGTTGCTGCCGAGCGGCGTGATTTCAGCGCGGTAGCCTGGACGCACGCCTTCGAGTTTGGTCTCTTCCATATAGGCAAGAATGTAGAAAGAGTGCTGTTTCACCAGCGCCACGGCGGTCGAGCCGCGGGTGATAAATTCCCCGGTGTAGACGTTGAGGTTAGTCACCCAGCCGTCAGAGGGCGCACGGATCACTGTGCGTTCCAGATCCAGTTTCGCCAGATCACGCGTGGCTTCTGCTTTTGACTGCTGATGGAGCACGGTTTGCAGAACGTTATTGGACTGGTCAATCTCTTCACGCGACATGGCCTGAACGCCAAGCTGATTGCGTCGTCCAGCTTCACGGCGTTTTTCCGTGGCAAGTGCGCGGTAATAAGCGACGTCTGCTTCAGCTTCTTCGAGGGCTTTTTGGTAGCGCGGCTGATCAATGGTGAAAAGCACCTGATCTTTCTTCACCAGCTGGTTATCACGCACATTAACCGCAGTGATAAGCCCGGCGACATCCGGTGCGATCGCCACGACGTCAGCGCTGAAACGCGCATCGCGCGTCCACGGCGACTCGGTATAAAACACCCAGGCGCGGAAAATAGCGATGAACGCCAGGACTACCAACGCCACGGTAATGGCGGTACGGGAGATATTTCTTGTTAGTGTTTTCACATCTACCTCAGACAAACATGCGCGATATTAAGTAAAACAGGCAGCAATACAGCGCGGTATTAAACAGTGCAGGGTGCCAGACAAAGTCGTAGATACCGGTCGGGACCAGCACCTTGCGCACCAGCCAGAAAATCGCCAGTGATAAAATTAGTTCGAAGAAAATCGGTGGGAACGACAGACCGAACACCACGATAACGGGAAACAGACTCATGTTGACCTTGATTTGAGAGCGAGCAGGCGACAGTTTTTTGTTTAGCTCACACCATCGCTGAAGGGCAAGAAAAGCCGGGCGGGAATGGTGAAGCTGTTATGTCAGTAATAATATATTAACGTAACTGTTATGCTGTTATCTATAATATGTGATCTAAATCACTTTTAAGCCAGAGTGAACAATGGAACGTTTAAAGCGCATGTCTGTGTTTGCCAAAGTCGTCGAATTTGGCTCCTTTACCGCCGCTGCCCGCCAGCTGCAAATGAGTGTTTCCTCCATCAGCCAGACGGTGTCAAAACTGGAAGATGAGCTGCAGGTCAAACTGCTGAACCGCAGCACCCGCAGCATTGGGCTGACGGAGGCAGGCAAAATTTATTACCAGGGCTGTCGTCGGATGCTGCACGAAGTCCAGGACGTGCATGAACAACTCTACGCATTCAATAACACGCCTATCGGCACGCTGCGGATCGGGTGTTCTTCAACTATGGCACAAAATGTCCTCGCCAGTATGACGGCAGAAATGCTCAAAGAGTATCCAGGACTGGCGGTCAATTTAGTCACCGGCATCCCCGCACCGGACCTGATCGCCGACGGACTGGATGTGGTGATCCGCGTCGGCGCGTTACAGGACTCCAGCCTGTTTTCGCGCCGTCTGGGCAGTATGCCGATGGTGGTCTGCGCCTCAAAAAATTATCTGGCGCAGTTTGGGGTGCCGGAAAAACCCGCCGATCTGAGCAATCATTCATGGCTGGAATACAGCGTGCGCCCGGACAACGAGTTTGAGCTGATCGCCCCGGAAGGGCTTTCCACAAAATTGCTGCCGCAAGGGCGATTTGTGACTAACGATCCGATGACCATTTCCCGCTGGCTGGTTGCTGGTGCGGGCATTGCCTACGTACCGCTGATGTGGGTGATCAATGAGATCAACAGCGGCGAGCTTGAGATCCTGTTCCCACGCTATCAGTCCGACCCGCGCCCGGTGTATGCCCTGTATACTGAAAAGGACAAACTGCCGCTCAAGGTTCAGGTGTGCATTAATTATCTGACAGATTATTTTGTCGAAGTGGCGGAGTTGTATCAGGGAATGCGAGGCAGAAGGAAGGAATAATTAAGATATTTCACTCAATTCTATTAATAATGGCGAATTGACACCTTCGCCATTTGCCATTTATCGTATTTGGGTATCAGGAGTTATTTATTTGTTAAAAATATACTTTATAAAAATAATGTTACTCAGGAATTATTTAAACAAGGAATAAAAATGAATCTGTTTGAACAAACACCGCCTTCACGCAGGCGCTATGGGCTTGCCGCGTTCATTGGGCTGATCGCCGGAATCGTCTCGGCCTTTGTCAAATGGGGCGCAGAGGTCCCACTTCCTCCACGCAGTCCAACCGATTTATTCAGCGCTGCATGTGGACCAGAACAATTAATCAGAGCAGCCAGCCAAATTGATTGCTCGCGTAATTTCCTCAATCCTCCCTATGTATTCCTGCGTGACTGGCTGGGCGTCGTCGATCCAAACGCAGCGGTTTATTCATTTGCTGGGCATGTATTTAACTGGGTTGGCGTAACACATATTATTTTCTCCATCGTGTTCGCTGTAGGCTATTGCGTTGTGGCAGAAGTCTTCCCGAAAATAAAACTCTGGCAGGGGTTATTCGCTGGGGCATTAGCGCAGATTTTTGTCCATATGATTTCATTCCCGCTGATGGGGCTGACACCGCCGCTGTTTACTCTGCCCTGGTACGAACACGTTTCCGAGATTGTGGGACACCTGGTCTGGTTCTGGTCGATCGAAATTATTCGTCGTGATTTACGCAACCGCATCACGCGTGAGCCCGATCCTGAGATACCGCTGAACAGCGTCCGATAAGCGTCACATAAAAAAATGGCGCGCCTTATTGAGGCGCGCCATTTTTTTCAGGATTGTTCAGGTCAGGCCGTACCGCCGACGGTCAGGTTGTCCACTTTCAGCGTCGGCTGACCGACGCCAACCGGCAGACTCTGGCCCTCTTTACCGCAGACGCCCACGCCTTTATCCAGCTTCAGATCGTTGCCGACCATCGAAATCTGCTGCATCGCTTCGATACCGGAACCAATCAGCGTGGCACCTTTCACCGCTTTGGTGACTTTGCCTTTCTCAATCAGATAGGCCTCTGACGTTGAGAAGACAAACTTGCCGGAGGTGATATCCACCTGACCGCCGCCGAAGTTTGGCGCGAAGATACCGTAATCCACCGATTCGATAATCTCCTGCGGCGTGGACTTACCCGCCAGCATATAGGTGTTGGTCATGCGCGGCATCGGCAGATGCGCGTAGGACTCACGACGGCCGTTACCGGTAGGTGCGACGCCCATCAGGCGCGCGTTGAGTTTGTCCTGCATGTAACCTTTCAGGATGCCGTTTTCGATCAGCACGTTGTACTGTCCTGGCGTCCCTTCATCGTCGATGGAGATTGAGCCACGACGATCGGTCATGGTGCCATCATCCACAACGGTACACAGCTCAGAGGCCACCAGTTCGCCCATCTGACCACTGAACACAGAGGTGCCGCGACGGTTAAAATCGCCTTCCAGACCGTGACCGACCGCTTCGTGCAGCAGCACGCCAGGCCAGCCCGCGCCAAGGACGACCGGCAGCGTACCGGCGGGTGCTGCTACCGCATTGAGATTGACCATCGCCATACGCACAGCTTCTTTCGCCCAGGCATCCGCACGCACTTCACCGTCTTCGTCGGCCAGGAACCAGTCATAGCCGAAACGACCGCCGCCACCGCTGGAGCCGCGCTCGCGTTTACCGTCGTCTTCCACCTGCACGCTCACAGACAGACGAACCAGCGGGCGCACATCCGCCGCCAGAGTACCGTCAGTAGCGGCAACCAGAATGAGTTCATACACACCGCTGAGGCTGGCAGAAACTTCCTGCACGCGTTTATCCGCAGCACGCGCCACTTTGTCTACGCGGCGCAAGATATCCAGCTTCTCTTCGCGGCTCATGCTTTGCAGCGGATCGATGCTGGTATACAGCGCTGTGTGCTGCACTTCGCCCAGCGTTTTCACGCGGCCATCGCCCGTTTCACGTACGATGGTGCGTGCCGCCTGGGCGCTTTGCTCAAGCGCGGTCAGGCTAATTTGATCGGCATAGGCAAAACCGGTTTTCTCACCGCTCACGGCGCGAACGCCAACGCCCTGATCGATGTTATAGGAGCCATCTTTAATGATGCTGTCTTCTAAAACCCAGGATTCGTGGTAGCTCGACTGGAAATAGAGATCGCCGTAATCGAGGCGGCGCTCGGTCAGTTGGGCGAGAATGGAAAACAGGTCCTGATGACTCAGGCCGTTCGCTGCGAGCAAATGTTCACTTACCAGGTTCAGACTCATCGTTTTTGCTACTCGTTCGTTGCCGCCAGTTGGCGGTAAATAAATTCATTATTTATGAGAGTGGGGCAATTACTTGCCCGCGTCAAATCATTGCTGTGCTTCTTTGCGCGCCTGACGGAGCACCTCATTAATCTGCGGCTTATCAACCGGACCTGTGATGCGATAACGCAGGATTGATACTTTGCTCCACAACGGCCCCAGCACCTTGCTGGCGGCAAATACCGCCGCGCCGACAATCGGGTTCACCACGAACGCCGCTGCGACGCCGACGGTCGCTGAGATTTCCGGCGCAACCACAGCCTCAAGGTCCAGCTCTCGGCGCACCAGATTGACGGAGCCTTTCATGGCGATATCGGCCTCAAGGCCATCCACCAGCGTATCGTCCGTGTGGAGTACGCCGTCTTTGATCCACGCCGTGCTGCGAATGGAATCGTAATAGAACCCTTCGCTGAAGGTGTCGCTAAAGTCAAAGCGCAGTTTGCGCAGCAGCGCATCGAAACTCAGCAAGCGTAACAACTGCCCGGCATGGCCGGTACTGACGTCGGCGATCTCGCCTTTGCCCAGATTGGTTTTCAGGATGCCGTTGAGAGACGCTTCGTCCGGCTTCCACGGCTCAGCGCGCCAGTGCAGATCGTAATTCACATCAAAAGAAGAACCGCGTAGCGGGGTGCTGACGCCAAAGAAATTAGCCGCAGCATCCAGCTTATTGCCTTTTACTTTTCCCTTCAGCGAGGTGCGCTGGTCGCCTGCACCGTTCACCCATTCACCGTCTGCCGTCAGTCGGCCAAAACCGGTATCAATCAGGCCCCCTGCCAGGCTAAGGGTATTGCCCTGAATACTAAAGTCACCGTCGATGCGGCCGTATTTCTGCCCCCAGAGCCAGCATTCTGCGCAGCGCAGCTGTAAATCAGGCCAGCCGCTGAAATCCACTTTTGAAACTTCGGCTAATGGCGAATCCGTTCCCGTTTGCCCTTTCGCTGCCGTCGTCGGGTTATAGTAGAGATAACGAATCGCCGCCTGCCACGGGGCGTTGTCACGCATCGTCAGCGTGCCGTTAATTTCACGCCCCTGCGCTTCTACAGTCGATCCATTAAGCGTCGGTTCAGAGACAATGCTGAGATTATTCCACTGCTGCCCACCCAGGGTCAGAGCCGGAGTACGGACAGTGATGCGCTGCGGGAACTGCGCCGCCTGATCGACATTTTGCCCGACGCCCTTGTTAAACATCGCCAGCCATTCTGCGCCATCCATTGGCGGCAGATTCAGTTCAACGCCCGGCTGCTCAGGTAACGGGGGAATAGTGCGGCTATCCGTGGTCCAGATAGCTCTGTCGAGCGTTAACTTGCGATTGAGTAACCAGCGGCTATTGAAATGATTTTTACCGCTGGCATTGCCGGTCAGCTCGAAACTGTTCAGGTCGCCTTGTACGTTTATTTGCATCGGCAATGGCTGCCCGGTTTTCTTATCCAGCGGCGCAGGTAAGTGACTGCTTACATTCTTCAGATCGCCAGTCACATCGACCTTATAGTGCGCACTTCCGCGATACGGTAGGTCAATAGCCACTTTGCCGTTCCAGGCCACCGTCCCGTCGATAGATTCAGCCACCGGTTTTGGCAGGACGTCCATGCGCGCAGGCTGCCAGTTCGCGTCCATGTTCACCGCAACCTGATAGGCTTTTTCACCCTCGGTGGTGCTGAAATCAACATTGAGCGGCTGATTAAACCAGGTCGCTTTCAGCGGGTCGCTCTTCAGGTTGCCATTCACAAAGCTGAACTTACCGCTCAGATTCTTGAGCGTGCTGTCGAGCGGTTTGATAAACAGGCTGTTGTTGTTCAGAACCACGTCGCCTTCTGCGGTGGTCATTTCGCCATCCAGCGGGATATCCAGATGCAAACGGGCATTCACATCGCCGTCAATTTGCAGCTGTTGTAGCGCCGCAGCCAGCGAGTCGTCGAGCGGTGTGTCTTCGAAATAAGGGCCAACGGCTTTACCCGGACCATTGATGTCCGCATCGATCAGCAACTTTTCTTTTGAATAATCAGGAATTACCGCCGTCAGATTGCTGGCAGTGACGCCGCCGAGTGCGACGCTGTCCGTCTTCATCCACAGGCCATCGTTGAGGAAGTTCAGCTCAATATCGAGGTTTTTCAGCGCGGGCCAGTCCGGCTGGAAGGCGAAGGTAGCATTGCGCAGCGGAACCAGAATCTGGAACTGACCTTCGTTGTGTTTATAGGGGAACAGATGCGGATTACCGCCGTACACCAGCGTGGCGTTATCGGCCTGACCGCCCTGAATCGCTCCGCTCAGGTAGTCCACCAGCGCTTTGCCCATCAAGTTTTCCGGGAAGTAGCGCCAGGCCTGACCACCATCATCGGTGCTGATACCTGCCAGAATGCCCAGCCAGGGTTCATCTCCAGCGGGCTGCAAATAGCGGAAATTACCGCTCGCGTGAACGCCGGTCGCTTTGACGTCGATATCACGGCCATCCAGCTGGAAACCTTTATCGTTCTTCAGCCAGTTGAGCGTCGCCGCGCCTTTTTCGATTTCCAGCGGCGCGCGGAAAACCGTTTCGTACGGCATTTTGGCATCGGTCATTAGCGCCGTCAGTCTGCCGTCTTCAACGCTGCCTTCAAGCTTGCCATCAAAATGTTCGGCTCCAGGGAGCAGTTTCCATTGCTTCCAGGCAAGCGCTTTCCAGGAAGCCTGAAAGCGCGTCTTTTCAGTGGCCTGCAATGGGATATCCAGCGCCAGCGTGTCAATCTGCCCGCTCGGCTGCGTAGCTTGCCAGACTTCCCCCAGCGCGGAAGACATGCGGTTCGCAATCGGGCGCAAACCGTCGAGACTTTCCAGATCGAGATGACTGGCGCGAATGCGCAGCTCGTCGCTGCGTTTGTTATTCACGCCGCCAACTTCCTGCTCAGGCACCCACGCCATCGTTAACGCACCGCGCGGCCAGGCTTTTCCGTCCATTGTGATGCGCGTATCCGGGATCGTGAATTGCCAGTTGGCCCCCTGGCGCGTCACATGGGCAGTTAGGTTATCGACGGACATATCGTGGGTTTGGTTTTCACCTTTCCACGCCGCACCGCCCTGCTTCAACCAGACATCACCGGCGGCAATATCACCATCGGCCAGCGTCAGCCAGCCTTCAAGGCTAAATCTCGCCCGCTGCAGCGCCACGTTGTCCTGCATCCATTTACCGAGCCACGGTTTTACATCAACATCATCGGCCTGCAGCCAGACTTTACCCTTGTTCAGCAACCCGTTGTCGTCGCGCAGATCCATGCGCACCTGCATGATGCCGTGCTGCCCGTTCAGGCTGGAGAGATTGACCTGCCCTTCGGCGCGATGACGATCTTTACCGTTGAGCCAGGTGAGCTGTGGGATCGCCAGTTCAGCCCTTTGCCCGGAGAGCGTGATGAAGCTGATTTCGCTGTCGCGCAGATCGAAATGATCGAACTGACGCAGGAAAAGATCGCTGATGCGGTTGGTCTCAATACCTTTGCTGTCTTCGCTATTGCTCAGTGGGGTATTGGTTAAAAACTGCAGCTGGTAGAAGGTGAGATCGCGGAACTGCCAGCGCATGTGCAGCAGACTTTGCCAGACATCCAGCGCCAGGGTCACGCGTTTAATTTTGAGGTAGCCGCCGTCTTTCAGGGTGGCATTGATATCGCGCACATCCAGCGTCGGGCCGAAGTTTTGCCAGTTTGCGCTCAGCTGGCTGACATCAACGGGAACGCCGGTTGCGCTTTCTATTTTTGCCAGCACCTGCGGGCGCCAGCTGTCGAGATGCGGTAAAACGAGGCGCAGCCCGCTCACGAGCAACGCGACAATGACGACAAGCGTTGCCCCTGTAAGCAGTAAAATTCCTGGCAATCGCCTCACGCATCTCTCCTTGTCAGCCGTTCTCTTGCAGCTATGCTGCGTCTTACATCATCACCACATCAAACTGCTGCTGGCTGTAGAGTGGTTCGATTTGTACTTTTACCTGTTTGCCGACAAAGATTTCCACTTCCGCCAGCGCGTGCGACTCTTCGCCTTTCAGCGCCTCAGCCACTGCAGGGGAAGCATAGACCAGAAAACGATCGGAGTCGTAAGCATGATGCACGCGGACAATTTCACGCATGATTTCGTAGCACACCGTCTCCACGGACTTTACCGTGCCGCGTCCGTGGCAGGTCGGGCATTCGTTGCACAGCACGTGTTCGACGCTTTCGCGCGTGCGCTTGCGGGTCATCTCTACCAGGCCCAGCTGTGAGAAGCCGTTGATACTGGTTTTGACCCGATCTTTGCTCAGTGCCTGCTCCAGGGAATGCAGGACGCGGCGGCGGTGATCTTCGTTATTCATATCGATAAAGTCGATGATGATAATCCCGCCGAGATTGCGCAGACGAAGCTGGCGCGCAATGGCCTGCGTCGCTTCGATGTTGGTGTTGAAAATGGTATCGTCGAGATTGCGATGGCCGACAAATGCGCCGGTGTTGATGTCCACGGTGGTCATGGCTTCGGTTTGATCGATGATCAAATATCCGCCGGATTTGAGCTCAACTTTACGCTCCAGCGCGCGCTGGATTTCGTTCTCAACGTCGTAGAGATCGAAGATCGGCTGACGGCCAGAGTAGTGCTCCAGCAGGCCAGGCATCTCGGGGATGTATTCGGCGGTAAATTCCAGCAATGCGTCGTAGGTCAGGCGCGAATCCACACGGATTCGGTCGAGCTGTGCATCAGCGAAATCACGTAATACGCGCTGGGCCAGCGCCAGTTCGCCATACAGTTGGTAGCGCGTCTGGTTGCGTTTTTTACGCTCCATGACTTTGGTCCAGACGCGTTTCAGATAGGCTGCGTCGGACGCCAGATCGTCTTCGCTGATCCCTTCTGCCGCCGTACGAATGATGAATCCGCCCTGCTCGTCGCAGTAAGCGCCCACCACCTTTTTCAGGCGTTCGCGCTCGCTTTCACTTTCAATGCGCTGAGAAACACCGACGTGCGACGCACCCGGCATAAAGACCAGATAGCGGGAGGGTAAAGTGATGTCTGTTGTCAGGCGGGCGCCTTTGGTGCCGAGGGGATCTTTCACCACCTGGACCATGAGATCCTGCCCCTGACGGACCAGTTCGGAGATGTCGCGAACGGTAAACTGCTTTTGCTCTTCGCCCGCCACACATTCGGTATGAGGCATGATGTCCGAGGCATGCAGAAACGCCGCTTTATCAAGGCCAATATCTACAAATGCCGCCTGCATACCCGGTAGTACACGACTGACACGACCTTTGTAGATATTGCCTACTATTCCGCGTCGCGCTTCGCGCTCAATATGAATTTCCTGAAGAATGCCGCCATCAATATAGGCCACTCGGGTTTCCGATGGCGTTACGTTTACCAACAATTCAGCCGTCATAATTATCCCTTCCCTCACGCAGTGAGTTAAAATTGCTCAGCAACTCATACGTTTCCACCAGCGGTAAGCCGACTACGGCGTGATAGCTGCCATTAATCTTCCTGACAAAACAGCCACCCAACCCTTGAATACCGTATGCACCTGCTTTATCCATAGGTTCACCGCTGGCGATATAGCCGGCGATTTCCTCATCGGTAAGCACTCTGAACGTGACATCTGTGACCACCAGACAATCCAGCACCTGCTGGCTGTCCGCCAGGGCCACCGCCGTCATCACCTGATGCGTTTGTCCGGATAATTTGCGCAGCATACGCGCCGCATGTTCAGCGTCACGCGGTTTCTCCAGTACTTCACCGTTGAGAATCACGATGGTATCTGCCCCCAGCACCGGCAAATCACGCGGCGTTTGCGCCACGCCCGCCTGGGCTTTTTCCCGTGCCAGACGCGACACATACTGCTGTGCGCTTTCGCCATCGTCCCGTTTTTCTTCAATACCAGGGACGATACGTTCAAAAGTGATACCCAGTTGAGTGAGTAACTCCTGACGGCGCGGGGAACCAGAGGCAAGATATAAAGCAGTCATAGAAACCTTTTATTGCACGGCAAACTGCTGGCGAACTTTACGCATCAGCAGGAACAGCCACGGCCAGAGCACACCGTTTACTACACTACTCCAGAACACTTCCGGTCGGAAAGAGACGTTGATCACTAAAAACTCAGCCCAGAAAACAATGATATCTGCGGCGAGGGACAACAACATCACCACCAACGCCTGTTGCCAGAGCGCGAGGTTACGGAAAAGCTGGAATTTGAGTGCGACGAGGTACGCAATAATACTCATCGACAAGGCGCGCACGCCAAGCGTAGAGCCACTAATGAGATCCAGTATGGCACCCATCACAAAACCCGTTCCCACATTTACGCGGTGCGGCAGGGCCAGGGTCCAGTAGAGTAAAATGAGCAGCACCCAGTTTGGCCGGAAAACGAGAATGTCGTCCGGCCAGGGCATGACTTGCAGCAATAACGCGATAAAAAACGAGAGCCAGATAACCCAGCGCCCCTGGCTACGATAGCTTGCCACTACTGCCCTCCCTGGGAGATTTGTGGCGGCAGCGGCGCATCCGGAGGTGGCTGCGTTAATCCGGTAGCAGGTGCCGGAACCGGCGCAGGTGGCCCCATTGAATCAGGCGCTGGCAGAACCTGCGGCATCATCTGCATTAAGCGTTCATTGGCGACGCGGTGCACATCTTCCGGCGTCATCGGGTTAATGCCGTTACGATCGGCGCCCCACAACAGCAGCAAATAACGCAGACGCTGTAAGCCCGCGGTCGGACGAGCCTGAATCACGGTATAAGCGCGTTGCGTATCCAGCTTCACGGAAGAGACAACCGCTACCGGATACCCTTCAGGGAAACGACCACCGAGACCGGAAGTCACCAGAACATCCCCCACACGAATATCGGTATTAGCGGGCAAATGCTCGAGCTGCAGATCGTCCGTACAACCATTACCGGCTGCAATAATACGGATGTCGTTACGCAGTACCTGAATGGGTAGCGCATGAGTGGCATCACAAATCAGCAGGACGCGGCTGGTGAGCTTGGCGACAGCAACCACCTGGCCCACAACGCCTTTGTCACTAATGACCGGCTGGCCTTCGTAAACACCGTTCACGCTACCTTTGTCGATAACCACCTGATCGCTGTACGGATCGTTGACGGTGGAGATCACCTGAGTCACCATTTTTTGCTCGTCCTGACGCAGCGGTGAGCCCAGCAGTTCACGCAGACGGGCGTTTTCCTGGCGGTATTGACCCAGCATCAACAGTTCGCTGTTTTTCAGCAGCAGTTCCTGACGCAATGCACGGTTTTCAAGCTCGAGTTGATCGCGTGACGACAAGGTTTGAGAAACGCTGTCGAGTAATTCACGGGGACCGTTTGATACAAAATAGAAAGGACTGACGGCGGTATCCATGTATGTTCTGATCTGGCTGAACATACCAAGGCGGCTATCGGCGATGATGACTCCAAGCGCTACCAGCACCCCCAGGATCAGGCGAAACTGCAGCGACGGGCCACGGCTAAAAATTGGCTTCATAGGCTATGCGTATTCTCGTGTCAGAGAAAGGGTAGCCTTCGCTACCCTCTCATACCGACTACTCTTCGCTGAACAAGTCGCCGCCGTGCATGTCGATCATTTCCAGCGCCTTGCCGCCACCACGGGCTACGCAAGTCAGTGGATCTTCTGCAACTACGACAGGAATACCTGTCTCTTCCATTAACAGGCGGTCGAGGTTACGCAGCAGCGCACCACCACCAGTCAGAACCATCCCACGCTCTGAAATGTCGGAAGCCAGTTCCGGCGGGCACTGTTCCAGCGCAACCATCACCGCGCTCACGATACCGGTCAGCGGCTCTTGCAGCGCTTCGAGGATTTCGTTGGAGTTCAGAGTAAAGCCGCGCGGAACGCCTTCAGCCAGGTTACGACCGCGCACTTCTATTTCGCGGACTTCGTCGCCAGGGTAAGCAGAACCGATTTCGTGCTTAATACGCTCTGCGGTGGCTTCACCGATCAGAGAGCCGTAGTTACGGCGCACATAATTAATGATGGCTTCGTCGAAACGGTCACCACCAATACGCACGGAAGAGGAGTAAACCACACCGTTCAGGGAGATGACGGCGACTTCAGTGGTACCACCACCGATATCCACCACCATAGAGCCGGTTGCTTCAGAAACCGGCAGGCCTGCACCGATTGCTGCAGCCATTGGCTCTTCAATCAGGAAGACTTCACGCGCACCAGCACCCTGAGCGGACTCACGGATTGCACGACGCTCAACCTGAGTCGCACCGACCGGTACACAGACCAGCACGCGCGGACTTGGGCGCATGAAGCTATTGCTGTGAACCTGTTTGATAAAGTGCTGGAGCATTTTTTCGGTGACGAAGAAGTCAGCGATAACGCCGTCTTTCATCGGGCGGATCGCGGCGATGTTGCCTGGGGTACGACCCAGCATCTGCTTCGCATCATGTCCTACGGCTGCCACACTTTTCGGTGAGCCGGCACGATCCTGACGAATGGCCACAACGGAAGGCTCATTCAATACGATGCCTTGTCCTTTTACATAAATCAGGGTATTCGCAGTACCCAGGTCAATGGACAGGTCATTGGAAAACATGCCACGAAATTTTTTCAACATACTAAGGGATAATCCTGAAAGCTGGGGCGGAAAAATGAAATCCGCTTACTTTACCAACCACACGCAGCAGCGACAAGGCGCAAAAATCATCTGCTACGGTGAAAATTTATGCTCGCCATACTCAGAGCTACAGGCGCGATATTCTACGTGAAAACAAATCAAACGGCAGGTCAAACAGAGTATCTTTGCAAATATTTTTTCACATTGCTGTCAAGCGGCTGAGAGGAAGCAATAAAATCCCCCTGACCACCTGCCACACCGCGCTCCGTCAACATCTGCCATTCGCTACGTGAACGTATGCCCGTGGCGAAAACTTGCGTTTGCGTTCCCTTGCATGCTTCAACCAGACTCTGAACTAAAAGCTGGTTTTCCGTGCGTTTTTCAATATTCCTGACCAGCCCCGGATGCAGTTTTAACAGCTCAACATCCAGCTCCTTGATCCAACTGGTACTCACTAGCGTTAAACCCGCTTGTGTCACAGCAACACGAGCGCCGAGTGCGTTCATCAGACGAACGACCGGTTGTAAGCGGCTGATGTGTTGACAGACATCTGCCTCTGCAAGTTCAAAAATAATGCGTTTTCGCTGCGATTTTTCACATTGCATCAGCACATCACGCAGCCAACGCTGAAAACGCGGGCGAATCAGCGACTCTACGGTTATCTGTAATGCCAGATTTTCCTCCGGCCAGAAAGATAAAAATGGAATAAGGCGCGTAATTTGCTGGCGGTCGTACTCTTCTGAAAGACCAAACTGCAGCACCATCGGCAAATATTCAGCGGAGACCACCTCTTCCGTACCGTCAAAAATGCGACACAGTAATTCACGATGGTGAACCTGCCCGTTTCGCATCACTGCGGGTTTTTGATAAATGCGCGGCCCACCACGGCTGAGCATTTGCTCAATAAGCGTACGCCAGCGCACATTACCCCGTCCTTTTTCCGGCAGGGAATCGTCATACACCGCCCAGCCGTTTGCACCTTGCAGCACCGCATTACGCGTGGCGGCTTCGGCATGTTCCATCACCTGAAGAGTGTGTTGCCCACCGCGCCAGGCGCAAATGCCGATATGAACCATATCATCACGATCGAGCATTTTGGTTGGCGGCAGGGCATCGACCGCTTTGAGTAACTGGCTGGCAATACTTTCGGCCTCTTTCAACGTGCGGTGCGGGAGTAGCACAGCAAAATCGCTACGATGATAGCGTGCCAGTAGCGCTCCGGGATAACGCATAATAAAGGTCGATAATAGATTAATGAGCGTAAAGAGATGGTCTTCAGCCACCGTTCGGCCCCAGGTATCGCGCAATAAATCAAAATCAGGTAGACGAATGATCATCACGACGCCATGCGCACCCACTTTCTCAGTGTCGTCCAACAGCGTCGCCAGTTGATTATCAAAGAAAAGACGATTGTTCAGGCCGGTTTTGTTGTCCTGAGCGGCGTATGACCGAATGAGCGTATCCATCCGACTGCGCTGATCGCTGGCAAACTGAATTTCCGAGAGCAGAACATCCAGCGCACTGCTGGTTCGAGAAGGCCATTCGTAGACCGAACCACGCACCTTCGCGCCCCGTTCGCCGTTTAAGATGCGCACCGACCGCGATTCCAGCAGTTCTTGCCCGGAGAGTTGACGCCGCAGCCAGCGCACCGCCAAAAAAATCAGCACCACAATAAAGCCCACGGCGACGGTCAGCGGTGCGGTCGTCATCAGCGAGCGGAAATAGTTCGCCATCGGATCCTGATAGACTAGCCTAATGGTCATCCCAGGGCTTTTTAATGAATGGACCGTCATTTCGCGATACTGCGCCAGAGTCCCCGCCGGACGATAACTGCCTTGACGCGCATGGCTCAGAACAACTTTGCTACCCTGAAGGATGTCGATGTGCACAATATCCACCGGCACCATCAGTTCATCCAGTTGCTGTGAGAGCGTAGGTAAAGTCGAGGTCACAAGACGCGAATCAATGACTGATGCTACGGACTGTAAACGGTTGCCCAGCTTGTCCTGAATCGCAATATAAAAGCTCAGCGAGCACCCCATCAGGGTGACGAAGATAGTCAGCCCCGTCAGCAGCGTAATAAAAGCTGAAAATTTCGTCGTTAATCGCATCCTTGAGATCACTCCGTTGGTTGATGGGGGAAGCAGTTAAAGAGCAAGTAAGTGCTAACTTGCATTTGGTCGGGGCATACTACCAAACCTGGTGTATCTGGCAATTTATTGCGTTAAATCGGCATAGCGTTTCAATGAGCGAGTATAGTCTCCAGAAATTATTTTCCAATCACCATGCTTAGTGAGGACATCTGTATGCAGGCTTTGATCTTAGAACAGCAAGACGGCAAAACTCTGGCGTCGGTTCAATCCCTTGAGGAAAACCGTCTCCCGGAGGGGAACGTGACTGTGGATATCGACTGGTCCAGCCTGAATTACAAGGATGCCCTCGCGATCACTGGCACCGGTAAAATCATCCGCAATTTTCCGATGATTCCGGGAATTGACTTTGCCGGTCGTGTGCATTCGAGCGAAGATCCTCGTTTTCACGCCGGGCAGCAGGTGTTGTTGACCGGCTGGGGTGTCGGTGAAAACCACTGGGGTGGCCTCGCTTCACAGGCGCGTGTTAACGGCGACTGGCTGGTCCCGATGCCGAAAGGCCTGGACGGCCGTAAAGCAATGATTATCGGTACCGCGGGTTTTACCGCCATGCTGTGCGTGATGGCGCTGGAGGATGCAGGCGTTCTCCCCGACTCCGGTGAAATCGTCGTGACCGGCGCCAGCGGCGGCGTGGGCAGTACGGCTGTTACGCTGTTGCACAAATTAGGCTATCAGGTCGCGGCTGTTACCGGGCGCGAAAGTACCCACGATTATCTGCGCTCCTTAGGCGCTAATCGTATTCTGGGACGCGATGAGTTTGCTGAAACCCGTCCGCTCGAAAAACAGGTTTGGGCAGGCGCGGTAGATACCGTGGGCGATAAAGTACTGGCAAAACTGCTGGCGCAAATGAACTATGGCGGTTGTGTCGCGGCCTGTGGTCTGGCGGGAGGTTTTGCCCTGCCGACCACCGTGATGCCATTTATTCTGCGCAATGTCCGTCTACAGGGCGTGGATTCTGTGATGACGCCAGCCGCGCGTCGTGCGCAGGCATGGGAGCGTCTGGTACGTGATTTGCCGGAGTCGTTCTTCAGCCAAAGCGCCACCGAAATTACGCTTGAACAGGCTCCAGAATACGCCAGCAAAATCATGAGCAACCAGTTCCACGGTCGCGCACTGGTGAAGATTGCGTAATCTTCAAATTTTCGTGACATATTCGCGCTAACTCAACTCCTCCGTCATGCTTAGAAAAATGCATGACGGAGGATGCCATGAAAACCAGAAAACTGACGGAAGCCGATGTTACGGCCGAATCTGTCTTTATGTTACAGCGCCGCCAGATCCTGAAGATGCTTGGCATTAGCGCCACCGCCCTTTCACTTTCTCCAACTGCCCATGCCGACCTGCTCGACTGGTTTAAAGGCAACGATCGTCCGAAAGCGCCCTCAGGCCAGCCGCTAACCTTTACCAAACCCGCTCAATGGCAAAATAAACTGCCGCTGACGCCGGAAGATAAAGTCACGGGCTATAACAATTTCTATGAGTTTGGTCTTAATAAAGCCGATCCCGCCGCGAACGCGGGCAGCATGAAAACCGATCCCTGGACCTTAAAAATTGAGGGTGAAGTCGCCAAACCGCTCACCTTTGATTATCACGATCTCACTACCCGTTTCCCGCTTGAAGAGCGTATTTACCGGATGCGCTGCGTCGAGGCGTGGTCGATGGTAGTACCGTGGATCGGTTTCCCACTGCACAAGCTGCTGGCAATGGCCGAACCCACCAGCGATGCTAAATATGTCTCCTTCCAGACGCTTTACTCACCGGAGCAAATGCCAGGGCAGAAAGACCGGTTTATCGGCGGCGGGCTGGAATATCCTTATGTCGAAGGATTGCGGCTCGATGAGGCGATGCATCCGCTGACGCTGCTGACCGTTGGCGTTTACGGAAAAGCCTTACCACCGCAAAACGGTGCGCCCATCCGCTTAACTGTGCCGTGGAAATATGGTTTTAAAGGCATCAAATCGATCGTCAGCATTAAGCTGACCAAAGAGCGCCCGCCGACCACCTGGAATCTCGCCGCGCCGAATGAATATGGTTTCTTTGCGAACGTGAACCCGCATGTGGATCATCCGCGCTGGTCCCAGGCCACCGAGCGCTTTATCGGTTCTGGCGGTGCGCTGGACGTTAAACGCCAGCCGACGTTGCTGTTTAACGGCTACGCCGATGAAGTCGCCTCGCTCTATCGCGGGCTCAATTTGCGGGAGAATTTTTAGTGCGCTTAACTGCTAAACAGGTAATCTGGCTCAAAGTGCTATTGCACCTGGCCGGGTTGCTTCCTTTTATATGGCTATTCTGGGCTGCCAGTCAGGGCTATTTCAGCGCCGACCCGGCCAAAGATATTCAACACTTTACCGGTAGGATGGCTCTGAAATTTTTACTGGCCTCCTTGCTGATTTCGCCCCTCGCACGCTACGCTAAACAGCCATTATTGATACGCACCCGCCGCCTTTTAGGTTTATGGTGCTTTGCCTGGGCGACGATACATCTCACCAGCTATACGTTGCTGGAGCTGGGGATTAACAATCTGGCGCTACTTGGCAGCGAACTGGTATCGCGTCCGTATCTGACGCTAGGGATTATCAGTTGGGTGATTTTACTGGCGCTGACGCTGACATCGACGCAGTTTGCCCAGCGAAAATTGGGCCGCCGCTGGCAACTTTTGCATAACTTCGTCTATCTTGTGGCGATCCTGGCGCCGATACATTATCTGTGGTCAGTGAAGATTTTATCCCCTCAGCCCATCATCTACGCTGTGCTTGCTTTAGGGCTTTTGGCATGGCGTTACAAGAAGTTCCGCCAGTGGTGGCGATAGTTCGCGAAACTGTGCGTATTCCCGCAGATTACTTATCAACCGCGAATCTTTTTCCAATTGCGGTTGATAATCTTCCCTGATAAGACCAGTATTTAGCTGCTAAATGCTACGAAATCGTTATAATGTGCGACCTTGGTTTTCCTGAAGGGGATTTTCACTCCCTGAAAAGGTGACAATTGCGCATCGAAGGTATATTTTGTTTTTTACCCGAGAATCGCAGGAGATAGCGGCACAATGACTGGAAAGTTGCACATCTTAGTTTTGAACGGACCGAACCTGAATATGCTCGGAACCCGCGAACCCGAGAAGTACGGCACGCTGACCTTAAGCGAAATTGTTAACCGTCTTAGTACGGAAGCAGCGGCGCTTGACGTGAGTCTTGACCATTTTCAGTCAAATGCGGAGTACGCACTCATCGACCGTATTCATCAGGCTAAAGACACTGTGGACTATATCCTGATTAATCCGGCCGCGTTTACGCACACCAGTGTTGCTATCCGCGACGCACTGCTTGCGGTGAGCATCCCGTTTATCGAGATCCACCTGAGCAATGTGCATGCACGAGAGCCGTTCCGCCACCATTCGTATCTGTCGGATATCGCCGCCGGCGTTATCTGCGGACTGGGTGCTGACGGTTATTCATACGCTTTACAGACAGCGGTAAAACGCCTGTCACAATCACACTAAACAAGAGTACGGAACCCACTCATGGATATTCGTAAGATTAAAAAACTGATCGAGCTGGTTGAAGAATCAGGCATCTCCGAACTGGAAATTTCTGAAGGCGAAGAGTCTGTACGCATCAGCCGTGCAGCGCCAGCCGCTAGCTTCCCGGTCATGCAGCAGGCTTATGCTGCACCTGTGATGCAGCAGCAGCCTGCTCTGTCTAACGCAGTCGCTCCGGCCGCAGAAGCGCCGGCTGCAGCAGCCGCAGAAATCAGTGGTCACATCGTACGTTCCCCGATGGTTGGTACTTTCTACCGCACGCCAAGCCCGGACGCTAAAGCGTTCTGCGAAGTGGGTCAGAAAGTCAATGCAGGCGATACCCTGTGTATCGTTGAAGCCATGAAAATGATGAACCAGATCGAAGCTGACAAGTCAGGCATTGTTAAAGCGATTCTGGTCGAAAGTGGTCAGCCGGTAGAATTTGACGAGCCGCTGGTCGTCATCGAGTAACGAGGCGAACATGCTGGATAAAATTGTCATCGCCAACCGTGGCGAGATCGCACTGCGAATCCTTCGTGCCTGTAAAGAACTGGGCATTAAGACTGTCGCTGTGCACTCAAGCGCGGATCGCGATTTAAAACACGTATTACTGGCGGATGAGACGGTCTGTATTGGCCCGGCTCCGTCCGTAAAAAGTTATCTGAATATCCCGGCTATCATCAGCGCCGCTGAAATCACCGGCGCGGTGGCAATCCATCCGGGTTATGGCTTCCTCTCTGAGAACGCCAATTTTGCTGAGCAGGTTGAGCGCTCTGGCTTTATCTTCATCGGCCCGAAAGCTGACACTATCCGCCTGATGGGCGATAAAGTGTCCGCAATCACCGCGATGAAAAAAGCAGGCGTTCCGACCGTACCAGGTTCTGACGGCCCTCTGGGCGACGATATGGATGCAAACCGCGCTCATGCTAAACGCATTGGCTACCCGGTTATCATCAAAGCGTCCGGCGGCGGCGGCGGTCGTGGTATGCGCGTTGTACGTAGCGATGCAGACCTGGCGCAATCCATCTCCATGACCAAAGCTGAAGCGAAAGCCGCTTTCAGCAATGACATGGTATACATGGAAAAATACCTGGAAAACCCACGCCACATCGAAATTCAGGTGCTGGCTGACGGTCAGGGTAACGCTATCTATCTGGCTGAACGTGACTGCTCCATGCAGCGTCGTCACCAGAAAGTGGTCGAAGAAGCACCAGCACCGGGCATTACCCCGGAACTGCGTCGCTACATCGGCGAGCGTTGCTCCAAAGCGTGCGTCGATATCGGCTATCGCGGTGCTGGTACGTTCGAATTCCTGTTCGAAAACGGCGAGTTCTACTTCATTGAGATGAACACCCGTATTCAGGTTGAACACCCGGTGACTGAAATGATTACCGGCGTTGACTTGATCAAAGAACAGCTGCGTATCGCGGCGGGTCAACCGCTGTCCATCAAGCAGGAAGAAGTTGTGGTGAAAGGTCATGCGGTCGAGTGCCGTATTAACGCCGAAGACCCGAACACCTTCCTGCCGAGCCCGGGTAAAATCACGCGTTTCCACGCGCCGGGTGGCTTTGGTGTGCGTTGGGAATCTCATATCTACGCTGGCTACACTGTGCCACCGTACTATGACTCAATGATCGGTAAGCTTATCTGCTACGGCGAGAACCGTGATGTGGCGATTGCCCGCATGAAGAACGCCCTGCAGGAGCTGATCATCGATGGTATTAAAACCAACGTGGATCTGCAGGTTCGTATCATGAACGATGAGAACTTCCAGAATGGTGGGACTAACATCCACTATCTTGAGAAGAAACTCGGCCTTCACGAAAAGTAAGACCGCATTAGCGTTAAAAGGCCGGAGATTCCGGCCTTTTTTATTTATTCATCCACAAGGGACTTAAAATGGACAAGCGTTTTGTTCAAGCCCATAAAGAAGCGCGCTGGGCGCTGTGGCTGACCCTTCTCTATCTCGCCGCATGGTTAGTAACCGCTTACTTACCTGATTCGGCCCCCGGATTCACCGGCCTGCCGCACTGGTTTGAAATGGCCTGTCTGCTGATGCCTTTGGTCTTTACGCTGCTGTGCTGGCTGATGGTGCGTTTTATCTTCCGCGATATCTCTCTGGAGGATAGCGATGCAAACTGAAATCATCGCCGTTCTGATTATCTATCTCTTTGTTGTCTTTGGCCTCTCGGCTTACGCCATGCGCAAGCGCAGCACCGGCTCGTTTCTCAGTGAATATTTCCTGGGAAGTCGTTCGATGGGCGGATTTGTACTGGCGATGACGCTGACCGCCACCTATGTCAGCGCCAGCTCTTTTATTGGCGGGCCAGGTGCGGCGTATAAATACGGGCTCGGCTGGGTGCTGCTGGCGATGATTCAGGTCCCGACGATCTGGCTGTCGCTCGGTATTTTGGGCAAGAAATTCGCCATTCTCGCCAGACGCTATAACGCGATTACCCTGAATGACATGTTGCAGGCCCGCTATCAGAACCGCGCGGTGGTGTGGATTGCCAGCGTCAGCCTGCTGGTTGCCTTCGTCGGCGCGATTGCCGTGCAGTTCATCGGCGGCGCGCGTTTGCTGGAAACGGCGGCGGGTATCAAATACGAAAATGGGCTGTTGATCTTCGGTATTACCATCGCGCTATACACCGCATTTGGCGGTTTCCGTGCCAGCGTACTCAACGACACGATGCAGGGCATGGTGATGCTGATTGGCACCCTGGTGCTGCTGGTCGGCGTAATTTACGCGGCGGGCGGCCTGCATAACGCGGTGGAAACCCTCGAGCAGATTGACCCGAAACTGGTGAGTCCGCACGGTGCCGACGATATTCTCACCCCAGCTTTTATGACCTCATTCTGGGTTCTGGTTTGTTTTGGTGTCATCGGCCTGCCCCATACGGCGGTGCGCTGTATCTCCTATAAAGACAGCAAAGCCGTTCACCGTGGGATAATCATCGGTACGATCGTAGTGTCTCTGTTGATGCTGGGAATGCATCTCGCGGGCGCACTGGGTCGCGCCATTTTGCCGCATCTGACCGTGCCTGATCAGGTGATCCCGACGTTAATGGTGCAGGTGCTACCGCCGTGGGCCGCCGGGCTTTTCCTGGCCGCGCCGATGGCGGCGATCATGTCCAACGTCAATGCGCACTTGTTGCAGGCATCGGCCACCATCATTAAAGATCTGTGGCTCAGCGCGACTCCGGCTAAAATACACAATGAGCACCGCCTGAAGCGCATTTCGACATGGACAACGCTGGTGCTTGGCATTCTGATGATGCTGGCCGCGTGGCGCCCACCGGAGATGATCATCTGGCTCAACCTGCTGGCGTTCGGCGGGCTGGAAGCGGTGTTCCTGTGGCCGCTGGTGCTGGGCCTGTACTGGGAACGCGCTAATGCTGCGGGTGCGCTCAGCGGAATGATTGTCGGTGGCGTACTGTATGCAGTGCTCGCCACGTTTAAAATTCAGTATCTGGGCTTCCATCCGATTGTGCCTTCGTTACTGCTAAGTTTGCTGGCGTTTGTGGTGGGGAACCGTTTCGGTCAACCCGTCCCACAGGCAGCCGTGATTTCTACTGATAAATAAAGAGTTTTGCCATGCCGTGGATCCAATTAAAACTGAACACAACCGGTGCAAATGCCGAAGAACTGAGTGACGCGTTAATGGAAGCGGGTTCAGTTTCCATTACTTTCCAGGATACGCATGACACACCGGTGTTTGAGCCGCTGCCAGGCGAAACCCGTCTGTGGGGTGATACTGATGTCATCGGCCTGTTCGATGCCGAAACCGACATGAAAGAAGTGGTGGCGATCCTTGAGAATCATCCGCTGCTGGGCGTTGGCTTTGTGCATAAGATTGAGCAACTGGAAGATAAAGACTGGGAACGCGAGTGGATGGATAACTTCCATCCAATGCAATTCGGTAAACGTCTGTGGATCTGCCCAAGCTGGCGCGATGTGCCGGACGCTAACGCCGTGAACGTGATGCTGGATCCGGGCCTGGCGTTCGGTACAGGTACCCACCCGACAACCTCTCTGTGCCTGCAGTGGCTTGACGGGCTGGATCTGGAAGGCAAAACCGTGATCGACTTCGGCTGCGGTTCCGGGATCCTGGCGATTGCGGCCCTGAAACTGGGTGCTGCGAAAGCCATCGGGATCGATATCGATCCGCAGGCGATCCAGGCCAGTCGCGATAATGCGCAGCGCAACGGCGTTTCCGATCGCCTTGAGCTGTATTTACCGGATGGCCAGCCAGAGGTCATGAAAGCCGATGTGGTGGTTGCTAACATTCTTGCTGGCCCGTTACGCGAACTGGCACCATTAATCAGCGTGCTGCCCGTTGAGGGCGGTCTGCTGGGCCTGTCGGGGATTCTTGCCAGCCAGGCTGAGAGCGTGTGCGAAGCGTACGCCGATCTCTTCGCTCTCGATCCGGTCATCGAGAAAGAAGAGTGGTGCCGCATCACCGGTCGTAAAAAGTAAGTTGGTGTTTATGGCGTGGTCTTTCGATGACCACGCCTGCTTCGTTTCCCTAAAATTGCTCAGAATACGTCCATCTTATTCATCATGATCATGTTCTAAAATGAGACGCCGATCGCAAAGAAGGCCGACAATCTGCTGCTTAAAACAGCAGATTATCCCGAATAAGTGATTCATTTATGCAGAAATGATGAGAAGTTACGGGAATTTGTAAGCGGTGATAAAATAGTCACAATCATTTAAGGCAATGATTTAAATAGTTAATAATTTTCCCAGTAGGTGCTGAACAGCAATTCATTGATCTGTAATAGCGGATTGTTCAAAGTTTGGCCTTTCATCTCGTGCAAAAAATGCGTAATATACGCCGCCTTGCAGTCACAGTATGGTCATTTCTTAACTCATGCGCATCGGACACTACCAGCTCAGAAATCGACTGATCGCAGCACCTATGGCAGGTATTACCGACCGGCCGTTCAGGACGCTGTGCTACGAGATGGGAGCAGGATTAACCGTTTCCGAGATGATGTCGTCTAACCCGCAGGTTTGGGAAAGCGACAAGTCCCGTCTTCGGATGGTGCATATTGATGAGCCAGGTATTCGCACCGTGCAAATTGCCGGAAGTGATCCTGAAGAAATGGCGGAAGCCGCGCGTATTAACGTTGAAAGTGGCGCCCAAATTATTGATATCAATATGGGTTGCCCGGCAAAAAAGGTGAATCGCAAGCTTGCAGGTTCAGCCCTGTTGCAATACCCCGATCAGGTGAAGTCGATTTTGTCGGTGGTGGTTAACGCAGTGGACGTTCCCGTTACGTTAAAGATTCGCACTGGTTGGGCGCCGGAACACCGTAACTGTGTAGAAATTGCCCAACTGGCCGAAGACTGTGGTATCCAGGCCCTGACCATTCATGGACGCACTCGCGCCTGTTTGTTCAACGGCAATGCGGAATACGACAGCATTCGGGCAGTTAAGCAGAAAGTTTCCATTCCGATTATCGCGAATGGCGACATAACTGACCCGCTAAAAGCCAGGGCTGTGCTCGACTATACAGGGGCAGATGCTCTGATGATAGGACGTGCGGCTCAGGGAAGACCCTGGATCTTTCGGGAAATCCAGCATTATCTGGACACTGGAGAGTTGCTTGCTCCCCTGCCTCTGGCAGAGGTTAAGCGCTTGCTTTGTTCGCATATTCGGGAACTGCATGACTTTTATGGTCAGGCAAAAGGGTACCGAATTGCGCGTAAACACGTTTCCTGGTATCTCCAGGAGCACGCTCCAAATGACCAGTTTCGGCGCACATTCAACGCCATAGAGGATGCCAGCGTACAGCTGGAGGCGTTGGAGGCATACTTCGAAAATTTTGCGTAAACAGAAATAAAGAGCTGACAGAACTATGTTCGAACAACGCGTAAATTCTGACGTACTGACCGTTTCTACCGTTAACTCTCAGGATCAGGTAACTCAAAAACCCCTCCGTGACTCGGTAAAACAGGCACTGAAGAACTATTTTGCTCAACTGAATGGTCAAGATGTTAGTGATCTGTATGAGCTGGTATTGGCTGAAGTTGAACAGCCACTGTTGGACATGGTGATGCAATACACCCGCGGTAACCAAACCCGCGCTGCCCTGATGATGGGTATCAACCGTGGTACTCTTCGTAAGAAGCTGAAAAAATACGGCATGAACTAATTTCGATTAGCTAACTGCTTGTTTAAAAAGGCGCTACTCGGCATGGGGACGCGCCTTTTTTATTGTCTGAAATCTGAACGTCAAGAGTTTGTAAACCCTGTCTTCTCCCGCTTTTAAACGCCTGCTTTTCATGTATATTTCCACCACCTCACTGGACCTCTTTCTGACCGGAACGACACAATGATTCGTAAATACTGGTGGCTGGTTGTATTTGCTGTCACGGTTTTCATCTTTGATGCACTGCTGATCCAGTGGATTGAGTTACTGAGCACCGAAACCGATCAGTGTCGCAATATGAATTCGGTGAACCCGCTCAAACTGGTGAATTGTTCAGACCTCGATTAAGCAGCGAACATCAGCAATAAAGAGCTTATCACCCATTAAAAACGGGGATTTAAAAGCCTTTTCGCCATTCCGATACGATGATAATGTCACTGCCCTTTTCAGGCGCTATTGCATAACGTCTCACTGAGAATGAGTTAAGCCCACCATGCTGGTTAGCCAATACAACCCAATCCTCGTTGCTGTCTCCTTTGTTGTTGCCATCCTCGCAGCCTATACCGCACTCAATATGGCCGCGCGCGTCGCGGGAAGTCAGGGCGTCGCTGCACGCGTCTGGCTAGCGGGTGGCGGCGTGGCGATGGGGATCGGCGTGTGGGCAATGCATTTCATCGGCATGCTGGCGATGGAGCTCTCCATGAGCATGAGCTATAGCCCAGTGATGACGGTGCTCTCGATGTTCATCGCGATCGGTTCTTCGATGTTTGCGCTTTGGCTGGTCAGCGGAGAACAACTGCGATTACGACGCTTACTGCCCGGCGCATTAGTTATGGGGGCAGGCATTGTCGCCATGCATTACACCGGCATGGCTGCACTGGAAGTGACGCCAGGCATTATCTGGGACAACCTCTGGGTCGCTATCTCTGTTGTCATTGCGCTGGCCGCTTCACTTGCGGCGTTGTGGCTCACGTTTCGTTTGCGTCACGAAGCGGCACAAGTTGCGGTGATGCGACTAGGCGCGGCCGTGACGATGGGTATCGCAATTGCGGGTATGCATTATGCAGGCATGAAAGCGGCGCAATTCCCGCCATCTACATTAATACACCATCACGGTATTAACGGCAGCTGGCTGGCGGTGCTGGTGAGCGTAGTGGCCCTCTCTATTCTCGGCATCACTTTACTGGTTTCCATGCTGGATGCCAGGCTCCAGGCCCGAACCGCTCTGCTGGCCTCATCCCTTGCTGAAGCTAACCGAGAACTTGCCCAGCTGGCGCTTCACGATACTCTAACGCGCTTACCCAATCGCGTCCTTCTGGAAGATCGGCTCGATCAGGCAATCAGCAAGGCTGATCGTGAAGGCACACACTTCGCGCTGATGTTTATGGATCTCGATGGATTCAAAGCGGTGAACGATGCGTATGGCCATGATACTGGCGATAAACTTTTGATCGCTGTCACCGAGCGGCTTCTGCTGCCGCTGAAAGGCCAGTATACCCTCGCCCGCATCGGCGGTGATGAATTCGTCCTGCTGGCGGAAGTTGGCGGACCGGATGATGCAGCCTCGCTTGCCAGCGCGCTGGTCCGTACCATCGACAGCCCTTTCAACGTCGAGCCTTACGAGCTGGTCGTCACTATCAGTATCGGTATTGCCCTTTATCCGCACGACGGTAAAACCGATCGCGAAATGATGTTTAACGCCGACGCGGCGATGTATCACACTAAGCACATGGGCCGTAACGGCTACCACTTCTTCCAGCCGTCGATGAACACGCTGGCGCAAACCCATTTACAACTGATGAACGATCTGTGGCTGGCCATCGATCGCGATGAACTGCGCCTGCACTATCAGCCGAAATTCCATGCACCTGCTGGCCCAATATTGGGCTTTGAGGCTTTGCTGCGCTGGGAGCATCCGAAACAAGGACTGCTGTCTCCTGATGTATTCCTGCAACTGGCAGAGAAAACCGGGCTGATTATCCCGATGGGTAACTGGGTGATAAACGAAGCCTGCCGCCAGCTCCGCGAGTGGCATCTTCAGGGTCACAAAGATTGGTCGATGGCGGTGAATTTGTCCACGCTTCAGTTTGAGCAACCCACGCTGGTCAATACTGTCCTTGACTGTCTGGCGCTTCATCGCGTTCCGCCTGAATCTTTGATTCTGGAAGTGACAGAAACCACCGCGATGCACAACCCAGAGGAAAGTGTCAGGATCTTAACGGCGCTAACGAATGCCGGTGTGAAAGCCTCAATTGACGATTTTGGTACAGGCTATTCCAGCCTGCTGTATCTGAAGCAGTTGCCCGCCTGCGAGCTGAAAATCGATCGTGCGTTTGTGAAAGATCTGAGCGGGAAAAGTGATGATGCCACTATCGTCTCGGCGATTGTAGCCCTGGCGAAAACGCTGAACCTGAAAGTGGTCGCAGAAGGCGTAGAAACGGAAGCTCAGCAGCAATTCCTCACTGAACTTGGCTGTAATACGCTTCAGGGGTATTTGTTAGGCAAGCCTGTAACACCACAAACCGTCGAAGAGCTGTGCAATAATGTTGATGAGATAAAATACCACCTACCATCATGAGGCAACAGGATAAGTCACTGGCGGTACGCGTGTAATATTTAGCGTCGCCAGGATATTATCCACCAGCGCGGGGGCTTGCTGATAGAGGTTATAATTCTCACTGTTCATTAACCAGTTTTTGATTAATCCACTAAAGAAGCCGTGGAAAACAATCAACGTAAGATCAATATTCATTTGTGGAGAAATGATTCCCCACGCCAGCCCTTTTTCCAGCAGCATACGGACATTGTCATAATTAAAACCAATTCTTCGTCTAATTTCGCACTCTGATGTCATTTCGTTATTAAATTCACATTTGTGATACAGAATTTGTAAAAGTGCTCGCTGCCGGGGAGTTCGAGAAATATATTGCAACGCCGCGATAAACCGTTCTCGAAGAACACACAGCGGATCATCATTATTCGTCAGTGAAAGCTGGTCAAAAATTAAGTCGCATAACGGCAGTTGCTGATCCCAGATAGCATTAAAGATTTCCGACTTGCTGGAAAAGTGCCAGTAAATCGCCCCGCGCGTAACACCGGCTGCCTCAGCGATATCCGTCAGCGTAGTGCTTGCCACGCCGCGCGTCGAGAACTCGACAATGGCGGCTTCTATCAGCTGCTGTCGTGTTTTTTGTGCATCTTCTTTTGTTTTACGCGCCATAGATTCTCACCCGTCACCAGAACGATTCTCTACGTGAATGAAAACACGCAGTCGTGGGAGTATTCCCTAAAAGGAAAGGTTATTCTGAACAAAAAAAGTCAATTAACCGAATCAATAATTACCACGAATAAATCAGACTAATTTAATTCACGAAACATATAAGTAACCCTGGATAATATTTAAATCAGTGCGTTTTTCCTCATCACTATATCGTTGATTCGTCATGCCGGGCTCTGGTTTTTATCTTAATTAAACGTGCGCCGCACTTATAAATTAAACAACCGCAACACACCTCATTATGATGTGCGCTGGATTTCTGACTCTTTGCCCCGCGACATTCATTCACGACTTCACGGCAAATATCAGTTTATTGTTTTTTAAAGGAACAGTAATGACGAAACACTTCAGGCTTTTACCCTTATCCGGTTTTATTGTCTGCTCCGCACTGCTTGCTGGCTGTGATGGTTCTGATAACTCGCAACACAGCACACAGGCACCTCAGGTAACTGTTTATGTCGTGAAAAGTGCTCCGCTGGCGGTGACAACAGAGCTTCCGGGGCGCACGGATGCTTTTCGCGTGGCTGAAGTTCGCCCGCAGGTAAATGGCATTGTTTTACGCCGTAACTTTATCGAAGGCAGTGACGTTAAAGCTGGCGATTCGCTTTACCAGATCGATCCTGCGACCTATCAGGCTGCCTATGACAGCGCGAAAGGCGACCTGGGGAAAGCCGAAGCAGCGGCGAACATCGCTCATTTAACCGTGAAACGCTATGTCCCATTGGTTGGCACACAATATGTCAGCCGACAAGAATACGACCAGGCAGTGGCAGACGCCAGGCAGGCTGATGCGAGCGTCATTGCCGCTCAGGCTGGCGTCGAGACCGCACGTATCAATCTCGCCTATACCAAAGTGTCATCACCGATCAATGGGCGAATCGGTAAATCCAGCGTCACCGAAGGAGCGCTGGTGACCAACGGTCAATCCTCGGCATTGGCAACCGTGCAGCAACTTGATCCGATCTATGTGGATGTAACGCAGTCGAGCAATGATTTTATGCAGCTGAAACAGTCCAGCCTGCAAAAAGGCGATGGCACCAGTAGCGTTCAACTGCTGATGGAAAATGGTCAGCCCTACCCGCAAAAAGGGACGTTGCAATTCTCTGATGTCACCGTTGATGAGAGCACAGGTTCCATTACCCTTCGCGCCGTCTTCCCAAACCCGCAGCATATGCTGTTGCCGGGGATGTTTGTACGTGCTCGCATTGATGAAGGTGTGCAGCCAAATGCCATTCTGGTTCCACAGCAGGGCGTGACCCGTACACCACGCGGGGATGCCACTGTTCTGGTGGTGAATGCAAAAGAGCAGGTTGAAATGCGTAGCGTTGTAGCACCTCAGGCCATTGGCGATCGCTGGCTGATCACTGACGGTTTAAAAGAAGGTGATCGCGTTATCGTCAGCGGTCTGCAAAAGGCACATCCCGGCGCCACTGTGGTCGCCACGCCTGATTCCGCCGCCGCTAAAGCCAGTTAAGGGATTAATCAATGGCTAACTTTTTTATTCAAAGGCCGATTTTCGCCTGGGTGCTTGCCATCATTCTGATGATTGCGGGCGGACTGGCAATTCTCAAGCTGCCGGTGGCGCAGTATCCCACCATCGCTCCGCCTGCTGTTGCCGTTACGGCCGTTTACCCAGGCGCGGATGCGCAAACGGTGCAAGATACCGTTACACAGGTTATCGAACAGAACATGAACGGTATCGATAATCTGATGTACATGTCCTCCACCAGCGATTCTGCCGGTAACGTGACCATCACTCTGACCTTCCAGTCGGGTACCGATCCTGATATCGCGCAGGTACAGGTTCAGAATAAACTCCAGCTGGCGATGCCATTGCTGCCACAGGAAGTTCAGCAGCAAGGGATCGGTGTGGAGAAATCCAGCAGCAGCTTCCTTCTGGTTGCGGGTTTTGTTTCAGATAACAAAAGTCTGACGCAGGATGATATCTCCGATTATGTCGCATCCAACGTGAAAGACGCGATCAGTCGTACCTCTGGCGTGGGCGATGTGCAGCTGTTTGGCGCACAGTATGCGATGCGCATCTGGCTCGACAGCAACGCCCTGAATAAGTATCAGCTGACGCCGCTGGATGTCATCAATCAGCTTAAAACCCAAAACAACCAGATTGCGGCCGGGCAACTGGGCGGTACGCCTTCGGTACCAGGTCAGCAGTTGAACGCCTCGATCATCGCTCAAACACGCCTGAAAACACCGGAAGAGTTCAGCAAGATCACACTGAAGGTGAATCAGGACGGCTCGATGGTGCATCTGAAAGATGTGGCCCGTATTGAGTTGGGCGGTGAAAACTACAATATGGTCACGAAGATCAACGGCCAGGCAGCCACCGGTCTGGGCATCAAGCTGGCGACGGGCGCAAACGCGCTGGACACCGCCGCTGCGATTAAATCAAAACTGGCAGAATTACAGGCCTTCTTCCCACAAGGACTGAAAGTCGTTTATCCGTACGACACCACGCCATTCGTGAAGATATCCATTCATGAAGTGGTCAAAACGTTGTTTGAGGCGATCATTCTGGTCTTCCTCGTCATGTATCTGTTCCTGCAAAATCTGCGCGCCACGCTGATCCCCACGATCGCTGTACCCGTCGTGTTATTAGGGACTTTTGCCGTTCTTGGAGCATTCGGGTTTTCAATCAACACGCTGACGATGTTTGGGATGGTGCTGGCGATAGGCTTGCTGGTTGACGATGCTATTGTGGTCGTTGAGAACGTCGAACGCGTCATGGTGGAAGACAAACTACCGCCAAAAGAGGCGACACAGAAATCCATGGAGCAAATCCAGGGGGCGCTGGTCGGTATCGCAATGGTGCTTTCTGCGGTGTTTGTCCCGATGGCCTTTTTTGGCGGCTCTACGGGTGCAATCTACCGCCAATTCTCGCTGACTATTGTCTCGGCAATGGCGCTTTCTGTTTTGGTCGCACTGATTCTGACACCCGCACTCTGCGCCACGCTGCTCAAACCGCCGTCAGAAGAACATCATGCAAAAGGCGGTTTCTTTGGTTGGTTCAACAACCTCTTTGATAAGAGCGTGGAGCATTACAGCAATAGCGTGAGTGGGATTTTACGCAAAACCGGACGTTATCTGGTGGTGTATGTACTGATTGTGGGTGGAATGGCTGTATTGTTTTTGCGCCTTCCGACCTCCTTCCTTCCGGATGAGGATCAGGGCGTATTTATGACCATGGTCCAGTTGCCAGCTGGTGCCACGCAAACGCGTACACAGCAGATACTGGATCAGGTACAACAGTATTATCAAACCAAGGAAGCGGCCAACGTAGAATCAGTCTTTACGGTTAACGGGTTTAGCTTTAGCGGTCAGGGGCAAAACTCCGGTATCGCCTTTGTAAGCCTCAAACCGTGGGATGAGCGTCCTGGAGCTGAAAACGGCGTGGGAGCCATTGTTAGCCGCGCAACCAAAGCTTTCAGCCAGATTAAAGATGGGATGATTTTCCCCTTCAACTTGCCCGCGATTATCGAACTGGGTACGGCGACAGGGTTTGACTTTGAGCTTATCGACCAGGCTAACCTGGGTCATACTGAACTGACAAAAGCACGTAACCAACTGCTGGGTATGGTTAAAGAGCACCCGGAACTGCTGGAACGTGTGCGTCCAAACGGACTGGAGGATACGCCGCAGTTCAAACTGGATGTTGATCAGGAGAAAGCCCAGGCTCTGGGTGTCAGCGTGTCGGATATCAACCAGACCGTCTCTACCGCACTCGGCGGTACATACGTAAATGACTTTATCGATCATGGTCGTGTGAAAAAAGTGTACGCACAGGCCGACGCACAGTTCCGTATGTTGCCAGGTGATATCAATAACCTCTACGTACGCAGTGCAAACGGTGAAATGGTGCCTTTCTCTGCGTTTAGTACCTCGCGCTGGATTTCAGGCTCGCCGCGACTTGAGCGTTACAACGGGATGCCATCCATGGAAATCCTCGGCGAAGCTGCACCGGGCAAGAGTACCGGCGAAGCGATGGTCTTAATGGAGTCACTCGCCCAGAAACTACCTTCCGGGATTGGCTTCGACTGGACGGGAATGTCCTATCAGGAACGCCTCTCTGGCAACCAGGCCCCGGCGCTGTACGCTATTTCACTGATCGTCGTATTCTTGTGCCTGGCAGCGCTTTACGAGAGTTGGTCCATTCCGTTCTCCGTTATGCTGGTTGTGCCGTTGGGCGTTATTGGTGCCCTACTTGGTGCATCGCTGCGTGGGCTGAATAATGATGTCTATTTCCAGGTAGGGCTTCTCACCACCATCGGCCTCTCCGCGAAGAACGCCATTCTGATTGTGGAGTTTGCGAAAGACCTGATGGAAAAAGAAGGGAAAGGAGTCATTGAGGCCACGCTTGAAGCCTCACGTATGCGCCTTCGCCCGATTCTGATGACATCACTGGCATTTATCCTCGGTGTGCTGCCATTGGTTATCAGCCAGGGTGCAGGGAGCGGTGCGCAAAATGCCGTAGGGACAGGCGTTATGGGGGGGATGCTGTCTGCGACCCTTCTCGCAATCTTCTTCGTCCCTGTATTTTTCGTGGTCGTAAGAAGACGATTTAATCGCAATCCTAAGTAAATCAATTCAAAAGGCGTCATTCGGCGCCTTTTCTTCTTTCTTTAATTCAAAAATTAGCACGCGAATTATCATTGTATTTTTACTGCTAAGTTATTTCCTCCACGATTTTTACAAACCACATATTTTGAGATTATTCATCCTGTCAGTGCAGATGGGTGTAGTGGTAAAATAAACGCCAGCTCGATAAATCCACTTTCGATTTTATTGCGAGCCAGTTTTTATTCTGAGGTAACATCATGAAAAGATTCATTTGCGTTGCAACCCTCGCTGCGCTTCTCGCCGGATGTGCGCACGACTCTCCGTGTGTGCCGGTATATGACGATCAGGGTCGTCTGGTTCATACCAATACCTGTATGAAAGGCACCACCCAGGATAACTGGGAGACTGCAGGGGCAATCGCCGGTGGTGCTGCGGCTATCGCAGGCTTGACGTTAGGTATCGTCGCGTTAACTAAATAATGTTTTCCTGCAAAAGCGCGGCAAATCCGCGCTTTTGCTTCAAACCAGTGCAGTATTTTTTCAATACGTTAAAAAAACTCCCCATTCCCCTCTGCGTTAATTTATTAATGTCTGATTCTTCTCACATCTTTTTTGCGATGATTTGTTTATTTCATTTTCAGGCGTGATACTTTTCACAATTCAATGGCATTTAATATCCTGCCAATATTCACGTCAGAAACTACCTCTCTTAATTAGCTTCCGGGTTATCAACTTTTGCTCTGATTTGTGGCGTAGGTTGTGATTTCGCACCATTTCGGGGCGCTCGATTTATTTATCCCTGTCTACACTCTGCATTATGCGTTCAATTCTCCCTTTTTCTGCCGAGCGCAAAATTGGCATTACGTTTGCTTTATAAACGTCGGCCAACGCCACAGACAGGTCAAAGCGTTTTAAAACGACTTTCTATAACGATAAATTTCGCCACACAGGATGCATTATGAAAAAGACGATGATAGCCAGCCTGGCCGCCGCCGGCATGTTGTTTGCTGTAGCGGGACAGGTTCATGCCGGTACAACACTTGATGCCGTTAAAAAGAAAGGTTTTGTCCAATGCGGTATTAGTGATGGGTTACCGGGCTTCTCTTATGCCGATGCGAACGGAAAGTTCACTGGCATTGATGTCGATGTTTGCCGTGGCGTTGCAGCAGCCCTTTTCGGGGATGACACAAAAGTAAAATATACCCCACTGACGGCGAAAGAGCGTTTTACCGCGCTGCAATCGGGCGAAGTGGACATGCTTTCTCGTAATACAACCTGGACTTCGTCACGTGATGCGGGGATGGGGATGTCCTTTACCGGTGTGACTTACTACGATGGCATCGGCTTCCTGACCCACAACAAAGCGGGGCTGAAGAGCGCGAAAGAACTCGACGGAGCAACCGTTTGTATTCAGGCGGGAACCGATACCGAACTGAACGTCGCCGACTATTTCAAAGCCAACAACATGAAATACACGCCGGTGACTTTCGACCGTTCTGATGAATCAGCAAAAGCCCTGGAGTCAGGCCGTTGCGATACGCTGGCCTCCGATCAGTCCCAGCTCTATGCCCTGCGAATTAAACTGAGCAACCCGGCGGAATGGATTGTTCTGCCTGAAGTCATCTCCAAAGAGCCTCTCGGCCCGGTCGTTCGCCGTGGTGATGAAGACTGGTTCTCCATTGTTCGCTGGACGCTGTTCGCCATGCTGAATGCCGAAGAGATGGGTATCAATTCTAAAAACGTCGACGAGAAAGCCGCAAACCCTACGACACCGGATATGGCGCATCTTCTGGGTAAAGAAGGTGATTTCGGCAAGGATCTGAAGCTCGATAATAAATGGGCTTATAACATCATCAAACATGTCGGTAACTATGCAGAGATCTTTGAGCGCAACGTTGGATCGGAAAGCCCGCTGAAGATCAAACGTGGCCAGAACAACCTCTGGAATAACGGTGGTATTCAGTACGCTCCGCCGGTGCGTTAAGCATTTAGCTGTAACGGGCACTGCATTTGCGGTGCCCCGTCCAGAGTCATGGTTACCGAGGTTTCTTTATGTCCCATCGCCGCTTAGCCGTAAAAGGAAAACTTTCCTTTTCTCATCCCTCGGTTCGCGCATGGCTATTCCAGATAATAGCTATCGTCGCCGTTGTTGTTGTTGCGGTTTATTTGATTCATAACACTGTTACCAATCTGAGCAATCGCGGTATTACTTCTGGCTTTGCGTTTTTGGATCGTAGTGCCGGATTCGGAATTGTGCAGCATTTGATTGATTATCAAGAAGGCGATACATACGGCAGGGTGTTTCTTGTCGGTTTACTGAATACTCTGCTGGTCTCTGCTCTCTGCATTGTATTTGCCTCCTTGCTGGGCTTTTTTCTCGGGCTTGCGCGTCTTTCTGAGAACTGGCTATTACGTAAACTCTCGACAATTTATATCGAGACGTTTCGCAATATCCCCCCGCTACTGCAGATCTTCTTCTGGTATTTCGCCGTATTACGCAATCTGCCCGGACCACGACAGGCCGTTGATGCTTTAGATCTCTTTTACCTGAGCAACCGGGGTTTATATATTCCCTCACCGTTGGCTGGCGAAGGTCTGTATGCGTTTATCGCTGCATTTGTTATCGCGGTAGCAATTACGATTGGGCTGTTTCGTTATAACCGCTCACTTCAGATTAAAACCGGGCAACTTCGCAGAACCTGGCCAATCGGGGCATTACTGATCGTTGGTTTGCCTCTACTGGCCCACTGGGTATTCGGTGCCGCTTTACACTGGGACATTCCGCAGTTGCGAGGTTTTAACTTCCAGGGAGGGATGGTCCTTATTCCTGAACTGGCTGCTCTGACGCTTGCGCTGTCCATTTATACCTCTGCCTTTATTGCTGAAATTATTCGCTCAGGAATCCAGGCGGTTCCTTATGGTCAGCACGAAGCCGCACGTTCACTCGGATTACCCAACCCAGTAACGCTGCGCCAGGTGATCATTCCTCAGGCCTTACGTGTGATCATCCCGCCGCTGACCAGCCAGTATCTGAATATTGTCAAAAACTCCTCGCTGGCTGCCGCGATTGGTTATCCCGACATGGTTTCTCTGTTCGCCGGAACCGTACTTAACCAGACCGGACAAGCGATTGAGACTATTGCCATCACCATGTCCGTCTACCTGATTATCAGCCTGACAATTTCATTGCTGATGAATATCTATAACCGTCGCATCGCCCTGGTTGAGCGCTAAGGAACCATGATGACAAAAGCCGTATTGTCACACCCCTCGCGTCCGTCCAGCACCGGAAGCTGGCGTTTCATCGCCTGGGCACGCAAAAATCTGTTCTCCTCCTGGAGTAACAGTCTGCTGACAATTGTCAGCTTGTGGTTGATGTGGGAGCTGATTCCTCCGCTGCTGAACTGGGCTTTCTTGCAGGCAAACTGGGTAGGCTCAACGCGGGCGGACTGTACCAAAGCGGGTGCCTGTTGGGTGTTTATCCATGAGCGTTTTGGCCAGTTTATGTATGGTCTGTATCCACATGATCAACGCTGGCGTATCAATCTGGCACTGATTGCGGGTTTGCTGTCGATCGCCCCGATGTTCTTCAAAACCCTGCCACGTCGTGGACGCTATATTGCTTGTTGGGCAGTGATTTATCCGCTGATTGTGTGGTTGTTGCTATATGGCGGAATACTGGGACTTGAGCGGGTCGAAACTCGCCAATGGGGGGGATTAACTCTCACGCTGATCATTGCCTCCGTGGGGATCGCCGGGGCGCTACCTTTGGGTATCTTGCTGGCACTGGGACGTCGATCAGCCATGCCAGTAGTACGTACTCTTTCAGTTATTTTTATTGAATTCTGGCGTGGTGTACCGCTGATTACCGTGCTGTTCATGTCCTCGGTCATGCTGCCGCTGTTTATGGCAGAAGGCACAACAATCGACAAACTGATTCGCGCACTGGTGGGCGTCGTTTTATTCCAGTCAGCTTACGTTGCAGAGGTGGTTAGAGGTGGCCTACAGGCGCTGCCAAAAGGTCAGTACGAAGCGGCCGAATCACTGGCGCTCGGTTACTGGAAAATGCAGGGGCTGGTGATCTTACCCCAAGCCTTGAAGCTGGTTATTCCAGGGCTTGTGAACACCATCATCGCACTCTTTAAAGACACGAGTCTGGTGATCATTATCGGATTGTTTGATCTTTTCAGCAGTGTACAACAGGCCACAGTCGATCCCGTCTGGCTCGGCATGTCGACTGAAGGTTATGTTTTTGCAGCACTTGTTTACTGGATTTTCTGTTTCAGCATGTCGCGCTACAGCCAACACCTGGAGAAGCGCTTTAACACCGGGCGTACACCGCAATGAGGAACTTATGAGCAAAATAACTATGGCCCCGGCCGACGCGATGATTACGCTGGAAAATGTGAATAAATGGTATGGTCAGTTTCATGTCCTGAAAGACATCAACCTGAAGGTCAAACAGGGCGAGCGTATTGTTTTATGCGGCCCCTCAGGTTCAGGAAAATCTACCACCATTCGCTGTATTAACCATCTTGAGGAGCATCAGCAAGGACGTATCGTCGTTGATGGGATAGAGCTGGATGAGGACATTCGAAACATCGAACGTGCCCGTCAGGAAGTCGGTATGGTGTTCCAGCATTTCAATTTATTCCCGCATTTGACGGTGTTACAGAACCTTACTCTGGCCCCAATTTGGGTCAGGAAGATGCCTAAAAAGGAAGCTGAAGCGCTGGCAATGCATTACCTGGAACGTGTCCGTATTGCTGAGCACGCAAACAAATTTCCGGGACAAATTTCGGGCGGGCAGCAACAGCGTGTGGCAATTGCCCGCTCACTGTGTATGCAACCTAAAATTATGCTGTTTGATGAACCGACTTCAGCGCTCGACCCTGAAATGGTTAAAGAAGTACTCGACACGATGATTGGTTTAGCTCAATCGGGAATGACTATGCTCTGTGTTACGCATGAAATGGGCTTTGCCAGAACAGTTGCAGATAGAGTGATCTTTATGGATCGCGGAGAAATTGTTGAACAAGCACCACCTGATGAGTTCTTTGCTAATCCGAAATCTGAGCGTACACGCGCATTCTTATCGCAGGTGATTCATTAATCGTCTTCATTGCTCAGTGGTGTACTGCTACTGGGCAAATTTTCAGAGGAACAAATGCAAAAAGGCCATCCTTTCGGATGGCCTTTTCACTTAATTGATGTCTGGCAGTTCCCTACTCTCACATGGGGAGACCCCACACTACCATCGGCGCTACGGCGTTTCACTTCTGAGTTCGGCATGGGGTCAGGTGGGACCACCGCGCTAAAGCCGCCAGACAAATTCTTTTACTATTGCCGAACTTCAACCACGTATTAAGTGGTGCTGATACCCAGAGTCGAACTGGGGACCTCACCCTTACCAAGGGTGCGCTCTACCAACTGAGCCATATCAGCACGCTAAATTTGATGCCTGGCAGTTCCCTACTCTCACATGGGGAGACCCCACACTACCATCGGCGCTACGGCGTTTCACTTCTGAGTTCGGCATGGGGTCAGGTGGGACCACCGCGCTAAAGCCGCCAGGCAA
>NZ_JAENMQ010000008.1:0-194859 GCF_016771845.1 Lelliottia jeotgali | reverse complement strand
GTACGTAATGACATGGTATCTCTCGCATCCCAGGGCATAAGCGACTCCAAAAACGGGTTCGTATGCCTTAGTTGTAAGTGTCTACCATGTCCCCGAACAAGTGTTCATGATGTCCCCGGACCGCACATCCCACAGGGAGAGGGAGAAAAACAAGGAGCCCATGATTATCAAAAGAGAGAGTGGAAACTGTACCGTACAGTTCCCTCTCCCACAGGGAGAGGGAGAAAAACAAGGAGCCCATGATTATCAAAAGAGAGAGTGGAAGCCGTACCGTACAGTTCCCTCTCCTACGGGAGAGGGAGAAAAACAAGGAGCCCATGACTATCAAAAGAGAAAGTGGAAGCCGTACCACCGTACAGTTCCCTCTCCTACGGGAGAGGGTTAGGGTGAGGGCAAACTACATGGTCATTCCCACCTTCAGCACCGCCGCAATATTCCGCGCCGCCATCCGCACATTTTCTTCGGCATTTTCCAGCGCTTCTTCCAGCGTACACACCGTATAAATCACGCTGAACACCGCGTCGATCCCGTGCTGATGCACCACGCCGACATCCGCCGTCAGGCTGCCCGCAATTCCGATCACCGGCTTGTTGTAGCGTTTAGCTACCTTCGCCACGCCAACGGGGACTTTGCCGTGGATGGTCTGGCTGTCGATGCGCCCTTCGCCGGTAATCACAAGATCCGCATCGGCAACCTGTTTATCCAGATGCAGCGCGTCGGTGACAATCTCGATCCCCTGACGCAGCTCGGCGCCGCAAAACGCATACAGCGCCGCGCCCATTCCTCCGGCTGCACCACCGCCCTCAAGATTGAGAACCTCGATATCCAGGTCACGAGCAATGATTTTCGCGTAATGCGCCAGGGCAGCGTCCAGTCTGTCGATCATCTCCGGCGTCGCCCCTTTCTGCGGGCCAAATACTGCCGACGCGCCCTCTGCGCCAGTCAGCGGATTCGTGACGTCGCAGGCCACTTCAATCCGGCAGTCGGCCAGTCGCGTATCCAGTTCGCTGATATCAATGCGCGCCAGCTTTTCCAGTTCACCGCCGCCGAGCCCAATCGGATTGCCATTGCCATCTAGCAGTTTCGCGCCCAGCGCCTGCACCATCCCGGCCCCGCCGTCATTGGTTGCGCTGCCGCCAATGCCAATGATGATATGTTTCACCCCCGCATCCAGGGCGTGACGAATCAGTTCACCGGTGCCCCAGGAGGTGGTTTTTAACGGATTGCGTAAGGACGGTGCGACCATCTCCAGGCCGCTTGCCGCCGCCATTTCGATAAATGCGCTCTGCTCGTCGCCGGATAATCCGTAGAACCCTTCGGCGTTTTCGCCCAATGGCCCTGTGACCTGCACTTTGATAATGCCGCCCTGCGTGGCGGCGACCATCGCCTCTACCGTTCCTTCGCCGCCATCGGCAACGGGCAGTTTGACGTAGTCTGCGTCGGGGAAAATCTCGCGAAATCCCTGCTCGATCGCCGTCGCCACCTCAAGAGCACTCAAACTCTCCTTGTACGAGTCCGGTGCAATAACAATTTTCATAAGCCATCCTTACGCCTGTTGACGGGATTGAGCATACACCCACGCGGAATACAAAAATGCCGACTCCCGCAGGAACCGGCATTCACACTCAGCGCACCATGCAGGGACGCTTGTTGTTAAACGTCCAGTCCGGGATGAGATATTGCATCGCCATCGCGTCATCGCGCGCGCCGAGGCCGTGCTTTTGATACAGCTCGTGCGCTTTCATCAGTTGATCCATATCCAGCTCGACGCCCAGTCCAGGGGTGGTCGGCACTTGAACCATGCCACCTTTGATCTCGAACGGTTGCTTGGTCAGGCGCTGATTACCTTCCTGCCAAATCCAGTGCGTATCGATGGCGGTAATCTTGCCCGGAGCGGCCGCCGCGACGTGGGTGAACATCGCCAGTGAGATATCGAAGTGGTTGTTAGAGTGAGAACCCCAGGTCAGGCCGAACTCATGACACATTTGCGCCACGCGCACGGAGCCTTGCATCGTCCAGAAGTGCGGGTCTGCCAGTGGGATATCAACGGATTGCAGCGACAATGTGTGACCCATCTGGCGCCAGTCGGTGGCGATCATGTTGGTCGCGGTCGGCAAACCGGTGGCGCGGCGGAACTCGGCCATCACTTCGCGCCCGGAGAAGCCCTGCTCTGCGCCACACGGATCTTCCGCGTACGCCAGCACGCCTTTCAGCTGTTTGCCAATGCCGATCGCTTCATTGAGCGACCACGCCCCGTTCGGATCGAGGGTGACGCGCGCCTGCGGGAAGCGTTTCGCCAGCGCGACAATCGACTCAGCCTCTTCTTCGCCCGCCAGCACGCCGCCCTTCAGTTTGAAATCGTTAAAGCCGTATTTTTCGTAAGCCGCTTCGGCCAGACGCACCACTGCATCCGGGGTCATGGCTTCGTCATGGCGCAGGCGATACCAGTCACATTTTTCGTCCGGCTGACTCTGGTATTCCAGCGGTGTCAGTTTGCGATCGCCCACGAAGAACAGATAGCCGAGCATTTCGACTTCGCTGCGCTGCTGACCTTCACCGAGCAGCGAAGCGACGTTGACGCCTAAGTGCTGGCCCAGCAGATCTAACATCGCGGCTTCGATCCCGGTCACCACGTGAATGGTGGTGCGCAGATCGAAAGTTTGCAGCCCGCGCCCGCCCGCATCGCGGTCGGCAAAGGCACCGCGAACGGCGTTTAAGACATTTTTGTATTCGCCAAGGGTTTTACCCACCACCAGCGGGATTGCGTCTTCCAGGGTTTTGCGGATCTTCTCGCCGCCAGGAATTTCCCCCACGCCCGTGTGGCCGGAGTTGTCTTTGATAATCACAATGTTGCGGGTAAAGAACGGAGCATGGGCACCGCTCAGGTTCATCAGCATGCTGTCGTGGCCCGCAACGGGAACAATCTGCATGGACGTCACAACAGGGGTAGAAAACGTGTTCATCGTGCAATCCTTTTGATTAGTGGCGACCGAACGCCGGGCGTTTGCGGTCAAATGTCCAACCGGGAACGAGATACTGCATCGGGCCCGCGTCATTGCGCGCACCGCCCGGCAGCTTCTTGTACAGCTCGTGCGCCTTGTGGATCTGATCCCAGTCCAGCTCGACGCCCAGCCCCGGCGCATCCGGTACGGCAATCTTGCCGTCTTTAATCTCCAGCGGATTTTTGGTCAGGCGCGCGTCGCCCTCCTGCCAGATCCAGTGCGTATCGATAGCCGTTGGCTTACCCGGAGCCGCGGCCCCGACGTGGGTAAACATCGCCAGTGAAATATCGAAATGGTTGTTCGAGTGACAGCCCCAGGTCAGGCCCCAGTCGTCACACAGCTGCGCGACACGCACCGCGCCGGAGAGCGTCCAGAAGTGCGGATCGGCCAGCGGAATATCCACCGAATTGAGCATGACCGCATGGCCCATTTCTCGCCAGTTTGTGGCGATCATATTGGTCGCTACCGGCAGCCCCGTCGCGCGGCGGAACTCGGCCATCACCTCGCGACCGGAGAATCCCTGCTCAGCTCCGCACGGATCTTCCGCATACGTGAGCACGTCGTTCAGCCCTTTGCACAGTGATATCGCTTCATCCAGCAGCCAGGCGCCGTTCGGATCGACGGTGATCCGCGCGTCCGGGAAACGTTTTTTCAGGGCGCGGGCGCTATCGATCTCTTGCTCACCCGGCAGCACGCCGCCTTTGAGTTTGAAATCTTTAAAGCCGTAGCGGTCCTGCGCGGCTTCAGCCAGACGCACCACCGCCTCGCTGGTGAGCGCTTCCTGATGGCGCAGGCGATACCAGTCATGCTTACCGGGCGTTTCAGCCAGATACGGCAGATCGGTTTTCTGCCGATCGCCGACGTAGAACAGATACCCAAGTACGGTGACTGCATCGCGCTGTTTACCTGGGCCTAAAAGTTCGCACACCGGGACGTTCAGCGCTTTGCCGAGAAGATCGAGCAGCGCCGCTTCGAGCGCAGCCACCGCATTGACCCGCAGTTCGAACGTCCAGGCCCCTTTACCAAAGGTGTCAAAATCGGCAGCCTGATTGCCTTTGTGAACCTGCTGCACCACTTTGTTCAGGCGAGCGATTTGCTGACCGACCACCACTGGAATCGCGTCGAGCAAGGTCTGAAGAATCACTTCTCCGCCTGGCGCTTCACCGACACCGGTATTCCCTGCGCTGTCCGTGAGCACCACGATATTGCGGGTAAAGTACGCGTTGTGCGCGCCGCCAATGTTCAGCAGCATACTGTCGAAGCCAGCCACCGGAATGACCTGCATATCAGTAATTATCGGACTTGATTGAGTATTCATCATGCTCGCCCCGCGACCGGTTTCAGTTCAACGCGTTTGATATCGCCCACCAGCACCAGATAACTCAGGACCGCCACCAGCGCGTGGACGCCGACGTAAATCAGCGCACCGTTGAAGGAGCCGGTGGTGCCGACGATATAGCCGATGGCAATCGGGGTGACGATGCCGGAAATGTTACCGAACATATTGAACAGCCCGCCGCTGAGACCGCTGATCTCTTTCGGCGCGGTGTCAGCCATGACTGCCCAGCCCAGCGCACCAATCCCCTTGCCGAAGAAGGCCATCGCCATAAAGCCGATAATCATCCACTCGGCGTTGACGTAGTTACAGAACACCATCGTCATGGAGAGCAGCATGCCCAGCACAATTGGCGTTTTACGCGCAATATTCAGCGAACCGGTACGACGCATCAGCCAGTCGGAAATTACCCCGCCGAGCACGCCGCCGATAAAGCCGCACACCGCCGGAACCGAGGCGACAAATCCCGCTTTCAGAATTGACATCCCGCGCGCCTGCACCAGATAGACCGGGAACCAGGTGATAAAGAAGTAAGTTAAGGCGTTGATGCAGTATTGGCCGAGGTAGATACCAATCATCATCCGCGAGCCAACCAGCTGTTTGATTTGCAGCCATTTTTGGCTAAACGGAACTTTGGCTTTGGCGCTTTTCTGATCCATGTTGATCAGTCCGCCACCCTCGGCGATGTAATCCAGCTCTTTCTGGTTCACACCGGGATGCTGGTTCGGCTCGTGGATCACTTTGAGCCAGACAAAGCTGATGATGATCCCCAGTCCTCCCATAAAGAAGAAGACATGTGACCAGCCCACTTCGTGGGTCAACCAGCCCATGATCGGGGCGAAAATGACCGTGGCGAAATACTGGGCGGAGTTAAAAATCGCCACCGCTGTACCCCTCTCCTGCGCCGGGAACCAGGCCGCGACGATACGGCTGTTGCCCGGGAAGGAAGGCGCTTCCGCTAAACCAACGAGGAATCGTAAGGTGAAGAGTGCAACGATGATGCCGAAGCCGTTGAAGATATCAACGAAGCCCTGAAGCAGGGTAAACATCGACCAGATAAAGATCGACCAGAAGTAGACGCGCTTGGAGCCGAATCTGTCGAGCAGCCAGCCGCCAGGAATTTGGCCAATTACATAGGCCCATGAAAATGCGGAGAAAACATATCCCATACCGACCGGATCGAGACCGATGTCTTTTGCCATTTCAGAACCGGCAATCGACAGCGTGGCGCGGTCGCCATAGTTAAAGGACGTGACGATAAACAGCATCACCACTATCCAGTAGCGAGCATTAGTGCGCTTCTCAGCGCTGCTCGCCGCTTGGCTTAATGTACTCATTGTTGCACTCCTGAATCTTGGCTTGCGCCAGGTTCATTCTGTACGACATAACCTGTAGGGTAATCAGAATGAGAGGTTAGTGTTTTGCAGTTTTGGTACGGCTTTCCTGAAATATCAGTGCCGTTTTATTGTGTCTGACTGCATTTTTGTAACTGACGGGGAAAGTATATGTAAGGGGAGGCCGCTCTCTCACCGTGCATCAACACAACATTGGAAGGCCGGTCTGAGGTTGTTTGTGGCAAAAGCCCAGGGGAGTGGAAGATGGTTCACGAAAATGGGGAAGAGTGTGAAGTTGGTTGCCGGGTGGCGGCTGCGCCTTACCCGGCCTACGTGCCAGAGGGTTTTGTAGGCCGGGTAAGGCGTAGCCGCCACCCGGCAAAAGGCTACTTGAGCAACGCGCCCCACTGCTCAACCCACGGATTAGACTCGCTTTCTGGCTCAGGGTGCTCGCCAGCATCGATCAACAGCATCTCACCCACGCGCTGCGCGCTTTGCTCCTGCAGCAGGGCATCGAACTGTTTACCGCCGCCGCAGAAATTAGCGTAGCTGCTGTCACCGAGAGCAATGATGCCGTAGCGGGTATCAGGCTGATGGCCTAATTTATCTTTGATTGCCTGAAAGAGCGGCACGATGCTGTCCGGCAGATCGCCTTGTCCGGTTGTGGATGTCACCACCAGCACGTACTTGTCTTGGTATTTTTCCCAATCGGAGAGATCGGGATCTTCATAGACCGTCGCTTTATGCCCCTGACCGATCAGAATCGCCTCGGCCTCTTCGGCCACCAGCAGCGAGTTACCGTACATTGTGCCGACAAAAATGCCTACTTCAGCCATGCTTCACTCCCTTCATTATCGCTATTGCTGTTCATCCTGAACGTTGCTCGCCACAAACTCAACCCTTTCATTTTCGGGGAGTTGTCCCATCCAGCCAAACTGTGACAGCGCCTGCATCCAGACGTCATCCAGCCCCGCGCGGATCACCAGCGGCTCGCCGGTGAACGGGTGCGTCAGACTGAGCTGGCTGGCGTGCAGCATCAGGCGGTTGCAGCCAAAGTGTTCGGCGGCGCTGCGGTTCTGGCGCAAATCACCGTGCTTGCTGTCACCAATAATCGGATGACGCAAATGGGAGAGATGGCGGCGCAGCTGGTGCTTGCGACCGGTTTTCGGTTCCAGTTCTACCAGTCCGTAGCGCGTGGTTGGGAATTTACCGGTGGCAACGGGCATTTCGACCGTCGCCAGACCGCGATAATCGGTCACCGCAGGTTGAGGATCTTTGTTTTCACGGGCAAATTTATCGGCGATTTTATCCAGCTCTTCGACCAGCGGATAATCGAGCGTCGCGTCGTCCATCAGCCAGCCGCGCACAATAGCGTGATAGCGTTTTTGAATTTGATGCTGTTCGAACTGCTGAGATAAAAGCCGCCCGGCTTCACTGGAAAGGCCCATCAGCAGGACGCCCGAGGTCGGTCGGTCCAGACGATGAACGGTAAACACGTGCTGACCAATCTGGTCGCGCACGGTCTGCATCACCACGACTTTCTCATCGCGATCCAGCCAGCTACGGTGCACCAGCCAGCCAGAAGGTTTATTGACCGCGACCAGCCACTCGTCCTGGTAGAGGATCTCAATGGTCATGCCTGGCCGCCAGCAAACAGCGTATCCAGACGTTGCAGTTCAATCAGTACGACATCGCGCACCGGATGCTGCGCATCCAGCGCCATTTCGTAATATGGGGCGACGGCAAAATCATGCGGAAGCGGATAACCTCCGTCCAGCAGCGCATGCAGGCGTGGAATGAGCACCCATTGCAGCCATTCAAACGGCTCAAGGGTGTCCAGGCAGAAAGGCTGGGTGCTTTCGAATGCCTCTGGCTGCGGCGCCGTTGCCTGCCACAGCTGATGGTGGCGCAACAGAGCCTCGATGGCGTGCAACTGCGCACGAACGCTGTCGTTATGCGTCATAAAAACCTCAACTGAAAAACTGAACGGCGCGCAGCATAGCATTGCGGAACGTAGAAATAAAAAAAGGGAGCACTGTATAAACAGTGCTCCCGGTTCGTTTCGCAGCATTCCAGCTACAATTTGTGCTCCCTGCTCGTCCGTGACAACTTTTCCAGTGGCCGTGAGGCCTGGTCATCCGTAACCGCGCATCCTGCTCACATCGTCCTGATGCGAATGTTCCATCCTGAAACGTCCTGGCCTTCCTGACCCACCGGGCATCATGTCCGGTTCTCATTCTCCGTCCTGGAGGTGTCCCTTACGCATCCTGCGTTATCCTTTTGCTTCAATCCTGAAGCCTTCCTGCAGCGCCATCCTGACGTATCCTGTGTGAGAAATGTCATCATCCTGATGTTCATCTCTCGTGTCGTCATCCTGTCGACGGGATATAGAATCCCCTATTACGCTTCGTCTTACAACCCACCTACACAGACTTACATTCATCACGCGTTGAGTAACAGTGAAGAGATGTTAATCTAACAATATGAAATTATTAATTTTTAATGGGTTTGTCGCTGAAGTATTATCGATTTATTGCGGTGATCTCTCACAAAGCGTGTAAGAGATCTCTCACAAAAGCTGTAGCACAACGGATTACAAAACGGGTTCAAGCTGAGTGAGGAATTCCGCAAGTGAGGGGGCGAGAATTTCGCGCTTGCGGGTACCGAGCGTCTCTTTAATCACTTCACCATTCAGATTACAGACAGCGATCACATCCAGTTCGCTGTCCAGCGTGGCGATAAATAACGTCGGTGAAAGCTTCAGGCGTTTTTGCGTCACCAGATGACCAATCAAGTTCTCCTGAACTCGCTGGAAATCGTCTTCGCTCCAGGTTTGTAACAGCGTCAGCGTTTCACTGCCAAAACGGGCGCGCATATCCCCGGCAAACTGTGTGGTATAGAACGCATGAACGACTGGTTGTACCACAATGTCCATCGCGCGTTCAACCGCATTTACATTCTGTTCTAGCGTGAAGGGCTGCGGCTGCCAGATAACCTTATCGTCCAGGCTCGTGATAATGCACGGCGACGGCACGCCGTATAACTCCTCACTCTGCGGCCACGTTTCATTCTTCTGATGCCAGGCATCGCAATAGCGCGTGGTGAACGCTGTCAGGGCATTTGCAGTTTCAATATCCACCGATTTCTCTCTTCACGTAAGACAGGATAAACTTGGCCTATAGTTTACCTGCAAAGTGACCACGAAACATGTCTTACGAAAACCATCAGGCGTTATCAGGCTTAACGCTGGGCAAAACTACCGCCTACCGCGACACCTATGATGCCAGCCTGTTACAAGGCGTTCCACGCAGTCTGAACCGCGATCCGCTCGGACTGAAGGCCGATACTCTTCCCTTTGTCGGCGGCGATATCTGGACGCTTTACGAACTCTCATGGCTCAACGCTCGTGGTCTACCTCAGGTTGCCGTGGGTCACGTTGAGCTGGATTACGCCAGTCTTAATCTGGTCGAATCCAAAAGTTTTAAGCTCTATCTCAATAGTTTCAACCAGACGCAGTTTGACTCCTGGGAAGATGTCCAGCGCACGTTAGAACGCGATCTGAGCGCATGTGCACAGGGGAAAGTGACCGTAGCCCTTTATCGTCTGAATGAGCTGGAAGGCCAGCCAGTTGCCCACTTCCACGGCACCTGCATCGACGATCAGGACATCTCCATTGAGAGCTACGAATTCAGCACCGATTACCTGCACAATGCCGCTGGCGAAAAAGTCGTTGAAGAGACGCTGGTCAGCCACCTGCTGAAATCCAATTGCCTGATCACCCATCAGCCCGACTGGGGCTCAGTACAGATTCAATATCGCGGCCCGAAGATCGACCGGGAAAAACTGCTGCGCTATCTGGTGTCGTTCCGCCATCACAACGAATTTCACGAGCAGTGCGTGGAGCGTATTTTCAATGACATCCAGCGCTTCTGCCAGCCTGAAAAACTGAGCGTGTACGCGCGTTATACCCGTCGCGGCGGGCTAGATATCAACCCGTGGCGCACCAATACGGACTTTGTTCCGGCGACCGGACGGCTTGTTCGTCAGTAAATTTTTGCAATTTGCGTAGCGTATTCCACTGCTAAGGTTGTGAAACGTCATAAGCCGGGGCTATTGTAATCAACAGGGAAAGAAGAACTTCATCCCATAAGGAGCTCACTTGATTACACATATTAGCCCGCTTGGCTCAATGGATATGTTGTCGCAGCTGGAAGTGGACATGCTTAAACGCACGGCCAGCAGTGACCTTTATCAGCTGTTTCGTAACTGTTCACTTGCCGTTCTGAACTCCGGAAGCCTGACAGATAACAGTAAAGAGCTGCTGTCTCGCTTTGAAAGCTTTGATATCAACGTACTGCGCCGCGAACGTGGCGTGAAGCTTGAAGTGATTAATCCGCCGGAAGATGCCTTTGTTGACGGGCGAATTATTCGCTCATTGCAAGCCAACCTGTTCGCCGTGTTGCGCGACATCCTGTTTGTTAACGGACAAATTCACAATGCCGGGCGTTTCCAGCACCTTAATCTGGAAAGCTCGGTACACATGACCAACCTGGTCTTCTCCATTCTGCGTAATGCCCGCGCGCTGCACGTCGGCGAAGCGCCAAATATGGTCGTCTGCTGGGGCGGTCACTCCATCAACGAAACCGAATACCTCTACGCTCGCCGTGTGGGGACCCAACTCGGTCTGCGCGAGCTGAACATTTGTACCGGCTGCGGTCCGGGTGCGATGGAAGCGCCGATGAAAGGTGCCGCCGTAGGCCACGCGCAGCAGCGCTATAAAGAAGGGCGATTCATTGGCATGACCGAACCGTCAATCATCGCAGCGGAGCCACCGAACCCGCTGGTGAATGAATTGATCATCATGCCGGATATCGAAAAACGTCTGGAAGCATTCGTGCGAATCGCGCACGGGATAATTATCTTCCCTGGCGGCGTTGGTACGGCTGAAGAGTTGCTTTATCTGCTGGGTATTCTGATGAATCCGGCGAACAAAAATCAGGTCTTACCGCTTATCCTCACCGGACCAAAAGAGAGCGCCGATTACTTCCGCGTGCTGGACGAGTTTATCGTGCACACGCTGGGCGAGGCGGCGCGCAGCCACTATCGCATTATCATTGACGATGCCGCTGAAGTGGCGCGTCAGATGAAAAAGGCGATGCCACTGGTCAAAGAGAACCGTCGTGATACCGGTGACGCCTACAGCTTTAACTGGTCGATTCGTATCACGCCCGATCTGCAAAAGCCGTTTGAGCCATCGCACGAAAACATGGCGAACCTGAAACTGTATCCCGACCAGCCAGTCGAGGTGTTAGCGGCGGATCTGCGCCGTGCGTTCTCAGGCATCGTGGCCGGTAACGTCAAAGAGGTGGGTATTCGCGCTATCGAAGAGCACGGCCCTTACAAAATTCACGGCGACAGCGAGATGATGCGCCGTATGGACGATCTGCTGCAGGGCTTTGTTGCCCAGCACCGTATGAAGCTCCCAGGTTCAGCCTATATCCCATGCTACGAGATTTGCTCCTGACCGCGATCCCTTCCCATATCATTTAAGCCGGGCAACCCCCGGCTTTTTCATTTCTGCTGATAAAACATAGGCATTTCTTATCTCATTTACATTTTCAACTGCAACGCAAACGATTACCTACTTTTTATAACCGCTATTTATCAGTCCTAATCGAAATTATCTGCAAGAAAAAACTAAAAAACGCCCTCTTTACAGCGCAAGCCACGTATCTCGCTATCCGATCTTTCACGCCGCATGTCGTTAATGGTAGCCTTCGCGCCCGTAAATCCGCTTTGACGTTTTATTAACAGTTTTTTGGTCTAAATATGCCCACTTCAAAAGTGGATTATTGCATTTGGGATCAGGATCACTGATACATTCATTACTTAAATGTATCTTTCCGCCCGCCAATAGTTACGGGCAAAAATTATAAAAAAACCGTCATTGAACGAATTTCATATTACCGTCAGGCCCTTTTTCATCGGAATTGACTAAAAAGCCTGACAAATTGCTTCCTCCAGGAGAAATAGATGGAAACCACTCAAACCAGCACCATTGCTTCGACAGAATCCCGAAGTGGATGGCGCAAAACGGATACCATGTGGATGCTGGGCCTGTACGGTACAGCAATCGGCGCGGGTGTCCTTTTCCTGCCAATTAACGCAGGCGTTGGCGGTCTGATTCCGCTGATCATCATGGCAATTATTGCCTTCCCGATGACTTACTTTGCACACCGTGGCCTGACCCGCTTTGTACTGTCAGGTAAAAACCCTGGCGAAGACATCACTGAAGTTGTTGAAGAACACTTTGGTATTGGCGCAGGCAAACTGATTACCCTGCTCTACTTCTTCGCGATTTACCCGATTCTGCTGGTTTATAGCGTGGCCATTACCAACACCGTTGAAAGCTTCATGACGCACCAGCTGCACATGACGCCACCACCACGCGCCATTCTGTCTCTGATCCTGATCGTCGGTATGATGACCATCGTGCGCTTCGGCGAGCAGATGATCGTGAAAGCGATGAGCGTTCTGGTGTTCCCGTTTGTTATCGCCCTGATGGTGCTGGCATGCTACCTGATCCCACAGTGGAACAGTGCAGCGCTGGAAACTCTGTCCTTTAGCAGCGCATCAGCAACTGGTAACGGCCTGTGGATGACCCTGTGGCTGGCAATTCCGGTAATGGTGTTCTCCTTCAACCACTCCCCGATCATCTCCTCTTTCGCGGTAGCAAAACGTGAAGAATACGGTCAGGGCGCAGAGAAAAAATGTTCCAGCATCCTGGCACGCGCTCACATCATGATGGTTATCACCGTGATGTTCTTCGTGTTCAGCTGCGTGCTGAGCCTCTCCCCGGCGGATCTGGCAGCGGCAAAAGCACAGAACATCTCGATTCTGTCTTACCTGGCTAACCACTTTAACGCACCAGTGATTGCCTGGATGGCACCTATTATCGCGATTATCGCTATCACCAAATCCTTCCTCGGCCACTATCTGGGCGCACGTGAAGGCTTCAACGGTATGGTGATTAAATCTCTGCGCGGTAAAGGCAAAAGCATTGAAATCAACAAACTGAATAAAATCACCGCGCTGTTCATGCTGGTGACCACCTGGGCAGTTGCGACCATGAACCCGAGCATCCTCGGCATGATCGAAACTCTGGGCGGCCCAATCATCGCGATGATTCTGTTCCTGATGCCGATGTACGCGATTCAGAAAGTCCCGGCAATGCGTAAATACAGCGGCCATATCAGCAACGTATTCGTTGTGATTATGGGTCTGATTGCCATCTCCGCGATTTTCTTCTCTCTGTTCAGCTAATACCTCCTGCGCCGTCTTCGGACGGCGCAATCCTCCTCTGACTGATAGCAATGGACGCATCATGATTAGCGTATTCGATATCTTCAAAATCGGTATTGGACCTTCCAGCTCTCATACTGTCGGGCCAATGAAAGCCGGTAAACAATTCACGGATGACTTGATTTCACGCGGCATTCTGCACGACGTTACACGCGTGGTTGTAGATGTATATGGCTCCCTGTCCCTGACGGGTAAAGGCCACCACACAGACATCGCCATTATTATGGGCCTGGCGGGAAACCTGCCGGACTCCGTCGATATTGATGCGATCCCTGGGTTTATTCAGGACGTCAATACTCATGGCCGACTGCTGCTGGCCAACGGCGACCATGAGGTCGAATTCCCGGTTGATAAGTGCATGAACTTCCATGCCGATAACCTCTCCCTGCACGAAAACGGGATGCGAATCACCGCACTGGCAGGCGAAAAGGCGATTTATAGCCAAACTTATTATTCCATCGGCGGCGGTTTTATCGTCGACGAAGACCACTTTGGTCAGGCCAGCGACTCTACCGTCACGGTGCCGTATCCGTATAAAAACGCAGCTGATTTACAACGTCATTGCCAGGAAAGCGGTTTGTCACTGTCTGGCCTGATGATGAAAAACGAGCTAGCGCTGCACAGCAAAGAAGAGCTGGAACAGCACTTCAAAAACGTCTGGGATGTGATGCGCGGCGGTATCGAGCGCGGTATCACCACCGAAGGCGTGCTGCCCGGCAAACTGCGCGTTCCGCGCCGTGCTGCTGCATTGCGCCGTATGCTGGTGAGCACCGACAAAACCACCACCGATCCGATGGCGGTCGTTGACTGGATCAACATGTTCGCGCTGGCCGTGAACGAAGAAAACGCCGCAGGCGGGCGCGTGGTGACTGCGCCAACCAACGGTGCGTGCGGTATCGTTCCGGCGGTTCTGGCGTACTACGACAAGTTCATCCGCGAAGTGAACGCTAACTCGCTGGCGCGCTATCTGCTCGTCACCAGCGCGATTGGCTCGCTGTACAAGATGAATGCTTCAATCTCCGGTGCCGAAGTGGGTTGCCAGGGCGAAGTCGGCGTGGCCTGTTCTATGGCGGCAGCAGGGCTGACGGAACTGCTGGGCGGTAGCCCGACGCAGGTCTGCATCGCGGCGGAAATCGGTATGGAACATAACCTCGGTCTGACCTGCGACCCGGTTGCCGGGCAGGTACAGGTGCCGTGCATCGAGCGTAACGCCATTGCCTCTGTTAAAGCGGTCAACGCCGCGCGTATGGCCCTGCGCCGTACCAGCGAACCGCGCGTCTGTCTCGATAAAGTTATTGAAACCATGTACGAGACCGGCAAAGACATGAACGCCAAATACCGCGAAACCTCTCGCGGCGGCCTGGCAATGAAAATCGTCACCTGCGATTAAAAGTGTGCGCCTCGCTTTTGCGAGGCGCCTTCCCAATTCCCTCACCATTCGTGGTTTCATCCTGCTGACAGTGTTACCCTTTATTTATCAACAGAAGGGAGATTATCTGTGGCTGTTCATTTGCTTATCGTCGACGCGCTCAACCTGATTCGCCGCATCCATGCGGTGCAAGGTACGCCCTGTAAAGACACTTGTTTGCATGCACTGGAGCAGCTGATTCGTCACAGCCAGCCCACGCATGTGGTTGCAGTGTTCGACGATGAAGCGCGGAACACTGGCTGGCGTCACCAACGGTTACCGGATTACAAAGCCGGTCGCGCGCCAATGCCAGACGATCTGCACGCTGAAATGCCCGCCATTCGCGCCGCCTTTGAGCAGCGCGGCGTCCCATGCTGGGGCGCTCATGGCAACGAAGCCGACGATTTAGCCGCAACGCTGGCAATAAAAGTGGCGAGCGCCGGACATCAGGCCACCATCGTCTCCACGGATAAAGGCTACTGTCAGCTGCTTTCCCCGACCATTCGCATCCGCGATTATTTCCAGAAGCGCTGGCTGGATGCGCCGTTTATCGCCAGCGAATTTGGCGTCTCGCCGCAGCAGCTCCCCGACTACTGGGGACTGGCCGGGATCAGCAGTTCAAAAATACCGGGCGTGGCGGGGATTGGGCAAAAAAGTGCGGCACAGCTGTTAACAGATTTTCAGGATCTGGAAGGGATTTACGCGCATCTGGACGATGTCCCTGAGAAGTGGCGTAAGAAGCTGGAAGCGCACAAAGAGATGGCGTTTATCTGCCGGGACGTCGCACGGCTACAGACGGATTTGCAGTTAGACGGGAATTTGCAGCAGTTACGGCTAGAGCGGTAGTCATTTGCCCGGCCTACGATTCAAGCCTTTGTAGGCCCGGTAAGCGGTAGCGCCACCGGGCATAAAACCGCATAAACGCCAACATCGTGCCGGGTGGCGGCTTCGCCTTATCCGGCCTACAAAATCAAAACCTTAATATGTTGTAGGCCCGGTAAGCGGTAGCGCCACCGGGCATAAAACCATATAAACGCCAACATCGTGCCGGGTGACGGCTTCGCCTTACCCGGCCTACAAAATCAAAACCTTAATATGTTGTAGGCCCGGTAAGCGCAGCGCCACCGGGCAAAACACGCAGCACTATCGCTCGTCGCGACGCCCACCGACTGCAGCCCACCAGCGGCGAATATGCACGGTGACTTCTTCGCGATCATGATAGAGCTGACGTGCCTGAATCTCAGCATTGATTCCCTGCGCATTCAGCTGTTCCTGAATAAATGCCAGATTCTGGGACACCTCTTCGTAGCGCTTTTTCATTGGCAGCTTGAGGTTGAAGATCGTTTCACGGCACCAGCCATTGACCAGCCAGGTCGCCATTAGCGCGGCCACTTTCGCCGGTTTCTCCACCATATCGCACACCATCCAGGTGATGTTGTTACGCGTCGGGCGATAGCGGAAACCATCTTCACGCAGCCAGGTTACCTGCCCGGTATCCATCAGGCTTTGTGCCATCGGGCCGTTGTCAACAGAAGCAACCCACATGTTGCGCTTCACCAGCTGATAGGTCCAGCCGCCAGGGCACGCGCCTAAATCAACGGCATGCATCCCATTCGCCAGACGCTCGTCCCACTCGTCGGCAGGAATAAAGACGTGGAACGCTTCTTCCAGTTTGAGCGTAGAACGGCTTGGCGCATCGGACGGGAACCTCAGACGCGGGATACCCATATAGAATGGCGAGTTGTTGGTCGTGTAGGAATAACCGGTATAACAGCAGCCTGGCGCGATAAAGAAGACATGCACCACCGGACGCTTTGGCGTTTCGTAGTTCGTCAGCACGCCCACCTCACGCAGCGCGGCGCGCAGCGGAACGGTGAGTTTGCGACAGAACTTCATCAGCTCTTTGCTTTCGTTCGTATCCGCGACTTCAACGCGCAGATCGCCGCCCTTCTCTACTACGCCCTGCAACATGCCGGAAATCGGTGAAATACGATCTTCTGGCGGCAAATCGGTCAGTAGCTCGCCCGCAGCAAACATCTGACGTGCGAAAATCAACGAGCTGAACGGCAACTTGCTGACGATCTTATCGGCATCGTCGGGCTGGTAGCATTCGAACACCACATAGCCCGAATGCTCTTTGACGCGGGCAAATCCGAAGACTTCCAGACGTGACGCTTTGTCAGTGATTTCAGCCGCGCACTCTTTCTCAAACCCTGGGCGACAATATAAAACAACCTTACTCATGAACAACGCCCCTGCGTTTCAGACGGATAGCTCCGATAAACATCAATACCCAGCCGGCAAGGAAGCTGACGCCGCCGACGGGTGTAACAAACGCCCACAGGCGTAAATGCGAAAGTGCGAGACAGTACAAACTGCCGCTAAAGAGCACGGTTCCAAGGGCGAGAAAAACACTGCTCCAGTAGAACCAAATGCTAATTCGGCGTTGCATCGCGACTGCTAGCCCAAAGATTGCCAGGGTATGAAACGCCTGATATTCAAGGCCGGTTTGGATCCAGCCCATCTCAACAACCCCTAAGGACTTACTTAACACATGCGCGCCAAACGCGCCCAGTGCGACAAAAATAAAGCCACTCACTGCGGCAAAAATCAGCATGAAACGGCTGGTCATGTTTCTGTCCTAAAAGTTATGCGTGCCCGGCACACAAAAGAGATGATTACTCATACCGAAAGCGGAATTTTTCTTGCTCATGTGCCGCCTTCGCCAGTATCCACTGCCGGAAGGCGGCTATTTTACCCAGTTCTGCCTGACTGTCATGACAAACCAGATAAAATGCATTCTTACTGACCAGAACATCATTAAACGGACAGACCAGGCGGCCTGCCTCAATTTCGGACTGGGCCATCACGTTGTTTGCCAACGCCACACCCTGTCCGTGAATAGCAGCCTGTAACACCATCGCACTGTGGCTGAAAATGGGGCCATGCTGCACATTTATATGATTAAGACCCAACTGGCGGGTATAAGTTTGCCAGTCACGTCGAGAAGCGTCGTGTAAAAGCGTATGTTGCGCCAGATCGGCAGGCGTTTTCAACGCTTTGTCGCCGGTGAGTAACAGCGGAGAACACACCGGCAAGAGATATTCTGCGTATAATTTTTCAACACGCAAGCCCGGCCAGTTGCCGCGACCATAAAAAATAGCCACATCGACATCGTCCGCAAGTTTGTCTTCCTGACGGTCGACGGCCTGGATTCTGACATCGATTCCCGGATAAGCTGAGTTAAAGCTAGAGAGTCTTGGCACCAGCCAATGAATCGCAAAACTGGGCAATAAACTGACCGTCAGTGCACCTTTTGCGCTTCGCGCCTGAAGTTTGCGCGTCGCCTCGGTGAGCTGAGAAAAAATGTCTTTGATATCCTGAAAATAGCTCTGCCCTTCTTCCGTCAGAAGCAGCGAACGATTACGACGGCGAAACAGCTTAAGCCCCAGGAAATCCTCCAGGGACTTGATTTGATGACTTACTGCGGCCTGCGTCACAAAAAGCTCATCAGCCGCGCGCGTAAAGCTAAGATGGCGTGCTGCGGCATCAAAAACTCGTAATGCATTTAGGGGTGGTAATCGCTTAGACATGGTTATCAGGCTTAGATGTTAAAAGGATTTAACACATAGGAAACAACGTTTAACCTATTAGTTTTTTTTATCTGAGCCATTATAATTTGTCCGTTGAGGAACTACCAGCAAATACCTATAGTGGCGGCACTTCCTGAGCCGGAACGAAAAGCTTTTTTTGGAATGCGTGTTCTGAAGGGCTTTTGGCTTACGGTTGTGATGTTGTGTTGTTGTGTTTGCAATTGGTCTGCAATTCAGATCACGGTAGCAAAGCTACCCTTTTTTCACTTCCTGTACATTTACCCTGTCTGTCCATAGTGATTAATGTAGCACCGCCTATTTGCGGTGCTTTTTTTTGGTCTAAATTCTGTTACTTATCCAGCTCAACCATCTCTTTCACGTCAGTGCGGTTGATCTGCTGCTTGTTGCCGTTCGCATCCTTGTACGAAATCATCCCGGTTTCATCGTCAGTTTTCGGTTTCCCGTCAGAGACGATGGTTCGACCATCATTGGTATGCATCACGTAGTTGTTACCAGAACAGGCGCTCAGGGCAAAAGTAAAAACACAGGCAGAAATGATTGCGGCAGTCTTGTTCATAATTTTCTCCATTAGCAATTAATGCTATTTAATCCTCGATTTCAGACAGGCTAAAACATTCACCTAACACTATTCAGCATAACCTGCTTCTCGAGACCTGCCAGGACAAACAGACAATTCCGATAGCGATCAACAACCTTGCCCTGCCGCAAAAATTGCGCGACGATCTCAGTATTGATATGAGGAATTCCATGAACGCTTTCAGTCCTGCGCACTTTCGCGCACAGTTCCCGGCGCTGTCCGATGCCGGTGTTTATCTGGATAGTGCCGCCACTGCTCTCAAGCCTTTAGCGGTGATCGACGCCACGCATCAGTTCTACAGCCTGAGCGCCGGGAATGTGCATCGCAGCCAGTTTGCCGAGGCGCAGCGTTTAACCGCGCGCTACGAAGCCGCGCGCGATCAGGTCGCCCGCCTGCTCAATGCTGAAAGCGGTAAAAATATCGTCTGGACGCGCGGAACGACCGAGGCCATCAATATGGTCGCGCAATGTTACGCGCGCCCACTTGTGCAACCGGGCGATGAAATTATCGTCAGCGAAGCGGAACACCACGCCAATCTGGTGCCGTGGCTGATGGTTGCGGAACAAACGGGAGCGCAGGTTGTTAAGTTGCCGTTAGGCGCTGATTTGCTGCCTGATGTCGCGCGGTTACCTGAACTCATCACCCCGCGCAGTCGGATTCTGGCGCTCGGCCAAATGTCGAACGTCACCGGCGGCTGCCCGGATCTGGCCCGCGCTATCGACATTTCCCATGCCAGTGGCATGATCGTGATGGTCGACGGCGCGCAGGGCGTGGTGCATTTTCCCGCTGACGTACGCAAGCTTGATATCGACTTTTACGCTTTCTCAGGTCATAAGCTCTATGGCCCGACCGGAATCGGCGCGCTGTACGGCAAACCGGAGCTGCTGGCGCAGATGACGCCGTGGCTGGGGGGCGGAAAAATGATCACTGAGGTGAGCTTTGATGGTTTCAAAACTCAGGAGATCCCTTACCGCCTCGAAGCCGGAACGCCTAACGTCGCAGGAGTCATTGGCCTGAGCGCCGCGCTGGAGTGGCTGGCTGACACGGATATCGTGCAGGCGGAAAGCTGGAGCCGCGGGCTGGCAACGCTCGCCGAAGAAGAGTTAAAAAAACGCCCGGGCTTTCGTTCCTTCCGCGTTCAGGACTCCAGCCTGCTGGCGTTTGATTTCGCGAGTGTACACCACAGCGATATGGTCACTCTGCTGGCAGAATATGGCATCGCACTGCGCGCCGGACAACATTGCGCCCAGCCTCTGCTGACGGCACTCGGCGTCAGCGGGACGCTCCGCGCTTCGTTTGCACCCTACAATACGCAAAGCGACGTGCATGCCCTGGTGGCTGCCGTTGACCGCGCTCTTGAACTATTGGTGGATTAATGACGAGTTCATCTTTAGCCGGACACCCTTTCGGCAGCGTAATCACTGAAGAGACGTTAAGGCAGACGTTCCTCCCCCTCGCACAGTGGGAAGATAAATATCGTCAGCTGATCTTGTTAGGCAAACAGCTTCCTGCACTTTCTGACGAACTCAAATCGCAGGCGAAAGAGATTCCTGGTTGCGAGAACCGCGTCTGGCTAGGCGTGACGACCTCAGGGGAAAAGCTGCATTTCTTCGGCGACAGCGAAGGTCGTATCGTGCGGGGTTTACTGGCGGTGCTATTAACCGCCGTGGAAGGCAAAAGCGCGGATCAGCTTCTGCATGGCGATCCGCTGGCGCTATTTGATGACCTGGGACTGCGTGGTCAGCTCAGCGCCTCGCGCAGCCAGGGGCTGGCCGCACTCAGCGAAGCAGTGCTGAATGCGGCCCGTCAGGTTCAAGCCTGACGATTGGCTTTTGCCATCATTTTCTTCAATGCGTGAGACACCGCGACGAAGCCAAAAGTCGCGGTAACCATCGTCGCCGCGCCAAAACCGGACGCACAGTCCATCCGTTTTGGCCCTTCGGCGGTGCTTTTCATGGCGCAAACGGAACCATCCGCCTGCGGGTAAACCAGCGCTTCAGTTGAGAACACACAATCCACGCCGAGCTTACCTTTGCTGTTTTTCACCACGTTAAAATCGCTTTTTAGCCTTTCGCGCAGCTTTGCCGCCAGCGGATCCTGAATAGTTTTTGCCAGATCGGTCACCTGGATTTGCGTCGGATCGATCTGACCGCCCGCACCTCCGGTCGTCACCAGGGGCACTTTATAGCGACGGCAGTAGGCAATCAGCGCCGCTTTCGGGCGCACGCTGTCAATGGCATCAATCACATAGCTAAAACCGACACTCATGTATTGCGCGACGTTATCCGCAGTGACGAAATCATCGATCACCGTGACGCGACACTCCGGGTTAATCAAACGAATACGATCGGCCATTACCTCAGCTTTCGCCAGCCCGACGTTATCGCGCAGGGCGTGGATCTGACGGTTGGTGTTGGTCACACACACATCATCCATATCAATAAGCGTGATCGCGCCAATGCCTGTACGCGCAAGCGCCTCGGCCGCCCAGGAACCGACCCCACCGATACCGACCACGCACACGTGCGCATCCGCAAACAGTTGCAGGGCTTTTTCACCATATAAACGCGCGGTGCCGCCAAAGCGTTGACGCCAGGCATCGCTGATTAACACAGACATAAGACCTCAGGATGTAAAAAGGGTGAGGTTTTATCCTCACCCTGCCCCTCTCTTCTATAGAGAAGGCGGTAAATATTACGCGCTATATTATCACATTCAGCCGCTGAAAACGCTGCCTGCACCGGGTGCTGGCTTGAGTACCCAGACGCGGCCGTAATGGTTATACCAGCCCGCGCGATGGCCTGCATCAGAGCCAATGCCTTGATAAATATCGAAGTGCTGGCCTTTGATGGCGCCTCCCACATCCAGCGCAACCATCAGGCGTAATTCGTATTGGCCGCTAAATTTGCCGTTGTTATCCAGTGTCGGCACTTCTGCCAGCAGAGTGGTACCCGGCGGAATAATTGAACGATCCGATGCCACCGACGCGCGGCCAATCAGCGGAACCGCGCTGGCGCCTTTTACTGGCGCAAAGTTTTGCGGTTTAAAGAACACGAAGGACGGGTTCTGCTCCAGCAGTTCACGGACCTCGGCTTCGCTGTGTTTTTCACCCCACTCGCGAATCGCCTGCATCGACATATCTTCTTTCTTCACTTCGCCACGGTCGATCAGCACTTTGCCGATACTGCGGTAGGCGTGGCCGTTTTTACCAGAATAGCTAAAGAAGTTAAGCGGTGTGCCATCACCATAGTCAATGTATCCGCTGCCCTGAACATCCATGATGAAGTTGTCCATCAGCGAGTTGCTGTAGGCCAGAATATAGGTTTCGTTCAGTGCACCGGAATAGATCTCTGCGCGAGACGGTAGACGTCCACGTTTTGGCGGCATACGGTAGATAGGATACTGGAACTCGCCCTGACGGGTATGACGCGCCTGAACCACCGGTGTGTAGTAGCCGGTGAACTGGACGTTACCGTAGTTATCGGCCCCTTCCATCTGCCAGGCGTCAATGCCGTACTGGCGCATGGTGCGCGTATCGCCACCCGCGCGCAGCCAGTCCTGCACTGCGTTATAGACGCTGTTCTGCGAACCGTACAAACGCGGCGATGCGGTGCGAATCTGGTTCACCTGCTCAGCAAAGTCACCCGCATTGATCGGTGCGCCAACGGCATCGGGTTGGTTGACTAAAGAGAAAGGCTGGGAGAATTTCCCGTCTTTATATTGCTGACCACGATCGGTCGGCTTAGAGCTACAGGCCGCAAGAATCGCTACCATTGCGCCCGTCATCAGATACTTCGCCCAACGTCCTTTCATTATATCTCGTCTTAAAGTTGCCCTGAGTCTCTATAAAGAAGATAACAAACCGCTCAGGCTAATGAAATCTGATAGCGCATCCTGAGACAGGTTTTGCGCAATAATCATACGGATAACGCGATGTCGTTCAAATTACGTACTAATTTAGGAATTTATGAGAAAAAGGGTTGCATCAAAAACCTATCCGAGTATAGTGCGCATCCACGGACGCGGGGTGGAGCAGCCTGGTAGCTCGTCGGGCTCATAACCCGAAGGTCGTCAGTTCAAATCTGGCCCCCGCAACCAACTAAAATTTGATGCAGTACTTTCTACGATGTTTTTGCTCAGTGGAAAGACGGACGCGGGGTGGAGCAGCCCGGTAGCTCGTCGGGCTCATAACCCGAAGGTCGTCAGTTCAAATCTGGCCCCCGCAACCAATCAAATTTTAAAGCAGTAGATGTAAAAAAGAAGAAATACGGACGCGGGGTGGAGCAGCCCGGTAGCTCGTCGGGCTCATAACCCGAAGGTCGTCAGTTCAAATCTGGCCCCCGCAACCAATTCTTCGAATCAAAACATTAGACACCCTCAAGGGTGTTTTTTTGTATCTGCAGTTTGTGGATTTGCCGGGCGTTACCCCGGCTGATGACACTACCCTCTTCTGGCCAGCGTCGCGCCATCCGAGAAGTACGCCTTAATTCCCGCCAGAATCGATTCTGCCACTTCCTGCTGGAATTTCGCGGTCTTGAGCTTGCGCTCCTCTTCCACATTACTGATAAACGCCGTTTCGACCAGAATCGACGGAATATCCGGCGCTTTTAGCACCGCAAAACCTGCCTGCTCAACGCTATTCTTGTGCAGCTTATTCACATTCCCGAGTTTCCCCAGCACCGCTTTGCCAAATTTCAGGCTGTCAGTGATGGTCAGCGACTGCACCATATCGAACATGGTGTGATCGACGTAGCGATCGCCGCTTTTGCTCACCCCGCCAATAAGGTCGGAGGCGTTCTGTGAATCTGCCAGCAGTCGGGCCGCCGTACTGGTCGCTCCTTTTGTCGACAGGGCAAAAACGGACGAGCCGCTGGGCTGTCTACTGGTGAAAGCATCGGCGTGGATGGAGACAAACAGGTCGGCACGCTGTTTCTGCGCTTTCGCAACGCGCACTTTCAGCGGAATGAACACGTCTTCATTGCGCGTCATATATGCGCGCATGTTACCTTCTTTATCAATCAACGCCTTCAAACGGCGGCCAATCTGCAGCACCACGTCTTTTTCACGGGTCCGGTATTTCCCAACTGCGCCGGAATCTTCCCCGCCGTGGCCCGGGTCGAGCATTATCACGATCGGACGATCTCGCCCCGCTTTACCGGGCTGCGGACCACTCTGCGCAGGCGGAACCTGCTTTTCGAGGTCGCCTTTATTGTAATCTTCCAGCAAGGCAAGCAATGGGTCCTGAATATCCGTCGCATTTGCCGGATAGAGATCCATTACCAGACGCTCTTTAAAACCGGCCACCGGTGCCAGGGCAAACAGCTGAGGCTTAACGTTCTGCTTAAGCTCAAATACCATGCGCACGGTTTGCGGATCGAACTGGCCAACGCGAGCGGATTTTATGTAAGGATCGTCGCCACGGATCTGCGCCCCCATGCCTTTCAGCACCGAGTTAAGATTCACGCCCTCGATATCCACCACCACACGCTCAGGATTGCTCAACGCAAACTGTTTGTATTTCAGTACCTGATTAGACTCTACCGTCACGCGCGTATAGGTCGAAGACGGCCAGACACGCACCGCCACCACCTGACTGACAGCGGCGAGTGCAACCTGGCTGACGCTAAGCAACCACATCGCCCCAGCCCCTTGTAACAAGCGGCGGCGGCTTATTGTTGATTTGGATCCCGACATGCTTCTCCCGAGCAAGAAAACGAATTAATACACTAAACGTCCAAATTGACCGAAAACTTTAACGAATGACGCATAACCTGTCATCTATAAAAGGGTAAACAATCATGCCCTGACGCACGCATCACTTAATTTTTTCTCAGGTTTGCAGCGATTTTAGGGTTGCGCGCGACGCAATAATCGAATAAAAATACACAAAATACGAATAAACATTCACTGAGGGTTGTGCCGTGGTAAAGGAACGTAGAACCGAACTGGTCCAGGGGTTTCGCCATTCTGTTCCCTACATCAATACCCATCGGGGAAAAACGTTTGTCATCATGCTGGGTGGCGAAGCTATTGAGCATGAGAACTTTTCCAGTATTGTCAATGACATCGGCCTGTTGCACAGCCTGGGTATTCGTCTGGTTGTGGTTTACGGCGCACGCCCGCAGATCGACGCCAATCTCGCGGCACATCACCACGAGCCGATTTATCACAAGCACACCCGCGTGACTGACGCCAAAACCCTGGAGCTGGTTAAGCAAGCCGCCGGGCTTTTGCAACTGGATATCACCGCCCGTCTGTCGATGAGTCTCAACAATACGCCGCTTCAGGGCGCACACATCAATGTCGTCAGCGGAAATTTCATCATCTCCCAGCCGCTGGGCGTGGATGACGGCGTGGATTATTGCCACAGCGGACGTATTCGTCGTATCGATGAAGAGGCGATTCATCGCCAGCTCGATAACGGCGCGATCGTGCTGATGGGCCCGGTAGCCGTCTCCGTCACCGGTGAAAGCTTTAACCTCACTTCAGAAGAAGTCGCGACACAGCTGGCAATCAAACTGAAAGCCGAGAAGATGATCGGCTTCTGCTCCTCTCAGGGCGTATTTAACGAACAAGGGGATATCGTTTCGGAACTCTTCCCTAACGAAGCCCAGGCGCGTGTCGAAGCGCTGGAAGCAGAAGGTGATTACCATTCTGGCACCGTGCGTTTCCTGCGCGGGGCAGTCAAAGCTTGCCGCAGCGGCGTGCGTCGTAGCCACCTGATCAGCTATCAGGAAGATGGCGCATTGCTCCAGGAACTGTTCTCTCGGGACGGTATCGGTACGCAAATTGTGATGGAAAGTGCAGAACAAATTCGTCGCGCAACCATCAACGATATTGGCGGCATTCTGGAACTTATTCGCCCACTGGAGCAGCAAGGGATTTTGGTACGTCGCTCACGTGAACAACTGGAGATGGAAATCGACAAATTCACGATCATTCAGCGCGACAACCTGACCATCGCCTGCGCGGCGCTTTATCCCTTCCCGGAAGAGAAAATCGGTGAGATGGCCTGCGTGGCGGTACATCCTGACTACCGCAGTTCATCACGTGGGGAAGTGCTGCTGGAGCGCGTTGCCGCCCAGGCACGGCAAATCGGCCTGGATAAACTCTTCGTCCTGACGACCCGCAGTATTCACTGGTTCCAGGAACGTGGCTTCACGCCGGTGGATATAGACTTGCTGCCGGAGAGTAAAAAGGAGATGTACAACTATCAGCGCCGTTCAAAAGTGCTGATGGCGGATTTGAGTTAAGCCCTCATTCAACCCCTCTCCCAAAAGGAGAGGGAGTCGAGCAATCAAGCCGATTCAAATACCGCACTTAACCCGCTTCGCCGCTCAGTGCGCGTCGTTACTGCCTGCGCTAAAACGCGCTCGTCGGTATAGAGTGACAGCCTTTTACGCGCACGAGTAATAGCGGTATAAACCAGCTCACGGGTGACAACCGGTGAAATTTGCGCTGGCAGAATCAGTACCGCGTGATCAAACTCTGAACCCTGAGACTTGTGCACCGTCATCGCCCACGCCGTGTCGTGTTCCGGCAGGCGGCTTGGCTGGACCGATTTCACGCTGCCATCCGGCATCTGGAACCAGACGCGCAAGCCCTGCCCGCGATCGAGAGCAATACCAATATCGCCGTTAAAAAGCCCCAGCGTACTGTCGTTGCGAGAGATCATCACCGGGCGGCCTTCATACCAACGTGAGAGCGGCTGGCGAGTGATTTTTCGTTTCTGCGCTAACGCCTGTTCCAGCCTTTCATTCAGACCGGTGACGCCAAACGGGCCTTCACGAAGCGCACATAAAAGCTGATATTCGCCAAAGGCCGCAATCACCGCCTCGGGCGCAGCCTGCTGCTGCACACTCAGCAGAAAACGCTGATATCCCTGCAAGGCATCTTCGAGCATGGCGAGATACTCTTCGCCCGTCTGGAGCGGCTTTTTCTCGATATCATCAAAAGCGCCGCCAAATACCGTACGAATAGCCATGCGATCGCCGCGATTGACGGCTGCGGCGAGCTGGCCGATACCGGAGTCGCTGCCGAATCGATAGCTTTTTTGCAGCAGGCACAAGCTGTCACGTAACGCACCGGCACGCTGCTCAGAATTCCCCTCAATTACGCATCCGGTCAGGTGCGACAACTCCTGCGCACGCGTCATGGTGTAACCCGCGCTGGCATAGTTGCAGATATCCCCCAGCACCGCGCCTGCTTCTACGGAAGCCAGCTGATCGCGATCGCCAAGGAAAATCACGCGGGCATGTGGCGGCAGGGCTTCAATCAGACGCGACATCATCGTCAGATCGATCATCGACGCTTCGTCGACCACCAGCACGTCGAGATGCAGCGGGTTTGTCGCATGATAGCGCAGACGCTGGCTGCCCGGCTGTGCGCCGAGCAAACGGTGTAGCGTACTGGCTTCATGTGGGAACATTTTTCGCTGCGCGTCGTTAAGCGGGAGTTTTTGCAGCGCTCCTCCCAGAGATTCCGTCAACCGCGCTGCCGCTTTCCCCGTTGGGGCAGCCAGCCGAATTCGGCATTTCTGCTCTCCCGACATCTGGATAAGTGCCGCGAGCAGCTTTGCCACGGTGGTCGTTTTACCGGTGCCCGGCCCGCCGGAAATCACCGAAATACGCCGCGTCAGTGCCACCGCCGCCGCCACCTTTTGCCAGTTTATGGTCTCAGAAACACCGAAAAGACTGTTCAGGGTTTGAATCAATAAGGCATCGTCATAGGGCAACGGCTGATTGAATTCATTAAAGAAACGCGCAATCGCCAGCTCATTACACCACATGCGATTGAGGTACAGTCTGTCGTTGCAGAGAATTAAAGGCGTCGGGATATCGCCGTGACTCACGGCGCTTGAGCGCAGTAGCGCGCCCTGCCAGTCCGTCATTTCGCCGAGAAGCGCGAAACACGCCTGTAGCGGCACCGGCATTTTCTCGTCCGGCACCAGACGGGAGAGAGGTAAGCACACGTGGCCTTCACCGGCATCTTTGCTGAGGACAGCGGCGGCCAGCATCACGGCCGCGTCGTCACCGGCGACCATCATCGCGAACTGGGCATCCAGAGGGCGTAACGCGCGCTGCTCTACCGCCTCCAGCAATAATTCCTGCATCGTCATTGGGCCACCTCTTCCGTGCTTGCGGCGAATAATTTGTCCATCTTATCAATCAACAGCGGATCGGGCCGGGTGGTGAAGATCCCCGACTGCGGATCATTCGCGTCCACGCCACGTAAAAACAGATAGATCACGCCGCCAAAATGATCGTCATAGGCGTAATCTGCAATGCGATGACGCAGATAGCGATGCAGCGCCAGGGTGTAAAGCTGATACTGCAAATCGTAGCGGTGCGACTGCATAGCAGCAGCCATCGCGTCTCGGGTATAGGCCTCGCTGTTGTCGCCCAGCCAGTTGGATTTGTAATCCAGCAGGTAATAACGGCCTTCATGACGGAACACTAAATCGATAAAACCCTTCAGCATTCCGCTCACCTGGCGGAAATTAAGCGACGGGCAGTGCCTCGATAAGGGATCATGCTCGCGGATAATCGCATCAAGCGCATCCGCCGTCAGCGGCCCGGCAATCGGGAGATAGAACTCCATTTCGACCTGTTTTTCTTTTGCCGTCAGTTGGCTGAGCGAGATCCCCGATTCGGTAAGTGGAGCCTGTAAAATCGCGGTGACCCACTCGGTCAACACCGGCTGCCAGTGGGCGTCATACCCGCCTTTTTGCAACATCTCCAGCACCCACTCCGGCGAAACCGGCTGCGTAAAATCGAGCGTTTCAAACAGGCTGTGCAGGAAGGTTCCCGGCGATGCGCCGCGCGGAAACTGATGTGGGGTGAGCTCGGGTTCTGCCACCACATCGCCAACGCCGGAGGCGTCCACGTCGAGTTTTGGCATTAAATCCTGGGCGATATTCTGCCCGTGCTGTTGCAACCCGGAATAGCTGGTCACACGCCAGTCATCCCTCAGCGCACGGGTAATCTGCCGCGCGCCTAAATCAGGCACCGATAGCTCCGGCATTTGCCAGCGGGAAAGATCGGGCTGACCGGGAATTTGCAGGGCAATATTGTCGTCGCATAATTCGTCGAGGCACTGGCGCAAACCGGCGGCGTCTTTCGGCTCGCCTTTTTGAATCAGCCGCCCGAGGGCGCTTTGATGGAAATCGCTCTCCCCCGCTTTCTCCCCGCGACGGCGGAACAGCGGCGCAACGCCCAGGCTGCAATGCCAGACGGAACGCGTTAAGGCGACATACAGCAAACGTAAATCTTCCGCCAGACGCTCGGCCTCAGCAAGCTCAACGCTGGCATCAGCTTTACTGAGATCGAGCACTGGTTCGAACGACACGCGATCGTGATAAAACGCCTGATCCTGCGCACGATAGTTGGCAATAAACGGCAGGCAAACCAGCGGATATTCCAGCCCTTTGGACTTGTGAATGGTAACGATTTTCACCAGATGCTTATCGCTTTCGAGGCGCATCTGCTGGCTGGCTGAATTGCTGTTGGGATCGGTGATGTGCTGCGACAGCCAGCGCACCAGCGCATGTTCACTTTCGAGCTGCGATCCCGCTTCCTGTAATAGCTCGCTGATGTGCAAAATATCGGTCAGACGGCGCTCGCCGCCGGCGGTCGCCAGCAAATTTTCCGCAACACGGCGCTGTGCCATCAGCTCACGCAGCATCGCCATCACACCGCGTTTTTGCCAGCGTTCGCGGTAATGAGCAAACTCTTCGACCGCTACATCCCACGCGCTTTCGTTATTATTCAGCGCGTCGATGTCTTGCGCGTTAAGCCCCAGCATGGAACTCGCCAGCGCACTTCGCAACGTGCTCTCGCGCTCGGGCGTCAGCACGGCCTGCAATAGCCACAGCATTTCCTGCGCTTCGAGAGTTTCAAACACGCTGTCGCGATTGGAGAGATAGACCGAAGGTATTGCGAGCTGAGTGAGAGCATCACGAACCAGCGATGCCTCCTGCCGACTGCGCACCAGCACGGTAATGTCTGATGCGCTGACCGCTTTCGACGTGTCGCCTTTCCACAGTAACGCTTCACCCTGCGCACCCGCGCTGAGCCAGTCACGTATCTGCGCGGCGCATTGCTGAGCCATAAAGTTCTGATAGTCGCTAACGCCACAGCCTTCGCCATCCATCAGCCAAAAATTCATCGCGGGCTGAATTTCACCGCGAAATTCAAAGCGCAGCGTGTTGTTTTTCTCAGCCGATCGTACGGAAGAAAAAGGAATGTCCTTGAACATGAATGCTGCATCCATACGCTCAAAAAGCGTATTCACGCTCGTCACCATCCCAGGTGCGGAACGCCAGTTGGTATCCAGCGTATAGTGCGCTTCAACCTCGCTACGGGCCTTCATGTAGGTAAAGATATCCGCGCCGCGAAAAGCGTAGATGGCCTGTTTAGGATCACCAATTAACAGCAGCGCCGTATCAGGCTGCTTGCGCCAGATGCGGCGGAAAATACGGTATTGCTGCGGGTCGGTGTCCTGGAATTCATCAATCATCGCGACCGGGAAGCGAGTGCGGATCGCCGCCGCCAGCGCCTCCCCGTTTTCGCTGCCGAGCGCCGCATCCAGACGGCTCAACATATCGTCAAAGCCCAGCTCGCCACGACGACGTTTCTCACGCGCGACCGTTTCGCGGATTTCCGCCATCGCGCGGGTTATCACCAAATCATTGAGGGTGAGCGGCTGCGCCAGTAGGGTTTCAATCGCCACAAACAGCGGGTGTTCCGGGACCACACCATCAGCTTTGGTGCGCTCCACCAGAAAGCTCTGGGAAAACTTTTCCAGCGCGTCGGGTAACTGATAGCCACGCGTCTCGTCCTGCGCCCAGGCGCTGATTTTTTCGATCCATTTCCCCTGATTTCCGCGATTGAACTTACGTCGGTCAATACCGGAGCTTTCAAGAACAGCGTCGATGTCGGCGACGGAGTCGCACCATTTTTGCTTGAGAGCGGCTATCAGCGAAATGATTTTTTCATGACGTGCAGCCAGCGTTTCATCTGCTGGAGGCGGTGATTTTATCGCAGGCGCTTCACCTTGCAGATAGCGTTCAATAGAGCGTAAAAGTTCTTCCGGCCCTTTCCATAACGCATGCACCGCTTCGGCAATTTCGCGCGGGAGTGGATAGCAATGGCGACGCCAGAAATCCGCGCAGGCCTGGCGGCGCAGTTCGGATTCATCTTCAATCAGTTGTTGTTCAAAAAGCATGCCCGATTCAAACGCATTCAGGCTCAGCATGCGCTGGCAAAAACCGTGAATGGTAAAGACGGCGGCTTCGTCCATTTGACGCTCAGCCAACAACAGCCATTGGGCGGCCTGTTGTTTGTCGATTATCTCTTCAAGCAGGCGAGCGTAAAGGGGGTTATCAGTGGTTTGACGTAAACAGGCGATACGTAATTCGTGGATGTTCAATCGAATTCGCCCGCGCAGCTCGGCGGTCGCCGCTTCGGTAAAGGTGACCACCAGCAGTTGTTCCACGCTGAGCGGGCGCCCAAACGCAGCATTGCCGCCCAGTCCCAGCAATAATCGAAGATACAGGGCGGCAATGGTGAAGGTTTTTCCCGTTCCCGCTGAGGCTTCAATCAATCGTTCACCCTGCAACGGCAAACGTAAGGGATCAAGAGGCTCAGCGGTATCGGTCATTCTTTCTTACTCCAGGGCATTGATTTCTGTAATGCGCTGACGCTCTCCCAGACTTTCCAGCCTTTTGGATTCACGTAATCCACTTTCCCGTTCTGGCTGCCGGAAATCTGAGATAAGCACGCCATGCCTTGCGGCTTCACCACCGCCTGGTGGAAGAAATCGGCAACCTTTTGCGGCGTCAGCAGTTTTATCTCGGCAACTACTTTATCACGTGAATCGAAGGTCAGATTACCCCGGTCGAAATCTTTGCTCAGCTGCGACGCTTCTTCGCCCAGGGTCTGTGGTGCCTGCTGCACCTGCGCGATAACCGCCTGCTGGATTTGAGCAAATTCTTCTGGCGTCATTTTGCGCAGTTTCTCTTCAGCCTGCGGGAAGAATGCCTGATAACGCTGCCACAGATAGGCTGGCTGTTTATCGCTACTTTGCAACAGGAAACCCAGACCCCACTGGCGGCCCACGTTCATTGAGAACGCGAATACGGCATAGCCAAGCTGTTCTTCGGTACGCAACTGATTGTAGAACCACGGCTGGATAATTTGTCCCAGTACCGCACTGTAGGCGGAGCTGGCAAATTCATCGTAGCCAGTAGGGACAAAGACCGCCGCCAGCGCCGAATCCGTGCTGCTGCCCGCTTTTTCGAAGATCACATTCTGCTGTTTATCCACCAGCACATCCTGGTTACGGCACCACTCGTTGCCGTTCGCACCCAGCTGTTTGCGGACATTCTGAGCAAGCGTTTTAGCCTGATCTTCGCTCATATTGCCCACAATCAGGAACTCTGGACGTGAGTGAGTTTTCAGCGCCGAGCGGTAATTCATCACCTCTTTCAGAGTGATTGATGGCAGCAGTGCGCGGCGCGTTTCACGCTGGAAGTACGGAATTTGCGACATCATCTGTACAGGCATAATCGCCTGATCGAACGCTTTGCCTTTTTCCGCCGAATCCATCATCTGCGCATACCAGGATTTAGCCTGTTCAAGCTGTTCTTCGGTCGGCGTATAGCTGAAATAGCCTTCGAGCAGCGCCTGGAAAAGCTGCGGTAAACGCTGCGTGTAACCGTTGGCGTTGACCATTAATCCGTTATTCGCGTTGGTGGAGAAACTGATCCCACCCACGGCGGCCTGGTTGCTGAGCTGGTCCAGCGCGATGCCGGCCAGATAGTCATTCAGCGCAAACATGACCTGGTTTTTAGCGCTATCCATCGCCTGCGGATTACGCAGCACGACGCTAACATCCGCTTTTGGCTCGCTGGCAAAATAGCGGCTTGGGGTATATACCACGCGCAGAGTGGGTTCGTTGATAATCAGTTCCGGGTGCGGGTATTCCTTCGCAGACTTAATCAGCGTGAAATCATCGGGTATGTACGGATTCAGTTCAGGTAATTTCAACGCAATTTTCCCGGACTCTTTCTGCCAGTCAGAGAAGGTTTGTTCGCTGATTTTATTTACCTGATAAGGCGCATCAACAAAGTAAGCGGTTTTGTTATGCGGCTCTTTCGGGCTGATATACCAGATACGCGCGTTTTGCGGGGTCATCATCGCCAGACGCGCTTTGATGGCGTCGGCATCATATTGATCGGCAATGTTCACTGCATCGAGGGTATGTTCTACCGGAACGCGGATCATGGTATCCGCCAGCCATTCAACGTAGTCCATATCGCGGGTAATCGACGGATAACGGAAGTCGAGATCCAGCACATGGGCCAGTTCGTCAAAGTAGCTTTTATCGACGCCTTTATCACGCAACAGGGACAGATAGCTAAAAATCGCTGCTACCACTTCATCGCGGTGCGCGAGGCCTTTATCGGTGAGGGTTGCCGAGATAGCTAAAACGCCGCTGTTGCCATTGACGACCGGATCGGAGTCCGCACGAATACCCTCTACCAGCCCCTGTTTTTGCAGCCAGTCCGAGAGCGTGCCTGGACTGCGATTGCCGATCAGATAAGTGACCAGTTCGTCCGTTTTGCTGCGGAACTGTTTGGTGTTGTTATCAATACGGAATTCAACGCGCAGCACTTTGCGCGGCATCGCAGGCACATAGTGAATGATGATGCCTTTTTGCTCATCCGTGACCACAGGCGTTGTAATCTCGGGCTGTTCAATATTTTTGTTCGGCACACGGCCGTATGTTTGCGCAGCAATGCGCGCCAGTTCAGGCAGCGGCTTATTGCTGTACACCACGGCTTTCATCAGGTTGGCAGAGTAGTATTTGTCGCGAAATGCGTGCAAGGCATCGAGAACCGGACTGTTGGGCTTATCACTCAGCGTTTCCAGATTACCGCCGGAAAAACGCGAGCCAGGGTGCGCGGGGTTGATCGTTTCGGCGCTGACCTGAGCCATACGCATACCGTCTCGCGTGCGCGCCATTGTCAGCTCGGCATTAACGGCGTTACGTTCACGATCGGCATACTTTTTATCAAGCAGTGGCGATGCGATAGCGTCAGCCAGACGGTCGACCGCTCCTTCCAGCGCATCATTTTCGACTTCAAGATAAAACGCAGTGCGGTATGGCGCGGTGCTGGCATTGTGGCTGCCGCCGTGCATTTTGAGGAATTCGGAAAGGCTATCCGGCTGTGGGTATTTTTTGGAGCCCATCAGCGTCATGTGTTCGAGATAATGGGCAAGTCCCGGATGTGAATCGGGATCTTCCAGCGATCCTACCGGCACCACCAGCGCAGAGAGCGACTTAACCGCCTGCGGATCGGAAACCAGCAACACGGTCATTCCATTATCAAGGCGAATAGCCTGATACTGGCGGGTATCTTTTTCGCTCTTACGGATTGTGTCCTGAACGGGTTGCCAACCGGTGTCTGCCTGAGTGAGGGGAGCCCAGAGGGCGACAAACAAAACAAACGCTTTCAACAAGGTGCTGCCTGGCATTCACTACCTCTTCATCACGGCTACATCATTAACAATTTGCGTGCTGGGCCAGCCAGCATCTCTTTATGTTGATACATCAGTCCGTGACAAGACGGGCATAATAAATGAACGCCTTCATCTGCGCAATTTTTATACAATCATCAGGACTGATTAAATTTAAACAAAGGTAACAGATAGCGCTCGGCCTCGTGCGTAATGGCATCGAAATGTTCCGGCGCCAGCGTTCTCCATAAACGCTGATACCAGACATCATCACCCTCTCCACGCACCATCATATTCCCTTCGTACGCCTGTAAAAACTTGCTGCGTGCTTTTTGCAGCGTGGCGTCATCCGTTAACATGGCATCATTCTGCGCGTCGTAACAGGTTTTTATCCATGCTCCCCCACTTTCTGGCAGCAACAGCAGTGGTTTGTTCATCCCCTGCCGATAACCTTCAATGAACAGTTCCAGATACCCAAGGGCCTGCTCAGAGGACATCTGCGGGAATCGCCATTCTCCGTCTTTACGCACAAACAAACGGCTTTCACCTTCGTAACCACACGCCATGTAGACAAGATGTTCGAGCCAGAGTTGCAAACCTTGTGAAACGCTGAGCATCGCTGGACGCCAGCGCAAAAGTCCATCCTGCTGCACCTGCTGTAACCAGCCCGTTAGCTGAATACCGTTGCATGTCAGATCGATTTCAAGACTCTTACCCGGCTGTCGGCACTCCACTACCCGGTTAGCCAGGGCCTGCATCTCCTGACACTGCATGTCCCAGGCGATTTCCCCAAATGCGCCGTAGGGTAGCTGCCCCGCAGCCCGATAGCGACGGAACAACGTTTGGGCGCTTTCCCCTTCGACCAGTGCATTGAGCAGCTGTTGATTGAGCTGATAGCGGTTTAATCCGTCGAGAGTGAAAGGTTCTGCATCCGGAATTTCACTCTCTTCTGAGCGGAAGCTCACCTGCAATCGCTGCTGGAAAAAAGCGCGTACTGGGTGCGCCCAAAACCGTTGCAACTGCTCAAAGGTGAGCGTTTCGATCGGAAGAGGCTCAAGCTCCTGAATGAAATCCGTATGGGCTTGCCCCTCTTTCCTCGCGGCGGGGAGCCATTCACGCGCATAGCTTTGCTGTTCGTCGTCGACATAGTTGGTCGGATCGAACGGCATACGGCTGTGGAGATGCGTGATATGTTTTTTTACCCGCTGCTCGCTTTCATCGCAATTCCGCTCTTCATCACCGGGCAGATAGTGGCTTTGCCCAATGTAATCCACCAGCTCTTGCACCAGTACTGATGGGAAGCGCTCACTGTTATCCTGAATGGAATGCCCGATATAGCTGATATAAAGCTTTTGCTGGGCCGAGATAAGCGCCTCCAGGAAGAGGTAGCGGTCGTCGTCGCGTCGGCTACGATCGCCGCGCTTTGGCTGATGACTCATGAGATCGAAGCCCAGCGGCGCAAGGGCGCGTGGATAAACGCCGTCATTCATCCCCAGCAGGCAAACCACCTTGAACGGAATCGAACGCATCGGCATTAAGGTACAAATATTGACAGGCCCTGCGAGGAAGCGCTGGCTAATACGTTCCTGGTCCAGGCGCTGCGTCAGCTCATCGCGAAGCAGTGACAAGGGAATGGCTTCACCATAATGTGACGAAATGCCCTCATCAATAATCGCCTGCCATTGCTGCTCAATAAGCGCCATTGCGGCTTCAGTGTCTGTATCGGGCAGGAAAAAATCATTCAGCATTTCCCGGCACAACGGCTGCCACGCTTCCAGAGTGCGGGGTTGCATCAGCTCACGCCGCCAGCGGTTTAGCTGCATTAAAAGTGATGCCAGATGGCCGACCAGTTCGGCAATCAGCCCGGATGATTCATCGTAAGGCAGGACGTCGTTCCACTCTCCCTGATGACTTTCCATCGCATACCCGAGCAGCATACGCGTCAGGCCAAACTGCCAGGTGTGTTGACCGGTTGGCGGGAGTTCGAATTCCTGAACGTTGTCATCGTCGATACCCCAGCGAACGCCAGATTCATTCACCCACTGGCGCAGATAGCGCAGTCCTTCTTCATCGATATTAAAGCGGGCGGCCAGCACCGGGACATCCAGAAGCGCCAGTACGTCTTCAGAAATAAAGCGACTGTCCGGCAGAGCAAGCAGGCTGAGAAAGGCCTGCAAAGCCGGATGTGACTGGCGTGCCCGACGGTCAGAAACGGCGTACGGGAGGTAGCGATCGCCAGTGGCACTGCCGAATACGGCCTGAATAAACGGACTGTAGCTGTCGATATCCGCCACCATGACCACAATATCGCGCGGCGTCAGTTCAGGGCAGTCCTGCAGCATCGCCAGCAATTTGTCATGAAGTACTTCGACTTCGCGCTGCGGGCTGTGACATACATGCACGGTAACGCTGCGATCCTCAGGATCCAGTCGTCGTTTTTTGTCGCTGCGAGCAAATTCCTCTGCGGTTATACCCGCGATGGCGCGATTATCAAGGTCGAGAATATCGAGCTGTACGTTGTGCAGCAGGCTGTCCGGCGTGATCTCTGCAAAAGCATCCACGTCGCCCTCGCCCGATGAGGAAATATCAGACAGCATGTGGATGTAGTCACGGCCTAGTTTTCCCCAGGAGGCCAGTAGCGGATTTGGTAAGTCCTGGATACCTTCTTCGTCGAAAAGCTGCGCAGCATTATCGCTATCTTTGAAAAGTGGGATGGCGCGGTCTTCAAAGATCCGCCGTCTCTGGCGGGCAACAAGTCGCGCGAGCCATTTAGGGTCCTGAATATCGCCCCAGTAATGGCGACATGGGTTGGTAAACAGAATGTGGATATCGACGTGTTTCCCCAGGGCTTTTAGAGCATTCAGGTAAACCGGTGGTAAAGCTGAAATCCCGCAGATAAACACACGCGACGGCAACCCGGCAGGCGGTTCAGAGGCTGTTTCCAGCGTCGAGATAAAGCGCTCATACAGGTTGGCACGGTGCCACTGCGGTTGCCCCAGTTTTGCCGTATGCTCCACCAGCGCTTTCCACAGCGGTGCTTGCCAGATTTGCGCTTCAGGCAGGCCGTCTACAAGCGCTCCCGCTTCCCATCGTGTCAGCCAATCCGGGCGATAAACCAGATACTGGTCATAAAGGTCCGCAGTACGAGAAGCCAACTGGAACAGTTTGCGTTTATCCGTATCGTCGCTGAGGTAGTGGCGCAACATGGCAAACTCATCGCTCGCCAGCATATCTGGCAGCAGCGACATTAACTTCCAGCTCATGCTTTGTTTGTTAAATTCACTCTTTTTAGGGATTTCTGGCAGAACGCGGACAAACATTTCCCAGATGAAACTTGCCGGGAGTGGGAATTCGATATTTGCCGCAATACCGAACTTTTGCGCCAGGGACATTTGCAGCCACTGAGCCATACCCGTGCTTTGAACCAGCACCATTTCTGGCTCAAAGGGATCGGCTGGGTGTTCACGCTCGACGATAAATTCCATCAGCGCTTCCAGCACATCCAGACGATTTGAGTGATAGACCCTTAACATAAGCGCTCCCGATTACTGGCTAAGCGGGCAATGCAGGTTTGTCATCTGGCCCTGCCGCCCCAAAGGAGAAATAATTGTGACCGTGATGCTGACACATCCCGCCTGCGTTGTCTGCACCCGGTTTACCCGCCAGCCATCAGGTAATGCATCAGCCGACAATTGCGCCTGATTCCAGGCATAGTGCCATAGCTGGCGATACTGATTGAAAACACTAAAACGCAGTGCCAGCGCCCGATGATATCCGGACAGCGCAGTGATTATTATCACCAGCAGCATCATGGCTAACAGCACTTCCATCAGACTAAAACCCCTTTGGCGGACTAAGGAAGTTGACACAGTGCAGCCTCCTTCAGTGGGCAGAAGTCGCTCCAGCCGTGTGGGGAGAAAACCACTCTCCCCTCCTGGATGGCTCCACCACGCCATAACAAAAGCTCGCTGCTACCCGCGATCAGCAGGACGCGATTGTCTCCGAGTACTTTCAGGCAGACACGTCCTTGCAACGCCTGACGGCACTGGATGTCGGGTACTGTTGGCCAGAGTTGGTTCCGCCCCCACTCCAGCGCGGACTGTGTCATGGCATGTTGTAAAATTGACCGACGTTCACTGCTGACTATCCGAGCAAAGGCATCGAGCTGTTGATTAAGGCCGGTCAGAATCAGCGTGCCGATCACAAGCAGCAACAGGACCAGTGCAAGCGATGACATCCCAAGCTGACGCTTCACAGGTTGAATCCCGTTACACGCCAGGTTGCCTGAAATGGCTCGTTGAGCCGGCCTGGTGTGGCCGCGGCCAGTTCGATATCTAGCTCAGGCGAGAAACCGGGATGCTCGGTTTTGCTTACTGAGAATCGTGTCACCCAGAGGCTTTCAGGCTCGGTCAGTTTTTCCCAGCCTTTGCCCTCGCAGCTTGTAGCCCCACGCTGAGTTTCAAGCGCCCCACCTTCCAGGCGAAACCCCGTTTGTTCGGCTTCTGACGAAGGCGTTGTTTCCCAGCGACCATTACTGTTGGCGTCCCATTGCACAATCACGCAACTTCCCTGCCTACCTATCGTCAGCGCCAGCCCCTGGCAAAGCCCGCTACAAAATCCGGCCCTTTGAAGTTGTTTACCTAAAGCATTGACTCTCAGCCAGACCTCCTCTTCCAGCCTTTGCTGTTGTCCCTGCATCAACATCGCGCGCTGTAATCCCGGCAGAAAACGCGCGGTGCTGAGCAGCAAAATACTGCTGATCGCCATAGCAATAAGCACCTCTGTTAGCGAGAAACCGCGCTGATTTAGCATGTTCCCTTCCCTGTGCTGTTGCACATCCTGATGCGCCCAGTGTTCGAAACGATAACGAGCCATTCCCCCGCCGGGCTTTTGATGCGTATTCGCCCAGGCCAGGCAGTATCTCGTAACCCATAAAACGCGAGCGAAGGCGTTAGCTCCGCAATGATGACCTCCGGCCATTGCCGCTTGAGAACAAGATAATTGCCTGTCTGACAATCCGTGATTTTCGTCGTCAGCAGACACCAGCTTTCACCGTCATTTTTCAACATGATGAGATGCTCCCGGTTATGCCCATTGGCGTCATAGCGCAACTGTACGAGGTAATCCCGTACCTGGAGTGCGGTTTGCCAGAGGCGCTGCTGATGTTGCCAGCTTTGCCAGCCAGACAACCCTGTCGCGCTGAGAATTACGACAAGCAAAATTGCCATCAGGGTTTCGATGAGCGTAAAGCCGAGTTCTGTTTTCATGCCAGCAGTGTGGCGAGGCTGGCGAGAAAAAACGAATGGATAAATAGGAAGTTACGAGGCGCTTTCAGAGAAGTATTCTCCGTTGCATAACGTTGCAAATACGCTGGATAGAGGCTCGTAAAAGCTAAATTCAGGCAAAAAAAACCGGCGCTAAAAAGCACCGGCTGTGTGAGGATGGGTCTTATCAGATAGCGACAGGAGCTTTAATACCAGGATGCGGGTCGTAGCCTTCAATCTCGAAATCGTCGAAGCGGTAGTCGAAAAGGGATTCCGGCTTACGCTTGATAACCAGCTTCGGCAACGCACGCGGTTCGCGGGTCAGCTGAAGGTGCGTCTGTTCCATGTGATTGCTGTAAAGGTGGGTATCACCACCGGTCCAGACAAAATCACCGACCTCAAGATCGCACTGCTGCGCCATCATATGTACCAGTAGGGCGTAGCTGGCGATGTTAAACGGCAGACCGAGGAACACATCGCAAGAGCGCTGGTAAAGCTGGCAAGACAGCTTGCCGTCAGCCACATAGAACTGGAAGAAAGCATGGCAAGGCGCCAATGCCATTTTGTCCAGCTCGCCGACGTTCCAGGCTGAGACGATAATCCGACGCGAGTCGGGATCGTTTTTCAGCTGGTTCAATACCGTGGTGATTTGGTCGATATGACGGCCATCTGGCGTTGGCCACGCGCGCCATTGTTTTCCGTACACCGGGCCCAGATTGCCGTTTTCATCTGCCCATTCGTCCCAGATAGAGACGTTGTTTTCGTGCAGATACGCCACATTGGTATCACCTTGCAAGAACCAGAGCAGTTCATGAATGATCGAGCGCAAATGACAGCGCTTGGTTGTCACCAGTGGAAAACCTTCCTGCAGGTTAAAGCGCATCTGGTGGCCAAAAATGGAGAGCGTTCCGGTGCCGGTACGATCGTTTTTTGGCGTGCCCTCATCAAGCACTTTTTTCATCAGTTCAAGATACTGTTTCATGGTTCCTCAGGAAAGCTGTTGCTGTGGACGACGATACGCCCAAATCATCATGATGACACCCGCGACAATCATTGGGATAGAGAGAATCTGCCCCATGCTGATGTACTGTACCCATTCGCCGGTGAACTGCTGATCCGGCTGGCGGAAGAATTCAACGATGATACGGAACGCGCCATAGCCAATCAGGAACAGACCAGAGACCGACCCCATCGGACGCGGTTTGCGAATATAGAGATTCAGAATGATGAACAGTACAACGCCTTCCAGGGCCAGCTCATACAGCTGGGACATGTGGCGCGGCAGCGAGCCGTAGGTGTCGAAGATAGACTGCCATTCAGGGTGCGACGGCAGCAGCGCGATGTCTTCAGCACGTGAGTTCGGGAACAGCATCGTCCAGGAGACGCTCGGGTCCACACGGCCCCACAATTCACCGTTAATAAAGTTACCCAGACGCCCAGCGCCAAGGCCAAACGGGATCAGCGGAGCAATAAAATCAGCCACCTGGAAGAAGTTGCGTTTGGTGCGTTTGGCGAAAATCACCATCACCAGGATCACACCGATTAGGCCGCCGTGGAAGGACATGCCGCCGTCCCATACGCGGAACAGATAGAGTGGATCGTTTAAGAAGATTGGGAAGTTGTAGAACAGCACATAGCCGATACGCCCGCCAAGGAACACGCCGAGGAAGCCTGCATACAGCAAGTTTTCAACTTCGTTTTTGGTCCATCCGCTGCCCGGACGGCCGGCACGGCGGCCCGCAAGCCACATGGCAAAGATGAAGCCCACCAGGTACATAAGACCGTACCAGTGAAGTGCAACGGGACCAACTGAGAAAATGACCGGATCAAATTCCGGAAAATGCAGATAACCACTGTTCATCTGTCACCACAAGATGTTGTTATTCCGCTGAAAGTGGACAGCGAAAAAGAGACGCGCGCAGGGTTAACCAACGCTCCAAAGTTGCGAATCATAGCACAAGGCAGGCGCGGAGGTTGCGCCTCACTTGTAAAAGATTCGTATAGGGAATGGGGCAAAACCTAGCGGCCACCACGGATTAAACCGCCCATACCGCGACGTTCCATAAACGCGGCAACCTGATGACGGACTTCCGTCGCCAGCTGTGCCTCAAGGCTGCGTTTTGCCAGCTCCTGCGCATCTTCAATTTCGATATGACGCAGCAGGTATTTCACGCGCGCCACCGAGCGGCCGTTCATCGACAGATGGTGGAAGCCAAGACCAATCAGGATCGCCACACACATGGAGTCCCCGGCCATTTCGCCGCACAGCCGCAGGTCGATGCCGTACAGTTCAGCGTCACGGGCAATCATCGCCAGCGCGCGCAGCATGCCGGGATGGAGGCTATCGTAAATACTCGCCACACGTGTGTTGTTACGATCAACCGCCAGAATGTACTGCGTCAGGTCGTTAGTGCCGACCGAGATGAAGTCTACTCGGGTTGCCAGCTGTGGCAGCATAAAGACCATCGAAGGGACTTCGAGCATCACGCCCAGACGCGGTTTTGGGATCGCATAACCGATCATCTCTTCCACTTCGCGGCCAGCACGCTCGATGAGTCGACGCGCCTCGTCGATTTCGTCGAGACTGGTGACCATCGGCAGGAGAATACTGAGATTGCCCGTGGCTGCATTCGCACGCAGCATAGCGCGCACCTGCACCAGGAAAATCTCCGGCTGATCGAGCGTAATACGAATCCCACGCCAGCCCAGACATGGGTTTTCTTCACTGATCGGCATGTACGGCAGCTGTTTATCGGCCCCCACATCCAGCGTTCGCAGGGTGACCGGTTTGTCGTTAAACATCTGCAGCATCCCCTGATACTGCGCCACCTGCTCCTCCTCGGAAGGGAAGCCGCTTTGCAACATAAAAGGAATTTCAGTGCGATACAGACCAATACCGTCGATGCGACTACCAAGTTTCTCTTCATGGGCCGGGCTGAGGCCCGCGTTGAGCATAACCTTAACTCGCTCGCCGCTTTTCAGCTGCGCAGGCAGGTCAACGTCGTCTTCGGCAAGACGGCTGAGTTCGTTTTCTTCGCTGATTAAGCGCTGATATTCCTGCAACAGCACTGGTTCGGGATCGACCAGCAACTCGCCGCGATAACCATCCACCACCAGGGTGCGTCGTTGCAGGACTGAAGGCTGAATATCGGCCCCCATGACGGTAGGAATACCCAGCGCACGCACCATAATGGCCGCGTGAGAGTTGGCCGCACCGTCGCGTACCACCACGCCCGCCAGTCGGTCATGCGGCAGTTCAGCAAGTGTGGTGGCCGACAGTTCATCGGCGACCAATACAAAGCGTTTTGGCCAGGCATTTTCGCCCTGAATGGTATCGTCGAGATGGAACAGCAAACGCTGGCCCAGGCTACGCAGATCGCCCGCGCGCTCTTTCAGATAGCCATCCGTCAGTGCGGCAAACTGCTCGGCAAAGCGCTCGATAACTTTTTTGACCGCCCATTCGGCCACCGAACCTTTGTCCACTTCGGCAAAGAGCTCGCGTCGCAGGCGGGCATCGGACAGCAGGTGCGAATAAAGGTCAAAAATCGCCGCCGTCTCTTTCTGTGCACCGGCGGCGAATCGCTTGCTGTAGCGGCGGAACTCGTTCGAGGCTTCTTCCAGCGCACTGGTTAAACGTTCGCGTTCAAGGGCCGCATCCAGCGTGGAGGCTTCATACACCTGCTCCATCAGCGGTAGCGTAGCGTCCATCCAGCCTTCAGCAATAGCAACACCCGGTGACGCCGGGAGCGCACGGATACGCGTTTGGCGATACTGACCGAACAGCGCCGCTAACTGAGACTGGGAAAGGATCGCCGCCATTTGCGTGGCCAGCGTAACGAGGAACGACTCTTCGCTTTCATCGAATTGCCGCAGCTCGCGCTGCTGCACCACCAGCACACCCAGAAGCTGACGGCGCTGAATGATCGGCACGCCAAGGAACGCGCGAAAGCGCTCTTCTTTAACAGACGGGATGTATTTAAAGCTGGGGTGTTTTTGCGCATCGGCAAGGTTGATAGGTTCCGCAAGCCGTCCAACGAGGCCTACGATCCCTTCGTCAAACGCGAGCGCAACGGTGCGGCCACGCGGTTTTTTTAACCCACGGGTCGCCATAAGGTAATAACAGCGTCGATCGTGGTCGGCCAAATACACCGAACAAACTTCGGTTTCCATCGCAAGACAGATGTCGGTTACCAGAATATCCAGCGCCTCATTGAGGCGCGGAGCACTGGCAACCTTTTCGACTATTTCTCGCAAGCGGGTGAGCATGATTTGCGTTGCTTAACCTCTTTTACGTCGCCAGGCAGGTGTGCTTTGCGGTTTAGGAGGGGCCTCCTGAAACGCAATCACCACACTTGCAAATTCTTTCATCACCCTGCGGTAAACATCGCGCTTAAACGACACGACCTGACGAACGGGATACCAGTAGCTCACCCAGCGCCAGCCATCGAACTCTGGCGTACTGCTGGTTTGCATATTGATTTCCGAATCGTTGCTCACCAACTGCAGAAGAAACCATTTCTGTTTCTGGCCGATACAAACCGGCTTTGTGTCCCAACGCACCAAACGTTTCGGTAACTTGTAACGCAACCAGTTGCGGGTCGAAGCCAGGATGCGAACATCTTTTCGGCTTAAGCCGACTTCTTCGAACAGCTCCCGATACATCGCTTGTTCTGGGGACTCTCCAGGATTGATCCCGCCTTGCGGGAATTGCCAGGAGTGCTGACCATACCGTCTTGCCCACATAACCTGGCCCTGACGATTACAAATTACGATACCTACGTTCGGGCGGTAGCCATCGTCATCAATCACCGGACTACCTCAAACTAAACCTTATATATGATCGATTGTTTCATACTCCTGAGAGGCGGTAAACCACTCTCTTGCAGGCCTGTGAACGAATAACATTTGAATAACTCACAATTTTCACTCAAGTTATAAACAGACGACCTCGCCGGAAGGCCATTTTATTCACTTTTTCTGTGGATATCCTTGTGAAGAAGTATGGAATTACCGCTGGACAACATTTCTGGCTGATAATTGCCACCCAAAATAGAATAGCGACAACATGTTATATTTCATTGCATTAGACGCCAATTATTGTGCATTGCGTTCCATAACGTGATGATCATCACACAAGAGATCCTGACACTGATGAAAGATCGAGCAGCGTCGGTTTTATCCACAGATTGTGCCAATAACTTAGACACAAATTGTGTGAAAATTCGATTTTCGCCGCGCGTCAAGGCTGTAAATCGAAACAGTAGTGGGGGTTATTCCCAGTTATCCCACTTTTCTGTGGATAACATGGTGTAAGATCCTGTTCATTGTCAGTGACCAGTTTTGAACAACCTTATTTACCTGTTCTCAGACATGCGCAGATTCGTCCTAAAAAACTCTATAAATCATTGACCTGCCATAACGCCGCAGAAATAGTTAAACTCTATCCACAAGGTCTGTTTTTACAGTTCATTTTTTAATCAAAGGCTTATATTTATGCTTTCGCTGGTCCCTCTCACCTCTCCACCCGCGACTGAAGAGCAATTGTTGCAGCAGGCGCAGTGCGTCGCGGGGTATTCACTCGGAGAACTGGCCGCGATGGCTGGCTTGCCCATACCGAAGGATCTTAAACGGGATAAGGGCTGGATCGGCGTACTTCTGGAACGCTGGCTGGGCGCGAGTGCAGGCAGTAAACCCGAGCAGGATTTTGCCGCGCTGGGCGTTGAGCTAAAGACCATTCCCATTGATGGCCAGGGTAAACCGCTGGAAACCACTTTTGTTTGCGTCGCCCCATTAACCGGTAATACCGGCGTAACCTGGGAAACGAGCCACGTGCGGCACAAACTCAAGCGCGTTTTATGGGTGCCGATTGAAGGCGAAAGAAGCATTCCTCTTGCAGAACGTCGTGTAGGTTCACCGCTGCTATGGAGCCCTGACGAAGAGGAAGAACGGCAGCTTTCGCAGGACTGGGAGGAATTAATGGATATGATCGTGCTTGGGCAAGTGGAGCGCATTACTGCACGCCACGGCGAAGTGATGCAGTTACGCCCAAAAGCGGCCAACAGCAAGGCGCTGACGGAGGCGATCGGCGCGCATGGCGAACCCATCCTTACACTGCCACGCGGCTTTTATTTGAAAAAGAACTTTACCGGCGCATTGCTGGCTCGCCACTTTTTGCTGAAAACCTCTTTTTAGGCGAAGTTTGAACTGAATCAAACATAATCCACTGCTATTTAAGATTTTACTGCTTCCCCCTAACGAATTCTCGGGTTATTACTACACTATGATGTGATACGAGCCAGGTGAGGATGATAACGATGAAAAAATGGGCAGTGATAATCTCAGCGGTCGGTTTAGCGTTTGCTGTTTCAGGTTGTAGTAGCGATTACGTCATGGCGACAAAAGATGGTCGAATGATACTGACTGACGGCAAACCCGAAGTCGATGACGATACCGGACTGGTCAGCTACAGCGATCAGCAGGGTAATAAAATGCAAATTAATCGCGACGAAGTTTCACAAATTATCGAAAGATAAACAGATAAAGGTCAGTCGCTTACTGGCCTTTTTGATTTTTCTCTTCCCCTTTTGCTTCCCCTCTGCCATGTTTATATTCCTTTGTCGGGAAGTTCCTGACGCCTCCATTTTTTACAGTAAAGGAAACCGGCTATGCATTATCACCGTATCCCCCACAGCACTCTGGAGATAAGCCAACTGGGGTTAGGCACGATGACATTCGGTGAACAAAACAGCGAAGCCGATGCCCATGCGCAACTTGATTACGCCATCAGCCAGGGAATCAACCTGATTGACGTGGCAGAAATGTATCCCGTGCCACCGCGCCCGGAAACTCAGGGCCTGACCGAAACCTACGTTGGCAACTGGCTGGCAAAAAGCGGCAACCGCGAAAAACTCGTTTTGGCATCGAAAGTCAGCGGCCCGTCGCGTAATAACGACGCGGGCATTCGCCCGAATCAGATTCTGGATCGCAAAAATATTCGTGCCGCACTGGATGCCAGCCTGCAGCGTCTACAAACTGATTATCTCGATTTATACCAGGTTCACTGGCCGCAGCGCCCGACTAACTGCTTTGGCAAGCTCGGCTATACCTGGAGCGACAGCGCGCCAGTGGTGACGCTGCTTGAAACGCTGGAAGCCCTGACCGAATGCCAGCGCGCCGGTAAAATTCGCTACATTGGCGTCTCAAACGAAACGGCATTTGGCGTGATGCGCTATTTGCATCTGGCAGATAAACACGATCTGCCGCGCATTGTGACCATTCAAAACCCCTACAGCCTGGTTAACCGCAGCTATGAAGTTGGCCTGGCCGAAGTCACTCAGTATGAAGGTGTCGAGCTGCTGGCTTATTCCTGCCTGGGCTTTGGCACGCTGACTGGCAAATACCTCAACGGTGCTAAACCGGCGGGTGCGCGTAATACGCTGTTTAGCCGCTTTACCCGTTACAGCGGCGAGCAGACGCAGAAAGCCGTCGCGGCGTATGTCGATATTGCAAAACGTCACGGCCTGGACCCTGCGCAGATGGCATTAGCCTTTGTGCGTCGTCAACCTTTCGTAGCCAGCACTCTTCTGGGCGCGACGACAATGGAGCAGTTGAAGACCAACGTTGAAAGCTTCCATCTGGAGTTAAGCGAAGAGGTGTTAGCGGAGATTGAAGCGGTGCATCAGGTTTATACCTATCCGGCACCGTAATACGCAGTCATGCCCGGTGGCGCTACGCTTACCGGGCCTACGATGCGTGAATGTTTTGATTTTGTAGGCCGGGTAAGGCAAAGCCACCACCCGGCAATTCGTTACCGGCGACGCTGCCAGAGCCATAGCCCGGCAATCGCCAGCGCAAACAGCGTACCAAATCCCACGCCAATGCCCACCACCGGCAGCCCCGCTTTGACCGCCAGCGAGTAAAGCCCCAGCATGAGCAACATGGCGGTGTTTTCACCGAGATTCTGCACCGCAATCGCGTTACCCGCGCCCACTGTCTGTTTGCCACGCTCCTGCAGAAGGGCGTTCAACGGCACGACGAAGAAACCACCCAGCATACCAATCAGGATCAGCAGCACGTAAGCCGGTAGCAGCGCATGTTGCAGGGAGAAGAACAGCACGCCGACGCCTATCAAAATGCCTGCGGGCATACAGCGCGCGACGGTTTCAAGCGTGACCAGCTTCGCCGCCGCACCCGCCCCGACCACAATACCCACAGCCACCATCGCATTCAGATACGTTGGCGTAGCATTATCGGTAATTCCCAGCGCTGTTGGCACCCACAGCACCAGCAGGAAACGCAGCGTCACGCCAGCCCCCCAGAACATGCTGGTCCCCATCAGCGAGAAACGCGTTTCGCCGTTACGCCACAGCACGCGGCAGGCATTGAAGAAGCTGGCCGTCATAGGCGTAAAGCGCCAGGATTGCCCCGGACGGGCCACTGGCAGCGTAGGGATAAACAGGTTTGCCACCACCGCGCCCGCGTACACCAGCGCGCACACGCCGAGCGCTGCCAGCACATGCCAGTCTGCCAACACGCCGCCCGCAACGGAACCTAAGAGAATCGCCGCAATGGTCGAGGATTCCATCAGACCGTTGGCTTTCACCAGCTTGTCGCCAGTGGTCAGCTCGCCCAGAATGCCGTACTTCGCCGGGGAATAAGCTGCCGCGCCGATCCCCACCAGTGTGTAGCCAATAAACGGGTTAAAGCCAAAACAGATACTCGCCGCGCCCAGCAGTTTGAGGCTGTTGGCAAACATCATCACCCGACCTTTCGGGAAACTGTCCGCCACCTGCCCAACAAACGGCGCGAAAATGATGTAAGCGCCCACAAACACCATTTGCAGGATCGGCTGACTCCAGTCCGGGTAGAACTCGGCTTTCAGCAGCGCCAGCGTGGCAAACAGCAACGCGTTATCACCAAACGCCGACAGGAACTGGGCGCTGGTCACCGCCATCATGCCCTTCGACCACAAGGAAGTGTTAGTGTGTACTGACTCACGCATTATGCTGTTCCGCCTCATCAACCATGCCTTTCAGCGCGACAAAATCGGGTTTACCACTGCCCAGCACCGGCAACTGTTTCAGATAACGAATATCGCGCGGCACGGCCAACTCTGGAATGCCATGCTCACGAGCATAGTGCAGAAGGTGTTCGCGTTTGAGATCGCTGTCGGTGGTAAAGAGCACCAGCGCTTCACCTTTGCTGGCATCACTCTTGATCGCCGTGGCATGCATTTTGTCAGCCGAGACCGCCGTCGCCAGCTGTTCCACCATTTCCAGCGAAACCATCTCCCCGGCAATTTTGGCAAAGCGTTTAGCTCGCCCTTTGATTTGTACAAAGCCCTGCTCATCAAAACGCACGATATCGCCGGTGTCATACCAGCCAGTTTCCACTTCGCCCTGCGCATTCTCCGCCGTCGGTGCTTCGAGCACACCTGGGTTTTCCACCCGCAGATAGCCGTTCATCACGTTCGGCCCTTTGAGCTGTAAACGACCGCCGTCTTCAATACCCGGCACCGCCAGCAGGCGTGCATCCATCCCCGGCAAAATGCGCCCGACCGTATTGGGCTTCGCGGCCATCGGTACGTTAATCGACACCACAGGCGCACACTCCGTTACGCCGTAGCCCTCAAGAATGCGCAGACCAAATTTGTCTTGCCAGATTTGTCGGGTACTGTCCTGCAGTTTTTCCGCCCCCGCCACCACGTAACGCACGCGGAAGAAATCATAGGGATTAGCGAAGCGCGCGTAGTTGCCAAGGAAGGTTGACGTCCCGAAAAGCACCGTACAGTTGCGGTCATAGACCAGCTCCGGCACGATGCGATAGTGCAGCGGGCTGGGATAAAGGAACACTTCCGCGCCCGTAAACAGCGGCGTGAACAGTCCGACCGTCAGGCCGAAAGAGTGGAAAAGCGGCAGCGCCGACATAAAGCGGTCGTTAGCGGTGAAGTCCGCAATGGTTTTGATCTGCTCGACGTTTGCCAGAATGCTTTTATGAGAATGGACAACGCCCTTCGGATGGCCTTCAGAGCCCGAGGTGAACAAAATAATGGCCGCATCTTCCGGCTGTTGTTTCACCTGCGCCAGATACGGCGCCAGCAGATGGGCAAAAATCCACAGCTTATCGGCGAGGGTGACGTCAGCTTTCAGATCTTCCAGGAATACCCAACGCACCTGCTTGAGCTGTTCCGGCAGATGCCAGAGCTTGCCCTTATCGAGGAACTTGCGCGAGGTGAAAATCGTTTTGATCTCAGCCGCCGTTATCGCACTGGTCAGCCCTTTGACGCCCGCCGTGTAGTTCATCATCGCCGGGATTCGCCCGCGCGAAACGGCCCCGAAAATTACCGCCGCGCTGATCCCTGCGTTAGGTAACATCAGACCAATTTTTTCCCCCTGCTGGCTATATTTTTCCAGAATACGGCCAACAAACAGCGTCTTGGTCAGCAGCTTGCGGTAGGTGTCCGGGATAAAGTTGATGTCTTCGACGCAGTTTTTCTTCGCGCCAAAACGATCCTGCGCAGAGAGCAACGCTTCATATAAGGTTTCGCGTGGGCGCACGGCCATACGCGCTTCCATCATGATTTGATGGAGCATTTCACCCGCCATTTTACGGCGATCCCGCGCACGCGGTGCTTCAGGCATCGGCAGCGTTGTCGGCGGCAGAATGTGGAGTGTGATTTGCGGGAACAGACGTTGTTTCACCAGCCCTTTAAGGCGGCTGAAATACGTCAGCTCTGCGCCTTCGATCCGCAGCGGCACCACGGTAGCTTTGGATTTTGCCGCAACAAAACCCGCGCCGTCGTAGATTTTCATCAGCGAGCCGGTCACGGTGAGACGTCCTTCCGGGAAAATAACGACCGGACGCCCCTGTTCAATCAGGCGCACCAGATGTTTGATCATCATTGGTTTGGTGGGATCGAGCGGAACAAAATCAATCAGCGGCGCAAGGCACCGCATAAACCATTTCTGGCTAATCGAGCTGTAGACCGCAAATACCGGGCGACCAGGCAGGAAAAGCGCCAGCAAAACGCCGTCGATAAAGGAAACATGGTTTGGGGTAATGAGCACACGATCGCCGTTCAGTGACTGAGTGTCACCCGTCAGGCGGACGCGAAAGAGGATACGAAACAAGGTGCGGAAGAACCCGAATAGCATTTCAACTCCCTTTGCCTGTTAATTTTTAGGGTTACGCTAAATTGTGGCAGATTACACGAGAAGTGCAGGCGGGAGGAGTGATAGCGTATTTCAGGCGAAAAAAAACCTGCGCATCCGCGCAGGCTGGTGCAAGAGATGAGTACGAAACCGTACTAAGAATTCTCACCAATCAATACCTCTGGGATCTTGATTGTGGCTGCTGGCTACCCGCTTCGCCAGTGGGAAAACGCAAGCGATTGAGCCTAAGTGCAACCAGGTGTGAATATTCTCGATTGCTGTTACAGATTGAAGTTACAGACAAAAAAAACCTGCGTATGGACGCAGGTTGGTGTAATTCGTGTTAATCAACCGGAGCTGATTTCACCTATCAATACCTCTGGGATCTCGACTGTAGCAATCTGTTCACATTCTCCACCAGCGGACAATCGCAACAGCCTGCCGCAAAGTGTAACTAAAGGTTCAATTTGACATTATTCTGACACGCTTATCCGTGTAACGATTACACTGATTTCCCATGTTCTGCGTCACGTTTGTGACTGGCTTTCGGCGGCTGCCCTTGAACACGCCTCGCTTTTCCGCAACACTGTTGTGTGTGTAACCGCTTACCCCTAAAAGAAGGTATTAAATGGCGACAATTAAGGATGTGGCCCGTCTGTCTGGTGTTTCTGTAGCGACCGTTTCTCGCGTCATTAACAATTCACCGAAAGCCAGCGACGCTTCCCGTCAGGCCGTGCAGAGTGCAATGGAAACTCTGAACTATCATCCCAACGCCAACGCGCGCGCACTGGCGCAACAATCGACTGAAACCGTCGGGTTAGTGGTCGGCGACGTTTCTGACCCCTTTTTCGGGGCGATGGTAAAAGCAGTAGAACAGGTGGCGTACCAGACCGGTAATTTTTTGCTGATTGGCAATGGCTACCACAACGAACAAAAAGAGCGTCAGGCCATTGAACAGCTGATCCGTCATCGCTGTGCGGCGCTGGTGGTTCACGCAAAAGTGCTGCCCGATGAAGAACTGCTGCATCTGATGAAGCAAATCCCCGGCATGGTGTTGATTAACCGCATAATTCCTGGCTATGAAAAACGCTGTGTGGCCCTTGACGATCGCTACGGTGCCTGGCTTGCCACGCGACATCTGATTCAGCAGGGCCATACGCGCATTGGCTACCTGTGTTCAAACCATCAGATTTCCGACGCCGAAGACAGGCTGCGCGGCTATTACGACGCCCTGCGTGAAAGCGGCCTGCCGTGCAACGATCGTCTGGTGACGTACGGTGAGCCGGACGAGAGCGGCGGCGAGCAAGCGATGACGGAATTGCTAGGACGTGGACGTAATTTTACTGCCGTGGCTTGTTATAACGACTCGATGGCCGCTGGTGCAATGGGTGTGCTTAACGATAATGGCATCGACGTACCGGCCGAAATTTCATTGATTGGCTTTGATGATGTACTGGTGGCTCGCTACGTGCGCCCGCGCCTGACCACCGTGCGATATCCTATCGTAACAATGGCGACGCAGGCTGCCGAACTGGCGCTAGCGCTCGCCGACAAACGTCCACCGCCGGATATCACTCATCTGTTCAGCCCAACGCTGGTCCGCCGTCACTCGGTAGTGACACCTGCGGAGTCGGTCAGCGAATAGCGATACAGATGGACGGTTTTATTCGGGTATTCCAGCGCATCGCCGATGTACTGCCAGCCATAGCGTTCGTAAAAGTCGCGGCAGGCGGACCAGAGATGTAGCTCGGAATATCCGGCCTTCGCGGCGTACGCCATCACATGTTCCTGCAATTGCCCGGCCAGACCTTTTCCGCGCGCGGCAACGTCTACGTAGAGCGCGGCCAGCCACGGGAACAGATCCTGACGCGTTATCAAGTCACAGCGCCATAATCCCACGGTTCCTAGCAGCTGTTCGCCGTCGACCGCCACAAACGTCAGCGGCAACGCGTCCGGTTTTTGGCTGTGCTCGATGACGCTGGCAAAAAACTCACGCGGTAATCCGTCGCCAAATTCTTGCCACAGCCAGTCGGTGACACGCTCAGCGTGATGGGGAACGGTATAAAGCGGAAGGATTTTCACACCAGTTTCCCCTGAAAGAGAGGAACCGATTCAAAAAGATAGCCGTCGAAATCCGGCGCATCTTCGTCGGACAATTCCAGCAGACTTTTTTTGACGTTTTCCAGGTGCTGGAACATAGCTTGCCACGCGCCCATCACGTCACGGCGACGCAGGGCTGCCAGAATGGTCTGGCGATCGCCGAGCCATTTCAGGCGATACGCCCGGCTGGCGATATGAACGTTAAATTGCTGCCACAGCGGGCTGCTGTCCATGTGATGCCAGACGCTCTCGACGGTCGCCAGCAGCATTTGATTTTGCGTCGCCCCGGCCAGCACCAGATGGAACATCTTGTTGTTATCCTGGCTGTTATCGTCAGCGGCAATCGCGCGTTGTTCCTGCTCGATGATGCGGCGCAGGTTGTCGATATCCGCGCGGTTCGCCATTTTCGCGGCAAAGGCCGCAATGTTGCTTTCGAGCAGTTGGCGCGCCTGCAAAATTTCAAACGGGCCGACGTCGCTGTTTAAGAAGCGCTCCTCCTCGTTTTCGTGCTCTTCCGGGATACGCATCACGTACACGCCGGACCCCTGGCGAATATCCACGGTGCCCTGCAACTCCAGCATGAGTAAGGCTTCACGCACAATGGTGCGGCTGACGCCGTAAGTCTCGGCAATATTGCGCTCAGGCGGTAGACGTGATCCCACAGGATAGTGACCTTCGATGATTTGCGTGCGCAGATCATCGCCAATTTCCTGATACTGTTTTTTCTCTGGCGGAACGACGGCCTTCTCCACGATTTCACCTGTACTGACGGTTAAGTTGACGCGCGGGCCGGGCATCCTCCCGGCCAGTTTTGCGGCTATTTTACCAGACTCAGCTTCGTTATAAGCCTATTTCCATTCATCATCGACGGTGAGCGTCAATGTCCGTTCATCGCGCAGCTGGCGGAACCACGTGGCCGATTTTTTCGCTTTGCGAGCGCGGTTATCAGCCAAATCGATTTCAATTAAGCCGTAACGATTTTTAAAGGCGTTCATCGGTGAGACGTTGTCGGTAAACGACCACAGCATGTAGCCGTGGCAGTTCGCCCCCTCTTCGCATGCCAGCAGCGTGTAGTAAAGGTGCTCACTGATAAAATTGATCCGGTAATCGTCGGCAATCACGCCGTCGTTGCCCCTGAACTGCCCTTCGTTTTCCACGCCCATCCCACTCTCCGCCACAAACCACGGAATGTTGCGATACGCATTTTTGATGCGCATCGCCATGTCGTAAATAATCTTAGGGTAGATTTCCCAGCCGCGTGAGGCGTTCATTTTGCGCCCCGGCAGCTCGAACGGTTCGTAGTAGTACGCCGGATGGAAAGGCGTTTGTGGGTGCCAGGCCCGCGACGGGGCTTTTACGCGATGCGGGTAATAAAGGTTAATCCCCAGCTCGTCGACGGTGTTTTCGGCAATCAGCGCCAGCTCTTCCGCGCTGTATTCCCACGCAACCTGATGCTCCTCCAGCAGGGTAAATAACGCCTGTGGATAGCGCCCGTGGACCAGCGGGTCGAGGAATACGCGGTTGTAGAACAGATCGTAAATCTCGGCAGCACGCACATCGTGCGGGGCCTTAGAGCGAGGATAGGTCACTTCAGGATTAAGAATGCAGCCCACCGTCCCCCGGTAGCCTTTCTCGTGGAACAGCTTCACCACTTTCGCCGTTGCCAGCACTTTGTGATGGTTCCACTGCATCCAGTTGCCGGTGTTTTGCTCGTACGGCCAGCGCAGGGCGTCGAGATAGACGCGCGTTTGCACCACAATCGGCTCGTTAAAGGTGAACCAGCGTGTTACTTTGCCGTGGTAGCGTGCGAACACCTTTTCGGCGTAGCGCACAAACAGTTCGACCACCTGCTTCGAGGCCCAGCCGCCGTAAGTTTCCAGCAGCACGCCCGGCAGCTCGTAGTGTTCCAGGCAGATCATTGGCTCAATGCCCTGACGGTGCATTTCGTCGAACAGCGCGTCGTAGTAAGCCGCGTATTCTTCATCGACGGTGACGTTTTCGTAATCGATTAAAAACCGAGACCAGTTGATGGAAGTGCGGTAATGCGTCAGCCCGGCTTGTTTCATCAGCGCCACGTCTTCGCGAAAGCGGTTGATAAAATCGGTCGCCACCGCCGGGCCATAGCCGTTATGCCAGACGTGGCGATCGTTTTTGTACCAGAGATCGATCCACGAATCCTGGCCCTCTTTTTTGCCGCTCCAGCCTTCCGTTTGCCAGGCCGATGCGGCAGCACCCAGAATAAAATCCTGCGGTATCGTAATCTGTTTTGTGCTCATAACGTCCTCACGCGTTGTTGGTCGCCTGTTGACTTTGTGCCAGCAGGGCCGCTTGTTCCGCGCGACGTGAGGCGATCCTCACAAACGGCAGATAAATGAGAATGGCGGTAATAATACAAATCCCCTGGGTGATCACCGCGCCCATCGAGCCCGCCGTCGAGAGCCAGGCGTTAATCAGCGGCGGCGTGGTCCACGGCACCATCACTACCGCTTTTCCGGCAAAACCGGTCACCGTAGCGAAATAACCAATCGAGCCAGTCACCAGCGGGGTGATGATGAACGGGATCGCCAGAATCGGGTTGAGCATGATTGGCATACCGAAGATCACCGGCTCGTTGATGTTGAACAGCCCCGGCCCGATGGAGAGCTTGGCGATCTCGCGCATCTCTTTACGTTTGGTGCCGATCATCACCGCAATCAGCAGGCCAATCGTCAAACCCGATCCGCCAATGCTCATATACACATCCCAGAACGGCATGGTGATGATGTTGGGGATCTCCTTCCCCTGCTCGAAGGCGCTCATGTTGACGGTGATCGCGCCGAGCAGCAGCGGCTCGCGGATCGGTTTGATCATCTGATTACCGTGGATGCCGATCACCCAGAAAAGTTGGGCGACGAACATCAGCAGCAGAATGCCCGGCAGGCTCTGCACCACGCGCTCGAGCGGTTGTTGCACCACCTGATAAACCGCGTCATACAGGTACATGCCAGTCAGCTGATGGAAGATAAAACCAAAGGTCGCAATGGCGGTGGTGGTGATGATCGCCGGGATCAGCGCCGAGAAGGACGCAGCGACGTTGGGCGGCACCGTATCGGGCATTTTAATTTTCAGCCCAGGGCGATTCTCCAGCCAGCAGTAAATCTCAACGGACAGAATGGCGATGAACATGCCGAGGAACAGGCTGCGGGTGTCCGAGAACTGGCGCAGCAGCACGTCTTTCACCACGTGCATCTGACCGTCGACCATCATTTCAACGGTGGTGGGTGTGACGCAGATAAAACAGATCACCGCCAGCAGGCCGGGAAACAGCGATTTGATACCGTTGATTCGCCCTAGCTCAATACCAATCAAAAACACCGCGCCGATGTTAAGGAAGTTCAGCGTGGCGTAGTTGATCGCGCCGGTGATCGGCTTTAGCGCGGCCAGAAACGACAGCGATTGAAAGCTGGCGAGACCGTTTTTCGGGTCCAGCACCATGTTGGAAATCAATACCGAGAACGCGCCTACGATGATGACCGGCATTAAGGTAATGAAGGCGGATTTAATCGCCATGATGTAGCGATAGCTGTTGAATTTGGTGGCGAAACTGCCCAGAGAGTCGATCAGTTTTTCCTGTAATGCCATAAGGTCATACCTCAGTAAAGGGGCTTTTATAGCGAGAATAAGGTGTACAGCCGGATACGATTGGCATACCAAAAATAGCTTCACGTCGTTCCTGGTTCTGTGATTGAACTCTCAATGCAGCCAGAGGTATTCCAAATCATGATTTTTCACCACTTTGGTATGCCACTTACCCCGTTTTATGCTGAACCGTGATCCCGACAGGGATTTTCCGCGTCCCGCCTCGCTTATGCGCCTGAGGGTCTGTGATAAACTGCGGGCGATTACGTGAATGCAGGAATGTCTAATGGCAACAATGCTGGATGTCTCATTACGCGCGGGCGTGTCGAAAGCCACCGTGTCGCGCGTGCTGAATGGCACAGGTCAGGTCAAAGAGAGTACGCGTCAGCAGGTGTTTAACGCGATGGAAGAGCTGGGCTATCGCCCGAATTTTCTCGCGCAATCGCTGGCGAATCAGACCAGCAACAGCATTGGTCTGGTGGTGTCGACGTTTGACGGTTTTTACTTCGGTCGTCTGCTACAACAGGCCTCGCGCCAGACCGAAACGCACGGCAAACAGCTGATTGTGACCGATGGGCACGACGCGCCCGAGCGCGAAGAGCAGGCGGTGCAAATGCTGGCTGACAGGCAGTGTGACGCCATCGTGCTGTACACGCGTTATATGAGTGAGAAGGCGATCATGAAGCTGATCAACAGCGTGAAAATGCCGCTGGTGGTGATTAACCGTGACGTCAGCCTGGCGCGTGACCGCTGTGTGTTCTTCGAGCAGCAGGACTCCGCGTTTAAAGCCGTGGATTATCTGGTCAGCCAGGGCCATCGGGAGATCGCCTGTATTACGGTCCCGATTCATACGCCAACGGGCAAAGCACGCCTGATGGGTTATCGCCAGGCGCTGGAGAAACACGGCATTGCCTGGGACGATCGACGGGTGAAGTATGGTGATGCAGGGATGACGCGGGGTTATGAACTGTGCAATGAACTGCTTCGCGAGAAAGTGCCTTTTACTGCCCTGTTTGCCTGTAACGATGATATGGCGCTCGGATCGTCCAAAGCGCTGCATCAGGCCGGGCTGCATATTCCGCAGGATATTTCGCTGTTTGGTTTTGACGATGCGCCGAGCGCGAAATGGCTGGAGCCCGCCCTCTCCACCGTCTATTTGCCGATCGACAATATGATCGTGACGGCTATCGATCAGGCAGTTCGGCTGGCAAACCACCAGCCGATCGAGACGATCCCGCCGTTTACCGGCACGCTGATGCTGCGCGATTCGGTAACGACAGGTCCGTATTACACCTCAAAATAGCTCGAGTGCGAGCAGTTCCTGAATGGTCTGGCGACGACGAATCAGTCGCGCCACGCCATTATCAAACAGCACTTCTGGCAGCAGCGGACGGCTATTGTAGTTCGATGACATTGACGCACCGTAAGCGCCCGTATCGTGCAGCACCAGATAATCACCCGGTTGAACGTCAGGCAGCGCGCGGGTTTCCACTTTGCCGCCCTCCTGCTGAGTAAACACATCACCCGATTCGCACAGCGGCCCGGCCACCACGGTTTCAACCAGCGGAGCCTGCGTCAGGTCGCGACCATCCGCCGCCAGCGCGGTAATGTGGTGATAGCTACCGTACATGGCCGGTCGCATCAGATCGTTAAATCCGGCGTCCACCAGCACGAAGTGGCGGCTACCCATCTCTTTCACGCTACGCACCTGCGTCACCAGCACGCCGGACTCTGCCACCAGGAATCGTCCCGGTTCGATTTCCAGTTTGACCGCATGGCCCAGATGAGCGGCAATTTTATCGCGCGCCGCGCTCCACAGACCGTAATAGTGATCGGTGTCGATTGCCTCTTCTCCTGGGCGGTACGGAATCGACAAACCGCCACCGGCGGAGATCGCCTCCAGATCCTGACCGAATTCGACAACCTGACGCACCATCGCGCCGCACACCTGCTCAAGATGGCCATAATCGACGCCGGAGCCGATGTGCATGTGAATGCCTACCAGCGTCAGGTTGTAGCGTTGTAAAACTTCCAGAGCCGCAGGCAGATCGGCATACCAGATGCCGTGTTTGCTGTTTTCACCGCCGGTGTTGGTTTTCTGGCTATGACCATGACCAAACCCAGGATTCACGCGCAGCCACACGCGATGGCCCGGCGAGACTTGTCCCAGCTGTTCCAGCATATCCACGGAGCCAGCATTCACCGGAATTTTCAGCTCATGCACGCGAGAAAGCGTCGCGCTATCAATCATATCGGCGGTAAAGACAATCGCGTCACCGTCAGTCTTCGGGTCATACCCTGCCGCCAGCGCGCGTTCGATTTCCCCCAGCGAAACGGAATCCACTTTGACGCCCTGCTCGCGCATCAGGCGCAGAATATGAATATTCGAGCAGGCCTTTTGCGCAAAGCGCACCACGTCAAACTGATGCAAAGCCGCAATTTTTTCACGCACGATCTGCGCGTCGTAAACCCAGACCGGGCAACCAAACTCGGCGGGCAAGCGCAGTAAGTTCTCGGCATTCAAATCGGTATCGGTGCTGTTCAGCGGGCGTGGCATGGTTTTCTCCGGGTGACGTCATTTTTTAACATTACGCCACAGCACGAAGAGAATAAAAAATATCGTTTTATCGATAGTCTATGCAAAAATGATATGGATTGAAGTTAAAGAACAGGTGCCCTATGCCCGCCGTTAACCTACGCCATATCGAGATTTTTCACGCGGTGATGACTACCGGTAATCTGACCGAAGCTGCGCAGATGCTTCACACCTCACAGCCGACGGTCAGCCGTGAGTTGGCCCGCTTTGAGAAAGTGCTTGGTTTAACGCTGTTTGAGCGCACGCGCGGAAGACTGCATCCAACGGTACAAGGATTGCGGTTGTTCGAGGAAGTTCAGCGCTCGTGGTACGGCCTGGATCGCATCGTCAGCGCGGCCGAGAGTTTGCGGGAATTCCGCCAGGGCGAGCTGTCGATTGTCTGCCTGCCGGTATTTTCGCAGTCACTTCTGCCGCAACTGATTCAGCCGTTTCTCGCCCGCTATCCCGACGTCAACCTCACCATTGTGCCGCAGGAATCGCCCTTGCTCGAAGAGTGGCTCTCGGCGCAGCGTCACGATTTAGGGCTGACCGAAACGCTGGCGACGCCTGCGGGGACGGAGCGCACCGAACTGCTGTCGCTGGATGAAGTCTGCGTCTTACCGGAAGGCCACCGTCTCGCCAGTAAAAGTGTGCTGACACCTGCGGATTTTCATGGCGAAAACTATATTAGCCTGTCGCAAACTGACAGCTATCGGCAGCTTCTGGATACGCTGTTCCTGGAACATCAGGTGAAACGCCGGATGGTGGTCGAGACCCACAGCGCGGCGTCCATCTGCGCGATGGTGCGCGCAGGCGTGGGGATTGCGGTGGTAAACCCGCTCACGGCGCTGGACTACTCGGGTAGCGGGATCGTTATCCGCCGCTTCAGTATTTCTGTCCCTTTCACCGTGAGCCTGATTCGCCCGCTGCATCGCCCGGTCTCAGCGCTGGTTCAGGCGTTTACGGAACATCTGGTGGCCCATTCTCATCAGCTGGCGCAGCGCTTGCCGGAGCAGGAAAACTAACGCCTCACGACAGCATAAATTCGACCGCGTCGGTGGCATGGATCGCCGTGGTATCGAACACTGGGAGCGCACTTTCATTGGCCGGAACCAGCAGGCCAATCTCCGTGCAGCCGAAGATCACCCCTTCCGCGCCCTGTTTCGCCAGCTTGTCGATCACGCTGAGATAATAGTGGCGCGAGGCATCGCTGAACGTCCCAAGGCACAGTTCTTCAAAGATAATCTGGTTGATGCGCGCCCGGTCCGTTTCATCAGGAGTCAGGCTTTCAATACCGAACTGCGATTCAAGACGGCCGCGATAGAAATCTTGCTCCATTGTGTAGCGTGTACCCAGCAGCGCGACGCGTTTCATCCCGCTGGCAGTTATCGCTCGTCCGGTGGCATCAGCGATGTGCAGGAACGGCAGCGAGCAGCTTTCCTCAATCTGTGACGCCACTTTGTGCATGGTGTTAGTACAGAGCAGAATACCTTCAGCCCCCGCTCGCGCCAGCCCCAGCGCCGCCTGCGCCAGAATTTCACCCGCTTTGTCCCATTCACCGCTGGCCTGGCAGGCCTCGATTTCGTGGAAATCCACGCTATGCAGTAAAAGGCTGGCGGAATGCAGGCCGCCGAGACGTTGTTTGATGCCTTCATTAATCAGGCGATAATAAGGAATGGTGGATTCCCAGCTCATTCCGCCCAGCAGACCGATCGTTTTCATTTTTTCTCCTTTTCTCGTCCCCCCAGTGAAGCAAACTTGTGATCCTGTTTCCAGTTATTTGGCTTGCCGTTTCCTTTTTACCCTTCGTGATATAAATTAATTAAAACAATGTTTCACTATGAGGACGGGACAACGATGTTTATTTTCCACAAAGAGACGCGGCTTGAGGATCTGGGCAATGGCGTGACGCGTCGTATTCTGGCGCACGACGGCAAAATGATGGCGGTAGAAGTTAACTTTGAACAGGGCGCGATCGGCCCGATGCACAACCATCCGCACGAACAGCTGACCTACGTCCTGTCCGGCGAATTTGAATTTACGATTGGCGATAAGAAACACGTAGTAACGGCAGGAGACACGCTTTACAAAGAGCCACACGTGATGCACGGCTGCGTGTGCCTGAAGCCAGGTACGCTGTTGGATACATTTACGCCGGTGCGTGAAGATTTTTTGAAGTCATGAGTTGAAGTAAAAAGGGCGAGTTTTCACCCGCCCTGACTCATCTGTATTAATCCGCTGCCAGAAGAGGTTCGGAAATCGGCGTGCGCGACTTCATTGCCTCACGCAGGAGAATAGTGCCACAGGCAAAAATCCCCCCTAAAAGTGCAGCCAGAATAACGATCAGGGATTTGCCCGGCCCATCTTTTTTCACTGGGACAGACGGTGAAAGCTGATATTTGAACGGCTCGAAACTCACATCGCCGACGGAGAGCTTTTGCAACTGCGCCAGATGATATTCACGATTCTGAAAATCGGCATTCATCTCGGCCACATCTTTCAAGGATTTCTCGATCTGCAGCTTCTGCGCAATGCCGTCAGCGCCCAGTGCAACGGAATAGTCAGGGTCATCTTTGACCGCCTGGCCGTTGCTGTAGACCGGTTTTTTGATCCCTGCTGCATTCGCCACTTCCAGCGAATAATTGAGACGCTGAAGATTCGTGTTGTGAATGTTAGTCAGTCGGACTTTGTCCAGAGCCAGACGCTCTTTCTCCATCTGCGTTTTCAATGCCAGCGAGTTACGCACGTTAAGCATCGTCTCTTTTTCAACAATCGCAGAGATGTAATCGATGTATCCTTTCAGCACGATCTGAGCTTCTTCGGCCGTTTGGGCAGTAAAACTCAATGTCCACGACGCGAAGGGAGTTTGCTCAGCATTTTTGGGCGCCTTATCGTCAGTGGCTTTCATTCTGTCCGCGATATTAACCACCGCGCGGTGCAAATCAAGAGCATCAATTTGCGCATCTTTTAGCTGCCCCATCACGTACGGTGATGACTTCAAGTATTCTTCCAGCAGCGTCTGAGACTTAAACTTTTTGATAAACAGATTAAAAACGTCGTCGCGCTTTACGCTGATATCCACGTCCAGCACCTGGAGTGCCCCCAGCATTTTCCGGACGTCGCTCCACTGTGTTTGCTCAGCGGAAGTCACCACGGCCTGGCTGGTCCACTTCTGCGGCAGAAGATACGACACAATGACGCCTGCAAGGGCAAAAGCAACAACAATAGCAACAATGCGTTTTCTAGCGGCAAACAAGACTTCGAGCAACCCAAGAAGGTCAATCTCTTTCTGGGCACCTGGCGGGGGTGCATAGCGGGGAAATTGCAGTTCCGTGCTTTTTTTAAGATCCATGGCTGGCATATTCGTTCTTCTGTTTTATGTTGCAGTAAAAACCTGTCAGGAGCAGTTAAGGCGGGAGAATGATACAAGAAAACAAGAATTATCTGAATGCTATATGTCTTAAAACGGACTATTGGCTACAAATTTTAGTAGTTAGTGATTCTTATTATCCACATGCTACAAAGAAGCCTTCCTGAAGGCGTACTCACGTTCTGCTTCTCCCTATCCCCCCGGCTCTGAGCCAAAAATGCCAGCCACCTCACCTTATTGAAACAGCGTTTCGACAGCGATCACATTTCCACCATTAATAGAATGACGCAGAAACAAATAGCAATAAAATAAATTAAAACGATGTTTTACAAATCAAGAACAACGGTTCGTGTGTTTTTGAAACTCAAACCAGACGCGTCTGAGAGTAACCATAAAACATCTTAAAAATCAGAAGGTAAATGGAGTAGTCGTCGTGCGAAGCACACCAAACACACGCTTCCCCGTTTCGTAAAAGAGGCGCGGGCAGCAGCATTACCAGCAGATTCCGTTTTAAACCATTGATTGCCAGGTAGGTATGTATGAATGAAAACAAAATGCTGGGGCTAGCGTGGATATCACCCTACATCATCGGGTTGATAATCTTTACCGCGTTTCCCTTTGTCTCATCGTTCTTTCTCAGTTTTACTGATTACGATCTGATGAGTCCGCCGGTTTTTAACGGCATTGAGAATTACCGCTACATGTTTACCGAAGATACCCTCTTCTGGAAATCCATGGGCGTCACCTTTGCGTATGTATTCTTAACCATTCCGCTAAAACTGGCCTTTGCGCTGGGGATTGCGTTTGTTCTGAACTTTAAATTACGCGGCATTGGATTCTTCCGAACCGCCTATTACATTCCCTCCATCCTCGGCAGCTCCGTCGCCATTGCCGTTTTATGGCGTGCGCTGTTTGCGATTGACGGCCTGCTGAACAGCTTTATCGGCGTGTTCGGCCTGGACCCGGTGAACTGGCTCGGTGAGCCTTCTCTGGCGCTGATGTCCGTCACCTTGCTGCGCGTCTGGCAGTTTGGTTCGGCGATGGTTATCTTCCTGGCCGCACTGCAAAACGTACCGCAGTCTCAGTATGAAGCAGCGATGATCGACGGCGCTTCTAAATGGCAGATGTTCATGAAAGTGACCGTGCCACTGATTACGCCGGTGATCTTCTTTAACTTCATTATGCAGACCACCCAGGCGTTCCAGGAATTTACCGGACCGTACGTGATAACGGGCGGTGGACCAACCTACTCGACCTATCTGTTCTCGCTCTACATCTACGACACCGCCTTCAAATACTTTGATATGGGCTATGGCGCGGCACTGGCCTGGGTCTTGTTCCTGGTCGTCGCGGTCTTTGCCGCCATCGCCTTTAAGTCTTCGAAATACTGGGTGTTCTACTCCGCCGATAAGGGAGGCAAAAATGGCTGATATTCAGGAACTCTCCACGGCGAGAAGCATCGCGGAACGCGAGGTGGCTCGCACGCTGCGCAAAGAGAAGATCAACGCCAGCATTCGCTATGTGATCCTGCTGTTCGTTGGCCTGCTGATGCTCTATCCGCTGGTGTGGATGTTCTCGGCGTCGTTCAAACCGAACCACGAAATCTTCACCACCCTGAGCCTGTGGCCCGCACACGCCACCTGGGACGGCTTCATTAACGGCTGGAAAACCGGCACCGAATACAATTTCGGTCATTACATGCTGAACACTTTTAAGTATGTGATCCCAAAAGTGATTCTGACCATTATCTCCTCCACCATCGTGGCGTACGGCTTTGCTCGCTTCGAGATCCCGTGGAAGAAATTCTGGTTCGCCACGCTCATCACCACCATGCTGCTGCCGAGCACAGTCCTGCTGATCCCGCAGTACCTGATGTTCCGCGAAATGGGCATGTTGAACAGCTATATGCCGCTGTACCTGCCGCTGGCGTTTGCTACTCAGGGGTTCTTCGTCTTCATGCTGATTCAGTTCCTGCGCGGTGTTCCGCGTGACATGGAAGAAGCCGCGCAGATCGACGGTTGTAACTCGATTCAGGTGCTGTGGTACGTGGTGGTGCCGATTCTGAAACCGGCCATTATCTCCGTCGCTCTGTTCCAGTTTATGTGGTCAATGAACGACTTTATCGGGCCGCTGATTTATGTCTACAGCGTGGATAAATACCCGATTGCACTGGCTCTGAAAATGTCCATCGACGTCACCGAAGGTGCACCGTGGAACGAAATTCTGGCAATGGCGAGCATCTCCATTCTGCCATCCATCATTGTCTTCTTCCTGGCACAGCGCTACTTCGTACAGGGCGTAACCAGCAGCGGAATTAAAGGTTAAGAGGGAAATATCATGGCTGAAGTTATTTTCAACAAACTGGAAAAGGTCTACTCCAACGGCTTCAAAGCGGTACATGCTATCGACCTGAAAATCGCTGAAGGGGAATTTATGGTGATCGTCGGGCCATCCGGCTGCGCCAAATCCACCACCCTGCGTATGCTCGCGGGACTGGAAACCATCAGCGGCGGCGAAGTGCGTATCGGCGAGAAGATCGTCAACAATCTCGCGCCAAAAGAGCGTGGAATTGCGATGGTGTTCCAGAACTATGCGCTCTACCCGCACATGACCGTGCGTGAAAACCTGGCCTTCGGCCTGAAGCTGAGCAAGATGCCGAAAGACCAGATTGAAGCACAGGTAAATGAAGCGGCGAAAATCCTTGAGCTTGATGAGCTGCTCGACCGTCTGCCGCGCCAGCTCTCCGGTGGTCAGGCTCAGCGTGTGGCTGTCGGTCGCGCGATTGTGAAAAAGCCCGACGTGTTCCTGTTCGACGAACCGCTCTCTAACCTTGATGCCAAGCTGCGCGCCTCGATGCGCATCCGTATTTCGGACCTGCATAAGCAGCTGAAAAAATCCGGTAAACCGGCAACCACTGTCTACGTGACGCACGATCAGACGGAAGCGATGACTATGGGCGACCGCATCTGCGTGATGAAACTCGGCCACATCATGCAGGTGGATACCCCGGACAACCTGTATCACAAACCGAAAAACATGTTCGTGGCGGGCTTTATCGGCGCGCCAGAGATGAATATTCGCGCCACCAAACTGGTCGATCAGCAGGGCCGCCTGGCACTGAGCATCGGCAATGAAACCATGCCGTTAAGCGAAACGCTGCACGACAAAGTGATCGGCCATCAGGCGCAAGACACTTTCTACGGCATTCGCCCTGAATTTGTGTCGGTATCCGATGAGCCATTCGCCGAAGGCAGCTGCAGCGGTGATCTGGTACGTGTGGAAAATATGGGACACGAGTTCTTCATGTACCTGAAGGTGTCAGATTACGAACTGACGGCCCGCATTCCTTCCGATGAAGCTAAACCCATGATTGATAAAGGACTTCATCGTAAGGTGTATTTTAAGTTTGATATGAATAAGTGCCACATTTTTGACGCAAAAACTGAACTGAACATCTCAATCTAACTGGAGTTTATAAGAATGAAAAAAGTGCTTTTAAGCGCAGCAATCTCCGCTACCCTGGGTCTTACTGCTTTGCCATCGATGGCGCAAGATGTTGATTTACGTATGTCCTGGTGGGGTGGTAATGGCCGCCATCAGGTCACACTGAAAGCGTTAGAAGAGTTCCACAAACAGAATCCGGACATCACCGTCAAAGCCGAATACACCGGCTGGGACGGCCACCTGTCGCGTCTGACCACCCAGATTGCAGGCGGCACTGAGCCTGACGTGATGCAGACTAACTGGAACTGGCTGCCGATTTTCTCGAAAACCGGCGACGGCTTCTACGATCTGAACAAAATGAAGGATGTGATCGATCTGTCGCAATTCGATGCGAAAGAGCTTCAGTCCACCACGGTTAACGGCAAACTGAACGGTATTCCTATCTCCGTTACCGCGCGCGTATTCTATTTTAACGACGAGACCTGGAAACAAGCGGGCGTTGATTACCCGAAAACCTGGGATGAGTTAAAGGCAGCCGGTAAAGCATTCGAGAGCAAATTGGGTAAACAGTATTATCCAGTGGTTCTGGAACATCAAGACACCCTGGCGTTGCTGAATTCTTACATGATTCAGAAATACAACATTCCAGCGGTGGACGAAAAAGCCAAGAAATTCTCCTACAGCAAAGAGCAGTGGGTGGAATTCTTCCAGACTTACAAAGATCTGGTGGATAGCCACGTGATGCCTGACACCAAATACTATGCGTCCTTCGGCAAGAGCAACATGTACGAAATGAAGCCGTGGATCCAGGGTGAATGGGGCGGCACTTACATGTGGAACTCCACCATCAATAAATATTCCGACAACCTGAAGCCACCAGCAAAACTGGCGCTGGGTAACTACCCAATGCTGCCAGGTGCAACGGATGCGGGCCTGTTCTTTAAACCGGCGCAGATGCTCTCCATCGGTAAATCGAGCAAAAACCCGGAAGCGGCAGCCAAAGTGATTAACTTCCTGCTGAACAGCAAAGAAGGTGTGGATACGTTGGGCCTGGAGCGCGGCGTGCCATTGAGCAAAGTGGCGGTAAAATACCTGACGGAAGACGGCACCATCAAAGAGAACGATCCGGCGGTTGCGGGCCTGCGTCTGGCGCAGTCTCTGCCAGCCAAACTCTCCGTGTCGCCATACTTTGACGATCCACAGATCGTTGCGCAGTTCGGCACCTCTTTGCAATACATCGACTACGGCCAGAAATCCGTGGAAGAGACGGCAACTGACTTCCAGCGTCAGGCTGAACGTATTCTGAAACGCGCGATGCGCTAATTCCATTGCCCTACCCTACCCTGCTACTTCCGGTGGCAGGGTATTTTTTTATCCGGAGAACACGCTATGAAAGGCAAAATCATCCCGCTAAATTTTCGCACGCGCCAGGACAGTGTAACGGGGCACGAGGTGATACGGATGACGCCCCCGCACATCATTTGTCATCGTAACTACTTCTATCAAAAATGTTTTACCCAGGACGGCAGCAAAATTGTCTTCGGCGGCGCGTTCGAAGGCCACTGGAACTATTACCTGCTGGATATCGAAAAGCAGCAGGCCACCCAGCTCACCGACGGAGCGGGCGATAACACTTTTGGCGGTTTCTTATCAGATGACGATAAATCGCTGTGGTACGTAAAGAACAACCGTGAACTTCGTTGTGTAAATCTGGAAAACTACGAAGAGCAGATTGTGTATGAGGTGGATGGCGATTGGGTGGCGTACGGCACCTGGGTCGCAAATTCAGATTGCACAAAACTGGTTGGCATCGAAATTAAAAAGAGCGACTGGCAGCCGCTCACCGACTGGGGTAAATTCCGCGCGTTTTACTTTACCCAACCCGAATGCCGCCTGATTAATATCGATCTGCGCACCGGCAAGCAGCAGGTGATTTTGCAGGAGAAACGCTGGCTGGGGCATCCAATCTATCGCCCATTTGACGACAGTACCGTGGCGTTTTGCCACGAAGGCCCACGCGATGCGATCGACGCTCGAATGTGGCTCATCAATCCCGATGGCAGCGGCCTGCGTAAAGTGCGTCAGCACGCGCCGGGTGAGAGTTTTACCCATGAGTTTTGGGTACCGGATGGTTCCGCGCTCTATTACGTCGCGCATAAAGAGAACGATCCGCAGCGCTATCTTTTCAGCGCCGATCCGCAGACCCTGGATAATCGTCAGTTGATGGCAATCCCGCCCTGTTCGCACCTGATGAGTAACCACGACGGGTCGCTGATTGTCGGCGACGGCGCTCCGCATAATACCGGTGATATCAGCCTGAACGACCCGTTTATCTGGGTGTTTGATATTCGGGCGGGAACGCAAACGGCGATTTGCCAGCACAACTCCAGCTGGAAAGTGCTGGACGGTGACCGCCAGGTGACGCATCCGCATCCATCGTTTTCGCCGGACAATCAGTGGGTGCTGTATACGTCGGATGAGGAAGGGATGCCGGCGTTGTATCTGGCGCGGGTTTGAATTTGTGCGGTCTGGAGCCCTCACCCTAACCCTCTCCCACAGGGAGAGGGAACTGCATTGTGCGGTTTTCACCCTCTCCCACAGGGAGGGGGGACTGCATTGTGCGGTTTTCACCCTCTCCCCTTTTGGGAGAGGGCCGGGGTGAGGGGAAAATATTACACGCCAATATTTCTTAACTTCTCTCCCGCCATCAGCTTGCGCTCAATATGTTCCAGGGTGACGTTTTTAGTTTCAGGAATCAGCCAGAATGTGATGCCGATAAACGCCACATTCAGCACCGTATAGAGCCAGAAAGTTCCCGCCGCGCCGATGGAGTCGAGCAGCGTCAGGAAAGTCGCGCCAATAATCATGTTCGACACCCAGTTGGTGGTGGTCGAACAGGTGATACCAAAATCACGGCACTTCAGGGGCTGAATTTCCGAGCACAAAATCCATACCACCGGCGCGGCACTCATCGCATAGCCCGCGATACACATCATCGTCATCCCGACGGAAAGCCACGAAAGACTGCTGGACGCCGTACCGTTATCGAACTGCATCAGGCAATAGCCGAGGATCAGCGTCCCGAGCGCCATCACGCTAAAGCCAATTTTCAGCGCCGGTTTACGCCCAGCTTTATCGACGGTAAAGACGGCGATAAAGGTAGCAAACATAAAGGTCAGGCCCACCACCAGCGTGGCGATCATCTGCTGCTCGGTGGTGGTAAATCCGGCCATTTTGAAGATGCGCGGCGCGTAATACATGATGATGTTCATCCCGGTAAACTGCTGCATTGCCTGCAACAACATGCCGAGGAACACCGCGCGGCGCACATTGCGGTTGGCTTTAAACAGCGACCAGCCGCCCTGCTTCAGCTTCAGGCTTTCACGAATTTCGTTGAGTTCTTCGCGGGCTTTTTCCGAGGTATCACGCAGCATGCGGAGCACCTCTTCCGCCTCGACGTGACGCCCTTTTTGCGCCAGCCAGCGCGGGCTATTGGGCAGAAAAATCACCAGCACCATCAACACGACCGCGGGCAACGCCAGCACGCCCAGCATCGCACGCCAGTTGCCGCTGTAGCTGAAATACGTATCCGACAGGAATGCCAGAACGATCCCGAGCGTCACCATCAGCTGATACATGCTAATCATTTTGCCGCGCACGTTTTCGCTCGCCATTTCTGAGAGATAAAGCGGCGCAGTGTAGGATGCAATCCCCACCGCCACACCCAACAGCACGCGGGAAAGCAGCAAAGCCTCGATGCCCGTCGCAAACGCGGAACCGAGCGAACCGGCGACAAACAGGACTGCACCGACCATCAGGCTGTATTTTCGCCCGAGCCGGAACGAGAGCCAGCCGTTGAACAGTGCGCCCAGCGCTGCGCCAAGCATCATGCTGCTCACTACCCACTCTTGCAAACGACTGCTGAGCGTAAAGTGGTCGGTAATAAACGGCAGCGCACCGGCGATCACGCCGATATCCAGCCCAAACAGCAAACCGGCTACCGCAGCTGAAATAGAGACGAACTGGTTCATTCTGCGGGTATCGCGTAGCGCGCGGGGCATAAAGGTAGAGTCATTAATCGAGGTCATAATTTCCTGCCTGAACAGCGAAAGACGTTGTATGAAATTACGAGAAACCCAGAAAAAGTGTCAGGCTGTAAAACGCGAAGTTATGGATTATATGGCTGGGCAGTAGCGATCTGTGATGGACATTACAATTTCAACTCAGAGTAAATAACCACCATTTATTGTTAATGCTTTAATTTATAAGCCATAAAATTGTGATGCATATCCATACTGGCTTTTCACTATGGATTTTATGACTTTATGAATATGGACAAGGCGATTTTGAGCCAAAAAAAACCTCTGCACCAGGCAGAGGTTTCTTCAAAGAGCGTGAATTAACGCGCCAGCCAGCCGCCATCGACCGCAACGGTGTAGCCGTTGATGTAGTCAGATGCCGGAGAAGCCAAGAACACAATCGGCCCCATCAGATCGCTTGGCAGACCCCAGCGACCCGCCGGGATGCGATCCAGAATTTCCGCGCTACGCGCTTCGTCCGCACGCAGCTGCTGGGTGTTGTTGGTCGCCATGTAGCCCGGCGCAATCGCGTTGACGTTGATGTTGTGCTTGGCCCACTCGTTCGCCAGCAGACGGGTCACGCCCATCACCGCACTTTTTGATGCAGTGTAAGACGGTACGCGGATGCCGCCCTGGAAGGAGAGCATCGACGCGATATTAATGATCTTGCCGCCGTTACCCTGGGCGATAAAGTGCTTCGCCGCCGCCTGAGACATGAAGAACACGCTCTTGATGTTCAGGTTCATTACGTCGTCCCAGTCGCGCTCGCTGAAATTGATCGCGTCTTCGCGACGAATCAGACCCGCGTTGTTAACCAGCACATCGATATGACCAAATTCTGCCACAGCGCGGTCCAGCAATTCAGGGATCACATCGATTTTACGCAGGTCAGCGGTCAGGCTCAGGAAGCGACGGCCCAGCGCGGTGACGCGCTCGATGGTTTCAGTAGGTTCAACAATGTTGATCCCGACGATGTCGCAGCCCGCTTCCGCGAGACCCAGCGCCATACCCTGGCCCAGACCGGTGTCACACCCAGTGACGACCGCTACTTTACCCTGCAGAGAAAATGAATCCAGAATCATGTTTGTTCCTTAATCTTTCAGAGCCTGTCACGAACAGGCAGGTTTATGCTCAACTGCCCGCGACTAGCGCAGATCCTTAACAGCGACGTGGTCCATATCATCGAAGACCTGGTTTTCACCGACCATACCCCAAATGAAGGTATAGGCTTTGGTACCAACACCGGAGTGAATGGACCAGCTTGGCGAAATGACCGCCTGCTCGTTTTGCATCACGATATGGCGCGTCTCTTGTGGCTGCCCCATCATGTGAAACACGCAGGCGTCTTCGTCCATATTGAAATAGAAGTACACTTCCATGCGGCGCTCATGGGTATGGCACGGCATGGTGTTCCACAGATTGCCCGGGTCGAGTTCGGTCAGGCCCATGCTGAGCTGGCAGGTTTCCAGTACATCGGGAACGAAGTATTTGTTGATGGTGCGGCGGTTACTGGTGAGATTGTCACCCAGGGTGACCGGCGCGACGTCCGCAGGCGTCACTTTTTTGGTCGGATAAGCGGTATGAGCCGGGGCGCAGTTGTAGTAAAACTTCGCCGGCTTGCTGCTATCAATGCTGGCGAACACCACTTCCTGCGCGCCTTTTCCGACATACAGCGCATCGCGGTGGCCAATTTCAAAACACTGGCCGTCAACCGTAATAGTGCCTGGTCCGCCGATGTTAATCACACCCAGCTCGCGACGCTCCAGGAAATAGCTCACGCCCAGCTGTTTGCCCACTTCGCCGCCCACGGAGACGGTTTTGCTGGCTGGCATAATGCCGCCGACGATGATGCGGTCGATGTGGCTGTACACCATGGTGTACTCATCAGCAACAAACACCTTCTCAACTAAAAACTCATCGCGCAGCCCCTGAGTATCCAGTGTTTTAGCGTGCGCGCTGTGGATGCTTTGTCTGACGTCCACATTTACCTCCAGAATTGATCGTGCCCGAGGGCCAGGATATTTAACGAAACAACGTTCCGTTTTCTCGATGGGCACATAGTATCCGCTGCGAAATGGGTTTTCAATTACATTTAAAACGTTGTTTCACTTTTTCTGCATCTTAATGACAGAAGTGTAGTTTGGATCACGATTGTTGAGAGTTGACGCCGCCGCAGAGGGCAAAGAAGAGAAAACAGCGCAGAACATTTATCATAGTAAACAATATATTATAAAACCTTTAAGTTTTGACAGCAGAGAAAACATTCGCGGTTCAAAATCAAAGATAATCATCACTCCAGACAATTAATCTTACAAAGTGCGCCATCAGTCACACACATTGAAACGATGTTTTGATAATTTATCACTCAGTTTTTAACTTATCTCATCAAGGAGCGCATTATGGCTAAAGGTATGCGGGTCAAGCTGAACTATGACGTCAGCCGCGATCCGGATACAGGCGTGGAAATTACCCGCCTGACCCCACCGGAAGTAACGTGTCACCGTAACTACTTTTATCAGAAGTGCTTCTTTAATGATGGCAGTCACCTGCTGTTTGCTGGGGAGTTCGACGGCAACTGGAACTACTACCTGCTGGATCTGAAAAAAGCCGAAGCGGTGCAGTTGACGGAAGGCGCGGGTGACAACACCTTTGGCGGTTTTCTGTCGCCGGACGATAAGTCCCTCTACTATGTCAAAAACGATCGTACTCTGCTGGAAGTGAATCTCGAGACGCTGGCCGAGCGCGAAGTTTATCGCGTCTCTGACGAATGGGTCGGGTACGGCACATGGGTCGCCAACAGCGATTGCACCAAACTGGTGGGAATTGAGATCGCAAAAAGTGACTGGACGCCGCTGAACGACTGGAAGATTTTCCATGACTTCTTCCATAAAGGGCCGCATTGCCGCCTGCTGCGCGTAGATCTAAAAACTGGCGCAAGCGCGACCATTCATGAAGAGAAAAACTGGCTCGGCCACCCGATTTATCGTCCATTCGACGACAATACCGTCGCCTTCTGCCACGAAGGACCGCACGATCTGGTTGATGCGCGAATGTGGATGGTGAACGAAGACGGTAGTCATGTGCGCAAAGTGAAAGAGCACGCCGAGGGCGAAAGCTGCACACACGAGTTCTGGGTGCCAAACGGCTCCGCACTGGTGTATGTCTCTTATCTTAAAGGCCAACAAGGCCGCACCATTTACAGCTTCAACCCGGATACCGGGATCAACGAAGCGGTGATGCAAATGCCAGCGTGTTCGCATTTGATGAGCAACTTCGACGGCACTCTATTTGTCGGCGACGGTTCGGGTACGCCGGTGGACGTAAAAGACACCAGCGGGTATACGATCGATAACGATCCTTACCTGTACGCCTTTGATGTGGCGAAAAAAGCGCACTTCCGTATCGCCCGCCATGATACTTCCTGGGCTACTGTGGCAAACAGCCGCCAGGTAACCCATCCGCATCCATCCTTTACCCCGGATGATAAAGCGGTTCTGTTCAGTTCGGATAAAGACGGCAAACCGGCTCTCTATATCGCGAAACTCCCCGAGCAACCTGTAATGTTGCAAGCATGATTTAGTTAGTGTTTCTGTAACTGGCCTTGCCCTCCTCCTGGAGGGCTTTTTTTTTGGCGAATTTGACTTGTTTTGTAGGCCCGATAAGCGAAGCGCCATCGGGCGCTTTTGCCGGGCGGCGCTGCGCTTGCACCGGCCTACAAAACAGGTTTGATATGAACGAAAAAAACCGGCTCACAATGGAGCCGGTTTTTTCCCGGAGGTACTGCTTATTATTTTTTAGAAGGAATACGCCACACCTAAACGGAAACGGGTCTGACGCTCGTCGGTATCTTTCACGCCCACGTTGCCCACTTCCACATACGGTGCCCAGTTTTTATCCCATTTGTAGGCCAGCTTGGCATTATATTCGTTGGAATAATCTTTATTATTATTACGAATCATCCCTTCTGAACTCTTCGCATAAACATAATTCAGCTCGGTACGGAAATCACCCATCACCCAGCCTACCCACGCATCGCCACGGTTGACTTTATCGTCATCTTTATTTGAGCTTGATGGGTAGCGGGTATATTCATAACGATAACGGGCGGCGACATAGAAGCCACTGTCGAAGCTATATTGCAAATGAAGATTCGGTTTATAAATGGTACGACTGTCATTACTTTCGATGGTAAAGGCTGGTGTTAACGCAATATTGTCAGTGGCTTTCCAGCGCCAGCTAATCTGGTCTTCATGGCCGTTTCCGACGACATCAGCAAACGGCTGATCCTGTTTATCGCCACCTGATTTCCATTTCGCTTCAACGGAGAACCCTAAGCCATTGGCGAAGCGGTGTGACACGGATACACGGTCGGCGTTAGAGCCGCTGTCGATGTATTCATGACGTAAGTCAACGGTAACAGCCTGAGCTGCAAAAGACGCACCAACGAGAGAAGCAAGGACCAGAGATTTCTTAAACATGCAAAAACCCTCAAGTAAATAAAATGATGTTTCGTTTTTATGAAATTGCATTTTATTTTTTAACTAACGATATTTTAGTGATCGAGATCGTAATTATTTGTTTCAATTTTTTTGGCAAAGATCGACGTGACACCCATCAACAAACGCAGGGCATTAAAAGGGAATTTCAGGTTTAAGATCACATAAAGAGGGTATTTGATCAGAACACGAAGTTTTTGGATTTAACTGGAGCCTTTAGAATCATCTGATAAGCGTAAAAATAGATTTCAGACAGATACAAAAAAGCCTCCAATAAGGAGGCTTTGTAAAAAATGTTATTTTTTGCGGACTATCTTTCGATGGCTAACGCCACGCCTTGCCCGCCGCCAATGCATAGCGTCGCTAATCCTCTGCGCGCGTTACGTTTGGTCATTTCATGCACCAAAGAGACCAAAATACGGCAACCGGATGCACCAATCGGGTGGCCGAGCGCAATCGCGCCGCCGTTGACGTTCACCCGGCTCGGGTCCCATTCCAGCATTTTCCCGACCGAAATCGCCTGCGCAGCAAAGGCTTCATTCACTTCGATCAGATCCACTTCGCTAAGCTGCCAGCCCGCGCGTTCCAGGCAGCGACGCGTAGCATAGACCGGTGCGATCCCCATCAGGGCAGGATCGACTCCGACGCTGGCAAAAGCTTTAATCCGCGCCAGCACCGGAAGATTGAGTTCTTCGGCTTTGCTTTCGCTCATCATCATTACCGCCGCCGCGCCGTCGTTGATCGAGGAAGCGTTACCGGCGGTCACCGATCCCAGCATTTCAAAAGCGGGATTGAGCTTCGCCAGCCCTTCTGCACTTGCGTCGGTGCGCGGCTGTTCATCGGTATCAACAATCAACAGCTCGCCGTTGTTGCGCAGCGTATTCACCGGGACAATTTCATCGCGAAAACGCCCGGAATCGATCGCGGCGCGTGCTTTTTGCTGAGAGCTGAGCGCGTAGGCGTCCTGCAATTCGCGGCTGATGCCATATTCACGCGCCAGATTTTCCGCCGTCACGCCCATATGGTAATCGTTGAACGCATCCCACAGGCCGTCGTGTACCAGACTGTCGAGCAGTTGGCTGTTACCGAGCTGTGCGCCAGTTCGGCTGTCGGTGAGAACGTGCGGCGCGCGGCTCATGTTCTCCTGGCCGCCGGCGATGATCACGTCGGCCTCTCCGCACTGAATCGCCTGCGTCGCCAGATGCAGCGCTTTCAGTCCCGAACCGCAGACGTCGTTGATGGTGATCGCCGAGACCGTATTCGGCAGCCCGCCTTTCAGCGCCGCCTGACGCGCAGGGTTTTGCCCGGCGCCCGCCGTCAGCACCTGGCCGAGGATCACTTCATCTATTTCATGGGCGGCAATTCCACTGCGTTCGACCAGGGCTTTTACGACCACGCTCCCCAGTTCCACCGCCGAGTGGCGTGCCAAAGCCCCCTGAAAACAGCCGATAGCCGTACGCAACGCACCCACTATCACGACATCTTTCATCTCTACCTCTGCGCAAAATGACACCGCTGATAGTAGATGCATTGTTATCAACAATTAACGTAATTGTTTAAAAAAAGTGAGTTTTGTCACAGGATTAACGCGCGTCCTGCAGATACTGTCGCAGCCAGCTTCCGGCGACGCCTGGCGGGCTGCGTTTGTTCCACAGAAGATCGATAGCAACCGAGCGCGGCCAGCCGGGAACGTTGATTTGCACCAGACTTTTGGCGGCGGCGAACTCCTCCACCAGCGCACAGGGCAGTGCACACCAGCCGAAGCCCTGCACCGCCATGCTCAGAAGCAACAGATAGTTAGGCGCGGACCAGATCGGGCCGCGCACGTGGGTGGTTTCGCGTTCCAGATAGGTACTGAGCTGCAGCTCGCGCCAGCCGTGCAGCTCATCGACTTCCACCCTTCCCTGAGCCGCTAACGGATGGTTCGTCGCCACGTAGATTGCCATCTGGGTTTGCATCGGCAGGCGAATCACGCCGATGCCGGTGGGATAAACGTCGCGTGCCTCCGTAAGGCCAATCTGCGCGCGCTCTTTTTGCAGCAGATCGATAACGTCCTCTTCCTCGCCAATCAGGCACTCAAACTCCGTGTGCGGGAAACGCTTGTCGAATTGGATCATCAGATCCTCCAGCACGTCCGGGTTGAGCGTGTCCGAAAGGACGAAGGTCAGCCGGGCTTCGGTCTGCGCCGTCAGCGAAACTGCCAGCTCATCCAGACGCGCACTGGCGGCCAGAATCGACTGCACATAACCCAGCACCTGTTCGCCCTGCTCGGTTAAAACCGGCTGCCGCGCGGAGCGGTCAAACAGCGCAAAACCGAGATCGGCTTCCAGATTGGCAATCGCGGTGCTGACGGTGGACTGGCTTTTGCGCAGGCGTCGCGCGGCGGCCGAGAATGAACCGGTCGCGACGGTTTCAACAAATGCAGACAAAGCTTCAGGAGAGTAGCGCATGAAGTATCTATTTTATCGATGGATAGTATCTTTTATATATCACAAATAACGATAAAAATAGGCGCCATCAACGCCCATTCCGGCGAATTCATGAGGTCAGGTTATGCAACACGATGTACACAAACGAAAACTGCCGGAGCGCATCTTCCACGCGGTGTGCTTCGAGGGGATTGCGACGGCGATCCTGGCCCCGACAGCCGCCTGGTTAATGCAGCGTTCGGTGATGGAAATGGGCGGTTTAACCATCATTCTGGCGACGACGGCGATGGTCTGGAATATTATTTATAACTTTGGTTTTGACCGTTTCTGGCCGGTTCACCGCGTCACCCGTACCGCGAAAGTGCGTGCCTTCCATGCTCTGGGCTTTGAATGCGGCTTTATTGTGATCGGGGTGTCGATCGTCTCGGCGGTGCTCGGCGTGACGCTGCTACAGGCATTCACCCTGGAAATAGGTTTCTTCCTGTTCTTCCTGCCGTACACCATGTTCTATAACTGGGCGTACGACACCCTGCGCGAGAAATTTATCAAGCGACGCCAGCAACGACGCGCCCTGGCGAACTGATCCCCCTCTGGCCGGAAGCTTCTTCCGGCCCCTTCCCGCGACGTCAACTGCGCCTTCCATGCATAATTATGGTAAATTACGCTTCTTTTTGTTCGTTTTATAGTTGATACGTTGCTCTAATGTCGAAAATTTGGTCAAAAGAAGAGACTCTCTGGAGTTTCGCCCTCTATGGTACTGCCGTGGGCGCAGGAACGCTGTTCTTGCCCATTCAGCTCGGCTCCGCAGGCGCGATTGTCCTGCTGATTACGGCCCTCGTGGCTTATCCATTAACCTACTGGCCGCACAAAGCGCTGGCCCAGTTTATCCTGTCGTCGAACGCCAAAGGCAGTGAAGGGATCACCAGCGCGGTGACGCACTACTACGGCAAAAAGATCGGCAATCTGATCACCACGCTCTACTTTGTCGCCTTCTTTGTGGTGGTGCTGATTTACGCCGTGGCGATCACCAACTCGATCACTGAACAGCTGGCGAAGCATCTGACTGTCGACACTACCGTGCGCGTGCTGGTGAGTCTCGGCGTGGTGATGGTGCTGAATCTGATCTTCCTGACCGGCCGCCACGTCACTATCAAGGTAATGGGGTTCCTGGTCTTCCCGCTGATCGCCTACTTCCTGTTTGTGTCGCTGTACCTCACCACCAGCTGGCAGCCGTCGCTATTGACCAGCCAGATGGCATTTGATCAGCACACGCTGCACCAGGTATGGATTTCTATTCCAGTGATGGTTTTCGCTTTTAGCCATACGCCGATCATCTCTACGTTTGCCGTCGACAGACGCGAAAAGTACGGCGATGCGGCAATGGGTAAATGCAAAAAAATCATGAAGGTCGCGTACCTGATCATTTGCCTGAGCGTGCTGTTCTTTGTCTTCAGCTGCCTCCTGTCGATTCCGCCGTCGTACATCGTGGCGGCCAAAGAGGAAGGCGTAACGATTCTCTCTGCGCTCTCGATGATGCCGTCCTCCCCCGCCTGGCTGGGTATTTCCGGGATTGCGGTGGCGATTGTGGCAATGTCGAAATCGTTCCTCGGCACCTATTTTGGGGTGATTGAAGGGGCGACGGAGATCGTCAAATCGTCGCTGAATCAGGTGGGCATCAAGAAGAGCCGCGCCTTTAACCGCGCCCTGTCGATCATGGCGGTGTCGTTCATTACGTTTGTGGTGTGCTTTATCAACCCGAACGCAATTTCGATGATTTACGCCATCAGCGGGCCGCTGATCGCCATGATTTTGTTCATCATGCCGACGCTTTCTACGTACCTCATTCCGGCGCTCAAACCGTATCGCTCTTTCGGCAATCTGCTGACGCTGATCGTCGGCGTGCTGTGCGTGTCGGTGATGTTTGTCGGCTAAAAAAACGGTGTTCAGCTCCCTGCTGAACACCGTCCTTCATCAGAAACGAATCTCCCCGCCAAAGACCCAGGTACGACCGCGCGCCGTGGTGGTAACCGAGGACGATCCTTCATTTTCCATGCCGTTCTGGTTCATGCGGTTCAGCGCATCAGGGTAGTTTTTGTCGGTGACGTTTTGCACGCTCAAGCGCAGCTTCACATCATCCGTCAGCTGATATGAACTGTAGAGATCGATGACCGTCGGGATATTCGGCATCTCGTCTTTATTCATGGTGTTGGTGTTTTCATCCGGCCAGGTGCTTAAACGCTTGGTTTTGCCGGTGAATTTAAACAGGCTGCCGACCACCAGCTTTTGATCGAACATGCGCCCGCCAACGTCCAGCGTTGCGTAGCTGTCCGGTAAATCACTCAGGTCGTCATACGAAAAACTGGTGCTGCTGCTGGCAATCGACGTCGGTTGATTGGTGTGTTGCTTGCTCCATGTCAGGTTAACGTAGGCATATCCGATGTCATACCCCGCCTCGATTTCGTAACCCCGGGACGTGACCGGTGACGTAGTGTTGACGTAAATATTGGCGTTAAAGCCGCCGGAAGAGTTATCGATATCCTTGCAGCGCGACCCGTCGTAGCAAAGGAAGAAAGACTCGCTGTTAATGTAATCCTTAATCCGCGACTCGTACGCCAGCGCTTTCAGGTGGAACGAATCCTGTTCGCTCAGCAGCCCCTCTTTGTTGAGGTTGAAACCTGCCTGCCAGGTATCGGCCTTTTCCGGTTTCAGGAACGGGTTCATGGATGCTCCCCCCTCATTTGCGAAGAACACCTCCTGCACGTTAGGCGCACGAGACGAACGGCTCCAGCTGACAAATGGCTGCAGCCACGGCGTAACCTGCGCGGAAAGTGTCACTGACGGGTTCAGCGCTTTGTCGTCCAAATCGAGATTCGCTTCGCCCTGCGGGAAACATTTCTCGTTATCCGCGCAGGCCGGTTTGAAACCCTGCACCTGGCTGCGGGTGTAGTTCAAATTCAAATCGAGCTGGTAGATGCTCTTATTTAAGGTTAAACCGGTGTAGAGCGATGCAATCTTTTGCTTACCGGACGGCGAGAACGCGTTGCGGTCAGTTTCGTTATCCTGTTCAAAGCCACGCGTATAGCGGGTGTCCATCAGCTTGCCGCCCAAAAGATACTCAACATCAACGCTCGCCCAGGTAAAGCGGCTGGTGTTGCTCACATCTACGGCGTTTGATTTGTTGGTGGTGGAAGCGTTGCTGAAGTTATACAGCGACTCAATCTGATAGTTTTGATTGCCACGACTGGTACTCGCCAGCACGTTGAAATCAATCAGTTCGGACAGCGGCGAATAGTTGTAGCGCAGGTAGTAATCATCGCTGGTGATATCGCGGCGTGTGAAGGTGTTCTGGTAATTACGTCCGGCGAACTCGATATGGTTGTACTGGTCGGGATTGAAATCCACTTTATACAGCTGGGAGCGCGGTTCCTGGCGCATATAGTTCGTGTCTTCGCCCATAAAATCCTTGCTGCTCTGACCACCGCCGTTTTCATAGGTGGCGTAGGTCCGAGTGCCGCTGATCCCTACCAGCGCTCCAAGCATTCCGCCGTTATCAAAGGGATCGGTTTTGCCCGCCACCGCCACCATTCCGGTGCGTCCCAGCCCGTTATCGCCGACGGAGAAACGGGATAACACGCCGGTCTGGCGTCCTTCTTTAACCAGATCGTCAATACCAATGGTGCGCATATTGGCGCTACCGGCCAGGGCATTGACTCCTTGCGAACCCGCACTGCTGCCGCGCGACACATCCACTTCTGCGAGGAAGTTAGGATCAATCAACACGCCCGCGCTGTTGCTCGGCCCAAAGTGATAGCTGCTGGGCGCCATGCCGTAAAAGGTCTGCGTCACGCCATCGACCATTGTATTGACGCGCCCCAGCCCGCTCATCCCACGGATGTTGACGTTAACCGTACCCTGCAGCGGATCGATCTGCGTATAGGTTCCGGCCATGCTGCGAAGCGACGCGTCGATACTTTGCAGATTCTCATTCAGTGTGCGCGAACTGTACGCGCCTGGGCGCGTGTAAGTATCCGCCGACGAGCCCGGATGATTGGTTTCGGCCTGGGCGTTATCCGTAATGGTCAATGTCGAAAATACCGATTCCCCTTCATTCTCAGCGGAGAAGGTAGTACCGGGAGCAATAAGACATCCTGTCAGCAAATAGCCAACCTTGTGTGAACTTCTCAAAATAAACCCCTTATTTATTTTTCTGGCTATCAACAAAAATGAGGAAACTAAATGCCTGAGCAGAATCCTCAAGACGGGAATAACGACCGCTGCGACCGCTATGCCCGGAATTCATATTGACGCTGAGCAGCTGAAGAGTATTTTTATCCGTATTAGCCGCACGCAAACGCGCGACATATTTCGCTGCTTCCCAGTAAGGAACGCGGGAGTCATATAGCCCGGTGGTCACCAGCATGGTGGGATAAGCTTGCGAATGAATATTGTCGTACGGGCTCCATGCTTTTATGGCAGCATATTCCACCGGAACGTTGGGATTGCCCCACTCGCTATATTCCTGCTGCGTTAATGGCAGAGATTTATCCAGCATGGTGTTGAGCACATCGACAAACGGCACCTGCAACACTACCGCGCGGAATAACTCAGGCGCCTGATTGACCGCTCCCGCCAGCAGTAAACCGCCCGCGCTGCCGCCCATTCCATAAACCCTATCCGCAGCGCCATAGCCTTGTTTCACCAGACCGCGCGTGGCGTCGATCAGATCGTTAAAGCTATTCTGCTTATGCTCTTTTTTGCCCGCCAGATACCAGGCAACTCCTTTCTCTCCGCCACCGCGCACGTGCGCCAGAGCAAAGACAAAACCGCGATCCAGCAGGCTCATGCGCGGTGCGCTGAACGCTGCGTCGAGGCTCATCCCGTACGCGCCGTAGCCATACACCAGCAGTGGATTATGGCCCTGATTAAAGCGGTCTTTGCGCCAGATAAGGGACACCGGAACCCTCTCGCCATCCCGCGCTTTAACATAAATCAGCCTGCTGGTGTAAGTGCCCGCTACCAGCCCCGGCACAGCTTTCTGGTGAGTCAACGTGCTTTTCCCGCTCTCGAGATCCCACTGGTAATAGCCGAGCGGAGTGTCGAGAGACGAGTAGATATAGTTAAATACTGTGGCGTTTCCGTCGCCGTTGCTGCCGGTGCGGGCCATATAGGTTGGGTCAGGGAAGCTCAGTTCCTGCCACTGCTGGCTGGCAAAACCGAGTTTTCGATAGTGTGTTTTACCGTCATAACGTTGGGAAACCACCACCGCCCGGGCAAACAGGGTAAAACCCTCCAGCTCTTTTTCGCTGTCGGGAGCCAGCACGCTTTGCCAGTTTTCATTAACCTTCGCGCGATAAAGGGCAAAGTTTTTGCTCTCATGATTGCTGCGGATATAAAAATAGCCGTTTGCGTGATCGGCATAATATTCCGTGCCTGTCGCGCGTGGGCGTAATAACTTCACAGGCGCTTGCGAATCCTCTAATGAGAGATAACGCACCTCGGAAGTGTCATTGGCGCTTGCGGTAATAAGCAGGAACTGCTCGGACGCCGAGCGGGCGATTCCGGTATAAAAGCGCCCGTCATTTTCCTGCCAGACTGTCTGGGCTTTGGCAGTGTTCAGATCGTAACGCATAACCTTATAAGGCGTCTGCGTTTGCGGATGCAATTGAACGTAATAGAGCTGCTTACCGTTATTGCTGAAAACGATATCGTCCGACGCCTGATGAATAGTCGCCTTCAGCCATTGCTTATGTTCAATATCAAACACCGCAATCTGATACTGTCCATCGCCGGTATAATCTTCCGCCACAGCGATAAATCGATTGTCTTCACTGAGGGCGTAACGCCCCAGAGAATAATAGGCTTTTCCCTCGCTGCGGGTGACCGTATCAATCACGGTTTCCCAGACGGTTTCGCCATCCTTTTTACGCATAATTTGCGGAAAATTAGCCTGAGCCGAATACTCAGATTTATACAGATAATTATGCTGACGTACCGGCTGAGCATAATTGTCCTGTACTTGACGAGACTGCATCTCCTGATAAACCTGGGTTTTCAACTCTTTCCATTGCGCGGAGACCTGTTCAGTATAGGTATTTTCCTGGCGCAGATAATTGAGCACACTTTCATTCTGACGGGAATCATCACGCAGCCAGGCGTAATTATCCTGACGTGTATCGCCGTGGTTTTCCGAGACCTGAGAAACCTTATTCGCAACCGGTGCTTGTGGCAGATTTTGGGCAATAGCGCCCTGTGCCGTTAGCAGAACGCTAAAAGCCATAAACCCAAGGTATTTCATTTTTCGTCCTTTAAAATCTAAATCCTGAGCAAATTAAACTCGACGGGCAAAGTGACTTTGTGGATGCCGTTACGCAATAATTCCGCTGGTGGTTGCGGAAGCGGCTGCGCTTTTTGCAGTGCGGCCAGCGCCGCCCTGTCGAGCGACAGCGTGCCGGAGGAATCCACCAGTTGGCTGGCGACGATTTCCCCCCGGTTGTTCACGCTAAAAGCGATGGTTGCCGTGCCCGTACGTTTGCGCTTGCGAGCATCTTCCGGATAGTTGCGCATCCGGTTAATTTTGCCTTTCACCAGCGATTCCCAGTTGATCTTACTGCTGCTGATTCGGGTGGAATCCGTATCCAGCGGCGCGGCGTTTCGCTGGCTGACAATCGCCTGTACCGGCGGGGCCGCACGGCTAGTCACCGTCGCGTTCCCCTTCTCAGCACGCTCCTGTTGCGGTGCCTTTTTCTTCTCCGGTTTTTTGACACTCTTTTGCACCGGCTTGTGAGCGGCCATGTGCAGCTCAGCTTCTTCCACCGTGGGCAGCTTTGGCATTTCTTTAAGCTGCGGCGTCTCTTCGGTACTCATCTCTTCCACCTTACGCTGCTGGCTGATGCCCGGCGGCAGCGTCGGCAGAATGAGGGAAACTTCCAGTTCAGGCGAGTAGTTCACCATCACCGCCGCGGGTGAGGCGATCGGCGGTGGCGAGGTGAAATGCAGCATAAACGCCAGTGCCACAGTCAGATGCGCCAGGACGCTAACGACAGCACCTTTGCCCCAGGAAGGGTGAATATCTACGGCTGTCATTTTTTAATGGCCGGAACTGACCAAATGTAATCGGCCTGTTTCGCGCTGAGGGCCGCCCCTTCGGTCGTCAGCATCACCACAATGGGGGCCTGACCGTTGAGATCCTGCAGATGCAGCGGGACGCCAACATCCTTAGCCGCGTGATATCCCCCGACAAACATCAGCGCGGGTTTTAGCGCATTAAGAAGCTGCTGCGCCATAAAGCGATCGCGGTTTTGCTGAATCGCCACCATTGCCGTTAGCTGTTCGGGCGCAATTTCGCCCCCGTGCATCAGATAAATAATGGCGGACAGCGCATTGCGAACTGTTTTTTGCGAACTGTGCTCACCCGCCGGGAAAACGGGTTGTTTATAGATAGCGTTCACCTGAGCACGGGGAATATTGGCGGCCAGCAGCGGATAATCGCCCATCAACGCCGTCTTCGTCAGTTCGCCATACAGCGGCCACGGCCAGCCTGGATTCCAGCGCAGGGATTCCTGAATGCGTTGATCGCGCATCGAGGCTCCGCCCCTCAGCGCCTTTTGGACTTCATCAACGGCGGGCTGTTGATCGGCGGTAATCATTTCCATCAGCACGCTGCCCTGCGGGCGTTTGCTTTGCAGATTTTGCAGCAGCCACAGCTCAATGGTGTGATGCGCAACGTTGGTGTGCTCTTCGCCCACAATGACCTGCGGTGTGCGACTCAGAATCGTGAGTAATTCTTCTGGCGTGAGCGTTGCCCCTGTTTGCGCATTTTTAATCTGCGTGGCCGAAGGCAGTTGCGCTGTTGTCGGCTTAGCGCTTTGACAGGCAGTTAAGACCAGAGAGCTGATTAACAGCAGAGATACCGTAATAAACTTTAAATTTTTCATAATAATTAATCAGTTACCTTCTATTATGAAGGTTTCACCCGTTTTATCGTGTAAACAACGAGCAAACATTAATGCTAATGATAATTAATATCAAGATCATTAGCATTAACAATTAATTATCGTACTAACTAACAGGTCTTTTACATACAATGACTTATGTCAAACTGATGGAATAGAGGACATGGCGCGCCAGCGGATGTTCGGCAGGTAAAGCAGGATGTAAAAACTCACCGCGCTTTTCCATGCCCAGACGCTGCATCAGTTGTTCAGAAGGGAGATTGTGAATTGTGGTAAATGAAACCACTTCGTCGAGGTGTAATTCATTCGCTGCATATGTGAGGCAGGCCGTTGCTGCTTCTTGCGCAAGGCCCTGATGCCAGAATGATTTCGCCAGACGCCAGCCGATTTCAATACAGGGTGAAAAGGGAAATTTATCCGGCTGCGGATGCAAACCGACGCACCCGACAAATTCGCCGGATTCTGTTAATTCAACGGCCCAAAATCCCCAGCCGCGTTCGGTAATACCCTCGCGGAATCGCGCGACAAGCGTGTCACTTTCTTCGCGCGTTAAGGTTGCGGGGAAAAATCGCATCGCCTCGGGATCGCCGTTAAGATCCGCGAAAGGGGCAAGATCGGCTGATGACCACTGTCGGAGAGTCAGTCGTGGCGTCTTAATCATCGTATTATCCTTATTTTAGGGTTTCCAGCGGGAACGGTCTGTCCTGCACCACTGTTTTCATCACCAGCGTCGATCGCAGATGCTGCACCCCCGGCATTGCCGACAATTTGTCATCGTAGAGTTTCTGGAACGCAGATAGATCGCGAGTGACCACGTGCATCAAATAATCAGGATCGCCGAACAAGCGCTGCGCGAGCACGATCTGTGGAATCTCTTCCACGGCGGCTTCAAAGGCGCTAACGGCTTTCTTGTCGCCCTCTTTTAACGTCGCAAAGACGATGGCCACAAAATTGAAACCCATTTTAGTCGGGTCCAGATTCGCGCGATATCCGGTAATCGCGCCGCTTTGTTCCAGCGCCCGTACGCGCCGGTGACACGGTGAAAGGCTTAAATTGACGCGCTCTGCCAGTTCGGTCAACGACAAACGCCCATCCCGCTGTAGCTCAGCAAGAATTTTTCGATCTATGCTATCCATTTGGAAGATTTTCTCATTATCACTCTTCTTTCAGCATAACATTGGAAGCTCATTTCGCCCTGATGTCGATATTCTTTCTTTCCATTAAATACATTTGTGAAGGGTGTTACGGGAATGGAAATGAGTATTGTCGTCGGGTTCTGGGTAGTCTCTTTTCTGTTAATCATCACCCCAGGTGCCGACTGGGCTTATGCCATTAGCGCGGGAATCAACGGACGCCGGGTGATCCCGGCGGTGATGGGATTGATGTCTGGCCATTTGCTGGCGACGGTGATTGTGGTCGCTGGAGTTGGGGTGTTGATCGCCGGACATCCGCTGGCGCTTTCACTGCTGACCGTTTCAGGTGCGCTTTATTTACTGTGGCTGGGTGTCACGATTTTACGCCATCCGGCGACGGTCAATGCAGGCGATCAGCAGACGGGAAGCTGGAACAGATGGGCGATTAAAGGGTTGTGTATTAGCGGGCTTAATCCAAAAGTATTTCTGCTGTTTTTGGCTCTACTCCCGCAATTCACCGATCCTAAAGGCAGCTGGTCGGTGCCTCTGCAAATGTCGGCGCTGGCTGTGATGCACTTGTTCACCTGCACGTTAATCTATTTGCTGGTGGGCTACGGCTCGCGGGCAATCTTAGCCACCCGCCCGCAAGCCGCGCGCAGAGTCAGCATCGCCTCCGGAGGAATAATGGTGGTGATATCACTGCTCCTGATTTACGGGCAGTTCAGATAACAAAACACCGGCAGAAGCCGGTGTTTTGTTTTCAGGCGCGGATATCATCATATTCGCGCGTTTTATCAAACTCGTGTTTAGCGAAGGGACACAGCGGGATAACCTTGCGGTTTTCAGCGCGCATTTTTTCGACGACTTTCGCCACCAGCTGTTTGCCCACGCCCTGCCCTTTCAGGCTCTCGTCCACATCGGTATGTTCGATAATGCTCAGATGCTCGCCGGTCGGAACAAATACAATTTCGGCAACCTGATTCCCCTGCGCATCATTGACGTAGAACTTATTGTGGCCTTCCAGAATATTCATGGTTCCTCGCTTATTTTTGGCGATACTTCAGCGCACCGCTCGGGCAGGTATCAATCACTCTCTTGACCGTATCGACATCCACTTCATCCGGGATGATCCACGGCTTACGTTTCAGATTAAACAGCTTGCTGCTGCCACGCACGCAGTTTCCTGAGTGCTGGCACATGCCCGTGTTGAAGTAGACATCAATCTTTTCCCCGGTATACGCCCGGTATCCCGCTTCCAGTAAATCCTTATCCATGACATTGCCTCTGTTATTTTTATACGTTCGGAATAAGCATAGCGCTGATAGAAACAAGGAGCTATCTCTCTACCGTTTCGCAGAACTCTACGGGGTTGTGGATGTTGTCACTGGGCCAAACTGCGCGGTGAAAAAGAAACACATGGACGCACATCTCAGGGATAATCCCCCCTTAATTTACGTAGGTATCCATTAAAACTCACGCTCTGTTCGTGATATTTAAAACCAAGTGATTATCATGCAGTGAGAAACACCGCAGAGGTGAAATTTAGGAAATTTTGACATGTTAAAAACACAGCTTAAGCAAACAGAACTCATTTGCAAGATGATGTTAGGTGCTACGATCCTTGCAACCTCAACCGCCTCCTATGCTCTTGAAAATATCGATCAACTGGCAACAAGAATCGGCATGGATAATTTTCGGGAAGCGATTAAAAAAGGGGATCGTAACGCCTATAAAAGTCTCCCAGCAAAAGGTTACAAAAACGGTTTAACCGGCCTGCTGATTAAAACAGGGACTTATGTTAATCCTGAATATAGCTTTGCCGATTGCGACACCGATACCGTTATCGTTTCAGTACAGGAAAGAAAAACGCTTCCCGGTTGTCGGATTTCATTAAAGCTGGCGACTAAAGATGCTGACGGCAGTTATCACGATAATGGCATCCGCATTGAATATGGGATTACCACCGGTTCTAAAAAGTTTGTCGCCAATAATTCCGCATGGGCGCAACACGCCATTGCAGGTGACAAGGTTCTGGAAACCTCACTGAAGCGAGACGCCAACGACTCCGTTTGCACCATGTGGTCAACGCTTGCGAAGAATATGGCGACCGGGCGAGATGAACATACCCCAATGTCCGTGTACGACCAGCGATTTGAATCACTTAGAGGCAAACCAGGCATCTCGGAAGAGAACATTACATTCTCGCACCACTTAACCCACTATGTTTATCAGGATATGGCTGATAAATCCCCTCAGGAAGTTGAAGCCCTGGTTTATCAGACCTGTCAGGCAGGTATGTAATAGTTCATTTGCGATTCTGGCGACGAATGTCATGAATATTAAATCATTATTCAGTTTGTTTATTTTACTTAGTTCTCCCCTTGCTACTTTCGCAGCTAATACGGAAGAACTCAGTCAAAAGTTAGATGAAGGTTATCGTTACGCGTGTAACGCCACCCAAACAGGTGAAGCGGCTAGCGCATCCTATCAACTTGAAAACTATAGAATGCTATTCACGGGTACCCAGGCTGTGGTTGGTTTTAGCCAAATTATGCACGATGAGATAGACAATATTGTGGCTGGTTTCTTTAAAAATGGAATGATTCAAGGGAACACCAGCACTGCGGCATGCGAAACCCCGCAAGACCTGCTGGCAACAGCGACACGAGCGGTTTATACCCGGCAAGTTAAATTAACGCTGGCGTCTAATTTTGATGATGTTCGCTTTAGCCAATATGCCAGTGAGGCTTACCCAATATTTGATTCGATAATTGCGGCTGAAATTAGCGAAGAAGAAGCCAAGAGCTCGATAAATAAGATTGCTAATAATGCAATCATTAACAATGAAGATGCTGCTGCCGTCAGTAATGCAACTAATGCCATGAAAGCCGTCGCTGAAGTTCTCGTATCCGTCAGAAACGATAAGGAGCTTGAGCAGTTCTTATCGGACTATATCAGGAAACACAAGTAACCAAGCCGAAGGATGCTGCAATTTTCGAATAATGAATGACCCCTTTGCAAGAGCATTGCGAGAGCCGTCGCGTGTATTGCGTGAAGAAAAGATGAGAGATGAATAGTTGAGGGAAGATCTGGAGCGGGCGAAGGGAATCGAACCCTCGTATAGAGCTTGGGAAGCTCTCGTTCTACCATTGAACTACGCCCGCTTTGAGGTGCGTAAGGCATTATAGACCTTACGCTTGTTCGCACAAGCCTCAAGACAGCTAACCGGTGATTTATTAACCGCTTAGCATTTCGGTTTACTGCCCTGTGCCGGAAGGTAGCGCTGAGGATCGATAGCGGTAGCGCGGTAGCGAATCTGGAAATGCAGCGCGACCGTACTGGCTCCGGTGCTACCCATCGTCGCGATCTTCTGTCCGGCCTTCACGTTTTGTCCGTTGTTCACCAGCAGCGTATCGTTATGCGCATACGCGGTGATGTAGTCTTCGCCGTGTTTAATCATGATCAGATTGCCGTAACCGCGCAATTGATCTCCCACGTAAACCACCTTGCCTGTACCCGATGCGTAAACGGGTGTGCCGCGTGCTGCTGCGATATCAATGCCTTTGTTACCCCCTTCTGAGGTGGAGTACGGTGCAATCACTTTACCGCTGGCAGGCCATACCCAGCAGCGTTGTCCGACCGGTGGCCATGACGATTGCGGCACCGCGTAAGACGGCGTCACTTTGGCCGTTTTGCCTTTGGATGAGGATTTTTTGCCTGACGAGCTGCTGCCATTGACCTTGAGCTTTTGCCCGATTTCAATGGTGTACGGCGGCGATATGCCGTTCATACGTGCCAGATCGCGCACGCTGGTGCCAGTCATGCGGGAAATTTTGGAGAGAGTATCCCCGCGCTGGACGGTATATACCGAGCCGCTGTAGCTTCCATCAGAGCCTGATTTACTGCCCGAGCACCCTGCCAACATTAACGTTAGCATCAGGCAAAACAGGGCAATCAGGGGATTTCTTGTCAGGCTTCCTGCAAACAAAGCGGCTCCTCGGTCAGCGTAAATGGCGTCCTATGATAGCAGCCTGAAATCTGTTGCCAATCTTTGCTGTAAAGTCTCTTTGTGGCGCAGGGAGCCACCCCACCAGTCAAAGAGTGCGATATAATGTCACCATCCCGTCGTTCGGGTACTGGAGTCGGAATGAGCACACAAGAACACGTCATTTTGGTTAACGACCAGGGAGAGGTCATCGGCACTCAGGAAAAGTACGCCGCCCACACAACGCATACCCCGCTGCATCTGGCTTTCTCATCGTGGTTGTTTAACGCCCAGGGTGAATGCCTCGTCACCCGCCGCGCATTGAGTAAAAAAGCCTGGCCCGGCGTCTGGACCAACTCCGTCTGTGGTCACCCACAAACCGGCGAAAGTACCGAGCACGCACTTGTTCGCCGCTGCAGGTATGAAATCGGTGCTGAAATTGCCCATCTGACACCTGTTGCTATGGATTTTCGTTACTGCGAAACCGACCCTTCTGGGATCGTCGAAAACGAAATTTGCCCTGTGTATGCGGCAAAGCTCGTCGGCACGCTGACCCTCAATCCTGATGAAGTGATGGCAGTGCAGTGGGTTGATCTGGAATCGTTAATCGGTGCAGTCGAGGCTACGCCGTGGGCATTTAGCCCGTGGATGGTTTCCCAGGTTGCCCTCGCGCAGGAAAAGCTCAGGCAATTTGCCCTCGAATCCAAGCCATAAAAAAAGCCCCGACGCGCAAACGCCGGGGCTTTTTGTCACTCAGTGACTTATTTTACCGGACGCATCGCCGGGAACAGGATCACGTCACGGATGGTGTGGCTGTTGGTGAACAGCATCACCATACGGTCGATACCAATACCCAGACCTGCGGTCGGTGGTAAACCGTGCTCCAGCGCGGTGACGTAGTCTTCGTCGAAGAACATCGCTTCGTCGTCGCCCGCTTCTTTCGCGTTAACCTGATCCTGGAAACGCTGCGCCTGATCCTGCGCATCGTTCAGCTCGCTAAATCCATTACCGATTTCACGGCCACCGATGAAGAACTCAAAGCGGTCGGTGATTTCCGGGTTTTCGTCGTTACGACGTGCCAGCGGAGACACTTCAGCCGGGTATTCGGTGATGAAGGTTGGCTGAATCAGGTGCGCTTCGGCCACTTCTTCGAAGATCTCGGTCACGATACGGCCCAGACCCCAGCTCTTCTCAACTTTGATACCGATGCTTGCAGCAATCGCTTTCGCAGAATCGAAGTTATCCAGGTCAGCCATATTGGTCTCTGGACGGTATTTCTTGATAGCCTCGCGCATGGTCAGTTTGACGAACGGCTTACCAAAGTCGAACACCTCTTCGCCGTAAGGCACTTCAGTGGTGCCGAGAATATCGTGTGCCAGGGTACGGAACAGAGACTCGGTCAGTTCGATCAGATCTTTGTAATCCGCATACGCCATATAGAGTTCCATCATGGTGAACTCTGGGTTATGACGCACGGAGATGCCTTCGTTACGGAAGTTACGGTTGATTTCGAACACACGCTCAAAACCGCCAACCACCAGACGCTTCAGGTACAGTTCCGGCGCGATACGCAGGTACATGTCCAGATCCAGCGCGTTGTGATGGGTGATGAACGGACGGGCAGACGCGCCGCCTGGGATCACCTGCATCATTGGCGTTTCGACTTCCATAAAATCACGGCCAACCATGAACTGACGGATGCCCGCCATAATCTGGGAACGGATTTTGAAGGTTTTGCGGGATTCATCATTAGAGATGAGATCCAGGTAGCGCTGACGATAACGCGCTTCCTGATCCTGCAGACCGTGGAACTTATCCGGCAGCGGACGCAGTGCTTTAGTCAGCAGACGCAGTTCGGTACAGTGAATGGACAGCTCGCCGGTTTTCGTCTTGAACAGCTTGCCTTTCGCACCCAGGATATCGCCCAGGTCCCACTTCTTGAATTGCTCGTTGTAGATGCCTTCTGGCAGATCGTCACGGGAAACGTACAGCTGAATACGGCCACCGACGTCCTGTAACGTCACGAAAGACGCTTTACCCATCACACGACGGGTCATCATGCGGCCTGCAACGGACACTTCAACGTTCAGCGCTTCCAGCTCTTCGTTTTCTTTCGCGTCAAAGTCAGCGTGCAGCTGATCTGAGGTATGGTCGCGACGAAAATCGTTCGGGAATGGGATACCCTGCTCACGCAGCGCAGCCAGCTTCTCGCGGCGGGTTTTCAGTTCGTTATTAAGATCGACTACCGCGTCAGTGCCCTGTGCTTGTTGTTCAGACATGTTGGTTCCTCATAACCCTGCTTTCAAACTTGCTTCGATAAATTGGTCCAGGCTGCCGTCCAGCACCGCTTGCGTGTTACGGGTTTCAACCCCGGTACGCAAGTCTTTGATACGGGAGTCATCAAGGACGTAAGAACGAATCTGGCTGCCCCAGCCGATGTCAGATTTGTTATCTTCCATCACCTGTTTCTCAGCATTCTTCTTCTGCATTTCCAGTTCATAAAGCTTCGCTTTCATCTGCTTCATGGCCTGGTCTTTGTTCTTATGCTGCGAACGGTCGTTCTGGCACTGCGTTACCGTATTGGTCGGGAGGTGGGTAATACGCACCGCCGATTCTGTACGGTTAACGTGCTGACCACCCGCACCGGATGCGCGATAAACGTCGATGCGCAGATCGGCCGGATTGATTTCGATATCAATATCTTCATCCACTTCCGGATAGACAAACGCAGAGCTGAAAGAGGTATGACGACGACCACCGGAATCGAATGGGCTCTTACGTACCAGGCGGTGAACGCCGGTTTCGGTACGCAGCCAGCCGTAAGCGTAATCACCAATAATCTTGATGGTGATGGATTTGAGACCCGCCACTTCACCTTCAGACTCTTCGATGATTTCGGTTTTGAAGCCGCGCGCTTCTGCCCAACGCAGATACATACGCGCCAGCATGCTCGCCCAGTCCTGCGCTTCTGTACCGCCAGAACCGGCCTGGATGTCGAGATAGCAGTCGGCGCTGTCGTACTCGCCAGAGAACATACGGCGGAATTCGAGCTGCGCTAGTTTCTCTTCCAGCACGTCGAGTTCAGCGATGGTTTCGTTAAAGGTTTCTTCGTCGTCGGCTTCGACGGCTAATTCCAGCAGACCGGAAACATCTTCCAGCCCCTGAGTCATTTGATCCAGCGTTTCAACGATGGCTTCGAGGGAGGAACGCTCTTTACCCAGCGCCTGTGCGCGTTCAGGTTCGTTCCAGACGTCGGGCTGTTCCAGCTCGGCGTTTACTTCTTCAAGACGCTCTTTCTTGGCATCATAGTCAAAGATACCCCCGAAGAACGTTGGAACGTTCGGTGAGGTCTTGAATGCGGTTTTTTACCGGATTAATTTCAAACATGGTCTGTTTTCTTTATTGGACTAGTCAAAATGCGGTGATAAGAGCGGGATTGTACCCAATCCACGCCCTTTTTTATAGAGAATAGTGCCGCTAAATTGGCCAGATATGATCGATGATAATCTGCAAACTGCGATTACCGCGAAACTCGTTAATATCCAGTTTGTAGGCCAGTTCAACTTCACGCACACCGCTATCCGGCCAGATGGCGGTGTCGACGTTAAAGGCGATTCCATCCAGCAGCGGGCCACCGTTCACCGGCTCGACCATCACCTTCAGGTGACGCTCCCCCACCAGACGCTGTTGCAGAAGGCGGAATCGACCGTCGAACAGCGGCTCCGGGAACATCTGCCCCCATGGACCGGCATCGCGCAGCATCTGCGCGACTTCCATCGTCATCTCCGCGCCAGACAGCGCGCCATCAGAGACCACTTCGCCCTGCAGTAACGCCGGGTCCAGCCAGTCGGTAACCAGCTCGCTGAAAAGCCGCTGAAACTCGTCGAATTTCGCCTCTTCTAGCGATAAACCAGCCGCCATCGCGTGGCCGCCGAATTTGATCATCAGCCCAGGATAGAGTGTGTCCAGACGCTCCAGTGCATCGCGCATGTGCAGCCCTTGAATGGAACGACCCGAGCCTTTAAGCGTACCGTCGCCCGCCGGGGCAAAGGCAATCACCGGACGGTGAAAACGCTCTTTGATGCGCGACGCCAGAATCCCGACCACGCCCTGATGCCACTCCGGGTGGTACATCGCCAGGCCGCCGGGCAGCGTGTCGGTGCTGCGCTCAAGTTTTTCGCACAGAGTCAGGGCTTCAGCCTGCATCCCTTGCTCGATCTCCTTGCGCGTCTGATTCAGCGCGTCGAGTTCATTGGCTAACACGCGGGCTTCGCCGATATTGTCGCAGAGCAGCAGCGCCACCCCGACGGACATATCATCCAGTCGCCCTGCCGCATTGAGACGCGGGCCAAGGGCAAACCCGAGGTCACTTGCCGCGAGTTTAAGCGGGTCACGATTAGAGATTTCGAGCAGCGCTTTAATCCCCGGACGGCATTTCCCCGCACGAATCCTGCCCAGCCCTTGCCAGGTCAGAATGCGGTTATTGGTGTCGAGCGGCACCACGTCTGCCACCGTGCCGAGCGCGACTAAATCGAGATATTCGGCAAGATTAGGAACTGCAATTCCGCGCGCCTCGAACCAGCCTTTATCGCGCAGCAACGCACGCAGGGCCAGCATCAGATAAAACGCTACGCCTACGCCCGCAAGCGATTTCGAGGGGAAATCGCAGTCGCGCAGGTTCGGGTTAATGATGGCTTCAGCCGCTGGCAGCGTGTCGCCGGGCAAATGGTGATCGGTGACCACGACCGGGATCCCAAGCTGATGCGCCCGATCGACGCCAGAATGAGATGAGATCCCGTTATCAACCGTCAGGATCAACTGCGCCCCGCGAGCGTGAGCTTGATCGACCACTTCCGGGCTGAGGCCGTAACCGTCTTCAAAACGGTTCGGCACCAGATAGGTGACGTTATCGCAGCCCAACGCGCGCAGGCTGAGGACGCTTAGAGCGGTGCTGGTCGCGCCATCGGCGTCGAAATCACCGACTACGACAATCCGCGTGCCTTCGCGCAGTGCGTCATAGAGAATTTCCGTCGCTTTTTCGATGCCACTGAGCTGCTGCCAGGGCAGCATCCCTTTGACGCTGCGCTCCAGCTCTGTGGCCGCGCGAACGCCGCGCCCGGCGTATAAACGGCGCAGGAGCGGAGAAAGATCGGCAGGTAAATCAACGCTTTCATCCACCTCGCGGCGGCGTAATGTTGTGTTGGCTTTCACGCGAATTATTTACCGCCAGTCTGTTTCTGGTGCGCGTCGAGGAACTCTTTCATCTCTTTCGGCCCCTGGTAGCCCGGCACGACGTAGCCGTTGCTCAGCACGATAGCCGGGGTTCCGGTCACACCAAACTGCACGCCCAGCGCATAGTGATTGGCAATGTCGATATCGCAGGAGGCGGGTTTCACGCCCTTGCCGTTCATCGCGTCATCAAAGGCTTTATTGCGGTCTTTGGCACACCAGATGGCTTTCATGTCCTGCTCTGGCTGGCTCTGCACGCCCGCACGTGGGAACGCCAGATAACGCACGGTGATTCCGAGCGCGTTGTAGTCTTTCATCTCTTCATGCAGCTTGTGACAGTAGCCGCAGGTGATATCGGTGAACACCGTAATCACGTGTTTTTCCTGCGCTGCTTTGTAGACGATCATCTCTTTTTCCAGCGCGTTCAGGTTTTTCATCAGCAGCTGGTTAGTCACGTTCACCGGTTGCGCGCCGCTGACATCGTACATCGGGCCTTGAATGAAGTGCTTGCCGTCTTCAGTGACATACAACACGCCGCTGTTGGTCAGCACGGTTTTCATTCCGGCAACCGGTGCTGGCTGAATATCCGTACTGGCCACGCCGAGTTTCGCCAGCGATTGTTTGATCGCAGCATCATCTGCATGGGCAAAACCGGTAAAAGAAGCGGCCAGCAGGGAGAACAGCACTAAAGATTTTTTCATTTTCAATCCTATCACTATTTTATCGGCACTCACGCTCGTGGGTGGTGCTGTTGGTGTAGCTGTCGCAAGCGTTCTGTTGCTACATGAGTGTAGATTTGCGTCGTCGAAAGATCGCTGTGCCCAAGTAGCATCTGCACCACGCGCAAATCGGCGCCATGATTCAGAAGATGCGTCGCAAAGGCGTGACGCAGAACGTGCGGCGAAAGTTTTTCACTGTCGATGCCCGCCAGTGTGGCGTAATGTTTAATGCGATGCCAGAAGGTTTGTCGCGTCATCTGCTGCGCGCGCTGGCTCGGGAACAGAACATCAATCGACACGCCGTTCAGCAGCCACGGTCTTCCGTGTTCCAGGTAATTCTCAACCCAGTACACCGCCTCTTCGCCAAGCGGCACCAGCCGTTCCTTATTCCCTTTACCAATCACCCGCACCACGCCCTGACGCAGGCTGATGTCGCTCATCGTCAAACCGACCAGTTCCGACACGCGCAGCCCGGTGGCATACAACACTTCAAGCATGGCTTTATCGCGTAACTCCAGCGGCAGGTCAACCGCCGGGGACTGCAACAGGCGATCGACCTGCGCTTCGCTGAGATCTTTCGGCAAACGCTGCGGCAGCTTAGGCGACGCCAGCAGTGCGCTGGGATCGTCAGCGCGAAGCTTCTCGCGATACATATGCTGGAACAGCCGACGCATTGCACTTAGCAAGCGCGCGGAACTGGTGGCTTTATAGCCGCCGTCCATGCGTTCGGCCAGCAGTGCCTGCAGATCGTCGCTTTGCGCCTGTTCCAGAGACAAGTCTCGATGGGCGAGCCACTCCACCAGCATGGTCAAATCGCGTCGGTAAGCGCTGAGCGTATTCTCCGCCAGATTCTTTTCCAGCCACAGCGCATCGAGAAATTGTTCGATGAGGGCGAGATCCTTTTCCACGTCTGCTCCTGTGATTCTGCCATCGGCCATTATGACGTAATGGTACAGGTTTCTGGTACACTACGCCTAAAGTCAAAGCAAGTATTGAGAAGTTTACGCGATGAATATTGGTCTGTTTTATGGTTCCAGCACCTGCTACACCGAGATGGCCGCGGAGAAAATTCGCGACATTATTGGCCCGGAACTGGTGACTCTGCACAATCTGAAAGACGACGCGCCCACAGAGATGGAGCAGTACGACGTTCTGATTCTTGGCATTCCGACCTGGGATTTTGGTGAATTACAGGAAGACTGGGAAGCCATCTGGGATCAGCTGGACTCGCTTAATCTTGAAGGCAAAATCATTGCGCTGTACGGCATGGGCGACCAGCTGGGTTATGGCGAATGGTTCCTCGACGCGCTCGGTATGCTGCACGATAAACTCGCCCCGAAAGGCGTCACCTTTATCGGCTACTGGCCGACAGAAGGCTACGAATTTACAAGTCAAAAACCGATCATCGCGGATGGCCAGCTGTTTGTCGGACTGGCGCTGGATGAAACCAACCAGTACGACTTAAGCGAAGAGCGCCTACAAAACTGGTGCGAGCAAATTCTGGGCGAAATGGCGGAAAAGTTTAGCTAATTCCCTGGCATCACGGCGTCGGCTGTTGCTGCATCACCATCCGACGCAAATCTCGCCACTCGTTCGCATCCATACTGTCTGCTGACAGCCACAAATGCTGGCAACGTGCCCCTTCCTCTTTGCGCAGACGGAACATCATCCCCGAGTTTAACATCCAGGGCGTGCCGACGATCTCCCACTCTTTGCCCTGCCAGCGCAAGCGCGAATCCATCAGCAGTTTGATTTCACCCTGACGGGAATTGATACGTCGCTGGCTGCGCACGCTGTCGAACACCACTAGCGACAGTAACAGCATCCAGAGCGGCGTATAGCTAAGAGGCCACGGCATCAGCAAAATAAAAGCTGCGACAATGCCGTGGAGCAAAAGAGACATCCACTGTGAGCGCCACGAGACGCGCAGATCAGATTGCCACAGGACCACGTTCCCGATTCCGTGTTTGAATTAATTGCACCATCCGCTGCAACTCGGTGTCGGCGGGTTTGCCGTGATTCATCAGCCAGTTGAATAAATCAGGATCGTCACTCTCCAGCAGGCGGATAAACAGACGCTTATCATCATCGCTTAAGCTGTCGTACTCATACTCGAAGAAGGGCATGACGGAAATATCAAGTTCACGCATGCCGCGACGGCACGCCCAGTGGATACGGGCCTTGTTGTTAATGTCCATGTCGATTTCCTGCTAAACGTTTCTTCTACCTCTAAGAGGGACGATTTCTAGTGTAACGTGTTTTTTGCTGTTTCATTACTGGAATATCAGCAACTGGAAGCACGCTTCCAGAATAATCCCTGCAATCAAAGGGGATTACTCTGTTCTGCGTGGCGCTACGCAGAACGGCGATAAGGCACAATTGGGCTGCTGAAAGCGCTTGCAATGACTACAGTCTCTTTTACCATTAGGCATTACCGAAGCGTTATGCAATTCAGGACATCATTATGGCTTTTAACCCATTTCCTCCTCGCCAGCCCGTCGCCTCCGCGCGTCTGCCGCTGACGCTGATTTCTCTTGATGACTGGGCGCTGGCGACCCTCGTCGGTGCAGATGCCGAAAAATATCTGCAGGGCCAGGTGACCGCAGACGTAAGCCAGATGACTGAGCACCAGCATCTGCTGGCGGCGCATTGCGATCCGAAAGGTAAGATGTGGAGCAATCTACGTCTTTTCCGCCGTCAGGACGGTTTCGCCCTGATTGAACGCCGCAGTCTGCGCGATGCGCAGCTGACTGAACTGAAGAAATACGCGGTGTTTTCCAAAGTCACCATCGCTGCGGATGACGAGCATGTTCTGTTAGGCGTGGCTGGTTTCCAGGCACGCGCCGCGCTGAAAAACCTGTTCAGCGAACTACCGGATGCCGAGAAACAGCTGGTCAGCGAAGGCGCAACTTCGATTCTGTGGTTTGAGCAACCTGCCGAGCGCTTCCTGCTGGTCACCGACGTGGCTACCGCAGAGCGCGTCACGGAAGCCCTGCGCGGTGAAGCGCAGCTGAACAACAGCCAGCAGTGGTTAGCCCTGAACATTGAAGCCGGATTAGCGGTTATTGATGCAGCCAACAGCGCGCAGTTTATCCCGCAGGCGACAAACCTGCAGGCGCTGGGCGGCATCAGTTTTAAGAAAGGCTGCTACACCGGTCAGGAGATGGTGGCGCGGGCCAAATTCCGTGGGGCTAATAAACGCGCCCTGTGGTATCTGGCAGGCCATGCCAGCCGCGTACCAGAAGCCGGGGAAGATCTCGAACTGAAGATGGGCGACAACTGGCGTCGTACCGGCACCATTTTAGCTGCCGTTCAGCTGGACGATGGTCGTCTGCTGGTGCAGGTAGTAATGAATAACGACATGGAGCCGGACAGCGTATTCCGCGTGCGTGACGATGCCGGCACCTTGAGCATTGAACCCCTGCCGTATTCGTTAGAAGAGTAGTTTTAGTTGGTAGGAATCGCCGGGTGGCGGAAGGTAAAAGCAAAACGGTAACCCTTGGGTTACCGTTTTTAGTTTTTGCCCCCTCTCCCCGTGGGAGAGGGTTGGGGTGAGGTCATCAGGCCGCACCCGCTATCAAACGTACAAATAAATCGCCAGGAAATGACACACGCTGCCGCCTAACACAAAGCCGTGCCAGATGGCATGGTTGTACGGAATGCGTTTACAGACGTAAAAAATCACGCCGAGGGAATAGACAATCCCGCCCACCGCCAGCAGCGTCACGCCGCCCGCCGCCAGTTTCACCGCCAGCTGATAAACCACAATCAGCGACAGCCAGCCCATCGTCAGATAGGTCACTAACGACAGCACTTTAAAGCGATGCGCAATGGTCAGTTTAAATAAGATCCCGAGCAGCGCCAGGCTCCAGATGACAATCATCAGCCCGCGCGACAGCGGAGAGTTTAATCCCACCAGTAAAAATGGGGTGTAGGTCCCGGCAATCAAGAGATAGATAGCGCAATGGTCGAATTTCTTGAGCCATCGTTTTGCCCGCTGATGCGGAATGGCATGGTAAAGCGTCGAGGCGAGAAAAAGCAGGATCATGCTTCCGCCGTACAGACTGTAGCTGGTGATCGCCATCGCATTCGCGTTGGTGTCTATCGCCTGAACCAGCAGCAACACCAGGCCCACGATGCCAAAAACAAGGCCAATACCGTGGCTGATACTGTTGGCTACTTCCTCGGCCAGTGAATATCCCTGCGCAGTAAATGGTTTGCTAACCATAAGAGGACTCCGGGAGAACATAAGATCATGATGTATCGCCTGACTATGCTAACTGAGAATGATTCCAGTGAACACCTGTTAGCTAAAATAAATCCAACTTCAGGATTAGTCCTTAAAAATCATTATTTTGAGTTATATTTTCACCTAACAGATGTTAGTCAGAGTGAAGGCATTTAAAATCAATCACATAAAATTGCGATTGATTCGGGTAGATCTCCGCAATCACCTCTTTAAGCGCCGCAAGGGACATATTCTCCTGCTGTGCGTGCTTTTCCGTCAGCGTATCCAGCGTCACTGTCGAGGTTCCCACCACTTCGATGGTGCAAAACCAGGCGTCGTCCTCGAAGCGCCCGACGCGCAAAATATCGCCGGTTTTAAAATGCGATTCAGACTCGTCACGGATAGTAATGGTTTTGCGCCCGGCCAGAATGTCGTCCTGGAAACGCTGAAAAAAAGTGATGTCGTTAGGCTGCATGTTATTATTCCCTTTAGATGAAGTCTGATGAGTGAGTTTAGCCACTGTGAGCATGTTCTCCCATTCCGCCATTGCCAGTCTCAACAATCTTGAGATGATGGTCTACAACTATGTCATTAAAAACCGTGACAAAGTGACCTATATGACCATCCGCGAGCTGGCGGATGCGGCGGGTGTGTCTACCACCACAGTGCTACGTTTTTGTCGCAAGCTGAACTGCGATGGCTATTCCGAATTCCGCGTGCGCTTTAAATTATATCTGGAACAAAACGAACCCCAGCAGGCGAATTTTGGCACCAGTGAAATTATCAGTTTCTTTAAAAGCGTCAATAATGAAGAGTTTGACGCTTTATTAGATAACGCCGTCGATATTATATTATCCTCCGAGCGAATTATATTTGTTGGCGCGGGCACCTCCGGATCGTTGGCGAAATATGGCGCACGATTCTTCTCTAATATCGGAAAATTCAGTAACCATATCGACGACCCTTATTTCCCGGTAACCAACGATATGGCGAAAAATGCGCTGGCGATTGTGCTGTCCGTTTCGGGCGAAACCGAAGAGATCCTGCGCTTCGCCAGCCAGTTCAGCCTGCACCACTGCAAGGTTCTATCCATCACCAGCCACGAGCATTCTCGCCTGGCCAAGCTGGCCGATTTTAATCTCTCCTGGCATGTTCCTCAAACCCGCATCGGCGGAGTCTACGATATTACGACGCAGATCCCGGTTATTTATATTCTCGAATCTATCGGGCGAAAACTGGCGAAGAAACTGGCGGAATAAAACGCCCTGTTTTTTTGATGTAACATATTACATTATCGCCAAATTGTTATATCGTGACATTTAATTGTGCTTTGCTAGACTCGAAAACAATAGATCATAAGACGAGAGTAGCAAACATGAAAAAACTCACCTTACCAAAAGATTTTTTATGGGGCGGCGCGGTGGCGGCGCACCAGGTTGAAGGCGGCTGGAATAAAGGCGGCAAAGGCCCAAGCATTTGCGACGTGCTGACCGGCGGCGCGCATGGCGTACCGCGCGAAATCACTCAGGAAGTGATTGAAGGGAAATACTATCCCAACCACGAAGCCGTCGACTTCCACGGCCATTACAAAGAAGACATCAAACTGTTTGCCGAGATGGGCTTCAAATGTTTCCGTACCTCTATCGCCTGGACGCGTATCTTCCCGAAAGGCGATGAAACTCAGCCGAATGAAGAAGGGCTGAAGTTCTACGACGACATGTTTGATGAACTGCTGAAGTACAACATTGAGCCGGTCATCACCCTCTCCCACTTCGAAATGCCGCTGCACCTGGTGCAAGAATACGGCGGCTGGACCAACCGCAAAGTGGTGGATTTCTTCGTCCGTTTCTCGGAAGTGGTTTTCGAGCGCTATAAGAGCAAGGTCAAATACTGGATGACCTTCAACGAAATCAACAACCAGCGTAACTGGCGCGCCCCACTGTTCGGGTATTGCTGCTCCGGCGTGGTCTACACCGAACATGAAAACCCGGAAGAGACCATGTACCAGGTGCTGCATCACCAGTTCGTTGCCAGCGCTCTGGCGGTAAAAGCCGCGCGTCGCATCAACCCGGAAATGAAAGTCGGTTGTATGCTGGCGATGGTGGCGCTCTATCCGTTCTCCTGCAAGCCAGAAGACGTGATGTTTGCCCAGGAATCCATGCGTGAGCGTTATGTCTTTACCGATGTTCAGCTACGCGGCTACTACCCAAGCTACGTCCTGAACGAGTGGGAGCGCCGTGGCTTTACCATCCATATGGAGGCGGGCGACGAGCAGATCCTGCGTGAAGGCACCTGCGATTACTTAGGTTTCAGCTACTACATGACCAACGCCGTCAAAGCCGAAGGCGGCACCGGCGACGCCATTTCGGGCTTCGAAGGCAGCGTGCCGAACCCGCACGTGAAAGCCTCCGACTGGGGCTGGCAGATTGACCCGGTTGGCCTGCGCTATGCCCTGTGCGAGCTGTACGAACGTTACCAAAAACCGCTGTTTATCGTGGAAAACGGCTTTGGCGCTTACGATAAAGTCGAAGAAGACGGCAGCATCAACGATGACTACCGTATCGATTATCTGCGTGCGCACGTGGAAGAGATGATGAAAGCGGTCACCTATGATGGTGTGGATCTGATGGGTTATACCCCGTGGGGCTGCATCGACTGCGTCTCGTTCACTACCGGCCAGTACAGCAAACGCTACGGCTTTATCTATGTGAACAAGCACGACGACGGTACGGGCGATATGTCTCGCTCCCGTAAGAAGAGCTTTAACTGGTATAAAGAAGTGATTGCCAGCAACGGCGAGAACATCTAAACCGACTGCCCGGTGGCGCTTCCCTTGCACCGGCCTACAGTCTCGTAGGCCCGGTAAGCGCAGCGCCACCGGGCATTAACACTATTTCCCGCCTGCCAGCTCAAGAAAACTCCCCGTCACATACGACGCTTTTTCGCTAAGTAACCAGACGATAGCTTGCGCGACCTCTTCCGGCTGTCCGCCGCGCTGCATCGGTAATGCGGATTTCACCCGGTCCACTCGCCCTGGCTCACCGCCTGACGCATGAATATCGGTATAAATCAGTCCAGGGCGCACACAGTTCACACGAATGCCCTGCGCCGCTACTTCCAGCGCGAGGCCCGTTGTCAGCGAATCCACCGCCCCTTTAGACGCAGCATAATCGACGTATTCGCCCGGTGCGCCCAGACGCGATGCCGCCGACGAGACATTCACAATCGCCCCACCTTTGCCGTTATGTTTAAACGACATGCGCTTCACCGCTTCGCGACAGCAGAGGAAATAGCCCGTGACGTTGGTTGCGAGCACGCGGTTGATACGCTCGGCGGAGAGATTCTCGATGGTGCTCTGCTCAAACAAAATCCCGGCATTGTTCACCAGCGCCGTTAACGGTTCGCCCTCGCGGTCGATGCTGTTAAACATCGCCAGCACTTGAGATTCGTCGCTGATATCCGCGCGCACGGCAAACGCCCTGCCGCCCGCCTCGATAATATGATTGATCACATCCGTCGCGGCCTTGATGTTGTGGTGATAGTTCACCGCCACGGTGTACCCTTCTTGCGCTAGCTGTAGCGCCGTCGCTTTGCCAATGCCCCGGCTGGCGCCGGTGACCAGTGCGATTGCCATTGATTTTCTCCCAATAAAAAAGCCGGGTGGCGGCTACGCCTTACCCGGCCTACTGTTCAGAGCTTAAGTATTACTGATATTCGCTCATTGGCACGCAAGAACAGAACAAATTACGATCGCCGTATACGTCATCGAGACGCTTCACGGTCGGCCAGTACTTGTTCGCCACGCCTGCCGGGAAGACCGCCAGCTCACGGGTATAACCGTGACTCCACTCCGCCACCAGCTCGTTCTGGGTATGCGGGGCGTTCACCAGCGGGTTATCTTCCAGTGGCCATTCGCCCTGTTTCACACGGTCGATTTCACCGCGGATCGCCAGCATTGCGTCGATAAAGCGGTCCAGCTCAACTTTGCTTTCCGATTCGGTCGGCTCAACCATCAGCGTACCCGCCACCGGGAAGGACATGGTTGGCGCGTGGAAACCGTAGTCGATCAGACGTTTGGCAATATCCAGCTCGCTGATCCCAGTCTCGTCTTTTAGCGGGCGAATATCGAGAATACATTCGTGCGCCACGCGACCGTCACGACCGGTGTAGAGCACCGGATAGGCGTCTTTCAGGCGTGTGGCGATGTAGTTCGCATTCAGGATCGCCACCTGGCTCGCCTGTTTCAATCCTTCCGCGCCCATCATGCGGATGTACATCCAGCTGATTGGCAGAATAGACGCACTGCCGAACGGTGCCGCAGAGACCGCACCCTGACGGGTCAACATGCCTTCAATCTGCACCACGCTGTGGCCTGGAACGAACGGAGCCAGATGCGCTTTCACGCCGATAGGGCCCATACCCGGGCCGCCACCGCCGTGCGGAATGCAGAAGGTTTTATGCAGATTCAGGTGCGATACGTCCGCGCCGATAAAGCCCGGAGAGGTGATTCCCACTTGGGCGTTCATGTTCGCACCGTCGAGGTAAACCTGACCGCCGAACTGATGCACCACTTCGCACACTTCACGGATCGTCTCTTCATAGACGCCGTGAGTGGACGGGTAAGTCACCATGATGCAGGAGAGTTTCTCGCCCGCCTGTTCGGCTTTCGCACGCAGATCGGCAAGATCGATGTTGCCATTTTTATCGCAGGCCACGACCACCACTTCCATTCCCGCCATCTGCGCAGATGCTGGGTTAGTGCCGTGAGCGGAGCTTGGAATCAGGCAGATATCGCGATGCCCTTCGTTGCGGCTTTCGTGATAGTGACGGATCGCCAGCAGGCCCGCGTATTCCCCCTGCGCACCCGAGTTCGGCTGCATGCAAAGTGCGTCGTAGCCGGTCAGTTTCACCAGCCAGTCTGAAAGCTGACCGATCATCTGATGATAGCCTTCCGCCTGATCTGCCGGGCAGAACGGGTGAAGTTCAGAGAACTCAGGCCAGGTAATCGGGATCATTTCCGCGGCGGCATTGAGCTTCATGGTGCAGGAGCCGAGCGGGATCATCGCCTGATTCAGCGCCAGATCTTTGCGCTCCAGAGAGTGCATGTAGCGCATCATCTCGGTTTCGCTGTGATAGCGGTTAAACACCGGATGGGTCAGGACAGCGTCGTCACGCAGCATGCTTTCCTGAATCGAGCGGCTGTCGTGCGCCACGTCTTTATCCAGAGAATCGACGTCCAGACCGTGGGCATCGCCCAGCAGAACGTTGAACAGCGTCTGGATATCCTCGCGGGACGTGGTTTCGTTCAGAGTGATGCCAACCGCGTTCAGAATATCGCTGCGCAGGTTAATTTCTGCGGCTTCGGCGCGAGCCAGCACGCCAGCTTTATCAGCCACTTCCACACACAGGGTGTCAAAGTAGTGCGCATGGCGCAGCTTCAGCCCTTTCTGCTGCAAACCGGCCGCCAGAATATCGGCGAAACGGTGAATACGGGTGGCGATGCGTTTCAGGCCTACCGGACCGTGGAACACCGCATACAGACTGGCGATGTTGGCCAGCAGCACCTGAGAAGTACAGATGTTGGAGTTCGCTTTCTCGCGGCGGATGTGTTGCTCGCGAGTCTGCATCGCCATGCGCAGCGCGGTATTGCCAGCGGCGTCTTTCGACACGCCGATAATACGGCCAGGCATGGAGCGTTTGAATTCATCTTTCGCCGCGAAGAACGCCGCGTGCGGGCCGCCATAGCCCATCGGCACGCCAAAGCGTTGCGCAGAGCCGAAGACAATGTCCGCGCCCTGTTTGCCTGGAGCGGTGAGCAGCACCAGCGCCATGAAATCAGCGGCGACGCTGACCACAATTTTGCGGGATTTCAGTTCAGCGATCAGGCTGGTGTAATCATGGACTTCACCGGTGGTACCGACCTGCTGCAACAGCACGCCGAACACATCCTGATGATCCAGCACTTTTTCAGCGTCATCAACAATTACGTCAAAGCCGAAGGTTTCCGCACGGGTACGGACCACGTCCAGGGTCTGCGGATGAACATCGGCAGCCACGAAGAAGCGGTTAGCGTTTTTCAGCTTGCTGACGCGCTTCGCCATCGCCATCGCTTCGGCGGCGGCGGTCGCTTCATCGAGCAGAGAAGCAGAGGCGATATCCAGACCGGTCAGATCCAGCGTCACCTGCTGGAAGTTCAGCAGCGCTTCCAGACGACCCTGAGACACTTCTGGCTGATAAGGGGTGTAGGCGGTGTACCAGCCTGGATTTTCCAGCATGTTGCGCAGGATAACTGGCGGTAACTGCACAGGGGTGTAGCCCATGCCAATGTAAGACTTAAAGCGCTTGTTGAGGCCGGCAATCGCCTTCAGCTCTGTCAGCGCGGCGTATTCAGTGGTCGCATCACCCACCTGCGGCGGTGTGGCGAGCTGAATGTCTTTGGGCACGATCTGGCCGATCAGTGCGTTTAACGAATCCGCGCCAACTGTCTTCAGCATCTCCTGCTGTTGCTGAGCATCCGGCCCAATGTGACGTTCAATGAAAGCGCCACGGTTTTCAAGCTGGCTTAAAGTCTGTGTCATGAGCGATGGTTCCTGAGCTTGCGGTGATATTAGGATCCCCTCTCCCTTTGGGAGAGGGTTAGGGTGAGGGGAAGTTTGCGCCCTCACCCCTGCCCTCTCCCAAAGGGAGAGGGTGAAAAGCAATTACTCGTCTTCTAACAGTGCTGCGTACGCGGTCGCATCCAGCAGCGCTTCAACTTCTGCTTCATCGTTGGCTTTGATTTTGAAAATCCAGCCACCGGTGTACGGCTCGCTGTTGACCAGCTCCGGGGAGTCGCTCAGTGCATCGTTTACCGCTACGATTTCGCCACCGACCGGGGCATAGATGTCAGAAGCCGCTTTCACAGACTCTGCCACGGCGCAATCATCGCCCGCGCTCACGGTCGCGCCGACGTCTGGCAGGTCAACAAACACCATGTCACCCAGCAGCTCTTGCGCGTGCTCGGTGATACCCACGGTGTAAGTCCCGTCAGATTCTTTACGCAGCCATTCGTGTTCTTTGCTGTATTTCAGTTCTGCTGGCACATTGCTCATTGGAATTCTCCTGATAATAAATTGATTAGGCGACCGACTTACCGGCGCGAACAAAAATCGGTTTAGTCACGCTGACCGGCATTTCACGGTTGCGGATCTGCACCACGGCAGTCTCGCCAATTCCGGCCGGGACGCGCGCCAGCGCAATGCTGTAGCCCAGCGTCGGTGAGAAGGTCCCGCTGGTGATCACACCTTCATGAAGATTGCCGCTGGCATCGGTGAAGCGCACTGGCAGTTCATTACGCAGCACGCCTTTCTCTTTCATCACCAGGCCGACCAACTGCTCGGTGCCTTTCTCGCGCTGCAGTTCCAGCGCTTCACGACCAATGAAATCACGGTCTGCCGGTTCCCACGCGATGGTCCAGCCCATATTGGCCGCCAGCGGAGAGACGCCTTCATCCATCTCCTGACCGTACAAATTCATCCCGGCTTCCAGACGCAGCGTGTCACGCGCCCCCAGACCGGCCGGTTTTACGCCTGCTTCAACCAGCGCACGCCAGAAGTCAGCGGCTTTCTCGTTCGGCATCGCAATTTCGTAGCCCGCTTCACCGGTGTATCCGGTGGTGGCGATAAACAGATCGCCTGCCTGCACGCCGAAGAACGGCTTCATGCCTTCTACAGCTTTACGCTGTTCATCGCTGAACAGAGATGCGGCTTTGGCCTGCGCGTTTGGCCCCTGCACGGCGATCAGGGAAAGATCGTCGCGAACGGTGATATCAACGGCATATTTGGCGGCGTGTTCGGAAATCCAGGAAAGGTCTTTTTCGCGGGTGGCGGAGTTAACAACGAGGCGGAAGAAATCTTCAGTGAAGTAATAAACGATCAGGTCATCAATCACGCCGCCGGAGGCATTGAGCATCCCGGTATAGAGCGCTTTGCCTGGCGTCTTGAGCTTTGCAACGTCGTTCGCCAACAGATAACGCAGAAACTCCCTGGTGCGACTGCCGCGTAAATCGACGATGGTCATGTGGGAGACATCGAACATCCCGGCGTCGGTGCGCACTGCATGGTGCTCATCGATTTGCGAGCCGTAGTGCAGCGGCATCATCCAACCGTGGAAATCGACCATGCGCGCGCCGCATAACGTGTGTTGTTCGTACAAAGGAGTCTGTTGAGCCATCTTGTCCTCGTTGATTAAGCAGTGCAGGGCAATCTTGCGTTTCGCGCGAAATTTCTTACCACGAAACCCGGCGTCGGCATCACTGCAGGACGTCGACGCAAACGTTCTCTTTTCCCTGAAGTTACCACCGAACCCGGCGATTAACCATAAGGTAAAACGGGTCATCACATTAGCTTATGACCAAAAAACGCTAAAAAGCCTACAGAGTTATTCACTGGCAAAATGCGATTTACCCCGCATAAAATTAACTTAAATTTCACAATATTTAGCACAGGCTGATATTTCCTGCGGAAAAACGCGCCTATTTTCCGTCATGAAAAAAATGCGACATTAGATAATATAATGCGAAAAGAGGCGTGAAATTAGAATATTTCAAACGAGGGAAACATCCCGGCACAAAGGCCGGGAGAGGAAAGTGTGATGGGGGTCTAATTTAACGTTTTGTGCTTAACGCAGCCACTCGGGGAGATCGTTTAAGCCCATCGCCTGACGCAGAAGTTGTGGTTTAACGCCGGGAAGCGTGTCCGCCAGTTTCAGACCAACGTCGCGCAGCAGTTTTTTCGCCGGATTGTTTCCGGCAAACAGCTCGCGAAAGCCCTGCATCCCCGCCAGCATCATCGCCGCGCTGTGTTTACGACTGCGCTCGTAACGTCGCAGATAAAGATGCTGACCAATATCCTTGCCCTGGCGGTGCAGACGACGCAGTTCGTCGATAAGTTCTGCGGCATCCATAAAGCCCAGATTGACGCCCTGCCCGGCCAGCGGGTGAATGGTGTGCGCCGCGTCGCCTACCAGCGCCATTCGGTGCGAGGCAAACTGGCGCGCATAGCGCCCGGTCAGCGGGAACAGCTGGCGCTCACTTTCAAGCGAGCACAGTCCGAGACGGTTATCAAAAGCCATGCACAGCGCCTGATTGAACTCCTCAGGGGTGGCGGCTTCCATCTGCTGCGCCTTTTCCGGCACCAGCGACCAGACGATAGAGCAAAGATGCGGATCGCTTAACGGCAGAAACGCCAGGATACCATCGTTGTGGAAAATCTGCCGCGCCACGCCGCCGTGTGGCTCAGTCGTGCGGATCGTCGCTACCAGCGCGTGGTGGCGGTAATCCCAGAAGGTCAGCGGGATATCGGCTTTATTGCGCAGCCACGAGTTGGCACCATCGGCGCCCACCACCAGCCGCGCGGTCAGCATGTCGCCGCTTTGCAGGGTCAGAAAGGCTTCGTTTTCGCCCCAGGCAATCTGCTGAATTTGAGCGGGAGCCATCAGCGTGACGTCTGAACAGGCTTGCGCTTTGCGCCACAGGGCGTGGTGGATCACCGCATTCTCGACGATGTGGCCGAGATGGCTGTATCCCATGCTTTCATCGTCAAAGGCGATATGGCCGAAGCTGTCTTTGTCCCACACTTCCATGCCGTGATAGCAGCTGGCGCGAAACGCCGTGATATCAGACCAGACGCCAAGATGGGCTAACAGCTTTTCACTGGCGGCGTTGATGGCCGACACGCGAAGCTCTGGCGGTGCGTCCTGCGAAACAGGTTGCGGCGGTTTATTCTCAAGCACCGCCACGCGCAGGCCACTGCCCTGTAAACCGCAGGCCAGGGCCAGCCCCACCATTCCGCCGCCAACAATGGCAACATCAACATTCTGCACTTAGTAACTCCTTAACGAGCGACCCAACCGAGGGTTCGCTGCGCCAGCACGTCGCGTGCCGGAATGAATAGTTCCATCGCCATCAGCCCCGCGTTGCGCCCGGCTACCAGCGGCGCCCAGCGATTCGCGAACAGATGCACCAGACCGTCGGTCACGCCGATGGTGGCCTCTTTATCTGCCTGACGGCGTTTCTGATACTGACAAAGCACGGAATACGCGCCGCAATCTTCACTGTCCTGCCATGCCTGCGCCAGCGTTTCCGCCAGGCTCATGACGTCGCGTAAGCCTAAATTAAATCCTTGCCCGGCAATAGGATGCAGCGTCTGCGCCGCATTGCCGACTAACGCCAGGCGATGAGAAACTGACTGCGACGCGGTGGTCAGCGCTAACGGATACGCTGCGCGTTTTCCAGCGTGGGTGATGCGTCCTAAACGCCAGCCGAAGGCTTTTTGCAGCTCGTTGCAAAAACGCGTATCTGACCAGGCCATGACGTCATCCATCGCGTCTACTGCGTGGCACCAGACCAGCGAGCTGCGACCATCAGACATCGGCAGCATCGCCAGCGGGCCGTGTTCGGTAAAACGTTCAAAGGCGCGCCCCTGATGGGCCACTGCGGTCGAAACGTTGGCAATCACTGCCGCCTGACCGTAAGGCTGTTGCCGCCATTCGATCCCGCACTGAGTCGCCAGCGCGGAACGGGAACCGTCTGCGGCAACCAGCAATTTTCCGGCCAGCACATCGCCGTTATCCAGCGTGACGCTCACGCCCTCTGCACTGCGGGTGAAACTGGCGACGCGCGCCGGACAGTGCAACGTCACGCCAGGCGCATCCTGCAATAAACGGAACAGGCGCTGCCCGACGTCGTGCAGTTCGACCACCTGCCCGAGGGCATCAATGTGGTAATCCTGCGCATCGAGTGTGACAAAACCGGCATGGCCGCGATCGCTGACGTGAACGGTATTAATGGAGGTTGCGCACTCGGCAATTGCTTGCCAGATACCCAGCCGCGACAGGTGCTGACAGGTGCCCTGCGCCAGCGCAATCGCGCGGGAGTCAAAGCCTGGATGTTCCGTTGTCTGTGGCGCGACGGCCTCGACCAGATGAACCGGGAGCTGGCCGCGCGTCAGCTGTGAAATCGCCAGGGCGAGCGTCGCGCCCGCCATGCCGCCGCCAACGATTACCACGCTCATGCGCGTGCCGCCGCCATCAGGGCTTCGATCTCATCGGCTTTTTTAACGACAGACGCCGTCAGGTTTTCGTTGCCGCTTTCGGTGATCACAATGTCGTCTTCGATACGAATACCAATCCCGCGATATTCGGCAGGGACGTCCGCATCCGGCGCGATATACAGACCCGGTTCGACAGTTAACACCATGCCCGGCTCAAGGGTGCGCGAGCGATCTGCGCCGTAGCCTCCGACATCGTGCACATCCAGCCCCAGCCAGTGGCTGAGACCGTGCATAAAGAACGCACGATGGGCGTTGTCGGCAATCAGCTCTTCCAGGTCTCCCTTCAGAATGCCGAGTTTTACCAGACCGTTGACCATGATACGGATCACCGAACCGGTCACTTCCTGAATAGAAGTACCCGGACGGAACAGGGTCAGCGCCGTTTCCAGTGATTCGAGAACAATGTCGTAAACCGCGCGCTGTGCCGGGCTGAATTGGCCATTCACCGGGAAAGTGCGGGTGATGTCACCCGCGTAACCGCGGTATTCACATCCCGCATCGATCAGCACTAAATCGCCGTCGCGCAGTTCGCTCTCATTTTCGGTGTAATGCAGAATGCAGCCGTTTTCGCCACCGCCGACAATGGTGTTGTAGGACGGGAAACGTGCTCCGTGGCGATTGAACTCATGCAGAATTTCGCCTTCGAGCTGATACTCAAACATCCCCGGATGGCATTTTTCCATTGCACGGGTGTGGGCCAGGGCGCTGATTTCGCCCGCGCGGCGCATCACATCCAGCTCTTCCGGCGATTTAAACAGGCGCATTTCATGCACCAGCGGACGCCAGTCCGTGATGGACGCAGGCGCAGAAAGATTCTGACGCGAGCCTTTACGCAGTTTATCCAGCGCGGTAAACACCAGTTCATCGGCGTATTTGTATTCGCCCTGAGCGTGATAGACCATGTCCAGACCGTTGAGCAGTTGATAGAGCTGCTCATCGATTTCGCTAAAGGCCAGTGCGCGTTCGACGCCGAGTTTTTCCGGCGCGGCGTCTTGCCCTAAGCGGCGGCCAAACCAGATTTCGGCGGTGAGATCGCGAACACGGTTAAAGAGAACGCTGTGGTTGTGGGTGTCATCGCTTTTAATCAGCACCAGCACCGCTTCTGGCTCGTTAAACCCGGTGAAGTACCAGAAATCGCTGCTCTGGCGATAAGGATATTCGCTGTCGTTGCTGCGCGTGGCTTCCGGTGCGGCAAAAATCAGTGCCGCGCTGCCCGGTTGCATGTTGGCTAACAGCGCCTGACGGCGGCGAAGATACTCCTGCTGAGTCATGACACCCTCCTGTGCGTTCTTTTTGTTAATGTAAGGTCGGTTTGCGTACTTCCGGTGCTGTCAGCTGCGAGCGAGTAAAGGTGTCGTGACATAACAATGCTGCCACGCGAACGTACTCGATAATCTCTTCAACGGACATTTCCAGCTCTTCCTGGTCTTCGTCTTCGTCGTAGCCCAGCTGGGCGATATTGCGCAGATCGTCGATGGCCTCACCCGCTTCACCGGTCACTTTATCAAGTTTCGGCTGCGTGACGCCGAGGCCCAGCAGATAGTGGTTTACCCAGCCCGCCAGCGCATCGGCGCGATCAAAGACGCTAACATCGTCGCCATCAGGCAGATAAAGCTGAAAAAGGAAACCGTCATCCTCCAGAGAGTCGCTGGTCGCCGAGTGCATTTTGCGCAGCGCTTCCGCCAGTTCGTGACCAAAGGCCAGGCCTTCGTTCGTCAGGTCGTGAAGCAGCGGCTGCCAAGAGCTGTCGCTGTTTCCGCCGCACAGCATGCCACTGATCAGACCGTGCATTTCAGCAGGGGTCAAACCCACGCCCTGCTGGTTAAGTAACTGGCTTACTTCGTTGTAACCAGGCATTTCGTTCTGTATAGACATGCGCATTCGTCATCGTTGGGAGGAATATTCATGATATGCTACCACTTTGGACACTGGAGATACCAGAAAAGGGCTTGTATCTTCATATCATGGTAGCTATAGTGTCGCCCCTTCGCAGCCCCCAGGGCCGTGAGCGAAGGTCGCGCAGTCAATCAGCAGGAAGGTGGCATGTCTGCACAACCCGTCGATCTCCAGATTTTTGGCCGTTCGCTGCGAGTGAATTGTCCGCCTGAGCAAAGAGATGCTTTGAGCCAGGCTGCGGACGATTTGAATCAGCGGTTGCAAGATCTAAAAGAACGCACTAGAGTCACAAATACTGAGCAGTTGGTTTTCATCGCCGCGTTGAACATCAGCTATGAATTAACTCAGGAAAAAGCGAAGACCCGCGACTACGCGGCGAGCATGGAGCAACGCATTAAAATGCTCCAGCAGACCATCGAACAAGCGTTGCTTGATCAGGGTCGCACTCCCGAAAGACCGGGACAAAAGTTTGAATAACACTTTGCAGTTGACTATGGTAGAGTGACTGTGAAGACAAAATTTCTCTGAGATGTTCGCAAGCGGGCCAGTCCCCTGAGCCGATATTTCATACCACAAGAATGTGGCGCTCCATGGTCGGTGAGCATGCTCGGTTCGTCCGAGAAGCCTTAAGACTATGACGACACATTCACCTTGAACCAAGGGTTCAAGGGTTACAGCCTGCGGCGGCATCTCGGAGATTCCCCTTCTTTACTACCTTCAAGCATCATGACTCAATTTCCTGAAGTCCCTGCTTCCCGACAAGACATCCGTCAGCTAATCCGTAAAACTCGTCGAGCGCTTTCGCCCGAACAACAAGCTCATTTCGCACAAACTGCTGCCGCCCGTATGATGGCCTATCCGCCCGTCGTGATGGCGCGTACGGTTGCCCTGTTTCTGTCGTTTGATGGTGAGCTTGATACCCAACCGCTGCTCGAACAACTCTGGCGCGCCGGAAAAAAAGTCTATTTGCCGGTGCTGCACCCGTTCAGTCCGGGCAATCTGCTGTTCTTGCACTACCATCCGCACAGCGAACTGGTGGTGAACCGCCTGAAAATCACCGAACCTAAACTCGATGTGCGCGACGTTCTGCCCTTGCAGGATTTAGACGTGCTGATTACGCCACTGGTGGCTTTTGATGAGAGCGGTCAGCGTCTGGGGATGGGCGGCGGATTTTACGATCGCACGCTGCAGAACTGGCAGCAGTACGGTGTGCAGCCGGTGGGTTATGCCCATGATTGTCAGGGTGTAAAAGCGCTGCCGGTGGAGAAATGGGATATTCCGCTGCCTGCGGTAGTGACGCCATCGAAAGTGTGGGAGTGGTGAAATAATAAAGCCGGGTGGCGGCTACGCCTTACCCGGCCTACAAAGCCACGATTAACCTGTAGGTCGGGAAAGCGACAGCGCCACCCGACACATCAAACCGCAGAATTAGTACAACAGACGCGCGCGAATCGTGCCTGGAATCGCCTTCATGCTCAGCAGCGCTTTCTCCGCCACATCGTCATCCGCTTCGATATCAATCACCACGTAGCCCATCTGCGAGTTGGTTTGCAGGTACTGCGCGGCAATGTTGACGCTCTGCTCGGCGAAAATCTGGTTAATCGCCGTCAACACGCCAGGACGGTTCTCGTGGATGTGCAGCAGACGACGACCGCCGTGCAGCGGCAGAGACACTTCCGGGAAGTTCACCGCAGACAGCGTAGAACCGTTATCGGAATATTTGCTCAGTTTGCCCGCCACTTCCAGACCGATGTTTTCCTGCGCTTCCTGAGTCGAGCCGCCAATGTGCGGCGTCAGGATCACGTTGTCGAATTCACACAGCGGAGAGGTGAACGGATCGGTGTTGGTCGCCGGCTCCGTCGGGAAGACGTCGATAGCCGCGCCCGCCAGATGCTTACTGCGCAGGGCCTCGCACAGGGCAGGAATATCTACCACCGTACCGCGCGCGGCGTTGATCAGCAGCGAACCCGGCTTCATCAGCGCCAGCTCTTCTGCACCCATCATGTTTTTGGTAGAGGCGTTTTCTGGCACATGCAGGCTTACCACATCGCTCATGTTGAGCAGATCGGACAGATGCTGAACCTGGGTCGCATTACCCAGCGGCAGTTTGTTTTCGATATCGTAGAAGAAGACGTTCATCCCGAGAGATTCCGCCAGAATACCGAGCTGCGTACCGATATGGCCGTAGCCGATGATCCCCAGCTTTTTACCGCGCGCTTCAAACGAGCCAGAGGCCAGTTTGTTCCACACGCCACGGTGGGCTTTGGCGTTGGCTTCAGGAATGCCGCGCAGCAGGAGCAGCAACTCGCCAATCACTAACTCCGCCACGGAACGGGTGTTGGAGAACGGCGCGTTAAAGACCGGTACGCCGCGTTTGGCCGCCGCATTCAGATCCACCTGGTTGGTCCCGATGCAGAAACAACCGATCGCCACCAGCTTCTCCGCGCAGGCAATAACGTCTTCAGTCAGATGGGTACGGGATCGCAGGCCGATAAAGTGGGCATCACGGATGGATTCTTTCAGCTGCTCTGTGTCCAGCGCGCCTTTGTGGAATTCGATGTTGGTGTAACCTGCTGCACGAAGGTTATCCAGTGCTTTCTGATGCACCCCTTCGACGAGCAGAAACTTAATCTTGTCTTTTTCCAGTGATACCTTTGCCATTTACCCGACCCTGTTTTGTCTGAACTGATGTTGTGCTGGATTTAAATCCGCTCTAGCCAACATATCAAAAAAAACTATTGCAGCAATATGAACGTTTGCGTCGGCACTCTGAAGAAAAGTCATCCAGAGCGAAATGTCAGAGGAAAATGCTGTGGTTAATCAGGAAAGCGGCAGGATCGTCAGATCAGGCGAAAAAACGTGACACAAGTCACCGAATTTGGCTTTTGAAAAATATTTAGCGGGGGGAGTGCTCCCCCCGTCAGATCATTTTACGATGGTTTTCACGCCATCGGCGGTGCCGATAAGCGCCACATCCGCGCCACGGTTGGCGAAAAGCCCTACGGTCACGACGCCTGGGATCGCGTTAATGGCATTTTCCATTGCTACCGCGTCCAGAATTTCCAGATTGTGAACGTCGAGGATCACGTTACCGTTGTCCGTCACGACGCCCTGACGGTATTCCGGGCGACCACCCAGCTTCACCAACTGGCGAGCGACTGCGCTGCGCGCCATCGGGATCACTTCTACCGGCAGTGGGAAACTGCCCAGGATATCCACCTGTTTTGAAGAATCCGCGATACAGATAAACTTATCCGCCACGGAAGCAATGATCTTCTCGCGCGTAAGCGCCGCGCCGCCGCCTTTGATCATCTGCATATGGCCGTTGATCTCATCGGCACCATCAACGTAAATCCCCAGACGATCCACTTCGTTCAGATCGAAGACAGTAATGCCGAGGCTTTTCAGCTTTTCCGTGGAGGCATCAGAGCTGGATACCGCGCCCTCGATCTGCCCTTTCATCGTACCGAGCGCATCAATAAAGTGTGCGGCGGTCGAGCCAGTCCCTACACCAACAATAGTGTCGGGTTGTACGTACTGGAGAGCGGCCCATCCTACTGCTTTTTTCAGTTCATCCTGCGTCATGATCTTTTGCCTGTGGTGTGAAAACTCAGGGCGCATTATAGAACAGGCAGGCGGGGAATGTCCCTGTGACCGGTGTCACATTAACGAGCAAAGCTCTGACAGATCCGATGTGGTCGGAATTGGTCTGTCACAAAGGTAAATTTGTGTCATAGTGCAGAATCAGCAAAATTCAGGAGTACTGCCCCGCAATGAAACGTCCGGACTACAGAACACTACAGGCGCTTGATGCCGTCATTCGTGAACGAGGTTTTGAGCGCGCGGCGCAAAAGCTGTGCATCACTCAATCCGCCGTGTCACAGCGAATCAAACAGCTTGAAAATATGTTCGGACAACCGCTGCTGGTACGTACGGTTCCGCCACGTCCGACGGAGCAAGGGCAGAAGCTGCTCGCCCTGCTGCGTCAGGTTGAGCTACTGGAAGAAGAGTGGCTGGGCGATGAACAGACTGGCTCCACACCATTGCTGCTGTCGCTGGCGGTGAACGCCGACAGTCTGGCAACCTGGCTGCTGCCTGCTCTTTCCACTGTTCTGGCTGACTCACCGATTCGCCTCAACTTGCAGGTGGAAGATGAAACCCGTACTCAGGAGCGTCTGCGTCGCGGCGAAGTGGTGGGTGCCGTCAGTATCCAGCCGCAGGCATTGCCAAGCTGTCTGGTCGATCAACTGGGTGCGCTCGATTATCTGTTCGTTGGCTCAAAAGAGTTCGCCGACAAGTATTTCCCGAATGGTGTCACCCGCGCCGCGCTGCTGAAAGCGCCCGCTGTGGCGTTCGACCATCTCGACGATATGCATCAGGCATTTTTACAGCAGAACTTCGACCTGCCGCCGGGCAGCGTGCCGTGTCATATCGTGAACTCGTCGGAAGCCTTCGTGCAGCTTGCGCGTCAGGGAACCACCTGCTGCATGATTCCGCATTTGCAGATTGAGAAAGAGTTGAAGAGCGGTGAGCTTATCGACTTAACGCCGGGGCTGTATCAGCGTCGGATGTTGTACTGGCACCGATTTGCGCCGGAAAGCCGCATGATGCGCAACGTCACCGATGCACTGCTGGCTTACGGCCATAAGGTGTTAAGGCAGGATTAAAAAAAAGCCGGGCTTCCCCGGCTTTTTCATTATTGTTGTGCAGGTGCTGGTGCCGTTTGCTGGCCCTGTGCAGGCTCAAGCTGGAACACCACATCAACCTGATCGTCGAACTGAATGGTCGGCTGCTCGTAGGTTTCCTGTGCGGAAGCCGGTGCAGCATCCGCCTTCATCATACGAACCATCGGGCTTGGCTGATAGTTAGAGACGTGGTAGCGCACGCTATACACAGGGCCGAGCTTCGATTTGAAGCCAGATGCCAGTTGCTCAGCCTGACGCACGGCATCGTCAATCGCCGCTTTACGCGCTTCGTCTTTGTATTTCTCTGGTTGCGCAACGCCCAGCGACACGGAACGGATTTCGTTCAGCCCCGCTTTCAGCGCGCCATCTAACAACGAGTTCAGCTTGTCCAGCTGACGCAGCGTGACTTCAACGGTACGCACCGCGCGGTAACCTTTCAGAATACTTTTGCCATTCTGATAGTCGTAATCCGGCTGAGTGCGCAGATTCGCGGAGTTAATGTCCTTTTTCGCAACGCCGTTCTGCTCAAGGAAAGAGAGATATTGCGCAACGCGATCGTCAGCCTGTTTCTTAGCTGACGCCGCATCTTTTGCCGCGACGTTCACTTCAATCGCCAGCGTTGCAACATCGGGAACCGCATCCACGCTTGCGGTACCGGAAGTGACAATGTGCGGACCATTTGGCAATTCGTTTGCCTGTACCGACACTGCGCTTAAACCTACTAATGCCGCCAGGGCCATCACTTTAAACTTCACTGTTATTCCTCCATGTTGCGAAGTGCCCACCGAAGGGCGCATGCCAGCAAGCTTAGCGCGTCTGTTTCAGTTGTCCATAAGACAACGCTTAGTTGAACAATACCTGCACGTGATTAATCCCCTCTTTCGCCAGCTGGGAGGCGATAATCCACATCACCACACCGACCAGAGTATTAATGATTCGCTGTGCTTTGGCAGTACGTAAACGCGGAGCGAGCCAGGCGGCCAGGATCGCCAGACCGAAGAACCACAGGAAAGACGCGCTTACCGTTCCCAGAGCAAACCAGCGTTTGGGTTCAACATCGAGTTGACCGCCGAGGCTGCCCAGCACCACAAAAGTATCCAGGTAGACGTGCGGATTAAGCCAGGTCACCGCCAGCATGGTGGCAATAATCTTCCAGCGCCCCTGCTTCATCACTTCGGCGCTGGCCAGTTCGAGATTACTGCTCATGGCAGTTTTCAGTGCGCCGAAACCGTACCACAGCAGGAATGCCACTCCGCCCCAGGTCACCAGCGCCAGCAGCCAGGGGGATTGCATCAGCAGTGCGCTGCCGCCAAAAATCCCGGCGCAAATCAGCACTAAATCGCTGACGGCGCAGAGCATCGCAATCATTAAATGATATTGACGGCGAATCCCCTGGTTCATGACGAATGCATTCTGAGGACCGAGCGGAAGGATCATGGCTGCGCCAAGCACAAGACCTTGAAAATAATAAGATAACATGGAAAATAATCTCACAGGATTGTCGTTACGGCAGACTATACTGCGAGATCTTCATTAGAGGAAATTGATAATTTTAATCCCTAATAAGTATGGCTAATAGTAGCGGATTGGGATTCCGACAAACGTTTTCATTGAGGATTTAGCGTATGCTGGAGGTACCAGCAACCGTACCAAAGGAATGGATATGAAGCATAACGCGAAGGCTTTACTCTTCTGTGCCGGATGGGTCGTTGCCAGTGTGTGGGCCGCCACCGCCAGCGCGACCACAACGTTGCGCTATACGGATCATGAACCGTACGGAAACATGCGCACCCGGCTCATCAAAGAGACCTTTTTTAGAGCGATTGAGACCGAATCGATCGGCCGCCTGAAAATCGAGGCGCACTGGAACGGCGAGCTCTCCACCAGCTATGACGCCTTGAAGACGATTAGCCGGGGCGATGTCGCGGATATCGGGATTGTAGTTCCCGAATACACGCCAGACCTGCTCCCGCGACACCAGATTTTCAAGAGCTTCCCTCTCGGGCCCGCCAGCGGTAATGCGCAGGTGGCGACGTTTCGGCGCATTTTCAGTGAGTATCGCCAGTTCGACAACGAGCTGGAAAAAAATAACCTCGTTAACCTGCAATTTTTCCTCGGCTATCCGGTCGGTTTTTTTACCACCCAACCCAACGTCAAACTGGATCAGCTGAACGGCAGCAAATGGCGAACTGCCAGCTTTTGGCATCAGTCATTTTTACGCAACGCGGGTGGCGTGCCGGTGAGTATGCCGTGGAATGACAAAATCACCGACGCGCTGGCAGAGGGGCAACTTGATGGCCTGATGGTTAACCTCGACAGCGGGCACGATATTCATGCCGAGCGTGCAGCTCCGCATATTCAGCTCTCCCCTTCCCTGTGGCTCGGGCACGTTTATCTTCTGGTGATGAATAAAACGGTGTGGGATGGTCTCGACGTGAAGGATCGCGGTGCCATCAAACGGGCAGCCGCCGCGACGCAAAGACGTCTCGGGGCAGCGCAAGACGCGAATCTGCTTGAGATGGTAAACCAGATGAAAAAAGATGGCGCATCCATTCACTACCTGACGAATCAGGAGCTGGAAGCCTGGCAAACCGCCACCGGATATCAGCAGATTCAGGCTGAATGGGTGACTCAGCAGGAAGATAAAGGGATAACGGATGCGGGCCTGCTGATGAAGGGTGTCAGCACCATTGTTAACGACGTCATAAGATAAAAAAACGCCCACCGGGTTCTCCCAGCGGGCGTTGTCTTTCCGGGCGGATTTACTCGCTCGCGTTTTCTTTCACACGCTTGAAGTTCACGTCCATCTGCGGATACGGGAAGCTGATACCGTTGGCATCAAACTCACGTTTAATACGCTCCAGCACGTCCCAGTAAACGTTCTGCAGGTCACCGCTTTTGCTCCAGATGCGCACCACGAAATTGATCGACGACGCCCCCAGCTCATTCAGACGCACGGTCATTTCGCGGTCTTTGATGATGCGCTCATCCGACTCAATGATGCGGGTGAGCAGCGCTTTAACCTGATCAATATCAGAATCGTATGCGACGCTAATCAACAGTTCGTTGCGACGTACCGGCTCGCGGGAGAAGTTAATAATATTCCCGGCGATAATTTTCCCGTTTGGCACCACCACAATACGGCCATCAACGGTGCGCAGGGTGGTGGAGAAAATCTGCACCTGCAGTACGGTTCCGGCAATGCCACCTAAATCAACATATTCACCGGAGCGGAACGGACGGAAGGTCACCAGCAGCACGCCTGCCGCCAGGTTTGAGAGAGAACCCTGCAGGGCCAGACCGATAGCCAGACCGGCAGCACCGAGTACTGCGATGACGGAAGCCGTCTGCACTCCGACGCGTCCCAGCGCAGCAATAAGCGTAAAGGCAATAATGCCGTAGCGCACCAGCGCAGAGAGGAAATCGGCTACCGTGGCGTCAATCTGACGCGCACGCATCACGCGGTTGATCGCATTGGACACCACGCGTGCCACGATCATCCCGACGATAATAATCGCAATTGCTGCCACGATGTTTACCGCATAACTCAGCAGTAGCGCCTGGTTGCGCACCAGCCAGGTGCCTGCGTTATTAATGCCATCTACTACACCGAGATCATCCATTCATTCTTCCTTTTCTAATCCAGACAAAAAAATCCATCTCACTTGGGAGACAGGCAGGTTAGTAAAGGGTAAACAAAAAGCGCGGATTATGCCAAACAGATCACAAAATCCGCCAATGCAGCCCGTTGAAAAGGCATTAAAAAAGGCCCGCAAATGCGGACCTCTTTAGCGCTAAAAGCAGCTCAAATTACAGAACGTCAACCGCGTTCAGTTCTTTGAATGCCTGCTCCAGACGGGTGATCATAGAAGTCTGGGCAGAACGCAGCCATACGCGTGGATCGTAGTATTTCTTGTTCGGCTGGTCTTCGCCTTTCGGGTTGCCCAGCTGACCTTGCAGGTAAGCTTCGTTGGTTTTGTAGTACTGCAGGATGCCGTCCCAGGTTGCCCATTGGGTATCGGTATCGATGTTCATTTTAACTACACCGTAGCTTACGGAATCTTTGATTTCCTGAGCAGAAGAACCGGAACCGCCGTGGAAGACGAAGTTCAGGCTGTTGTGCGGCAGGTTGTGTTTCTTAGAAACGTATTCCTGAGAATCGCGCAGGATAGTCGGAGTCAGAACCACGTTACCTGGCTTGTAAACGCCGTGTACGTTACCGAAAGATGCCGCGATGGTGAAACGTGGGCTGATTTTGCTCAGCTCGGTGTACGCGTAATCAACGTCTTCTGGCTGGGTGTACAGTGCAGAAGCGTCCATGTGGCTGTTGTCCACGCCGTCTTCTTCACCGCCGGTGCAACCCAGTTCGATTTCCAGGGTCATGTCCATTTTGGACATACGCGCCAGGTATTTGGAGCAGATTTCGATGTTTTCGTGCAGTGACTCTTCGGACAGGTCGATCATGTGGGAAGAGAACAGTGGCTTACCGGTCGCTGCGAAGTGTTTTTCGCCAGCGTCCAGCAGACCGTCGATCCACGGCAGCAGTTTCTTTGCGCAGTGGTCGGTATGCAGGATAACTGGAACACCGTAGTGCTCAGCCATCTGGTGTACGTGATGCGCACCAGAGATTGCGCCCAGGATTGCTGCGCCCTGAGGAACGTCAGTTTTCACGCCTTTACCGGCGATGAATGCTGCGCCACCGTTAGAGAACTGGACGATGACCGGCGCTTTAACTTTTGCAGCGGTTTCCAGTACGGCGTTAATGGAGTCGGTACCCACGCAGTTAACTGCTGGCAGAGCAAAGTTGTTCTCTTTAGCTACCTGGAACACTTTCTGAACGTCATCACCAGTGATCACGCCAGGTTTTACGAAATCAAAAATTTTAGACATGTTACGTAGTCCTGTATCTTCGGCCGTTAGAAAAGGTGCGAGCTCTAATAAGCACGCTGAAATTTGGGCAGGTTTCCCTGCCCATGAATGGCTTACTTCTTAGCGCGCTCTTCGAGCATAGCTACTGCTGGCAGAACTTTGCCTTCCACGAATTCGAGGAATGCGCCGCCACCAGTGGAGATGTAGGAGATTTTGTCGGAAATACCGAACAGGTCGATTGCCGCCAGAGTATCGCCGCCGCCTGCGATGGAGAACGCTTCGCTGTCTGCGATTGCGTTAGCCACGATTTCAGTGCCTTTGCGGAAGTTCGGGAATTCGAACACGCCAACCGGGCCATTCCACAGAATGGTTTTCGCATTTTTCAGGATATCAGCCAGTTTCTGTGCAGAAACGTCACCCAGATCCAGAATCTGCTCTTCATCTTTGATGTCGTTAACAGATTTCAGGGTAGCCGCTGCAGTTTCAGAGAACTCAGTTGCCACGCGAACGTCCGTTGGGACTGGGATATCACAAGTGGTCAGCAGACGTTTTGCTTCGTCAACCAGGTCCGCTTCGTACAGGGATTTACCCACGTTGTGGCCTTGAGCAGCAACGAAGGTGTTCGCGATACCACCGCCAACAATCAGCTGGTCAGCGATTTTAGACAGGGAATCCAGAACGGTCAGTTTGGTAGAAACTTTAGAGCCACCAACGATAGCAACCATTGGACGCGCTGGTTCTTTCAGTGCTTTACCCAGTGCTTCCAGTTCGTCTGCCAGCAGTGGACCTGCGCAAGCGACGTCTGCGAATTTACCGATACCGTGGGTAGAAGCCTGTGCACGGTGAGCTGTACCGAATGCATCCATTACGAATACGTCGCACAGGGCAGCGTATTTCTTGGAGAGTGCTTCGTCGTCTTTCTTCTCGCCTTTGTTGAAGCGAACGTTTTCCAGAACAACCAGTTCACCTGCCGCCACTTCAACGCCGTCCAGGTAGTCTTTAACCAGACGTACCGGGTTAGACAGTTTGTCTTTCAGGTAGTTAACAACCGGCAGCAGAGAGAATTCTTCGTTGTACTCGCCTTCGGTCGGACGACCCAGGTGAGAGGTTACCATCACTTTCGCACCCTGTTTCAGTGCCAGTTCGATGGTTGGCAGAGAAGCACGAATACGTGCGTCGCTGGTCACTTTGCCATCTTTAACAGGTACGTTCAGATCGGCACGGATGAAAACGCGTTTACCTGCCAGATCCAGATCGGTCATCTTAATTACAGACATGGTGAATCCTCTCGTTGATTCTTAAAGTTTTGCATGCGCACTTTGCGCCCTACCTGAAACCTTGTGCGGCCATGGCTAACGTGGTGTCGAGCATCCGGTTAGCAAAGCCCCATTCATTATCGCACCACACCAGCGTTTTGATGAGGTGGGCACCGCTGACCCGCGTCTGTGTACCATCGACAATGGCACTGTGCGGATCGTGGTTAAAATCTACTGAGACCAACGGTAATTCCGTATAGTCAACTATACCATGAAATGTACCCTGTGCCGCTTTTTGCAACAACAGGTTGACTTCATTAGCTTTTACCGGTTTCTTCACGGTAACACTGAGGTCAATCGCGGTGACATTTATGGTCGGCACGCGGACCGCAATGGCTTCAAATCGATCGTTAAACTGAGGGAAAATACGGGTGATCCCAGCCGCCAGTTTCGTATCCACCGGAATGATTGACTGACTCGCCGCGCGCGTGCGACGTAAGTCCGGGTGATACGCGTCGATAACCTGCTGATCGTGCATGGCGGAGTGAATCGTGGTGACTGTGCCCGATTCAATGCCATAAGCATCGTCTAGCAGTTTGATGACCGGAATAATGCAGTTTGTGGTGCAGGAGGCGTTGGAGACGATACGGTGTTCAGCTTGCAGCTCAAGATGGTTCACACCGTAGACGACGGTTGCGTCGAGGTCGTGACCACCGGGATGGGAAAACAGCACTTTCTTCGCGCCTGCTGCCAGATGCGCCTCGCCGTGTTCGCGATTGCCGTACACGCCGGTACAATCAAGCACCACATCCACACCCAACTCACGCCACGGCAGCGCTTCAATGCTGCGCTCATGCAGGACGCGAATCACATCATCGCCGACGAACAGTTGCTCTCTTTCCTGGCGAACATCCCAGGCAAAGCGCCCATGGCTGGTATCGTATTTCAACAAATGCGCCATACCCGCCGCGTCTGCCAGTTCATTGACAGCCACTACGGTGATTTCCGCCCGACGTCCGGATTCATATAAAGCACGAACCACGTTACGTCCGATGCGACCAAAGCCATTAATCGCTACGCGTACGGTCATAGGTCTCCTGCAAGGCTATCCCTGAGTTTGAAGTGGCTGAAAGAGTAATCCAGCTACGCTCAGAGGGGAATCCTTGCCTGTCACAAACTGCGACTGATTGGTCAATTGTCGAACATTTAATCGACTGAAACGCTTCAGCAAGAATAAGCGAAACGGGGAATAAAAGGAACGTTCGCCCGGAGCAATAAGCCAGCTATATGACATACGTCACATTTTCAATGGAATAATTCACAGGGATGTTACATGAATCAGGAATAGCGGATACAAAAAAACCGGGTGGAGGGAAAAGCAAAACGGTAACCCATAGGTTACCGTTTTTGATGTTTGCGCCCTCTCCCGTGGGAGAGAGTTGGGGTGAGGGCATCAGGCCGCACACACCCCATAAGCGGCGATTACAGCAGTTCTTTCGCTTTCGCGACCACGTTCTCAACGGTGAAGCCGAACTCTTCGAACAGCAGTTCTGCAGGTGCAGACTCGCCGAAGGTGGTCATACCGACGATAGCGCCGTTCAGGCCCACGTATTTGAACCAGTAGTCAGCGATACCCGCTTCCACTGCAACGCGTGCAGACACGGCTTTCGGCAGTACGGATTCACGGTAAGCGGCATCCTGCTTGTCGAACGCGTCGGTAGACGGCATGGAGACCACGCGCGCTTTCACGCCTTCGGCAGACAGTTTATCCCATGCAGCAACCGCCAGTTCAACTTCGGAACCGGTAGCGATGATGATCAGCTGCGGCTGCGAACCTGCGCAATCTTTCAGCACGTAACCACCGCGAGCGATGTTCGCCAGCTGCTCTTCGGTACGGTCCTGCTGTGCCAGGTTCTGACGGGAGAGGATCAGCGCGGTAGGACCGTCCTGACGCTCAACGCCATATTTCCACGCAACCGCGGACTCAACCTGATCACATGGACGCCATGTGGACATGTTCGGGGTCACACGCAGAGACGCGACCTGCTCAACCGGCTGGTGAGTCGGACCATCTTCACCCAGACCGATAGAGTCGTGGGTGTAGACCATCACCTGACGCTGTTTCATCAGCGCAGCCATACGCACGGCGTTACGTGCATATTCCACAAACATCAGGAAGGTAGAGGTGTACGGCAGGAAACCACCGTGCAGGGAAATACCGTTGGCAATCGCGGTCATACCGAATTCACGCACACCGTAATGGATGTAGTTACCGGCGGTATCTTCGTTAATCGCTTTAGAGCCAGACCAGATGGTCAGGTTAGACGGTGCCAGGTCAGCAGAGCCGCCGAGGAATTCTGGCAGCAGCGGACCAAACGCTTCGATCGCATTCTGAGACGCTTTACGGCTGGCGATTTTCGCAGGGTTAGCCTGCAGTTTGGCGATGATTTCGTTCGCTTTCGCTGCGAAATCTTCCGGCATGTCACCTTTCATACGACGGGTGAATTCAGCCGCTTCCTGAGGGAAGGCTTTCGCGTAAGCAGCGAATTTCTCGTTCCAGACGGACTCTTTAGCCTGGCCTGCTTCTTTCGCATCCCACTGAGCGTAGATCTCAGACGGGATTTCAAACGGCGCGTATTTCCAACCCAGCTGTTCGCGGGTCAGTGCAATTTCTGCGTCGCCCAGCGGTGCGCCGTGAGAATCGTGGGTACCGGCTTTGTTTGGAGAACCGAAACCGATGATGGTTTTGCACATCAGCAGGGATGGTTTGTCAGTCACAGCGCGCGCTTCTTCTACTGCGCGTTTGATCGCAGCAGCATCGTGGCCATCAACGCCACGTACAACGTGCCAGCCGTAGGCTTCGAAACGTTTAGCAGTGTCGTCAGTGAACCAGCCTTCAACGTGACCATCGATGGAGATACCGTTGTCATCGTAGAACGCAACCAGTTTGCCCAGTTTCAGGGTACCGGCCAGGGAGCACACTTCGTGAGAAATGCCTTCCATCATACAGCCGTCGCCCATGAAGGCGTAGGTGAAGTGGTCAACGATGTCGTGGCCTGGACGGTTGAACTGTGCCGCCAGCGTTTTCTCTGCAATCGCCATACCGACCGCGTTCGCAATACCCTGACCCAGCGGACCGGTAGTGGTCTCAACGCCAGCGGTGTAACCCACTTCCGGGTGACCTGGAGTTTTGGAATGCAGCTGGCGGAAGTTTTTCAGCTCTTCGATTGGCAGCGCATAACCTGTGAGGTGCAACAGGCTATAGATCAGCATAGAGCCGTGGCCGTTAGACAGTACGAAACGGTCACGGTCAGCCCAGGACGGGTTCTGAGGGTTATGGTTCAGGAAATCACGCCACAGGACTTCGGCAATGTCAGCCATACCCATAGGGGCACCCGGGTGACCGGATTTGGCTTTCTGTACTGCGTCCATGCTCAGCGCACGAATAGCATTAGCAAGCTCTTTACGTGAGGACATTTTAACTCCAGATCGGACTGTTAAAGGCCGTGCCCTTGACGACAGCGCGTTTTGGGCTATGCCAGAAAAAAGTGCCAACAATGTAACCCAAGCGACAAAGCATGTACATGGAGCATTCTTTTGCCGTTTAAGAAATCTCTGGATCATGCTCGCATGTTGCGCAATCTACTCGCCCGGGCCTCCAGATATTCCTTATACTTAGCTCGACTGCGGCTTCGCTGCCGGAGCATTTTTCAGACTTTTTTCAGTTAACGAGTACGGAAGCAACATCATGAAAATGCGTGCAATAGTGCTGGCCCTGGGTACGACGCTGCTGCTGAGCGGCTGTCAGAATATGGATTCAAACGGTCTGATGAGCTCTGGAGCAGAGGCTTTTCAGGCCTATTCCCTGAGCGATGCGCAGGTCAAAGCCTTGAGCGATCAGGCGTGCAAAGACATGGACGCTAAAGCGACCATCGCCCCCGCCAGTAGCACTTACGCACAGCGTCTGAACAAGATTGCCGCTGCGCTCGGCGATAACATCAACGGTCAGCCGGTGAACTACAAAGTCTACATGGCGAAAGATGTGAACGCGTTTGCGATGGCTAACGGCTGCATCCGCGTCTACAGCGGCCTGATGGATATGATGACGGATAACGAAGTCGAAGCGGTGATCGGCCACGAAATGGGCCACGTCGCGCTCGGTCACGTGAAGAAAGGAATGCAGGTGGCGCTCGGCACCAACGCCGTGCGTGCGGCGGCGGCCTCTGCGGGCGGTATCGTCGGCAGCCTGTCGCAATCCCAGTTGGGCGATGTGGGCGAAAAACTGGTGAACTCCCAGTTCTCCCAGCGTCAGGAATCCGAAGCCGATGACTACTCTTACGATCTGTTGCGCAAACGCGGCATCAATCCTTCAGGCTTAGCGACCAGCTTTGAGAAACTGGCAAAACTGGAAGAAGGCCGTCAAAGCTCGATGTTTGACGATCACCCGGCTTCCGCTGAACGCGCGCAGCACATCCGCGATCGCATGGCGGCAGACGGCATTAAATAAAAAAGCCGGGTGGCGGCTAACGCCTTACCCGGCCTACAAGATTAGCATGCCCGGCAAGTGCTACGCCGCCGGGCAATTTCTTGATTACTCGCCTTTTTTGGCTGCCTGGATGTACAGCATTTCCAGCGCCAGCGTCGCCGCTGCCAGAGCGGTGATCTCAGACTGATCGTAAGCAGGCGCCACTTCCACGACGTCCATCCCCACGATGTTCAGATCTTTCAGACCGCGAACCAGTTTGATTGCACGATCAGACGTCAGACCGCCAATCACCGGCGTACCGGTACCCGGTGCAAACGCAGGGTCCAGACAGTCGATGTCAAAGGTCAGATACACCGGCATATCGCCCACGATCTGCTTCACCTGAGCGATGATATCGTCCACGCCGCGATCGTTGACCTGGCAGGCGTCCAGCACCGTGAAGCCGTTGTCTTTGTCGAATTCAGTACGAATCCCGATCTGCACCGAATGGTTCGGATCGATCAGCCCTTCGTTCGGCGCGGTATAGAACATAGTGCCGTGGTCAAACTCGCAGCCGTTCGCGTAGGTGTCGGTGTGGGCATCAAAATGCACCAGTGCCATTTTACCGAAATGTTTCGCGTGGGCGCGCAGCAGCGGCAGCGTCACGAAGTGGTCACCGCCGAAAGAGAGCATGCGCTTACCGGCAGCCAGCAGTTTCTCAGCATGGGCCTGCAGTTTTTCGCTCATCTCACGCGCGTCGCCGAAGGCATACACCAGGTCGCCGCAGTCGACGACGTTCAGGCGCTCGCGCATATCGAAGTTCCACGGGAAGCGGTTGTGTTCCCAGGCCAGGTTAGTGGAAACCTGACGGATCGCCGCCGGGCCGTGACGGCCACCGGCACGACCCGAAGTCGCCATATCAAACGGAACGCCAGTAATCACCCAGTCAGCGTCGCTGTCGTACGGCTGGAAGTTCATCGGAAGACGTAAAAAACCAAACGCGTTAGATACCAGAGAGTTGTCGTACTGATGACCTAAAGTGCTCATGTCCTGACCTCGTGTAGAGTCGATACAAGAAAATAGATGAAAAAAAATCCCCTCCGCGTCGTTAAACCCGACGAGGAAGGGATTGATTCGGAAACTGCATATTGGAGCGAATTATCGCCGTTAATTCGTACAGGTTCAAGGGAGTTTCACGCTCTGTTGCCCTCACCCCATCCCTCTCCCACGAGGAGAGGGGGTCATATTCCCTCTCCCCGTGGGAGAGGGTTAGGGTGAGGGGACAACATTACTCGTCTTCCAGATAGGTGTACCCGTACAGACCCGCTTCAAACTCTTCCAGGAACTGCTGTTGCAGTCCGGCGTCCAGATCGGTGTTTTTCACCTGATCGCGGAATTGAGTCAGCAGTTTTTTCGGATCCAGCTGCACGTATTCCAGCATATCCGCCACGGTGTCGCCCTCGTCGGAAAGCTCCACTTCGACGTTGCCGTCAGGGAAGACAAACACGTCCACCGCTTCGGTATCCCCGAACAGGTTATGCATGTTGCCCAAAATTTCCTGATACGCGCCGACCATAAAGAAGCCCAGCATTGGCGGGTTCTCTGGGTCATATTCCGGCATCGGCATAGTGGTGGCAATCCCGTCGCCGTCCACGTAATGATCGATAGCCCCGTCGGAATCACAGGTGATATCCAGCAGCACCGCACGACGTTCCGGCGCGTGATTCAGCCCTTCCAGCGGCAGAACCGGGAACAGCTGATCGATACCCCAGGCATCCGGCATCGACTGGAACAGGGAGAAGTTGACGTAAATCTTATCCGCCATACGTTCCTGGAGTTCGTCGATAATCGGACGGTGCGCACGGTTGCTCGGGTCGAGCTGTTTCTGCACTTCATGACACATGTTCAGATACAACTGCTCTGCCCAGGCGCGTTCCTGCAGGCTGAAGGTGCCCGATGAATAACCGACGTGAATGTCGTGCAGATCCATCTGGCTATCGTGCAGCCATTCGCGCAGTGAACGACGGTTGCCCGGTTCATGCATTTCCTGCCAGGTTTCCCACATGTTTTGCAGAGCACGTGGCGCATCTTCCTGCGGCGGGGTCGCTTCGGTATTTTCGCTGCGCTCCACGCCGATGATGTTAGAGACCAGCACCGTGTGGTGCGCAGTCACCGCGCGGCCAGATTCGGTGATTACCGTCGGATGCGGCAAACCGTTCTCTTCGCAGGCATCGCCAATCGCCCAGATAATGTTGTTGGCGTATTCGTTCAGGCCGTAGTTCACGGAGCAGTCAGACTGCGAGCGCGTCCCTTCATAGTCCACGCCCAGACCGCCGCCCACATCGAAGCACTCGATGTTCACGCCCAGCTTATGCAGCTCAACGTAGAAACGCGCGGATTCACGTACGCCCGTGGCGATATCGCGAATGTTGGCCATCTGCGAACCGAGGTGGAAGTGCAGCAGCTGGATGCTGTCCAGACGACCGCGCTCGCGCAGCATTTCCACCAGCTGCAGAACCTGACCTGCCGCCAGACCAAATTTGGATTTTTCGCCGCCAGAGGACTGCCATTTCCCGGAGCCCTGGGACGCCAGACGCGCACGCACACCGAGGCGCGGTACCACGTTCAGACGTTCAGCTTCTTCCAGCACGATAGCGATTTCAGTCATCTTCTCGATAACCAGATAGACCTTGTGGCCCATCTTCTCGCCAATCAGCGCCAGACGAATATATTCGCGGTCTTTATAGCCGTTACAGACAATCACCGAACGCGTCATACCTGCGTGCGCCAGTACCGCCATCAGTTCCGCTTTAGAACCGGCTTCCAGACCCAGTGGTTCACCGGAGTGGATCAGGGATTCAATGACGCGACGATGCTGGTTGACCTTAATCGGATAGACCAGGAAGTAGTCGCCCTTGTAACCATAGGACTCACGCGCACGTTTGAACGCGGCGTTGATGGAGCGCAAACGGTGTTGCAGGATCTGCGGGAAGCAAAACAGTGCTGGCAGACGTTGGCCCTGCGCTTCGCGCGCTTTCACCAGTTTGGCGAGATCCACACGAGCTTCCGGTACGTCAGGATCCGGGCAAACGCTGATGTGGCCCAGTTCGTTGACGTCGTAGTAGTTATTACCCCACCAGGCAATATTGTATGTGCGCAGCATCTTGCTGGCCTCTTCGGAGCTCATCGCAACCTCCTGCATAGAACGTAGTACACCCTGTTCGCCCGCTGACGAAGGCGAAACTGAAGACATGTCGTCAGACATAGCGAACCTCAACTCTTTGTATTAAGTGTAAAACAGTTGACTACTATCGCAGTGTCACACCGCGATAACAACCCATAAACGGCCCCGTCTTCCAGCAGAGTGTGCTGAAATTCAGACCGTGCGACCGGTTTCTTATTCATATCATTGTAAAACACGTAACCGAACTCTGTATGACAAGGTTCGGCGAAACCACGAGATAACTCCTGAATTAACAAGAGCGCCCTTGTTCAGTTTTCACCAAGCGGATGACCGGCCCTGGAATCCTGAGAAGCACCGAAATGGGTATAACATCGGCAGGTTTGCAGATTAGAAATGCGGATTGCGGGAAACAGACGCACGCCAGAACGGCGTAACTGAGTTAGCGGAAAACGTTGGTTCATTATCGGGTATCACCTCCACGGCCGCCTTCAGAAGACGGACCTCAAGCCAAAGCTAAGTATTCACTGCTCAACCCGGCTGGAAGTGGCGACACGATGACATCATCGAGCGCTTTTTTGTATGAGCCGCGCGCCGCGTTTTATACCCACATAACTCCCAAAATGCAAAATATAAATGCGCACCTTGCCAGCACCGTCAGGAAAAATTTCCACCTGCGTTTTTAGCACAATGAGAGCGGGGTCAAAAAAAACTGGAAATCGGGCGAAGAAGTGACCTAAAATAGCCGTCCAGATGTTAATCCATCTATACTGATTAACACTCAGACTGCCGGTTTTATTTACCTGCTGGTCTTGGTAGAATCGTCTTCTACGGCCATTGCGCACAGCAGTTTGAGCTTACCAAATACTCCTTAGGTGAAATATAACATGGCAAAACACCTGTTTACGTCCGAGTCTGTATCAGAAGGGCATCCTGATAAAATCGCTGACCAAATCTCCGATGCAGTGCTGGATGCGATCCTGGAACAGGATCCTAAAGCGCGCGTGGCGTGCGAAACCTATGTCAAAACTGGCATGGTTCTGGTGGGTGGTGAGATCACCACCAGTGCATGGGTTGATATCGAAGAGATCACCCGTAATACCGTGCGTGAAATCGGCTACGTGCATTCTGATATGGGCTTTGATGCCAACTCTTGCGCCGTTTTGAGCGCGATTGGCAAACAGTCCCCGGACATCAACCAGGGCGTTGATCGTACCGATCCGCTTGAGCAAGGTGCTGGCGACCAGGGCCTGATGTTTGGCTATGCGACCAACGAAACCGACGTTCTTATGCCTGCGCCAATCACTTACGCTCACCGTCTGGTGCAGCGTCAGGCAGAAGTGCGTAAAAACGGCACGCTGCCGTGGCTGCGCCCGGATGCAAAAAGCCAGATCACTTTCCAGTATGATGACGGCAAAATCGTCGGTATCGACGCGGTTGTACTGTCGACTCAGCACTCCGAAGACGTTGCGCTGAAAACGCTGCAGGAAGCGGTGATGGAAGAGATCATCAAGCCCGTTCTGCCTGCAGAATGGCTGAATGCCTCTACCAAATACCACATCAACCCGACTGGCCGTTTTGTGATCGGTGGCCCAATGGGCGACTGCGGTCTGACCGGTCGTAAAATCATCGTTGATACCTACGGCGGCATGGCGCGTCACGGTGGCGGCGCGTTCTCCGGTAAAGATCCGTCTAAAGTTGACCGTTCTGCGGCGTACGCGGCGCGTTATGTGGCGAAAAACATCGTCGCTGCGGGTCTGGCCGATCGCTGTGAGATCCAGGTTTCCTACGCTATCGGCGTGGCAGAACCGACGTCCATCATGGTCGAAACTTTCGGTACCGAGAAGATCTCTACCGAACAGCTGACTCTGCTGGTGCGCGAGTTCTTCGACCTGCGTCCATACGGCCTGATCCAGATGCTGGATCTGCTGCACCCAATCTACAAAGAAACCGCAGCATACGGTCACTTTGGTCGCGAACATTTCCCATGGGAAAAAACCGACAAAGCCGCTCTGCTGCGTGAAGCTGCCGGCCTGAAGTAATCGACCGATAGCGTTTGAAAAGGCCAGCCTCGTGCTGGCCTTTTGCATTTCTGTGCGCTGCCTTTGTCGGGTGGCGCTACGCTTACCCGACCTACGAGCTACGGTTTTGTAGGTCGGGTAAGGCGTAGCCGCCACCCGACAAAAACCACCAAATGAAACCGCTTACACCACCCTCTACAGACCTTCATTTCAGATTAATCTCTTTGCATGTTTTGCCTTCATCTGCTGTTACATTTCATTTCAGTTAAGTCTGAAACTGCGCCAAACGGGATGCTTATCAACAGAATTAACACTATATTTTCATAGCTTTAATAATACTGACAGTTTGCATCGAGTGTAACCGATTACACCAACGTGAGATATGTCACATATTTTTACGTCGTACTCACCTACCCTTTACATTGATAAAATTGATAACCCAACTGGAGGGCATAATGCCTGACAATAAAAAACAGGGGCGTACGTCCAACAAGGCGATGACATTCTTTGTCTGCTTCCTCGCAGCCCTGGCAGGACTTCTTTTCGGCCTGGATATCGGCGTCATTGCCGGTGCTTTACCCTTCATCACCGATGAATTCCAGATTAGCCCGCACACCCAGGAATGGGTGGTGAGCTCCATGATGTTCGGTGCCGCCGTAGGTGCCGTCGGGAGCGGCTGGCTCTCCTATCGCCTCGGGCGTAAAAAGAGCCTGATGATCGGCGCGATTCTGTTTGTTGCCGGTTCACTGTGCTCCGCCGCTGCGCCTAACGTCGAAGTGCTGATTATCTCCCGCGTGCTGCTCGGTCTGGCGGTCGGCGTGGCGTCGTATACCGCCCCGCTTTATCTGTCGGAAATTGCCCCGGAGAAAATTCGCGGCAGCATGATCTCCATGTACCAGCTGATGATCACCATCGGTATCCTCGGCGCATACCTGTCTGATACCGCGTTCAGTTACAGCGGCGAATGGCGCTGGATGCTGGGTGTGATTATCATCCCGGCGATTTTGCTGCTGATCGGCGTCTTCTTCCTGCCTGACAGCCCGCGCTGGTATGCCGCCAAACGCCGCTTCCACGACGCGGAACGCGTGCTGATGCGCCTGCGTGATACCAGTGCCGAAGCCAAACACGAGCTCGATGAAATCCGCGAAAGCCTGAAGGTCAAACAGACCGGCTGGGCGCTGTTTAAAGAGAACAGCAACTTCCGTCGCGCGGTCTTCCTCGGCGTACTACTCCAGGTGATGCAACAGTTCACCGGGATGAACGTCATCATGTACTACGCGCCGAAAATCTTTGAACTGGCGGGCTACACCAACACCACCGAACAGATGTGGGGGACGGTGATCGTCGGTCTGACCAACGTGCTGGCAACCTTTATCGCCATCGGTCTGGTCGACCGCTGGGGTCGTAAACCGACGCTAACCTTAGGCTTCCTGGTGATGGCTGTCGGGATGGGCGTGCTGGGCACCATGATGCATGTGGGCATTCACTCCGCGACCGCGCAGTACTTTGCCGTGGGGATGCTGCTGATGTTTATCGTCGGTTTTGCGATGAGTGCCGGTCCGCTGATTTGGGTCCTGTGTTCCGAAATTCAGCCGCTGAAAGGGCGTGATTTCGGTATCACCTGCTCAACCGCGACCAACTGGATCGCCAACATGATCGTCGGCGCAACTTTCCTGACCATGCTCAATACGCTCGGCAACGCCAACACCTTCTGGGTGTACGGCGGTCTGAACCTGTTCTTTATTGTTCTGACTCTGTGGCTGGTTCCTGAAACTAAACACGTTTCTCTGGAACATATCGAACGTAACCTGATGAAAGGCCGTCCGCTGCGCGAGATTGGCGCCAGCAACTAAGGACCCTGCCCGGCGGCGCAAGCTTGCCGGGCCTACTGTTGCTCTGAACGTAGGCCCGTGCAAGCGCAGCGCCCCGGGCAAAACCTCTCGCTTGCACTCCACCTTTTAGCACTTTATCCTCTGCCCCTATGAAAACCCCACGCCTTCCCATCGCCCTCCAGCAAGCCGTCATGCACGCTTTGCGGGATAAACTCGCACAAGCCAACCTGAAGCTTGGGCGAAACTATCCTGAACCTAAAGTGGTCTATCAGCAGCGCGGCACCTCGGCAGGCACCGCCTGGCTTGAATCATACGAAATTCGCCTCAATCCGGTACTGATGATGGAAAACCAGCAGGCGTTTATCGACGAAGTGGTCCCGCACGAGTTGGCGCACTTACTGGTGTGGAAACACTTTGGCCGCGTGGCACCGCACGGCAAAGAGTGGAAATGGATGATGGAAGCCGTACTCGGCGTTCCCGCGCGGCGCACGCACCAGTTCGAGCTGGAATCGGTACGACGTAACACCTTCTCCTATCGCTGTCAGTGCCAGCAGCATCAGCTGACTGTTCGCCGTCACAATCGCGTGGTGCGCGGTGAAGCCACCTACCGTTGTGTCAAATGCGGTGAACCACTGGTTGCTGAATAATCAATTGAACAATCAGGAACTTTCCTGATCTGACTGATTGCATACTGGAACATCTTTCGCTACGTTGCGGGCTCGTTTTGACACGGAGTTCGAGATGTCCCGTAATTATTCTTCCGCTGTCGCTCTGCTGGCGACAGTTCTCACAGGCCCTGTGCTGGCCGACGGTATCAACAGTTTTTCTCAGGCCAAGGCCGCAGGCGTCAAAGTGAACGCCGATGCGCCAGGTGATTTCTATTGCGGCTGCAAAATTAACTGGCAGGGCAAAAAAGGGGTCGTTGACCTCGAATCGTGCGGCTACAAAGTGCGTAAAAACGAAAATCGCGCCAACCGCATCGAATGGGAACACGTAGTTCCGGCATGGCAGTTTGGCCATCAGCGCCAGTGCTGGCAGGACGGCGGGCGTAAAAACTGCGCTAAAGACCCAATCTATCGCCAGATAGAAAGTGACATGCACAACTTGCAACCCGCTGTGGGCGAAGTGAATGGCGACCGCGCCAACTTCATGTACAGCCAGTGGAACGGCGGTGAAGGCCAGTACGGCCAGTGCGGAATGAAGGTCGATTTCAAAGAGAAAGTTGCCGAGCCGCCGGCCCGTGCGCGCGGCAGCATCGCTCGCACCTACTTCTATATGCGCGATCGCTACGAGCTGAATCTCTCTCGCCAACAAACCCAGCTTTTTAACGCCTGGGATAAACAGTATCCGGTTACCGACTGGGAATGCGAGCGCGATAGCCGCATCGCCAAAGTTCAGGGGAATCACAACCCGTATGTGCAGCGGGCTTGCCAGGCGCAAAAGAGCTAACCTACACTAGCGGCAATTGGTTTATACCGCACTTTATATGGAATTTTTGACTATGCGCATCCCTCGCATTTATCACCCGGAATTGATTGCCGCTGGCAGCGAAATTGCTCTTTGTGACGAAGCCGCTAACCACGTTGGTCGCGTACTGCGCATGGGCGCGGGCCAGGCGATACAGCTTTTTGATGGCAGCAATCAGGTTTTCGACGCCGAAATCACCCGCGCCGATAAAAAGAGCGTGCAGGTTAACGTCCTGCGCGGTGAAGTGGATGACCGGGAATCCCCGCTGCATATCCATCTGGGCCAGGTGATGTCGCGCGGCGAAAAGATGGAGTTCACTATCCAGAAATCGATCGAACTAGGTGTAAGCCTCATTACGCCACTTTTTTCTGAACGCTGTGGCGTTAAACTGGATGCTGAACGTCTGAACAAAAAGATTCAGCAGTGGCAGAAGATTGCCATCGCCGCGTGCGAACAGTGCGGTCGCAACCGTATTCCGGAGATCCGCCCGCCGATGGATTTAGAGGCGTGGTGCGCTGAAGAAGAGAGCGGCCTGAAGCTCAATCTTCACCCGCGTGCCAGCGCCAGCATCAACACGCTGCCGCTGCCGGTCGAGCGCGTGCGTTTGCTGATTGGCCCAGAAGGCGGGCTGTCGACGGATGAAATTGCCATGACCGCACGTTATCAATTTACTGATATTCTGTTGGGACCTCGCGTTCTGCGCACTGAGACAACGGCACTCACTGCCATCACCGCACTGCAGGTGCGTTTTGGCGATCTGGGTTGAAGCATTAACGGAGAAGAACAATGATCAAGCTCGGCATCGTGATGGACCCCATCGCAAGCATTAACATCAAGAAAGATTCCAGCTTCGCTATGCTGCTGGAAGCACAGCGTCGCGGCTACCAGCTCCATTACATGGAAATGGCCGATCTTTACCTGAACAACGGTGAAGCCCGCGCCCGCACGCGCATCGTTAACGTCGAGCAAAATTACGATAAATGGTACGAGTTCGGTTCTGAGCAGGATATTCCGCTTGCCGATCTCGACGTGATCCTGATGCGTAAAGATCCTCCGTTCGACACCGAATTCATCTACTGCACCTATATCCTTGAGCGCGCGGAAGAGAAAGGCACGCTGATCGTTAACAAACCGCAGAGCCTGCGCGACTGTAACGAGAAGCTGTATACCGCCTGGTTCTCCGACCTGACGCCAGAAACACTCGTCACGCGCAACAAAGCGCAGCTGAAAGCCTTCTGGCAGAAGCACGGCGATATCATCCTCAAGCCGCTGGACGGCATGGGCGGCGCGTCGATCTTCCGCGTGAAAGAAGGCGACCCGAACCTCGGTGTGATCGCTGAAACGCTGACCGAGCACGGCACCCGCTACTGCATGGCGCAGAACTACATTCCTGCAATCGTGGATGGCGACAAACGCGTGCTGGTGGTCGACGGCGAGCCGGTCCCTTACTGCCTGGCACGTATTCCTCAGGGCGGCGAAACCCGTGGTAATCTGGCTGCCGGTGGCCGTGGCGAACCGCGTCCACTGACCGACAGCGACTGGGAAATTGCCCGCCGCGTTGGCCCAATGCTGAAAGCCAAAGGGCTGATTTTCGTCGGCCTGGATATCATCGGTGATCGCCTGACGGAAGTGAACGTCACCAGCCCGACCTGTATCCGCGAAATCGAAGCTGAGTTCCCGGTATCCATTACCGGCATGCTGATGGACGCGATCGAAAAACGTCTCAAGCAGTAACGAACTCATCACGAAGTATTTATCCCCTAAATAATTCGAGTTGCAGGAAGGCGGCAAGTGAGTGAATCCCCAGGAGCTTACTAGAGTAAGTGACTGGGGTGAGCGAGCGCAGCCAACGCACATGCAGCTTGAAGTATGACGGGGATAGTGACAAGGCTCAGGATTGTCCGCATACTGGGCCTTGTCGCTTTTTAAACCAGGAATCAGAACCTCTGACAATGAATTTACAGCATCACTTTCTTATTGCCATGCCTGCTCTCCAGGACCCGATTTTCCGTCGTTCGGTCGTTTATATCTGTGAATACAGCGAAGACGGCGCGATGGGGATTATCATCAACAAACCGCTGGAAAATCTGCAAATCGAGGGCATTCTTGAGAAGCTCAAGATCACCCCGGAAGACCGCGCCCCGGAGATCCGTCTTGATAAGCCAGTGATGCTCGGCGGCCCGCTGGCAGAAGATCGTGGTTTTATCCTGCATACGCCTCCGGGTTTTTCCTCCAGCATTCGCGTCTCCGATAACACGGTTATCACCACCTCACGCGACGTGCTGGAAACCCTGGGCACGCACAATCAGCCTTCCGAAGTGCTGGTCGCGCTGGGCTACTCTTCCTGGGAGAAAGGCCAGCTGGAGCAGGAAATTCTCGACAACGCGTGGCTCACCGCCCCTGCTGACCTGAACATTCTGTTTAAAACGCCGATTGCCGACAGATGGCGTGAAGCGGCTAAACTCATTGGTATCGACATCCAGACCATGCCTGGCGTAGCGGGGCACGCATAATGAGCGGAACCCTTCTTGGCTTTGATTTTGGTACCAAAAGTATCGGCGTGGCGATTGGTCAACGCATCACGGGCACCGCGCGTCCACTGACGGCGATTAAAGCCCAGGATGGTACGCCTGACTGGACGCTTATCGAACGCCTGCTGAAAGAGTGGCAACCCGAAGCCGTCATCGTCGGCCTGCCGCTCAACATGGACGGTACCGAACAACCGCTCACCGCCCGTGCGCGCAAATTTGCCAATAAGATTCATGGCCGATTTGGTGTCGTCGTCAAACTGCACGATGAGCGTCTGAGCACCGTCGAAGCCCGTGCCGGTTTGTTTGAACATGGCGGATTCCGCGCCCTGAACAAAGGTAGCGTCGATTCGGCGTCGGCGGTGATTATCCTCGAAAGCTTCTTCGAGCAAGGGTTTTAACTCCGCTAAAGCCTTCCCTGCGCTTTGCGCTCGGCAAGGCTTTGGTCGAAGTTCTGCATCCCCACCTGCTGCCCGGTCTGAATAACACCGGGCAACTGCCACGTTTTCCCCTCACGAATCAGATTCGCTGACCCCGGTGTGTTGACCAGCATTTCGAAAAGCGCCACGCGCCCGCCCTGCACATCCCGCACCAGTTTCTGTGCCAGCACGGCGCGCAAACTTCCTGCCAGCTGGTTACGTACCGGATCTTTCTCTTCCGCCGGAAAGGTATCCACCAGCCGTTCAATGGCCTGAGATGCCCCGCGCGTATGCAGTGTCGCCAGCACGAGATGCCCGGTTTCCGCTGCCGTCAGCGCCAGCCGGATGGTTTCGCTGTCGCGCAGTTCGCCCAGTAAAATGACATCCGGATCTTCACGTAGCGCCGCCCGTAGCGCCTGAGCAAAAGTGGTGCAGTGCAGCCCAATTTCCCGCTGCTGGATCAGGCATCGCTTGCTTTGATAGACATACTCCACCGGATCTTCCAGCGTCAGAATATGCCCGTCAGTGTGGTGGTTGAGATAATCCACCATCGCTGCCAGCGTCGTAGATTTACCGCTGCCGGTCGCTCCAGTGACCAGAATCAGGCCATTGTCGCTGGAGAGCAGATCGAGGATTGCGCGCGGGGCACCAAGCTCCGAAAGTTGCGGGCACTCCACCGGCAGCAGCCTTAACGTCAGCGAGACGCCATGAATGTGCACAAACGCGCTGGCACGCAGGCGCTGGCCGCCGAGCAAAGTCACCGCAAAATCCACGTGCCCGTTCGCCCACCAGGCCCCCTGCTGTTCGTCATTGAGCCATGTTTTTAACAGCTGCGCGACATCCGGCGCGGGAAACGGTGCGTGCTCGAGTTTGCCTAATCTACGCCAGCGCGGTGGAGAATCGCTGCGCAGGTGTAGATCCGAGACATTATGCTTTACACTAAGGGCCACAATTTCTTCCATATCCATACAACCATCCTCGGACTCATGAACGACATTGCGCATAACCTGGCACAGGTCAGGGACAAAATCTCAGCCGCTGCAACGCGTTGCGGCCGTGCTTCAGAAGAAGTTTCGTTGCTTGCAGTGAGTAAAACCAAGCCTGCGAGCGCCATCGCAGAAGCCATCGACGCCGGGCAGCGTGCTTTTGGTGAGAACTACGTTCAGGAGGGTGTGGACAAAATTCGCTATTTCCAGCAAACCGGGAAGGCGAACCTTGAATGGCACTTTATCGGCCCGCTGCAGTCGAACAAAAGTCGGCTGGTCGCGGAGCATTTCGACTGGTGTCATACGGTCGATCGCCTGCGTATCGCCACACGGTTGAGCGATCAACGCCCTGCCGATATGACTCCGCTTAACGTTCTGATTCAAATCAATATTAGCGATGAGAACAGCAAGTCAGGTATTACTCTGGCTGAACTGGATGCGCTGGCCGAACAGGTGTCTGAACTGCCAGGTCTGACTTTGCGCGGACTGATGGCAATTCCGGCTCCCGAAACGAGTTATGACAGGCAGTTTGCCGTAGCACAGCAAATGGCTGTAGCATTTGAGGCGCTTAAAGCGCGCTACACCACCGTAGACACGCTTTCACTGGGCATGTCGGACGATATGGAAGCCGCCATCGCGGCAGGCAGCACTATGGTGCGCATCGGCACAGCTATTTTCGGTGCGCGCGATTACACCCCAAAATAAGGAAACCTGAGGAACGCCATGAAGACGTTGACTTTCCTGCTCTCAACGGTCATTGAGCTGTATACGATGGCGCTGCTGTTACGCGTCTGGATGCAGTGGGCCCGCTGTGATTTTTATAACCCCTTCTCACAGTTTGTCGTGAAAATCACGCAGCCTGTGATTGGGCCGCTGCGCCGCGTTATTCCACCGATGGGGCCGATCGACAGCGCTTCTCTGCTGGTGGCGTTTGTGCTCAGTATTATTAAAGCCATCGTGCTGTTTATGGTGGTCACCTTCCAGCCGATCATCTGGATCGCAGCGGTGCTAATTCTGCTGAAAACCATCGGTCTGCTGATCTTCTGGGTTCTGCTGGTGATGGCGGTGATGAGCTGGGTGAGCCGTGGCCGTAGTCCGGTCGAATATGCCATGATTCAGCTGACGGAGCCGCTCCTGCGCCCGATCCGCAATCTGCTGCCAGCGATGGGCGGGATCGATTTTTCGCCGATGATTTTGGTTCTGCTGCTGTATGTCCTGAACATGGGCATCGCTGAACTGTTACAGTCAACGGGCAACATGCTGCTGCCGGGGCTGTGGATGGCGCTATGAGTGCCGTCTGCCCCTGCGTCGATGGGCTGGTTTTACGGCTGTATATTCAGCCGAAAGCCAGCCGCGACAGCATCGTTGGGTTACATGGCGACGAATTAAAAGTCGCCATTACCGCCCCTCCCGTGGACGGCCAGGCGAACGCGCATTTGACCAAATATCTGGCAAAACAGTTTCGCGTCGCCAAAAGCCAGGTCATCATTGAAAAGGGTGAACTGGGACGTCATAAACAGGTAAAAATCCTCAACCCGCAAAACATCCCGACGGAAGTCGCGGCATTGTCACAACAGGATTAAATTATGCAGAAAGTTGTTCTCGCCACCGGTAACGCCGGTAAAGTGCGCGAGCTGGCCTCGCTATTAAATGATTTTGGTCTGGATGTGGTCGCGCAGACCGAGCTGGGCGTGGATTCGGCGGACGAGACCGGCCTGACGTTTATCGAAAATGCGATCCTGAAAGCGCGTCACGCGGCGCAGGTTACCGGTCTTCCGGCGATTGCGGATGATTCCGGGCTGGCGGTGGATGCCCTGGGCGGCGCACCGGGTATTTATTCTGCACGTTACTCCGGCGTGGATGCGACCGATCAGCAAAACCTGGAAAAGCTGCTGGAAACCCTGAAAGATGTACCGGACGCGCAGCGTCAGGCACAGTTCCACTGCGTGCTGGTCTATATGCGTCATGCAGAAGACCCGACGCCGATTGTCTGCCACGGCAGCTGGCCGGGCGTGATTGCTCGCGAATCGGCGGGTAACGGCGGCTTTGGCTACGATCCGATTTTCTTTGTCCCGTCTGAGGGCAAAACCGCCGCGGAACTGACCCGCGAAGAAAAAAGCGCGATTTCCCATCGTGGACGCGCGTTGAAACTGTTACTGGAAGCATTACGTAATGGCTAATTTGCCACCTCTGAGTCTTTATATTCACATCCCGTGGTGCGTGCAGAAATGTCCGTACTGCGATTTCAATTCGCACGCGCTGAAAGGCGAAGTGCCGCATGACGACTACGTTCAGCATCTGTTAACCGATCTGGATGCCGACGTACCTTACGCACAGGGACGTGAAGTTAAGACCATATTTATTGGTGGCGGTACACCGAGCCTGCTCTCTGGCCCGGCGATGCAGACGCTGCTGGACGGCGTGCGTGCGCGTCTGAATCTGGCAGCCGATGCGGAAATTACGATGGAAGCCAATCCTGGCACCGTTGAGGCCGATCGTTTTGTCGAGTATCAGCGCGCCGGGGTGAACCGTATTTCGATTGGCGTCCAGAGTTTTAGCGAACCCAAGCTCAAGCGTCTGGGGCGCATTCACGGCCCGGAAGAGGCGAAACGCGCGGCCCATTTGGCGACGGGTCTTGGACTGCGCAGTTTTAACCTCGATCTGATGCACGGCCTGCCGGATCAATCGCTGGAAGAGGCGCTGGATGATTTGCGTCAAGCCATTGAGCTGAACCCGCCGCATCTCTCCTGGTACCAGTTGACGATCGAGCCGAACACGCTGTTTGGTTCGCGTCCGCCGGTCCTGCCCGACGACGATGCGCTGTGGGACATTTTTGAGCAAGGCCATCAGTTGCTGACGGCTGCGGGTTATCAGCAGTACGAAACTTCCGCATACGCGAAGCCGGGCTACCAGTGTCAGCACAATCTGAACTACTGGCGTTTTGGCGATTATTTAGGGATTGGCTGCGGCGCACACGGCAAAGTGACCTTCCCCGACGGGCGCATTCTGCGTACCGCCAAAACCCGTCATCCGCGCGGGTATATGGAAGGACGTTATCTGGAGCGTCAGCACGACGTGGAAGTGGAAGATAAACCGTTCGAGTTCTTCATGAACCGCTTCCGCCTGCTGGAAGCCGCCCCGCGTGCGGAATTTGCGCTTTACACCGGCTTGCCAGAATCGGTGATTCGTCCGCAGATTGATGCAGCACTGGCGAAGGGGTATCTGATGGAGTGCGAAGCATACTGGCAGATTACCGAACACGGCAAGCTGTTCCTCAACTCCCTGCTTGAGCTGTTCCTCGCCGAAGAGTCCTGAAGACAGCTTCAGGATTTTGCATCCCGTTCTGCTGGCTAAGGGAAAGGCTGGCAGAGTGTGGGGATGGAAAAATCTAAACAACTCCGCAAATGCATGACCCCTGAAGAACTGCACCTCTGGTATTTACTCCGGGGGCGTCGTTTTTACGGGTTCAAGTTTCGTCGCCAGATGCCCATAGGGTCATACATTGTGGATTTTGCCTGCTTTGAGGCAAGGTTGATTGTCGAGCTTGATGGCGGCCAGCATCAGGATGATTATGAGTATGACTTACGCAGGACTGCGTTTTTGAACGCCAGCGGCTGGCGAGTGATTCGTTTCTGGAATAATGAATTCAGGACGAATGAGGAAGGGGTGTTGGGTGCCATTTTGGACGGTTTGAATCGTCTGGTCCCCTCACCCCAGCCCTCTCCCAAAGGGAGAGGGAGCTAAAACCGCACCTGACAGATCCCCTCTCCCACATAGGGAGGGAGTAAAAACTGCACCTGACAGATTCCCTCTCCCGTGGGAGAGGGTTAGGGTGAGGGCAACAAACCGCACATGACAGATCCCCTCTCCCTGTGGGAGAGGGTTAGGGTGAGGGCAACAAACCGCACCTTACTTAAGCGTACCCACCAGCGCCTTACGACTGTCTTCCAGCGTAACCACGCGCTGACATACGTCTTTGCCAAACTTCTGGAAATCCGCTTCCTGATTCTTCCATTCATTCTGAATCGAAGTTTGCAATCCGCCCAGGCTACCTAACACACCTTGCAGTGGATTACCGCCGCCTTTCAGCACGGCTTTCGCACCCATTTCATTGATGCTGTCCTGCAGGATACCGCCCATCGCCTGGTTCACCAGGTTCTGGCCGTCGGCGCGTACCTGATCGATAGCCTTGTAGTGGAACGTCAGGCCATCCGTACGGTGTTCGATGATGCGGTTCATCTGCTCTTTCAGCTGGGCGTCCAGCTTGGTCAGGCGGGTGCGCATATTGCTGCTCTCACCCACCTCTTTGGCGATGATCTTATCCAGCGCCACGCGGCCTTTCTCGACGCGCGTCAGAGCGCCTTCGTCGATCCACGGTAACGCCGAGCGGAGATCCGCCTGATAATCTTTCGCCTGCTCGCGTTGGGCCGCGCTCAGGGTATATTGTTTGCCGTTATACATTACGTTGCCATCTGGTGTGATCACCAGATTACCGTTCTCACCTTTTACCTGAACGGTTTGCGGGCTGAGAATCACATCGTCGCGCGGTGTGACTTCGCATTTGTAATCCGCATGGGCAGTTAACGCGGTGGTCATCAGTGCCACAGCCAGCAGCGTTTTGCGCATCATAATTATCCCTCAAGACAAAACGGGCCGGCATTTGCCGGCCCTTTGCTAGTTAGTCCCACCAAATGTCGAAAAGTTCGCTGACGCGTACCTCTTCGAATTTGCGGTCTTCCAGCCATTTGCGCACGAGTGCCTGCTGCTCTTCGGTGCATTTACCGATTTCTTGCTTGCAGATCAGGCCTTCCCAGGAGAGATAGCCGCTGCCATCAAACGCCAGTTTGTTCGGCTCGATCACTTCATCGATAAAGGCGTCAACTTCCTTATCAATGGTTTCGACGCTAGTCCCTTCCGGGAAACGCCATGCGACGGAAAAACCAACTTCCTGGAATTCCTCGATGTGCATCTTTTTACGCAGACGACGGCTACGGTTTGCCATTATTTAACCCTCTCGAACATTAAGTCCCATACACCGTGACCAAGACGATGGCCACGCTGTTCAAATTTCGTTACCGGACGTGAATCCGGTCGCGGTACATAGTCGTTGTTTTCGGACAGGTTTTTATACCCGTCGAGCGACGACATCACTTCCAGCATGTGTTCCGCGTAAGGTTCCCAGTCGGTGGCCATATGGAAGACACCGCCCAGTTTTAGCTTACTTTTCACAAGCTCAGCAAATTCTGCCTGAACGATACGGCGCTTATTATGACGTGCTTTGTGCCACGGGTCAGGGAAAAAGAGCTGAACCATGTTCAAAGAATTGTCAGGAATCATTTTGTGCAGCACTTCAACCGCATCGTGGCACATGACGCGCAGGTTCTCGACGCCCTCTTCGTGCGCGGTTGCAAGGCACGCGCCGACGCCAGGTGAGTGAACTTCGATGCCGAGGAAGTTCTGCTCCGGGCGCGCTTTCGCCATCGTCACCAGCGAAGAACCCATGCCGAAGCCGATCTCCAGCGTAATCGGCGCATCGCGACCAAACAGCTCGGAGAAGTCGACGGGTTGTTCGCTGAACTCAACGCCCATCACCGGCCAGTAGTTATCCAGCGCATGTTGCTGCCCTTTTGTCAGGCGGCCCTGACGGCGGACAAAGCTGCGAATACGGCGCAGCGGGCGACCGTTTTCATCAAATTCCGGTGAGATGACGTCGTTTTTCATAAAAGAGTAGTCTGCTTGTGAGATTGTTCGGGAAACGGGCATTATCCAAAGTTAAGCCCTGTATGCAAGCATGGGAAAGATCCGGTTTACAGTCGCAAGACGCTATGTTGCAATCTGCGTCCCTGATTATGCGAATCGATGACCATGCAAGCCTCTCAATTTTCAGCCCAGGTGCTGGACTGGTACGACAAATACGGGCGTAAAACCCTGCCCTGGCAAATTGAAAAAACGCCGTACAAAGTATGGCTCTCCGAGGTGATGTTGCAACAAACGCAGGTCGCAACGGTTATCCCCTATTTTGAGCGTTTTATGGAGCGGTTCCCGACGATAACCGATCTCGCCAATGCTCCCCTCGATGAAGTGCTGCACCTGTGGACTGGGCTTGGCTACTACGCCCGTGCGCGCAATCTGCATAAAGCGGCACAGCAGGTAGCGACGCTGCATAAGGGCAAATTCCCGGAAACCTTCGATGAAGTGGCTGCCCTACCTGGGGTGGGTCGTTCCACTGCGGGTGCTGTGCTCTCTCTTTCACTCGGTAAACATTTCCCGATCCTCGACGGCAACGTGAAACGCGTGCTGGCGCGCTGCTACGCAGTGGGCGGCTGGCCGGGTAAGAAAGAGGTCGAGAAACGCCTGTGGGAGATCAGCGAAACAGTGACGCCAGCGAAAGGCGTTGAACGCTTCAACCAGGCGATGATGGATTTGGGGGCGATCGTCTGTACCCGCTCTAAACCGAAATGCGAACTCTGCCCGGTGAACAACCTCTGCGTGGCCTACGCGAATCATTCCTGGGCGCAGTATCCAGGCAAAAAACCGAAACAGACGATCCCTGAACGCACCGGCTTTATGCTGTTAATGCAGCATGGCGATGGGGTTTACCTTGCTCAGCGTCCGCCAAGTGGTTTATGGGGTGGATTATATTGTTTTCCACAGTTTGAAAACGAAGAGGGATTACGTGAGTGGCTGGCCCAGCGGCAGATTAGTGCCGATAAACTCCAGCAACTGACGGCATTTCGTCACACGTTCAGCCATTTCCATCTGGATATCGTGCCCATGTGGCTTCCCGTGTCTTCATTCACCTCATGCATGGATGATGGAACGGCTCTCTGGTATAACTTAGCGCAACCGCCATCTGTCGGGCTGGCAGCTCCCGTGGAGCGCCTGTTACAGCAATTACGTGCCGGAGCCGTGGTTTAGCTTCGGTCAGACAACGAGGAATAATAATGGCCAGAACAATTTTTTGTACCTATCTGCAGCGCGACGCCGAAGGGCAGGATTTCCAGCTCTATCCGGGCGAACTGGGTAAGCGCATCTTTAACGAGATTTCTAAAGAGGCGTGGGCGCAGTGGCAGCAGAAGCAAACCATGCTCATCAACGAGAAAAAACTCACCATGATGAACCCGGAACACCGCAAGCTGCTGGAACAGGAAATGGTGAACTTCCTGTTCGAAGGCAAAGATGTGCACATTGAAGGCTACACGCCGCCAGAAAAATAACAGCGCGGGCTGATGCCCGGCGGCGCTTTGCTTGCACGAGCCTGCAGACGGTAGGCCGGGTCAGCGCAGCGCCATCCGGCAATAACCGCGACAAAGCAAACACAACACGCAATCCCGGAATGATGAAAAAATTATTAGCGCTAGCCCTTGTTGCGCCGTTGCTTGTGTCTTGTTCCAGTAAAAAAGGCGATAGCTATAACGAAGCCTGGGTAAAGGACACGAACGGTTTTGACATTCTGATGGGGCAGTTTGCCCATAACATCGAGAATATTTGGGGATTTAACGAAGTTCTTATCGCGGGACCGAAGGATTACGTTAAATATACCGACGCCTATCAGACGCGTAGCCACATCAACTTTGATGACGGTACAATCACGATTGAAACCATCGCCGGTACCGAGCCTGCGGCGCGCTTACGCCAGGCGATCGTCAAAACCCTGCTGATGGGCGACGATCCGGGTTCAATCGACCTCTATTCTGACGCCGACGATATCACCATCTCCAAAGAGCCGTTCCTTTACGGCCAAGTTGTCGACCAGACCGGCCAGGCAATCCGCTGGGAAGGACGCGCCACCGCCTTCGCTGATTATCTGCTGAAAACGCGCCTGAAAAGCCGCAGCAACGGCCTGAAAATTATCTACAGCGTGACGATCAATCTGGTGCCGAACCACCTCGACAAACGTGCGCATAAGTACGTGGGCATGGTGCGTCAGGCGTCGCGCAAATATGGCGTGGATGAGTCGTTGATTCTGGCGATCATGCAGACCGAATCCTCCTTTAACCCTTACGCAGTAAGCCGTTCCGACGCCTTAGGGCTGATGCAGGTTGTCCAGCATAGCGCCGGAAAAGATGTGTTCCGTTCGCAGGGTAAATCCGGCACACCGAGCCGCAGCTTCCTGTTCGATCCGGCCAGTAACATTGATACGGGCACCGCCTACCTGGCGATGCTGAACAATGTTTATCTCGGCGGAATTGATAACCCGACGTCACGCCGTTACGCGGTGATCACCGCTTACAACGGCGGTGCGGGCAGCGTATTGCGCGTGTTCTCCAGCGATAAAATCCAGGCCGCAAACATCATCAACAGCATGGCACCAGGGGATGTTTACTCGACGCTGACTACCCGCCACCCTTCCGCCGAATCTCGTCGTTATCTGTATAAGGTGAATACGGCGCAGAAGAATTACCGGCGTAGATAGGTTTTCCCCCTCACCCTAACCCTCTCCCAAAGGGAGAGGGGACGGTCCGGTGTTCTCCCTCCCCCGCTGAGGACGATTTTTCTCCCTCTCCCCGTGGGAGAGGGCCGGGGTGAGGGCAACAAACCGCACCCATCCCCACCCCATCCATACGAAAATGTTATTTGCATCACAATCTAAACTGCAAATTAATGAGGATTGCATTTTTTTGCGGGAGGTAACAAAACATAACGTTGCCTGCTGATAGAATTGCATCAAATAACAACCCTGAATGTTCCCATAAAAACATATCTCCCGCTCAATTGTGAGGAAAGTAACATGAACCTTAAGCTGCAGCTTAAAATATTGTCGTTTCTGCAGTTCTGTCTGTGGGGTAGCTGGCTAACCACGCTCGGCTCCTACATGTTTGTGACGCTCAAGTTCGACGGTGCGTCTATCGGTGCTGTATATAGCTCGCTGGGTATTGCAGCGGTCTTTATGCCAACACTTCTGGGGATCGTGGCGGACAAATGGATCAGCGCAAAATGGCTTTACGCGCTGTGTCATCTGGTGGGAGCAGGAACGCTCTTTATGGCGGCAGGGGTTACAACGCCAGGCGGGATGTTTATTGTTATCCTGCTTAACTCACTGGCCTATATGCCAACGCTGGGACTTATCAACACCATCTCCTACTACCGCATTAAATCCGCTGGTCTGGATATCGTGACCGATTTCCCGCCAATCCGTATCTGGGGCACCATCGGCTTCATCATGGCAATGTGGGGCGTGAGCTTCGCAGGCTTCGAACTGAGCCATATGCAGCTCTACATCGGTGCTGGACTGTCTGTTCTGTTAGCACTGTTCACCCTGACGCTGCCGCACATTCCGGTATCGAATCAGCAGGCAAAACAGAGCTGGAGCTCAATGCTCGGTCTGGACGCATTTGCACTGTTTAAAAACAAACGCATGGCGATCTTCTTTATCTTCTCCATGCTGCTGGGTGCTGAACTGCAAATCACCAACATGTTCGGGAACACCTTCCTGCACAGTTTCGATAACAACCCGCTGTTCTCCGGTAGTTTTATCGTTGAGCATGCATCGGTGATGATGTCGATTTCGCAGATTTCTGAAACTCTGTTCATCCTGACCATTCCGTTCTTCCTGAGCCGTTACGGCATCAAGAACGTAATGCTTATCAGTATCTTTGCATGGATGCTGCGCTTCGGACTTTTTGCCTATGGAGACCCATCGGCGTTCGGTACCGTACTGCTGGTTCTGTCGATGATTGTTTACGGCTGCGCCTTCGACTTCTTCAACATCTCCGGTTCGGTGTTTGTCGAAAAAGAAGTTAAGCCTGAAATCCGCGCCAGTGCTCAGGGTATGTTCCTGATGATGACCAACGGTTTCGGCTGTATTCTCGGTGGCGTCGTGAGCGGTAAAGTCGTTGAGATGTACACCACAAACGGGATTACCGACTGGCAGCCTGTATGGCTTATCTTCGCCGGTTACTCGCTGGTACTGTTCTTCGCCTTCATCGCACTGTTCAAATACAAACACGTCCGTGTTCCGCATGGTGCTCAGCCAATCGCGCATTAATCCTCCTGTCCCTCTCCTCTCAGGAGAGGGAAGTCCCTATCTATCCTGATAATTACCTATAAAAACAGGACGTATTTAGCGCCTCACTCTCACCCCACTGTGGCACATTTATCACTATCGACATTTTGTCATTCCTGCCGCGCAGATAAGGTTAAAAGATGCTAGATATCGCTGACTTAAAGGTTTTTTTCCAGGATCCCGTGATTAAAAACATCATTGACACAACCTGGGATAATGTTGGCGAAGCGCTTGCGCGAACCCAGGCTGAACTTCCTGAGGAGCTGGCAATGTCACGCAGAGAGCTGTCATTCCACGACCATGTGAAATGCCTCGGATATCTGTGCTGGCTGCTCGAACACAATAACGTTGCTGGCGACATCATTGAGATCGGCGTCTGGAAGGGAAAATCCACGTCGTTTATGAATGAAATCTGCCAGCATAAACGCCGTATGATTAGCATCGACCCAATGGAACTGCCACGCCAGGAAAGTGAGCTGCGTTTCTACCATGAACGCCTTTTCCCGCAAGTAAATCTGGTGCGCGGATACTCAGAACTCAGTATTGAACGTGTTCTGGCCCTTAATCCTCAGACCGTGCTGCTGCACATCGATGGGGGCCATGAAGGTCGTCATGTATTAATCGACTTCCTGCTCTATTCCCCAACCGTTGTTTCCGGCGGATTTATTGTCTTTGACGACTACCGAGACCACCAGTACTCGCCGCAGGTCGGCCCGGCAGTTGACTTGCTGCGCGCGGGAGGTTACTTCAACGGCTTCGACGTGATCGGCAGCTTACCTGGCTTTGAGAATAGCTATTTGCTCCAGAAGCGATAATCCTGTGGACTCATCTCCCGGCGGGAGATGAGTTTTTCATCAACACTCTGCCAGCACCATTCCCACCGACAGCAAATCCGCACTACCTCCTGGACTTAAATTTCGTGCAATCAGCGCGTTATCCATCTCTGTCAGCGCGGCCCGATCCCAGCCATTAGCCACGAGATGCTGAGCGTATCGCTGCACATAGCGCAGCCCTTCCATGCCACCGCGCGATACCAGATTACTGTCCTGATTCACCGCCATTAGGCGTAATAACAAGTCATGCAATTGATGACGATTCCACTGCGATAACACTTTTCTAACCGTTGCGAAGCCGCTTTGCGCTTCACCACGCGCGCCGGCTAAACCAAAATCCTGATATTGCCGCTCACCGGCGGTTGCCCTGCCCATACGCCCAGCCAGTTCGCGATCCACCAGCCCGCTGCAAATGTTACTCACCTCACAACAGAGCGTGTGCGCATTCACATTTTTAACACGCCCAGCGGCAAAACAGAGTAACCCCAGCGCGAAAACGCCGCCTTTGTGAGTATTTACACCTCCCGTTGCTGCATACATGGCCTGCTCGCAGGCCATACCCATCGGGCGAATCAGGCGCAATTGCTCCGCTGCCGGTTTCCCGGCATGTTCCGCACCCAGCTCGGCAAAGCGCGAGAACCACGGCGCGATCGCGGCAATGCTGCGAACAAAGAGCGCATGATCCATATCGCGGTGCGAACCGGTGTTGATCTTATCCACCAGCCCCGGTTTTGGCGTGAGCTCTAACTCGCGCCATAGCGCCTCTTCCGCTAGTTGCGGCACATCTTTGACGTGCGGATTAGTCGCGAGAGAACCAGTCATCAATCATCTTCTCCACGCGGGCGACAACCTGCTCGACCGGATGCTGACGCGAGCGGGAACAAGCGTGAGCGGGTTCGTCGCAGAGAAGACACCTGCGCATATTCTCACCCAGAGAGCGTCGTCCGACATGTCCGGCATCTGGGCAAATCACGTCCAAATCCCACAGCCGCCCCAGCGGGTGCGTCTGTTCCAGTTCGGCGCAGTGGGCTTTGATTTCCGGTGCCTGATGTTCCACACACCACAGAGCTTCTGGCCCCGTTGGCAGCCATAGCACCTGGCGATCCAGCACCCGCCAGCGGTGTTCCCACAGCAGTTGATCGCACATCTGCAGCGCCACACCCATAGTGTTTCGATAGCGCAGGCTATCTTTGATATCACCGGGCGTGACCAGGGTCAGCGAAATCACCGGTTGTTGATAGTGCGTGAGCCAGTCAGCCTGGCGTGCCGCGCGGCTCTCTTTCGCCGCCAGCATTTGCGCCAAGCTAACACCCGCATGCGCGGGTGTCGCAATGGTCATGATTATGACTCCTTAACCTGTCGGACAGTGTCGATCACGCTGCCATCACGGTAGCGGATCACACCGACGATTTTGTCGGTAAATTCAATCGGTTTCGGCTCACCGGTGAGCGAAATTGCCCGCGCATATAGCGCCTCGATATCAACAATTTTCAGTCCCGCCGCCTCCAGCCGCTCGCGGATCTCCGGGCGCGCAGGATTGACGGCAATGCCGTGATCGGTTACCAGCACGTCGATACTTTCACCTGGCGTTAAGCGCGTGGTCACACGTCTCACCACCGTCGGGATACGGCTACGCAGCAGCGGTGCGACGACAATCGTCAGGTTCGCGGCCGCCGCCACATCGCAGTGCCCGCCTGATGCCCCGCGCATCACGCCGTCGGAGCCAGTAATGACGTTGACGTTGAAATCGACGTCGATCTCCAGCGCACTGAGGATCACCACGTCGAGCCGATCGCAGCTGGCCGCTTTGCTGCCGGGATTAGCGTAGACGTTGGTGGAGATCTCCACGTGATTTGGATTGCGCGCCAGCGAGGCCGCTGCCTGACCGTCAAAACACTGGGTATCGAGCAGTTTTTCGATCAGCCCTTTCTCGTGCAGATCGACAAGGCTGCCGGTGATCCCACCCAGTGCGAAGCGGGCTTTCACGCCGCTGCGCTCCATTTTCTCGCCCATAAAGCGGGTGCAGGCGGTGGCCGCCGCGCCGGAGCCGGTCTGCATCGAGAAACCGTTTTTGAAATAGCCAGAGTGTTCAATCACGTCCGCCGCATAGCGGGCAATCATCAGCTCTCGAGGGTTGCTGGTGACGCGTGCCGCACCGACGCTGATCTTCGCCGGATCGCCCACACTTTCGACCTGCACGACATAGTCCACGCGATCCTGCACCAGGCTGGCGGGCATGTTCGGGAACGGCACCAGTTCTTCCGTGAGCAGCACCACTTTGCGGGCAAAATGAGCATCGACCATCGCATAGCCCAGCGAGCCGCAGCAGGATTTACCCTGAGTTCCGTTGGCATTACCAAACTCATCGCTGCACGGCACGCCGAGGAACGCGACGTCGATGTTCAGCTCGCCGTCCTGCAGAAGCTTCACGCGTCCGCCGTGGGAGTGGATCTGCACCGGCTCGTCCATCAGCCCGTGAGAGATGGCGTCAGCCAGTTTGCCGCGCATCCCGGAGGTGTAGATCCGGGAGATCACGCCGCTCTGGATATGTTCGATCAGCGCATCGTTACAGGTCATCAGCGAGCTGGACGCCAGGGTCAAATTTTTAAAGCCCATTTTAGCCAGCAGCGCGACGACGGTATTAATCACCCGATCGCCTTCGCGAAATGCATGATGGAACGAGATAGTCATCCCGTCCTGCAAGCCGCTACGCTTAACCGCCTCTTCAACGGTTTCGCAAAGCTTGCGACGCTGTTTTTCTTCAACATCAGCCAGCCACGGCGTAGCGCTATGGGCCGTATCAAAGGGTTGCAGATCCCGCAGGTGGGGGAAATTCAGGTGGAGAAGTTCTGTCTGATTCATTGTGTCATCCTTAGCGACGCACGCCAGAGGCAGCCGCGCGTTCCAGCACCCTCTGCGCGTGGTCAATAATCGGCGCATCGACCATTTTGCCGTTAAGCGAAACCACGCCCAGGCCGTTGCGCTCACCCTCTTCTGCCGCTTCGATCACTAATTTCGCGTGATCCACTTCCTGCTGAGTCGGCGCGTAGGCGTTGTGCAGCAGGTCGATCTGGCGCGGGTTGATCAAAGATTTGCCGTTGAAGCCCATTTTGCGGATCAGGTTAACTTCGCGCAGGAACCCGCCTTCGTCGTTAACGTCTGACCACACCACGTCGAAGGCGTCGATCCCGGCGGCGCGCGCCGCGTGCAGTACCGCGCAGCGGGCATAGAACAGCTCTGTGCCGTCGCCGCGTTCGGTTTGCATGTCCATCACATAGTCAAACGCCGCCAGGGCGATGCCGATCAGGCGCGGCGAGCTACGAGCAATCGCCACGGCGTTAATCACGCCAATTGCTGATTCAATCGCGGCCATCACGCGTGTGGAACCCACTTCGCGGCCACACTCACGCTCGATGCGCTCCAGATGCCCTTCCAGCTCGAAGATATCTTCCGGGGTGTCGGTTTTTGGCAGGCGGATAACGTCTACGCCCGCGCGAACCGCCGCTTCGAGATCCAGCAGGCCAAACGGCGTGCTCAGCGGATTAATGCGCACCACGGTTTCAATATCCTGATACATCGGATGCTGTAACGCGTGGAAGACCAGCAGGCGCGCGGTGTCTTTTTCGCGTAGAGCCACGGCGTCTTCGAGATCAAACATGATGGAGTCAGGGCGATAGATAAACGCGGTAGAGAGCATCGCGGCGTTCGCGCCGGGTAAAAACAGCATACTGCGACGGAGTTTATTCATGACATTTTGCTCCAGTCGATCTGCTGCGTTTCTGAGGCGCGGATCAGCGCACTTTGCAGACGGGCGCGGATCACACAGTCCAGCGCCCCTTTATCTTCAACGATAATCAGCCCCTGGCGCACGTCCATAGCGCGCAGTGTTTCGTTTACCACCAGGCGGATCTGCTCGCCAAACTGCTTAATCACTTCACTGTGGATGACAATCTCCAGCTCGCCGTCGGCGGGGGCGATTTTCACCATCAGGTCGCTGGACTCCTGCGTTCCGGCCAGCGCCTCCCTTACAATATTCATGATAAATTCCTGATAGTTATGCGACTTCCGCGCTCGCGCTGTAGTGCGCTTCGAGATGCACGAAAGTGGACTCCGGGACAATTTCCCGAATGCGGGAAAACTGCTGTGTCTTGAGTAAACGGCGCACTTCCGACGCCGAAATGGCGTTTCCTGTCGCCTTGATGCGCGGCATTTCCACCACCTCAATATCCGAGGCGAGGAGCTGATGCAGCGTCTGGTTGTACTGGCGGGTGATGTCACAAAACGGCTCCGAGCCGATAAAGCGATGGGTGATCCCAAGCGTTGGGGCAATAAAGTCGCGGAAAATCAGCACGTCGATCTCGCTCCACGCCTGCTGAACTTTGCCGGTCTCTTTGAGGAAATAGGACGGAAAAGTGGCGCGGGAGATGATGTACTGCGACCCTTCGTGCACCGAGACATTCGGAAAATGCGCCACGCCCGCACGGACCATTTCCAGACGGTCGCTAAACGGGAAGAACGACGCGTCCTCGCGCACCACGAACAGATGCAGCCAGTCGCACTGCGTCGCCGCCTGCTCCACCAGATGTCGATGCCCGAGGGTGAACGGATTGGCGTTCATTACAATCGCGCCAATTTTTTCCCCACACTTGCGGCTGCGCTGCAGCGAGCGACAGTAACGCTCGATACCCTGCGGGGTATTCTCCAGCAGCACCGCGTTGTTGCCGCTCTGGGCAATCGGCCAGAAACCGCTGCGGGCGAAGCGCTCTTTGTTACACGGGCGGGTGCAGAGAAAGAGGTGAAAATGGCCGCGCGCCAGTGCGGCATTTTCCACTTCGGCCAGCAGACGGGCGCTGAGATTTGCGCCCCTCAGCTTTTCATCAACCGCCACACACTTGATGACATTGGCAGCGAGCCCTGCGCACCCCACTAACTGCGTGCCGGACCAGGCCTCCACAAACAGCGTGATGTCGTTGTCCAGCCCCAGGCCACTGTCCGCCAGCAGATAACGAATCTGGCTTAAGCGTTCCGGGTGTTGCGTGACAATCGTCTGACGAAAGTCGATAGGGAGTTGCGAGTGCATGCCGCCGCCTTAATCAGTGCGCTGCCGCCAGGGCTTGCGCGGGTGCTTCCATAATCACATTGCTCAGATGACCGATGTTTTCGATCTCCACCTCAATGCGATCGCCCTCTTTCATAAACAGCGGCGGATTGCGCTTTTTGCCTACACCACCCGGCGACCCGGTGATGATCACGTCGCCGGGGCTGAGGCGGGTAAAGGTGCTGATGTACTCGATCAGTTCCGCGACCTTGTGGATCATGCTGCTGGTGTTGTCTTCCTGCACCATACGTCCATTAAGCCAGGTGCGGATCGCGAGGCTGTGCGGATCCGGGATTTCATCGGCGGTCGCCATCCACGGGCCAAATGCCCCGGTCTGCCGCCAGTTTTTCCCGGCGGTGAACCAGGTGTGCTGCCAGTCGCGGGCGGAACCGTCCATGTAGCAGCTGTATCCGCCGACGTGGCTCAGGGCATCTTCACGGCGGATGTTCTCGCCCCCTTTACCGATGATCACCGCCAGCTCGCCTTCGTAGTCAAATTCGCAGGAGTGGCGCGGTTTGAGCACCGGTGAGTTGTGCCCGGTCTGGGAATCCGCAAAGCGGACAAACAGCGTCGGGGCCGGGTTGTGCTGGTCAAACTCTTTGCGTTTGTCGGCGTAGTTCATGCCCACGCAGAGGATTTTTTCCGGCTGCTCAATCACCGGCAAAAAGGTGATGGCGCTCATCGGAATATCCACGGCGTCGCTGAGATAACGCGTGGCATCCGCCAGGCCGTTACCCTGCAACAGCGCTTTGAGGTCGCTGTAGCGATCGCCCAGACGGCGACCTAAATCCACGACGCCATCGGCCTGCACGATGCCGTAGCTGCGTTTACCCTGATACAGAAAACTTGCAAGTTTCATTGTTCTTTCCTGAAGACTTAGACGAGGAAGTTGCCCAGAACCAGCAGCGAGACGGAGACATTAATCGCGCCGCCAATTCGGGTAGCAATTTGGGCGAACGGCATCAGGCTCATACGGTTGCCTGCGGTCAAAATCGCCACGTCGCCGGTACCGCCCTGCCCGCTCTGACAGCAGGAGACGATGGCGACATCAATCGGGTGCATACCAATCTTTTTACCGACGAAGAAGCCGGTAGCTACCAGCGCGGAGACGGTGCTGACAATCACCAGCAGATTGCTGACGGTGAAGGCATTGACCAGTTCCTGCCACGGAGTGATCGCCACACCAACGGCAAACAGAATCGGGTAGGTCACGGAGGTCTGGAAGAATTTGTAGACTACCTGCGAACCTTCCAGCAGGCGTGGGGACGCGCCGTTGCAGAGCTTCACCAGCACCGCCACAAACAGCATGCCAACCGGTGCTGGCAGGCCAATCAGCTTGTGACCGAGCATACCCAGCATGTAGAGCAGCACCGCCAGCAGTGCGCCGGAAGCAATCGTGGTGACGTCGGCTTTGCCGGAGAAAGCCGGTTGCGACACGTTAGCGTCGGCATTAGCGCGGTTTGGCATCAGTTGGCCTTCGCCAGTCAGGTGCGGATAGCGTTTGCCCAACTGGTTCAGGCAGCCGGAGATAATAATGGCGGTTAAGCCGCCCAGCATGACCATCGGCAGTACACGACCGAGAGCCACGCCCTGATCCATGTGCAGCAGCGTGGCGTAGCCGATGGAGAGTGGAATTGCCCCTTCGCCGACCCCGCCCGCCATGATCGGCAGAATAATAAAGAAGAAGATCTGGAACGGCTCAAGGCCGAGCGCCATGCCGACGCCCATCCCGACGATCATGCCGACGATTTCGCCGCACAGCATCGGGAAGAAAATGCGCAGGAAGCCCTGAATCAGCACGGTCCGGTTCATGCTCATGATGCTGCCGACAATGATGCAGCAGATGTAGAGATAGAGAATGTTGGTAGATTTGTAGAACTTGGTGGTGGACTCGACCACCACGTCCGGCAGCAGGCCGTAATAGACCATCGCCGACGGAATAAAGGTGGCGCAAATCGCCGCCGCACCGAGTTTGCCGACAATCGGCAGACGTTTGCCGAACTCACCGCAGGCAAAACCGAAGAACGCCAGAGTTGCGACCATCACCACGATATCGCTCGGCAGTTTTCCGCCCAGACAGTCAATGGCGATCAGTGCACCGGCTAATACAAACAGCGGCAGGGGAATGATCCCGACTTTCCAGGTATCCATAATGTGCCACCAGCGCTCTTTAAGCGACGGCCGCTGAAGTTCAATCGGGTCGTGGGTAACAGAGAAAGAATCGTCAGTAGTGCTCATAATTAAGCCTCTTGGTTATTTGTGCGTTAATCCTAGAGTCTCAAAGGCTTACTTTATGTGAGGAAAGGCATATTAAAACCGAAGTTTTAATGGCCTCTATGGTTTTAATGGTTTCTTTTATTTAATGTGATTAACGCCTTATTTATTGCCGTGGTTTTTATGGTTTCTTTTCCAGAACGTACAAACAAATAACATTAATTAAATTAGCATTAAGACAAGCCTGAATTATCTATTTTTGTTTTGCGAGCCGCGCTGTGGAAATGATCACAAGTTTCAGGCAAAGCTCCTGGCAAGCGGAAAAAAGATGATATATTGGCGAAACCCGTTGATACCCTGCGTGATAGTCATGAAAGTGTCGTTTCAGATTAAGCTCTTTATTTCGCTGGTCGCCTTTTTCTCAGTGCTCTTTGCATTACTGGGCGGATATTACTATGCCGACGTCAGCAGACAGCTTTATCAGGAAATGAGCATGCGTGCCAAAATACAGGCGGAAGAGATTGCGCTTATTCCAACCTTGCGCAAAGAGGTTGAAGAAAAGGATATCAAAGCCATTCGTGAATTTATGTTCCAAATAGCAACCCGCAGCGATGCCAGCTTTATTGTGATTGGTGACAATAAAGGTCTGCACCTGTTCCATTCTGCGTTTGCAGACAGGATCGGTAAAACGCTGATCGGCGGGGATAACGAGGAGGTGTTGCACGGCAAAAGCACCACCACCATCCGTAAAGGGGGTTTGGGGATTTCGCTACGCAGCAAAGCGCCGATTTTCAACGACGCGGGAGAAGTGGTGGGGATTGTCTCTGTCGGGTATCTCACCAGCTATCTCGACACCATTACCGTCAGCAAAGTGGTAAACATTTTAATTGCTGCGGTGCTGCTGCTGATCGCCCTGTTTGTCTTCTCGTGGTTTTTCACACGCAGCATTAAGAAGCAGATTTTCTCGCTGGAGCCGCGCGAAATCGGCCTGCTGGTGCGCCAGCAAAAAGCGATGATGGAGTCGATTTACGAAGGGGTAATCGCAATTGATGATAATCACCGGATCGGGGTGATCAACCAGGCAGCGCGTAATCTTCTCGGTTTACCGCAACCTGCACGGGAACTGCGCGGGCAGCCGATTAGCCAGGTAATTACTCCGGTCCCGTTTTTCTCACCTCAAACCATGCTGGTGAAAGATACTCACGATGAGATTTGTCGCTTTAACGATCTGACCGTGATTGCCAGCCGCGTGCGGATAATGCTCGAAGATTCACTTCAGGGATGGGTGATCACCTTCCGCGATCGCAATGAGATAGACTCCCTGAGCGCCCAGTTAAGCCAGGTCAAACGTTACGTCGATAACCTGCGCATCATGCGCCACGAGCAGTTGAATCGAATGACAACGTTGTCGGGGCTGTTGCATATGGGGCGCTACGAAGAAGCAATTGGCTTTATTCAGGCGCAATCAGAACACGCTCAGGAGCTGCTGGACTTTATCTCCTCGCGCTTTAGCTCGCCGACGTTGTGTGGCCTTTTATTAGGTAAAGCCGCGCGAGCACGAGAGAAAGGCGTCGAGTTGAACTTTGATCCCGCCTGTCGGGTGGATAAGCCTTTCGCCTCGCTTCTCGAAGCGGAGCTGATTTCCATCATTGGGAATTTACTGGATAACGGCATTGAAGCCACCCAGCGTGCCCCGCTTCCACATGAGCCGGTAGAAGTGCTGATAAAACTCAACGAACGTGAGCTGATTATTGAAGTGGCGGATCGGGGCGTTGGCATTAAGCCTGAGATCCGCGAGCGGATCTTTGAACGCGGCATCACGACGAAAACGCGTGGCGATCATGGGATAGGCCTGTACCTGATCGACAGTTATGTCACCCAGGCTGGCGGTGCCATAGAGGTTGCCGATAACATGCCTCGGGGCACGATTTTTTCGCTGTTTATTCCCGCCACGGGAACTCCGAAGCGACCTGTTCAGGAACTGGAAGATACTGACTATGCAACATGAACATATCGACGTACTGATCGTTGAAGATGAGAACGAGCTGGCACAACTTCATGCGGAGCTGATCGGTAAACATCCGCGCCTTCGCCTGGTGGGTATCGCCTCTTCTCTTGCCGAGGCACAGACTCTGCTTTCCAGTCTGCAGCCGCAGCTCGTTCTGCTGGATAACTATTTGCCGGACGGTAAAGGCATCACTTTAATTAGCAATCCTTTACTGGTGCATGCCAACTGCTCGGTGATTTTTATTACCGCCGCCAGTGACATGGACACCTGTAGCCTGGCGATTCGTAACGGCGCGTTCGACTACATCCTGAAACCCGTGTCATGGAAGCGGCTCAGCCAGTCGCTGGAGCGCTTCGTGCAATTCGCCGAGCAGCAGCGAGTGTGGAAGATTGTCGATCAGCAGAACGTTGATTCGCTGTATCAGTTGCAGGCCAAAAATTACCGCCAGGATAATGGCAGTAAAGGGATTGAGGAGAACACGCTGGCGCTGGTGCAAACCCTGTTTAACGACCAGGCGGCGCACTGCTTCTCCGTGGATGAGGTGGTGAACGAGACAGGATTGAGCAAAACCACTACCCGGCGCTATCTGGAACACTGCGTGGATGCGGGGTTTTTGAGCGTGGAGATGCTGTACGGGAAGATTGGCCATCCGCGCCGGATGTACCGGCGCAGTGCGGAGTGAAAAAAACCGGGTGGCGGCTGCGTTTTATCCGACAGGCTTTGACGGTTTTAGTAGGCCCGGCAAGCTTGCGCCGCCGGGCAAAAATGCGAGCACATTACTGTAAAACATACCCATACAACCGCTTGATGCCGTCGGCATCTTTCTCGCTATAGACGCCCTGCAATTCTGGTGAGAAGCCGGGCAGCAGATTAACGCCCTCTTCCAGCGCCAGGAAATAACGTTGCACCGCGCCGCCCCAGACTTCTCCCGGCACAACGCACAGCACGCCAGGCGGGTATGGTAGCGCACCTTCAGCAGCGATTCGCCCTTCGGCTTCGCTGATACGCACCAGCTCCACGTCACCGCGAATATAGGCCTGATTCGCATCCTGCGGATTCATCACCACCGCAGGCAAACTCGCTTTGCGGAACATGGCTTTTTGCAGATCTTTCACGTTAAAGCTGACGTACAGATCGTGCATTTCCTGGCACAGGTCGCGAATCGTATAGTCGCGGTAGCGCACCGGGTATTTGTTGAAGATGGTCGGCAACACCTCGGCGAGCGGCGTATCGTCTTCGATATGCTGTTCAAACTGCCCGAGCATCGCCACCAGTTGCGCCAGCTTCTCCGCGCTTTCTGCGGGCGTGAGCAGGAACAGGATCGAGTTCAGGTCGCACTTCTCTGGCACAATGCCATTTTCGCGCAGGTAATGGGCGAGGATCGTCGCGGGAATACCAAATTCCGTGTAATCACCTGTCTCTGCGTCAATCCCCGGCGTAGTCAGCAGCAACTTGCATGGATCGACAAAATACTGCTCGTCGGCGTAACCCTCAAAGCCATGCCACTTCGCGCCCGGCTCAAAACTGAAGAAACGACGCTCGCTGGCAATCGCGTGCGTTGGATGATCCTGCCACGGCCGCCCCGCCACCACTGGCGGAATGAAGGGTTTGATCATCTTACAGTTGGCGATGATCGCTTTCCGCGCTTCGATACCCAGCTCGACACACTCCGCCCACAGCCTGCGCCCGCTCTCCCCTTCATGGATTTTGGCGTTGATATCCAGCGCGGCAAACAACGGATAAAACGGGCTGGTTGAAGCGTGGAGCATAAACGCATTATTCAGGCGCTTATGTGGACAGAACCGGGCCTGGCCGCGAATGTGGTTATCTTTTTTATGGATCTGCGACGTTTGCGAGAACCCGGCCTGCTGCTTATGCACCGATTGGGTCACAAAGATTCCCGGATCGTTCTCGTTCAGTTCCAGTAACAGAGGTGAGCTGTCGGCCATCATCGGGATAAACTGCTCGTAGCCGACCCATGCGGAGTCAAACAGGATGTAGTCGCATAAATGGCCGATCTTGTCGATCACCTGACGGGCGTTGTAGATCGTGCCGTCGTAGGTGCCGAGCTGGATAACTGCCAGTCGGAACGGGCGAGCGTCATGGGCTTTTTCGGGGGCCACTTCGCGGATTTGGTCACGCAGATAGGTATCGTCAAAGCAGTGTTCGTCGATTCCGCCGATGAATCCAAATGGATTGCGCGCGGCTTCCAGATAGATCGGAGTAGCCCCTGCCTGAATCAGCGCCCCGTGGTGGTTGGATTTGTGGTTATTGCGGTCAAAAAGCACCAGATCGCCGCGTGTCAGCAGCGCGTTGGTCACCACTTTATTGGCCGCGGACGTTCCGTTAAGCACAAAGTAAGTTTTATCGGCGTTGAACACTTTTGCCGCAAACTTTTGCGCATCTTTGGCGGAGCCTTCGTGGATCAGTAAATCGCCCAACTTGACGTCAGCGTTACACATATCGGCACGAAAAACGTTCTCGCCAAAGAAGTCGAAGAACTGACGCCCCGCCGGGTGCTTTTTGAAGAAGGCACCGTGCTGATGGCCAGGGCAGGCAAAGGTGCTGTTGTTCATCGCCACATACTGGCTCAGGGTGTCAAAAAAAGGTGGCAGTAAGTTCTCTTCGTAGCGGCAGGCTGCCGCTTCCAGTTCCAGGAACTCTTGCGCTTTGCCGCTTATGACTGCCATGACGCCTTCTGGCGCAGCATCTGTCTCCTGCGAGAAGATAAACACCGGAAGCTGGAACCCTGTGCGTTTCAGTAATGCGAGAATACCGCTGCGGCTTTCGGCCACGGTAATGACGACTGCCGCCACATCCGTAAAATCGGTGTTATCCAGTGTCACCACTTCCCGGTGCGTGGACAGCGTAGAAACCAGCTCATGGCTGACGGCAATTTTTAGTGATTTCATAGGCGTAGAGACCCGTTTCAAGGGGAGAAGAGATCCAGACTGGAGGAGAAAATTCGCGCAATAATGTCACCTTTTATTTTGAGGTGCAAGACAGAAACTTTATGCATTTCTGGCAGCGAAAGCTACCCGCTCTCCGCCTTCATCATGTAATAATAATTCAATATCAATGATTAAATAACAGGAGTGTATTTTGGTTATTGGACCCTTTATTAATGCCGGTGCCGTATTACTGGGTGGCGTGCTTGGTGCGGTGTTAAGCCAAAGATTACCTGAACGTATTCGCTCTTCTATGCCGTCGATCTTTGGGCTTGCGTCGCTGGGCATCGGTATTTTGCTGGTTATCAAGTGCGCCAATTTACCGGTGATGGTACTGGCGACACTCCTTGGCGCGCTCATTGGCGAATTTTGCTATCTGGAGAAAGGGATAAACGCGGCGGTGAGCAAAGCCAAAAACCTTATCTCTCGCCCCGGAAAAACCGCAAGCGGAGCGCAAGAGACGTTTATTCAGAACTATGTGGCAATCATTATTCTGTTTTGCGCCAGCGGCACGGGGATTTTTGGATCGATGCAGGAAGGGATGACCGGCGACCCCAGCATTCTGATTGCCAAGGCGTTTCTTGATTTCTTCACCGCCACCATCTTCGCTACCACGCTCGGGATTGCCGTCGCCGCAATTTGCGTGCCGATGCTGATGATTCAGCTGGCGCTAGCGACCTGTGCCACACTGATTCTCCCGTTAACAACACCCGCGATGATGGCCGACTTCACCGCCGTGGGCGGCCTTTTGCTGCTGGCAACGGGTCTTCGAATCTGCGGGATAAAGATGTTTGCGGTGGTGAATATGCTGCCTGCGCTGGTGCTCGCCATGCCTCTCTCAGCCCTGTGGACGCACTTTTTCGCCTAAGTTGTCAGCGAAATGGTGGCAGAGTGTGCAGTCGGTAGCGAAAACGATAAATTTCGTTGACGACGGAAGTACGATCGGGTTTAATGCGCCCCGTTGCCCGGATAGCTCAGTCGGTAGAGCAGGGGATTGAAAATCCCCGTGTCCTTGGTTCGATTCCGAGTCCGGGCACCACTATTTAAAGAACCCGCCCTAGAGGCGGGTTTTTGCTTTTGGGGTTTTGACATACTTAAGACCTGTCCTAGCCCTGGCCTCAACCTCCTCGATTGAATTAAATCCGATTTACGCAAATCTGCAAACGAAATGCCAATAATATAGATACCATCTAAAATCATTCCACTTAAATGCATTGAGCAAATGAATGTATTTATTCCATTTTGCCAACGACAGACGCAGGTATATAATCAACACAACACATAAAACACCAGCGGAATAATATAATTATCATTCAGGGAGCGAATCATGAATTTCAGGTCAATAGTATTGTTATATATTTCAGCACTTTTACTCACGGGATGCGCAGTACACTCCCCTATTGATGCAAAAAAAACAGGTGCGTCAGGCTCGGAGAGTAACGTCAGTAAAAATGCTTCTTTCCAATTAACGGATAAAGATATTTTTGGCAACGAAACCACACTGGCAGTGACTGAAGAGGATATTCAGGCAGCACTCGAAGAAGACGAATTCCATGTGCCCTTAAATTCAAAAATCATTCTGGTACAATCCGGTAGTCGCGCACCCGAGACGCTTATGCAGCAGGAGATGAGTCAGTATTATTCCGTGGCAACGTTCTCAGGCATACCTGACCGACAGAAAGTGATTTCCTGTAACAAAGAAAAAGATGAAAACAATGAAATTGTCGTCGCAGAGAATATGAACTGGATGCAGGCTCTGCGCTACGTGGCGGCAAAGGGCCATCAGAAAGTAATTATCATTTATCAGGATTTACTGCAGTCGGGTAAATATGACGCCACCAGCAAAACCACGATCTGGTCAGACTATAAAAATGAAAAGGTAACGAACACAGCCTCACTGCGTTACCTGGTGCGATTCACCCTTGTGGACGTGGCAACGGGCGATTGGGCAGCCTGGTCACCAGTGAACTACGAATATAAAGTGATGTCACCTCTTACGGATAAAAAAGTCAGTACGGATACTATCGACCAGCAAATAACCCAGCTTAAGAAAAACACCTATTCTGCTATGGTTAAGGATCTGGCGAATAGGTACAGGTAAATACGTTTTTCCTATCGCCAGTAATTTAAACTCTCACAAAAAATTGGACATATCTCCTCCGCGTCACAAAATGACGCGGGGGGATTTAGTTATGTAAGATGATTTACACCCTCACACCACACCTCTACGCCTCATCTCTTTAATTATTATTTAGAAAATTCGCTCTTCCCACAAACTGTATGCACTGGTTCCTGCGATGCAGTGCTCTTGGGTAATGCTTTCATAGGTGAACGATATTGTTTCTTCCGGCTGTCCTTGGCTGTTGGTGATCGTATGAGGCACATCAGTATGAATACTCGAAATACGAGCCTTAATCAGCTTCACTTTATAATAGAGTTCATTAATACCAAAACGGTTGGTTCGATAGTACTCAAAATCGCAGGTCAGGCATTCATTTTCAGTAATAGATTTACTCAATAAAGGGGAAGATTTATCCACGGGTTTATGAATGCTCAGGGTCAGATGGTTAACATTCTGTGACCTTGTTAAACCATGGCTCAAAGCCAACACCATAATCTGATCCGTATGCGCAATCTGCGCTTTATTACCAATAGAGTCCTGCGATGAACAGCCTGCCGAAATCAGTCCCTGCAGGTCACCGTTTAGTGTGAGATAAACAAGATTTGCCATAATAAACTCCTCCGGCCAGGGTTATTCCCCGGCACCCGTATTAGTCGTCGCCGCTTCCGGCAGGGAATGGGTTTTCAGCAACAGCCAGCGGCTTAATATTCCATCAAGCCGCTCGTTGATTTGTTTTTCCAGCGTGTCGGTATTCTGGCCCTGCGCCTGCGCGTCCTGGTATTGCGTTAACAGGGATTCCAGTGGGGTTTCTTGGCCTAGCCCTCGCTCCGCCTGCCAGACCACGTTTTTGATATACGAAAGTGTCAGCCCCTCTTTTTCACGTCTCATTACCAGATCGGCAAAAGCGCGTAGATCCTGCCGCGTCTGCAACCAGCCCCTGAGCTGCGGGCTGTTTTGCGCGCGGGTTTTTAGCGTCTCATTCCACCTGGCAGTCGCCTGCTGCTGTTGCTGGCTTTCAGGCCATCGGCTGTCTGCGGTACGCACGATTTGCATCCCGATCTCCAGCGGCTGTAGCGAGGAAGAACCAAGCAGTTGCTCAAGTCTGCGTTGATAACTATCCAGTTCTGGCGAGGCCAGCCAGACCGTCGCCGCCCCCGGCACGCTGTCATTGACCTGTGCGAGCATCTGCTGAGTGGGGTATACCTGCCACCACCAGAGTGCAGCAGCAATCGCGACGCTACTGACCATACCCGCGATAAAGCCTTTGAAGGTACTGCCCTCTTTCACGCGCTTGCCGCCTGTCAGTCCGCGCACCTGCACCTTCATTTCAGGTAGGTCGGGCAGCGGGGGAATGACCTCTGCCGTGGATGGCGCACTCTCGGGGGCATAAACCAGCGTTCTGACGGGGTTTTGTCCTGCTGTCTCTGCACTCTGCCTGAGTTGTGGCTCGAACTTTTTGCGCGTGTTCTGCACAAAATACAGAAGGTTTTCCACGCGCGGTTGCCGTTTGAGTTCCACCTGCTGAAGTTTGTCGCAAATAAGCTGCAATGCACGTTCGGTGCGGTATAGCAGCGACAGGTCAGATTCCGAAAAGGCGATTTGCTGACGCAGAATAGTGCCGGTGCGAATATTGAGCCAGTCCAGCATCTCGGTGCGTGCCGGGCCGCTTTGCGGCCAGAAGGTCTCCCACTCATGGCTGATCATCGCCGCCAGCAGCTCGGCGCCTTCGCAGAAGCCTGCCAGGCCCTGCGAGCGGGTCCGGGCCAGGGTGTAGTAAGTTGCGGTATGCAGATCCACCCCGTTGGTTTTAAAGATCGTCAACGCCAGCGACTCCACCAGCTTCCAGTTCAGCTCCGGCTGCGACGGATGGTTGGCCTTATTAATCTCCTCCCGAATGGCGCTGAACTCCGGCAGATCCCGCGGATCGCTGCCGGTCATGATGGTCTGTGTCAGTGCGTGATTACTACTCATCCCTGCCTCCTCAGTACAGCGTGTCCGGCAGCCGGAACTGGCTGAAAAGCCCACCGGCAAACGGGTTGTCTTCCATATCGGTATGCACCCGGTAAACCATCGCGCCGCCGTCGACGTTGAAACGTACGCTGAATGTGCCGTCCTGAACGCCGGTTAACTGCCCCGCTCCCAGTAGCCTGAACTGCGCCCACGGTCCACTGAAGCTGATACTGCGCGGCGAGCTTCCACTCGTGCCAATTAGCGTCAGCTTGCTTTCATTCCCTTCGCGCATATTGTTTGGCCATACCAGGTGCGCGGTATAGTTGCGCCCCTGACTGTAGTCGACTAACTGGCCGTCAAGATTAAGCACGCTGCGGCGTTTATTGCCCGAAAGCGATACGGTTTCTACCGCAAACTGTGCTTCTAACCCGTTCTGTTTGGTGAAGAAAATGTCGCGAATTTTCTGCGCGGCCTCCAGTTGTTGGCGGATGTCCTCGCGAATGATGACCGCATTATCGCCGTCCTCAAGGCTGAGATCGTTTTCCATAAATAGGCGCAGGTTCTGCTGATAAAACGTATCCAGCACCCCATCAGGTTTAAAGAAACGTTCAAACGCATCCAGCGATGCATCCTGCTTCGAGCGAGGATCAAACGGATAGCCGTTCGCCAGTTGCTCGTTAAAGGGTTTCACCACGCTGTCACGCCAGTCCACTTCCATATAGTGAACAGCTTCCACCATCACCACATGCCAGGCCTGGTCGGCGAGTTTACCCACCCAGCGGTTGAGCGGTGCAGGTAGGGTTTTCGCCATCTGACGAGTGGCAAAAATCGGGTCACTGCTGTTCTGATCCAGCCTGAGCTGTACCGCTTTCAGAGCCGATTTCCCAGGCACCGGTGCATTTTGTATCGCCAGCAAATAACGATGTAACTCGGTTAACTGCTGATACACCGCCTGCATCGTGTTTTCTTTCTCTTTTTGCACGGTCAATGCACTGTTTTCAGACGCAAATTCATGCCCCAGCCGGGTCAGTAGGCGGTAATCCGGCTCAGCCAAGGCCTCTTCGCGCTCCGAATCTGAGAGCTTTTCCGACAATACGATGGGCTGGGTGTTGTCACGCAGAGCGGTTAACGCCCGCTGGAGCGGCTGGTCGCCGCTAATCACTTGCTCAAGCGCGCCGGTCAACTCCGCTATGGACTCATAATCACGCACATTGAGATTGTCCATCGCGACTCGCCAGGTCGCGGTGTAATCGCTGAGATATTGTTCGGTAAGCTGGCGCTGGATTTCTGTACGGTCAGCATCGCTGTACTTCACGCTTCGGGTAAGGTTCAGCACCCAGCTGTCCATTGCGGTGAGTTCCACGAGTTCATCCCGCTGTTTCACAAAGTAGCTTTGCAGGCCATAGCGAGTGAGGAACTGAGGGACAACCAGTTTGTCATCTTCAGCAGAGGTAAAAACCCGCTCAAAGCTTGGACCAACCTGATCGCGCAGGTTCAGGTCGGCAGGTAATACTCCCAAGGCCCGCGTTTTCAGGCTCTGATAAACGCGCTGGTAGACCGGCAATTTACTGAGTTCTTTCTGAGCGGCAATCACCGGGCTGTCGTAAGGCATCCAGCGGCTGATGGCATCGCCGTCGCCCTCCTCGCGCTCTGCGTGCCAGTTCGTGTGCGCCAGCGCGTAATCAAGATGGGACATCAACTGTGCCTGGAGATCACGCTGGCCGTGGAATTTTTCACTCCAGCGCGTCGCCATGTACTGCTTCACCACTTCGTTATTGCGCCCGCTTTTGTCTTCGAGCATGCGAATCACGCGCAAGATAACGAGTTTTTCCTCGCTCTCCGGCGGCGCCGCATTCATATCCTTCATCAGCCCGTTGAGTAAGGACGGCAGATACCGCTGCTCCAGCAGTTGCAGGTAAGTTTGTTCAACATACGGTCCGATGCGTCTGCCCTGGTACAGCCCCAGATCGGCCAGACGGCTGCGGTCGCCCCAGTCGCCGTAGGCCAGAGTGGCTTCGCGGACCGGGTTCAGCAGTGGCAACTGCAGATTGCCGTACTCATCCATGCCCTTCGGTGCCTGAACTGCCATAAAGGCGTTTGCCTGCTTCAACACCTGAATGCCCGACGCATAGTTGTCATTGTAATAATGGTGCCATCCGACGGTCAGCAGCACGACGACCATACCCGACGCAACCGAGAACACCGTCATACGACGGCGGGCGTTAGTCAGCCAGGAATAGCTCTCGCCCGCCAGGTTAGGCTCTGCGAGCAGCACCTGCGGAAACAGGTTACGCGTAAAATAGGGAGCCATATCCACCAGCGGCCAGGCAGCCAGCGGGCTGCTGCCAAGCCCATACTGACGGGCTGCAGACTGCATAAAAATGTCATCAATCTGGCCGCGCTGCAGCGATGACGTGAGATAGACGCCGCGAAGCATGACATCCATGTTTTCGCCATCCAGCAGGCCGTTAAGCATAGCCACCAGCGGCTCCCGGCTGCCCTGCATCTGACGGGCGAAACTGAACAGAGCACTGCGAGTGTGGTTCTGCGCCAGCATCAGGTCGGGCAGAGCATGATTGAGTTGCTCGCTCCATGTCTGCCAGAAACTGTTCAGCTCGCCGCGCCAGCCATCATTCTCATGGGCGCGACGGGTGAAGGTGACGCCAAGAATGGCGTCACGCCCCTGCTTATCCAGCGACTGAAATAACGCGGAAAATCCGTGCAATAAATCGAGTCGGGTCAGCACTACGTAGACGGGTAATTGGCAGTGAAGATGCTGGCGCACGTCCTGTAAACGGCTGCGCAGCATCTGTAGCAGGTACTCGCGGCGGCGTTTATCAGCCGTCAAAAGATCGGGAAAATCCAGAGTCAGGATGAGACCATTCAGTGGCTGGCGGGCGCGTTTCTGCACCAGCCACTCCAGCAGATGCTCCCACAGGCGACGATGCAGAATGTCCACTTCAGGCTGTTCGCACAGTGCGCCGCTGATATCAAAAATCACCGCCTGTTTTCCGACGTGGGGGGTGAGATACAGCCGGTGCTCGGCTCCTCGCACCGTTTCTGGGGTATAAATAATATCCGACGGAAATCCTTCACGCAGCAGCGCGGTTTTCCCACTGCCCTCCGGGCCGATAACCATATACCAGGGCAATTGCCATAGGTAACGACGGCTGTCGAGATGCCGTTGCAGACGCAGCAGCCAGCGGTCAAGGTAACGCTGCTGCGCATTGAGTTCGATGCTGAGAGGATCTTGCGTCTCCTCACGTTGCAGCTTCTGCTGCCGCTCAAGCTGTTGCAGACGCTTCATTACTCTGACGGTGAGCCATGCGAGGGCAATAATTCCCCACACGGCCGTAGCCAGCCAGCGACGGGTCAGCGGCTGTAGCCAGTGCTCTTCGTAAAGCGTCCACGTCGGGCCTTTCCACCAGATCCATACCAGCAGAAAAATCCACGCCAGTACCAGCAACCAGAAAGCGGAAACCTTAAAACGGGGCATAGCCGGCCTGAGGACAGATTTGAGTCCGCTGAAGAGTCGGGGTGTCGGTAATCTCACAAAAGCTCCTGTTCTATCTTACTGTTCTGCCATGAATTTATGTTCAAGCTGCGCCAGCAGGGAGGGTTCCCAGTCTGCAAGCATCATTCGTGAGCCCGTAGTGAAAAGCATCCGGTACTGTTGCTGAGCCAGTTTTTCCATTCCGGCCTCTTCCATAAGCTGTGCGCCAGAATACTGGCGGTAGAAGCGCTCGCGGGGCGTGCCTTCAGGCAACGAATCCAGATAGTGCAGCGCCGCTTCCAGCCCCTGCCCGGCAAAGCATGCCTGGGCCGCCTGCAACTCTTCGCCGCTCTGCGCAACACCACTGACAGGCGTGGAGGCCAACCACTGTTTTGTCTGATCGCTGATAAACGGCGTTCGGTCGTTGAAAAGCAGGCTGGAAAGCAGAGGCAGACGCGCGTGAAAGCGAATGACTTCATCGCGAATAGCCTCTGCCACAGCGCTATAGCCCAGATGCCGCGCAATCTGCGCTGAAAGGTAATGACCGTCAATCCAGTACGGCGCCAGCAACAGGCTGTTTTCGACCTGCTCCCAGAGCGCCAGGTCTGCGCTGGTAAGCCGGGCCTGATATTCGGCAACCCTGTCCACCGACACGGCGGCCAGCGAAGTACGCCCGTCACTTTCGGCCTGCGGCGTAGCGGTAATGGTCTGCCAGAGGGCATGGCGGCGCAGACAAAAACCCAGAGGGGAATCGGGTTCACGCTCACAGAGGATCGCGGCGACATTCAGCTGTGAATCGCGCCAGGCAATATCATCATGGCTGTCGACAATCACCTTCGGAGCCAGAGTGATGGCAGAGTTTTTTACTGCTGGGAGGGGTTGCGCGATGTCGTGCAAGGGAACGACGTCCGCCGAAGCTGACGACGCCGCGTCACGGAATTCCCGCTGATACAATGCAAACAGGTCGTCGGTGGCTTGCGCCAGTTCCGGGAGGTTGTGCGCCTGCCAGCACTGGGCCAGTGTTGCCAGTTCCCCCAGTAAGGCCTCGCGCTGCGCAGTATCCGCGCACTGTGCAAACCCGGCGATCCCCACTTCAAAGCGTTTGAGCACCTGTCCGGCAAAGCGTTTTTTATGTGCTACATTCTGCGGAGCAGCCACCGCCCAGTAATGTTCTACATAGAGCGACAGCAGACGCACCGCCAGCTGCGGATTACCCGCATGCTGCAAAGTCCTGAGCAGATGCGCCAGCAGGCGAAAATCTTTGCTCTCGGATGCCAGAAGGATCAGCCCGCGGCGCTGAATTTCCGCGATATCCAACTGGCCGTGGGCCAGTGAGCCCAGTTTGACGATTTCGCCGTCGATATACTCCCAGTCCGGGCTGTCGTCTTTCAGGGATGAAGCGCTTTTTTCTTCCGGCAGTGTTTCCAGCAGATGTGAAATCCAGGTATCCGGGTTGCGTAAATCCAGAGACATCAAAAATCCCCCGCCCAGTGGCAGGCATCACGGAGCGGATCGATGGCCCGTGCCAGCCCGCTAATATCAAAGGTCAGCTTTCCGGCAACACTGTCTGATCCGGTATCTACCGTTAGCGTTTTGGCCCCGAAAAGTTGCTTAATTTCGCCAATACCCGAAAGCCCACGGCTGGATTCCAGCAGCACACCGTTCTCGCGGACAAACCAGCGACTGTTGAAGGTTCTGTCATCCGCATTCAGCGTGACAGCGATATCGTGAGCGTCCAGCGGATGCGTCAGCGCCACCTGCATCCTTGTGATGTTGTCCATACAACTGAACATCAGCACCGGGCGCGGCGGGACACTGCCAATAGCCGGCGTGGTGATAACGACAGTCGGATGATCGCCAGGCGTCTGCACCACCATCAGGGCTGTGGTATTCCCCTCACGGCGCTTTTCCTGTTCTATAGCCAGAGTCCAGGCTTCGCCCTGATAGCGAGCTTTAACCAGCGCTCCATCAAAACTTCCGGATGATGCTGGCGCCAGCAGATGGTCGTAGCAGTCGAGACGCTCCAGCGCGGCAGATTTCAGGCGGCAGGATTGCATCGCCTGCAGGGTATCGGAAGCTGGGGGGGTGTCTGCGAGTGCAAAGCCCGCAGATAAACCGGACATCAGCAGACCGGTATGCCAGAAAAAACGCATCCAGCTCATGAAACGGCACCGTCTTCTTGTTCGGCAGCATCTTCAACACAGGTCGTAAACGCGCCCTCTGCGGCGGACAGGCGGATTCGGGCCACCTCTGTGTTTGACGCCATTTTCTGCAACAGCAGCAGCGAGAGCGGCGGCAGCATCTCACCGTCAATGACCGACTCCAGCATCCTGGCCCCATTCTCAGCGCGGGTGACACGTCGCATAATTTCATCGGTGACGTCAGGTTCAATAATGACCTCAGCACCGAAGCGGCTGCGCAGCACAGCATCAAGTCGCGCCAGTTTCCCGGCGATGATGATGGCAAGGGTCTCCTGCGACAGCGGCAAATACGGCACCACTTCCATGCGCGCCAGCAGCGCTGGTTTAAAGAAATCAGCCAGGATCGGGTACAGCATCTCCTGCATCAATGCCGGATGATCTGCGTGTTCGACAATGACCTGATAGCCCAGGTTAGAAGTGAGAAAGAAGACAATATTTTTGCAGTCAATCAGCCGCCCCTCGCCGTCCGCCATCTCTCCCTTGTCAAAGGCCTGGTAGAACAGATTCAGCACGTCCGGATGCGCTTTTTCCACTTCATCAAGCAGCACAACCGAGTAAGGTTTCTGACGGATAGCCTCGGTTAAAGCGCCGCCTTCACCGTAGCCGACATAGCCCGGAGGCGAGCCAATCAGTCTTGATACGGTGTGTTTTTCCTGGAACTCGGACATATTGATGGTGGTGAGATACTGACGCCCCCCGTAGAGCAACTCCGTCAGTTGCAGTACGGTTTCGGTTTTACCGACGCCGCTCGGTCCTGCCAGCAGGAAAGCTCCCTGCGGCCTGCCTGGTCGGCGCAAATCAGCGCGAGCGGTGAGCAGGTGCTTATGCAGACTGGCAATCGCCAGCTCCTGGCCTTTGATGGTCTCACCCAGCCACAGGGGCAAATCGGTAATCACTGACAGCTCATTCTGCGACAGGCGATTGAGCGGCACACCGGTCCACTCGGCAATCACCGCCGCAATCTGTTTTTTATCGACGTGCGGAGAAACCAACAGCTGGTCGTGATGCAATGCGTCCAGTTCCGCCGTCAATTGCTTCAGGCGCTCTGTGGGAGAATGGTTTTTTTGCCCTTCACTCAGCAACTGCTGGCGCAGCGCGATAATCTCCTGTACTAACGCCTGCTGCTGGTGCCAGGCCTCTTCCAGCGTCCGCAGCTCCTGCTGCACCGTCTCGTACTGAGTGTGAATCTCATCGAGCCGCGCCGTATCCGTGCGCAACCCGATGCGTATCTCGCGCTCAAGCTGGCGGATTTCCGCATCACACTGATGACACTGGGTCGTCAGCGCTGAAATCTTTTTTGGGGGTGAGGAAAGATTAATCGCTACCCGCGCGCAGGCGGTATCCAGAACGTCGATAGCTTTATCCGGCAGCTGACGCCCGGAGAGATAACGCTCGCTCAGGGATGCTGCTGCCTGTAGTGCTTCATCGTCAATCAGCACACCGTGCGACTGCTCATACACCGCAGACAGACCGCGCAGAATAATGGTGGCCTCCGCCGCGTTGGGTTCGCTGACCTTTACCAGCTGGAACCGGCGCGACAGTGCGGCGTCTTTCTCAAAGTACTTTTTGTACTCGCTCCAGGTGGTCGCGGCGATGGTTTTAAGCTCGCCCCGCGCCAGCGCTGGCTTGAGAAGGTTCGAAATATCCAGTCCCCCCTGCTGATTGCCTGCACCTATCAGCGTGTGGGCTTCATCAATAAACAGAATGACCGGCACGGGCGATGAAATGACTTCCGCCATCACCCCTTTAAACCGTTTTTCAAACTCGCCCTTGACCGAGGCTCCAGCCTGCAATGCACCTAAATCCAGGGTCATGATGTGAGTGTTTTTCAGCTTGTCCGGCACTCGTTCGGCCACGATACGCAGCGCCAGCCCTTCGATTAATGCGCTTTTGCCGACCCCCGCCTCCCCCACGACTACCGGATTGTTTTTGCGGCGGCGACAGAGAATATCGATCATCAGATCGATTTCGCGGTCGCGGCACAGCACCGGGTCAAGACGTCCCTGCCGGGCATCTTCAGTCATGTTTTTTGCATAACAAGCCAGCAGGCTGTTGCCATAGTCAGCCGTGGCAAGGACACTTTTTCCGTCTGCATCATGCATGACGGTTTCTGCCGAATCCCGCGTCCACTGCGCAAAATCCTGCTTCAGGCGGTCGCGGTTAATCCCGGTCAGAAGACGCGCGGCGGCGGGCGGCAGGTAACGCAGCGGTGAATGCAGCAGGGCCAGCAGCATCACGCCACCGCGCAGCTCCGTCATCTGCATTTCCGTTGAGGCCAGCAGCCACGCCTCTTTCAGCCACTCCGCCAGCATGGGGGAGAACGCCGGATAACTATCAGCAGAGCGCGACGTGGCATAGTTTTCTACCGTTAGTACCTGGCGCAGTTTGCCCATATCAAGGTCGGCCTGATCTGCAATGACCCGCAGATCGCTGCGTATCGATGCCAGCATATGCAGAAGCACATGCGCCACGGTGATTTCCGCTGCCTGTTGGGCCATACACTCCGCAGCAGCGGCTTCCAGCGCCTGCCGGGAAAACAGGTTCAGCCGCTTGACCAGCACGGGAAGATCAATCTGGATCATAAACGTCCTTATCGCAGTAATTTATTCAACTGATGCAGAATGTCCTGCGTCTGGCTGTCCAGGCGCAGCAGATAAAAGAGATAAAACAGCGCTAACACGATCACGCCGCCGAAAAATACATGCTTGATGGTCAGGCGATTTATTAAGTGGTAACGCCCGCCTTTCGTTTTTTTGTCCTGATGCAGAAGAGGAAAAGGCGCATCACCGCGCAGCTGGTGCAGTACGTGGTACAGACGACGGTAGATCTGCTCAAATTCGTTCTGATTCGGGACCGAAACCTTGTAGCGCCCGCGAAAGCCGAGGGAGAAACAGAGGTACAAAAATTCGAGTAAATCCTGGTAACGTTTCGGCTCACGCATCAGGCGTTCGAGCAGAATGAACACCTTCTCACCGCCCCAGGCTTCATTGTGGAAATGCACCAGTAAGGACTGTTTGATCCACTCGTTTTTATTCGACCACCCGTTGCCAAGCGCTGCCTCATCGATAAAAGTACAGAGGACATAGCGGAAGGAGACAATCACGCCTGGCTCGTAACCCTGCTCCTGAAGCAGTTGCTCCACGGCCTGCACATCCGTGACGACTCTGGAAAACAGATGTTCAGGCATTGACTGGCTGTTCATCACCGCCACGCGCATGACCATCCCTAACAGCGGCGTTGCGGCATCGATCATCGGGTTGAGGCTGCCACCGCGCAGGGCAAGCCGGTACTCGCGGCGGGACGTTTCACCTGCGGTTTCATCAGAAAAGTTGCCCGGAGGATTCATCGCCGACGGGCTGGAATAAGGCACTGGATGATCACTCATTGCCTTAACCCCTTATCGCCCAAAGCTGCATATCCAATTCCGGGAAGGTGCCGGAAATATGCAGCGCCATCGCCCCAGCTTTCACCACGTCCTGCCAGGCTCCAGCCCCTTTATCCAGATCGAAATAGACGTAGCCGTCATGGTAAGGAAGCTGACGCGGTGCGGCGGTACGTGGGGTGAGCGGTACGCCAGGAACCTGGACGCTAACCACGTTACGGATCTTGTCCGTTGCGGCGATTTTCGACTGCTGAGTGAACTGGAGAATAATTTGGTTCTGCGGCATTCGCGCGCGGACGGCCAGCACAAAGGAGCCAGATTGCAGCAGCGTCGGATCGTTGACCGTGGCGATATACACACCATCGGAAAAGATCAGCGGCAGGTTCTGCGCCCGTGGCATCAGCACCGTATTGAGCGCACGGCGCAGTTCGGGAATCACCGTTTTGAAGGACTGAGTGAGGTCGCGATGGTTGTAAACTTCAACAGGACAGGGCAGACGACTGTTTTCGGTAAACGTCATCAATTCACCCAGCAGACAGACCAAATCCAGATAAAAGGATTCTGGGTGCAAGGTATGCAGATGGGTGCGATGAGTGAAATGCATCTGATTGCGGTTCAGCATCTGCAGCATCATAAATTCTGCCACGTCGGCAATACCGCTCTGCTCCGGCGAACCAATGCGTTTTGCCAGTTCGCTGGCACGATTACTGATGAGCCCCTGAACGTCGCCCGCAAACCCGTTTAGCACCTGGCTGACCCGGATGGCCTGACAGGTGGGGATAAATTGATCGTCCAGTACCAGCGCGCCATTTGGCAGCTGGCTGCGAATGCGACACAGGGGAAGCGTGACCAGCGCGCTCAGATCGTCTGCGCCGCTGACAATTTTGGGTGCCAGTTGGCCCAAAACAAGCTGCTGCACATCACCCTCGTCAGAGTGCAGATCGCGAATATCACTGCATGTCAGGCTGTAACGCTCCGTCCCCTGCCCTGCGCTCCGGCGGCCCTCAATTTCACAGGTGATATCGCTAATAACCGGCAACGCCAGATAGATATCATGGCTGCCGGGCTTTGCCAGATCAACGGGTTGGTACGGTGCGGGAAGTTGATCCTGCTCTGGAATGCTAAACACGGTGCCATCAGGCATACAGCCCGCCGCGTGATCGAGCATCAGTTTCCCCTGGGCCAGCAGTTCGGTATTGACTGACAGCGTTATAAATCCCCAGACAAAATCCCCTTGCGCGTTGACACGCTGGTTCAGCAGGTATTCCTGATTGCGCTGCTGCTGCTGGAAATGCTGTGGCTGAGCGAATAGCCCCTCCTGCCAGATCACCTTATTTTTCGTCGTCGCCATAATCAGTCATCCTCTTTTTTCATTTCGATGCTTCCCTGTCGGACATGCACCAACACACGGTAGTGGTGGCCCGTACCTTCCACCGGTTCGATCTGTTTCCACTGGGTGGACTGGTCGTCTGAGAAGTACGCCACAATGCCAATAAACTGCGTTTTTTCGTCCAGTTTTACCGGCGGCAGGGTTTTGATCGTGTCCGGCAGCAGACTGAAATCCTGGTGATCGATATAGTTTTTTCCCAGCACATCCGGCAGCGGTGTACTGGATATCTGGTCATAATCGGCGGCCTGTAATTTCGAGTCGTCGCTCATAAAAACCATTTGTACGTCTACGGGAGCGGCTTCACCATCCGCATTGGTGTTGGTGTCCGGCTCCGTCAACAACGTGGCGGTCACTTCAGAAGGTTGTTCAGCCTGTTTACCGACCTGAATATCTGGGTTACTGATCACCTGGCCGAGTTTCTTCGCCGTTTCGCAGCCGGTTAACAGCGCGCTCATCAGAACGCAGGCCAGAAACGCCCTTGTGTTCATGCTTCCGACTCCCGTTGATTCTCTCGCAGCACCCGGTCATAAACCTGGGCATAGACTTCGTTAAACAGCATTTCAAAACCCTGCTGACGGCTCGACGCCAGTTCGTCGTAATAGTGGCTGTACATCTGCCATGCCCCGGCATCATCCAGCCGCTGGCGCAGCTCATGGCTGCGGCGATACTGCACAAAACGGCGCATCAGGCTCTGGGGTGAGAAAGCATCCAGCAAAACGCGTAAAGACTCGACAATCGCTGCCCGGTTGGCCTCCTCATGGTGGCGGATATTGCGCAGGCTCTCTTTGACTGCCGCAGGCGCCGCAAGGTGGACTGGACTTTTACCTTCGGCGAACATCACATCCAGCGCAGTGGCGTAGTCCATATTCAGACGCAGCGGGTTATCTTCCAGCGGGCGTAAATGCTTATCTGACAGGCTGTTACGTTGATGCTGCAGATCAAGCAGTCCTTTTATTGCCGCCTGCAGCGTCCGCCCACTCTCCTCCAGAAAATCATCGGCTTCCTGAGAATTGCGTACCACAAGCGAACTTCCCAAACCGCGCAGCAAGGGGGTGACAGCAAGATGGCGATGCGCCATTTCCGCCGGAGAAGCATCTTCACTACGGCTGTCATGAGGGTCGGCATACATTGGCGGCAAATCCATATATTGATTATCGATTCCACTATTGCTGGCGGGAGAAGATTGCGGGACGGCAGGGGCGCCAGAGAGCAGGCCACCCGCCGTCGTCAGGCTTTCCGTTTGTAATGCCTGGAGCGGATCGGTGGAAAAACCATTAACTACGGTATCCGCGAGCTGGTGTCTGTGAGGCATTCCCGGATAAGCAGGCTGCCCGTCGGTGGTCAACAGCGCATCCGCCAGACGATCGCGATTGGTGACGATGGTTTCAGGGGCAGCCATTTGCTCGCTGTAACTGACCAGTTTTCCCTGATGGATAAAGACCTTCAGCGCCAGCGCCCCTAGCCCAATCTCATCCCCTTGACGCAGGCGTACCAGCCCGGCGTCTACGGACACCGGGGCCAGGTTGATCATCAGCCCCGGCATCAGGCTGCGCAGGCAGAAAGTACCGTCATGCAAAACAATCTCGCATGCGCGACCGGCAACTGACCCAGCCCGATCCTGCACCGCCCAGTGGCACGCCGCGGCATGGCCGATATCACCGCCTGCCGCTGAAAACAGGCATTTTGCGGCTCGGCCACTTTCCAGTTCGTTACCGTTCATCACCTGCAACGTAAGTGACAGTGCGGAGGACGATGTTTTTTCCTCAGTCATATGCGATTCCATAAAATTAATCCCTGATGTGGAGGGTGACGGATGGCGGCATTTTCGGTTCTCCGATAAATGCCGTTCGCCCGATACAGGATCGGGAAACGTCTCCCAGCCGCATTCCTTTCGCCTGCTCTGGAGCCAGATCCAACCGGAGATCCCAGGCAAATTGATCGCGAAGCAAGAAGGAAACGAACATGGTTAGCGCCTGGTGGTGCTCACCGTCCGGTAAGAATGAGAGATAACGCGCCATGGAAAGATTGCTGATCCGCAGCAAAAATTTCCCGCTACGATCGGACACTCGGGCACCGAGGGTAAAATTCACGCCTACTACTGAGCGCCCCGGAACATATCCGGAAGTTTTATTTTTTGGGTTTCTTACGCCAAGCCGGTTCTGCTGAGCGGGGTCAATCGGCACTTTGCGCAGTTGCCAGCTCTCAATGCTGACCTCAGGCAGATCGAAACAGTGGGAAACCAGATTGCACACTACATCCGGCGATCGCCCTGGCGTCGCAAGTATCCCGGCATAAGCCAGCATCTTGCTGTGGTTGATGGCGAGTCTGCCCCGCACACTGGCGTTACCCAGCCCAACCAAGGCATACATCCGCTGCGAAAAAGCATCAGTACCGCCATTGCGAAAACAGATGTGATAGCGGTATTTACGCCAGGCATGGTAGGCAAACTGCGTCCAGCGGTGGCTAAACAGATCGAGGAACTCTTTCAGCCCCTCTTCATTCTGGGCAGATTCTTGCGCCATCCTGTCCAGGTAGTAACCGGGCAACGGCGACTGACTGCCGGAGAACCCGAGAAATTGGGTGGTCAGAATAAACTGCCCCGCATCACTGCGCGCAAGCCAGCTCAGGTCGCTGCCTGGAAAAGCAATGCTGGCATCAGATTTGAACAGTGCCACTTCCTGCTCAGGGTCAGTGCGTAAAGATGGCTCCCGCTCGGCGCCGCCATAACGGCGGTACAACGAGTCCATCAGCACAAAAAAATTCGTCCCGCGCACATCCGGGAGTGGCGCCTTTTCTCTTACATCAGGGCGTGCTGGCCGGTATGTTGCCATTCCCAGGACTCCTGACTTTCGGTGTTAATAATTCTGAGGCAGTGAAACGAATTGATGCTGGCATACAGGGCGAAAAAGTATGACAAGACCGTCCCCAGCAGATAGATCTCACCTTCACAGACAAAAGGGGCGGGGTTTATCCACAGCGTTGTGGACAGACCGCGAACCGGTACGCCTTTAAATAGGCGATCAACTGGACAAGATTCCATCTTTTCGATGGCATCCAGCTTTTGCGAGGAAAGCCTGGCCTGCTGCGGATGGTGTATCCCGGGCAGATCAAAAGTGTGCAGCACCTGAATCAACGCTTCCCTGTCGAGCAGGGAGAGATAGTTTAGGTTCATGCAGGAGATGAGCGACCAGTGCATATTGCCGTCCGTCATCGGATACAGGGGACGGGTCGGACGCATAACGTTGCTAAAGGAGGCGACCGCTGGATTTTTGTTGACCGCCTCGCAGATATCTCCAGAGTGCAGAGAGGCGGGCAACATCCGGTTTGTGCACACCATTGAGGCTGTGAATATTTCACCGTTAAGATGGGATCGCTCCGGCATATCGCCATCGGCGTGGACAAAGGCGATGGAGTGATCCAGACCAGAATGGAACAGCGAGGTCTTTGTCCGGTGGTGCCAGTAGATCACCTCCCGCTGACGACTGTACTCAATCTGATGCTGAAACCCTTCGAACTCTGGCCAGACACGGAATTTCTGGCCCTGCCCGCTTTCATTCACTTTGCTGGATACCGCTTTTATCTGGAAGATATCGCAGGATTCCGGATGCTGCTGACTGGCAGAAAGCGGGTAATGTGGCGCAGTGCCATCCGGTCTGACGGGCTCGGAATGTTGAGGGAACAGATTTACTGCCGGCGTACAGTAGAGCCGCAGAGAATTCTTTCGAAGTTTGATGTCTGCGGGCAGCGGCAGATTAAAATGCAGGCGCAGCGTAAAGGCGCTAACCGGAAAATCTTCCGGCAATGGTGCAGCATCCCGCAGATGGAAGAAGAAAAAACTCTCCGGGTAACAGAAATATTCCTGCAGCACGCGATACCCATTATGAACGTTTTTCGGCCACGGCAGCAATGCATCTGTTGGTTCGAATCCTGCGGCTTCAAGCCTGAGTTCCGGCAGCGCTAAACGGCGGTCACCGGCAACCAGTTCGGCATCCATCAGATGTTCATTGAACCACAGGTAGAGCTGATGTCGGGTATAGTCATCCTCGTTACCCAACCAAAAGGTGAGCTTATTGAGATCCAGCGCATTGGGAGGAACGTTATCCTCGGTCGATAGGTCAATTTCAATGATCCCTGATTTGAGGCTACTGCTGTTCCTCACCTCCCGAACCGAAAGCGGCTGCAGCCAGATATCACGCGCAAGTGTGAAGTGGCAAACAGGCGGCGCAACTCGGGTATTATCCCCGAGCAACGCTCCCTGACCGAAACTCTGAGCATGGCTTCCGGTCCGCGTCTTCACGAGCTCATCGCGGCAAACCTGAACAATGGACTTCAGCTCTTTTCGCGGTTGATATTCAATCACGGTCATTGCCGGAACCGGGCGCAGGTAGTTAGGCCACAGCATATTGATGATGCCATGCGTAAATTCAGGAAACTCATCCTCCAGCTTTTGCCGCAGGCCACCGGAGAGAAAGGCAAAGGCTTCCAATAGCCGCTCCACATCCGGATCGCCCTCTTTCTCCGCCAGGAAACGGGCCAGATAAGGTTTCTCATGTGCCAGTAATTTGCCAAGCTGGCGCAGATAATCCAGCTCTTCGCGGTAGTAACGCTCTTCGAAGGCCATAGGATTACTCCACGCGCCATTGACGGTGGTTATCCAGCAGGATGTCAAATTCCAGAACATCCCGGCTGTTGCTAAAATCTATCGTTGCCACAATATGAAAACGCAGCTCCAGCGGCATACTGGCGTCTTCTGCAACGGCAGCAACGGACACATCCGAAATCCGAGGTTCGTAACCCAAAATACACTCCCTGATAGCCTGAACCATCCAGTCTCGTATGTTCATGGAATCAGGGGATTGATCGTTAAAATCATCAATCCCCAACTCTGGCGAACCATAACAGCTACCGGAACGGGTATTGAGTACGTTGCGCAGCGTCTCGCGCACAGAGCGCAACAGCGCCGCCTTTGAGCGCTGCTGCGAAGGCGTAATCGCCGCCTCGCGAATGCGCTCAAACAAACTGCTTCCGGACTCCCGCTCCGTTATCATGGCGCTTATTCCCTGTCTAAACGTCCGACTAAAGACAATTCAAACGACGCGCCCATATATTTGAAATGCGGACGGACGCTCAGTGCAACCTGGTACCAGCCCGGTTCGCCATCGACATCTGAGACTTCGATTTTCGCCTGACGCAGCGGTTTGCGACTGCGGACTTCAGAAGGTGGATTCTCTTGGTCTGCGACATATTGGCGAATCCAGGTATTCAGCTCGCGCTCCAGATCGCCGCGCTCTTTCCATGAACCAAGCTGTTCACGTTGAAGCACTTTGATGTAATGCGCTAATCGATTGATAACAAAGAGATAAGGCAGTTGAGTACCTAGTTTGTAATTGGTCTCTGCCTCCTTCCCTTCCACTGTGTTCGGGAAAACCTTTGGTTTCTGGACTGAGTTTGCTGAGAAAAAGGCTGCGTTATCAGAGCCCTTACGCATGGTTAACGTAATGAATCCCTGCTCCGCCAGCTCGTACTCCCGGCGATCGGTGATGAGAATTTCGGTCGGCACTTTTGCCTGAAGCTGTCCCATCGCCTCATACAGATGCACCGGCAAATCCTTCACAGCCCCACCGCTTTGTGGGCCGACAATATTCGGGCACCAGCGGGTCGACATGAAGCTTTCGGCCATATTGGCAGCCAGAAGAAACGCAGTATTCCCCCACAGATAATGATCGTGGCTCTTACTGACATCCTCATGATAGTTAAAACTTTTTATTGGGTTTTCATGCGGAACATAGGGGTGACGCAGTAAAAAACGCGGCGCTGTCAGACCAAGATTTCGGGCATCTTCCGATTCGCGTAGCGAACGCCATTTGGTGTAAGCCGGACCTTCAAAGATAGCGGCAACGTCTTTAATGCCGGGCAGCTCGGTAAAAGAGTCCAGTCCGAAAAATGCCGGAGATACTGAAGAGAGGAACGGGCTATGGGCCATCGCACTGACGGCACTAACGTGCTGCAGCAGCTTCATATCAGCCGTCGTATTGTCGAAACTGTAATTGCCAATAACTGCGGCGACAGGTTCACCGCCGAACTGCCCGAAACCGCTGGAGTAAACGTGGCGATAAAATCCGGATTGAGTGATTTCAGGAGCAAACGAGAAATCATCCAGAAGTTCTTCTTTCGTCACGTGCAGCAGGTGGATTTTGATGTTTTCACGTGGATCGGCATGATCTACCAGCAGTTTGAGGGAACGCAGGAAAGATTCCAGTTCCTGAAATTCCGGCGCATGCAGGATCAAGTCCATTTGACGGCTCATACGCGTGTCTATGTCTGCAATCATGCCGTTGACCGCCAGAATATCGACAGACTCAACCTCTTCGTCATTTTGCAGCAGCGCAGTAATAAAGGCTGTTACCCCCTGGCGAGCGATATCGTAGCTTTCTGATTCAGGTTTAAAACGAGTCTGCGCCATGATGTCATCAAGTAATGTGGGCGCTGCGACCTGTGCGATAGAAGCTGCCGCTTCAGGTAGTGTGATATCTGACATAGTGAAATCCTTGTACAAAGTTATTTCCGACCTGCGATGCCTAATTCCGTAATCAACTGCTCACGGCTAGCTTCGTTATCCAACAATGCCTTCAGCTGTGCCCGAAAGGCAGGGATATTGCCCATCGGCCCACGCAATGCGACCAGTGCTTCACGTAATTCCAGCATCTTTCGCATTTCTGGTATCTGGGCGGCAATATTGTCGGGCGCCAGATCAGCCAGCGATTTCACTTTCAGATTGATGCTCATGTTTGCATCCGGACTTTCATTGAGTATGGAAGTAACTGCGAAATTACGGCCAATATCCGCCTGCTCCAGTACTGCGTTGAAATTATTACGATTGATGGCAATAGGATGGCGTTCATCCAGCGGTGTATCATCCACAATACCCGTCAGATTACCGGTAACCAGCAGATTAAGGGGTAACTCAACCTCCGCAGTCTGGGAGCCTGTCTTAGGAGTAAATTTAATATTGACGCGCTCCCGTGGAGCAATGCTGCCGTCATTTTTTTGGCTGCTCATACAAATAGTCCTTCAGGTAATTGACCAGGCCATCAATGCAGCACATTCCGTACCACGAAACACACCGGAAATGCCGCCGCAGTGGCGGTTAATGAAATAAGAATGCCTTTATCAACTCACATCCTACGCGAATACAACATAGCAAAAATACTTCGATTCCGGATAAGCAATGGCTATTTGTCAGATATAAAATGCGTGTTATAAACGATTTAAAAGCCGTGGACAACCCAAAGGCAATCGCACAACCCATTGATTAAAATGCAGATGTAATAACTTCATAATTTTATTTGATAATTGCAGACTTATATATTCATGTCGCAGATATCAATTTAAGGAATCTCTCATACATCATCAGCGGAAAAATACACAAAGAGATTGACACGATATTTTCTATGATTCAGTCTCGCCCATTGGGTTTATCATGACAAACTATAACTACGGATTATATATACCGTTAACTCATATATTCATGATGGGCATTTAAAAGTGACTGAAAATTATTTAACGGCGACTATTTCTTCTCATAGCCAGTAACCGGGATGCAGAAACTGAAAACTTCAGGAATGAGTCGTTTCGCTATTTACCTGTCGAGGATAAACGGCAGGTGATCATCAGCAGTCATTGAAACATTAACAAGGAGTTTGAAAATGCCTACACCGTGTTACATCTCAATCACGGGTCAGACCCAGGGAAATATTACCGCAGGTGCATTTACCGCACCGTCGGTTGGCAACATCTATGTGCAGGGTCACGAAGATGAAATGCTAGTACAGGAATTTCATCACAACGTGACAGTCCCTACGGATCCGCAGTCTGGACAGCCATCTGGCCAGCGCGCTCACAAGCCATTCATTTTTACCGTGGCGCTGAACAAAGCCGTACCGCTGCTCTATAACGCACTGGCGTCCGGCGAGATGTTACCAACCACTGAACTTCACTGGTGGCGTACCTCCATTGAGGGTAAGCAAGAACACTTCTTTACCACCCGCCTGACCGACTCCACCATCGTGGATATCGACTGCAACATGCCACACTGTCAGGACACGGAAAAGCGCGAATTTACCCAATTAATTCAGGTCTCTCTCGCATACCGTAAAATCGAGTGGGAGCACGTGAAGTCAGGTACCTCAGGTGCCGATGACTGGCGTGCACCACTGGAAGCATAAGTTAAACCAACAGCATCCAGCCCATAGGGCTGGATGCTGTTTTTGTATCGTGCAGTAGAAAAAGAGCGTTGTTAATAGGTGACGTTTTATGGGAGATGGCGGATGCCGGAGACTTCGGCGGTAGCGTGTCTGAGAAAAACATATTATGAGCAAAAATGAACAAAGTATTTCAAGTCATCATGTTCGTAAACTTGCTCAAGGAAAGAGCGTTTAGCAAGGAGATCTTTCAACACGTGCAGGGGAACACAGAAGAGATACCAGCGAGACTGTTCCAACACAATATCTGAGTGTCTGGAAAAATAATCTTCCCGGATTTTGACCTTCGAGCTGTTTATGAAAATGATTAAAAATATTCTATTTATTTTAACCATGATGTTATCTGGCGTTGTTGGTTGTATTGCAACTGAACCTGGTAGCATACCGTTAGATGGACTTAACAATAATAGTTTCGACGTTGGTGAGATTGCTGATAATGAGATTCCTGATTTGAAACACTCCACTTGTACATTGCGCCTTGCTGATAATAAGAAGGAGAATTTCTATAACCGTGTCGAAGGCGCAATTTGCCCAGTAGGTGGGAAAGAGTGTACATAGTCAGCCATTATGAAATTGAATGGAACTTTAACCACATTAAAACAGATATCATAAAATAATAACACTTCCATTTTTCAGGGGGGGGGGGCGGAATTGTTATTACAATACTACTAAACCCATTAAAAAAATAGAAATGAATGAAGAAGGATATGACACTAAATTCGCGATCATTATAGAAAAACAATAGTCAAATGAAGGTAGAAATGTCTGGATACTGCGGCCTCTAAAAAATAAAAACGAGATAAATCATCATGAATCTGGCTGTAAAGCAAAATGAACTTATACAAATAATGAATTGTGTCGCAAGCAAATACATGGAATGGAGTCTTGCCAAAGACCAATTTATCAGTGAAGTGATTAATTACTCATCGCAAATAAATTCGAATGTATTTTCGGGAAACTTAACTGAACGCGAAGCCATCGAAGCTATTGATCTTGAAATTACATCCCTGAGAAGGCAGGATGATGAATTATCTAAAAGCCAGGTTAAACAGGTTATTCTCCTTCACCCAACATATCATGAGAGGACCAGAGGAAGCGGTGGAAGGGAAACCATAAATGTTGACCTGTTCATCGCTGGTGCTGGATTTATTGCCGGAGGATTACAGGTTGTCTCTGGAATTGGAATGATTGGCACAGGTGCAGGGATGATTCCAGGAGCATTATTGACAGCTCATGGGATCAACAATCTTATTGAGAATGGCTATTATTTGCTTTATCGGCAAACTTGCACCGGCCCCTTACGTTTTGTTTATGAGGGATTGGGAGAGCTATTTGGCTTGGATGCTAGAGATTCTGATATTTTTTATACTTTTGTAGATGTTGCTCTGTCAATAAATGGTTTACTCGAATATAAATTGACTGAGGATGCACAAAGACTCTACCGTTATATCAATGCAGATCTGCTTTGGGGTATGAAGAAAATGGGAGTAACTCTAATGGGGCCGGGTGATTTATTTATTGAGATAGTCGGCGACCTGAATACAGTAGTAGGACAATGGAGAGGATATTAATGATCATTGATTTTGTTTTCGAGGCGCTTGGGAATAAAACAAATCTCTTATACATTGCTTTCTCACTGCTCGGATTGCATATTAATTTCACCATTGTAAATAAAATATTAAAATCTGAAAACCCTGCATCCCACCTTTACGCGATCATAACATCATTGGCATTACCATTATTCCATTTCTATGTGTTTAATTTTGGAAGAATACCTTTTGTGGATATCTATATTGATAACAACATTCCACTTTATTACATTTCATTCGGTTTAGCATGGTTAAGTTCATTACCCTACATTATCGCAAGAAAACTTCACTCATAGGAAACACCACTATTTCTAGCAATACAGATTGTCTGTCATCATTCTCAAAATAAACAATTTAAAAATCTAAAATATAAAAAACCACTTCACACTCAAAAAAATCACAACCCCATAATGTTTCCAACTTAATTAATCCATTGCCGAATCATTCACTAATATTTTATTTCTCTTAAGGATAAATATATGCCATTGAAAGGACTTCGATTTACGCTAGATGTGGATGGTCAGTCATCTGATACATTCGCTGTAGTCAGTTTCTGGTTAAAGCAGAGACTCTCATTTCCATTTGTATTAGATGTTGATGTAGCGAGTAAATCCTTTAACCAAGAAGCGCATAATTTATTAGAAAAAAAAGCGACACTAACCATTTGGCAAGGCCCAAAGGCTCTTCGCTATGTCACTGGTGTAGTCTCCAGTTTTGGAATGAAGGAAAATAATCGCTGGCAAATGCAGTATCGTTTTTGTATCCAGCCCCCTCTCTGGCGCTGCGGCCTGCGACAGAATTTCCGCATCTTTCAACAGCAAGATATCCAGACGATCTCTGCAACGCTTCTGAATGAAAGCGGGATTAGTGACTGGGCCCCATCTTTTAATGCCAGTCACACTTCCCGTGAATTTTGCGTGCAGTACGGCGAAACCGATCTGGCATTTTTATCACGTCTCTGGGCTGAAGAAGGCATCTTCTTTTATGACAAACACTTCCCTGGCGGCCCAAACCAGAAACTGATGCTGTGTGATGACGTGGCCAGCCTGTCTTCACTCATTGATACGATGATCTTCAACCCAAATATAACGACTGAAGTGAGTCGTGAATGCATAAGTGAATTCCATTATGACGCAGGAGTACGCCCTTCATCAGTTCTGAGTAAAGATTTTACATTCAAAGTACCCGGCTGGAACGGCACATTTACCCAGCACGGCGAGAATCTGAATAATCAACTCACACAGTATGAAATCTATGACTATCCGGGGCGTTTCAAAGATGAGCAGCACGGTCAGGATTTTTCCCGTTATCAGATGGATGGTTTACGTAACAACGCAGAGACGGCCTACGGTCTCAGCAACTCCCCCAAACTATGGCCAGGTTCCAGCTTTGCGCTTGAAAATCATCCGCAAGAAACGCTTAACCGAGAATGGCAGGTTGTGCGGAGCACTATTGTAGGGCAGCAACCTCAGGCATTGCACGGAAACTCGGGCACGGGTACCACATTGAATAATCAATTTTCCGTCATCCCGGCAGACCGCACCTGGAGAGCTAAACCCCTCCCCAAACCCAAAGTCGACGGCCCACAAAGCGCCATCGTCACTGGCCCTGCAGGAGAGGAAATCTTCTGCGACGAGCATGGCCGCGTACGTGTGCAGTTTCACTGGGACAGGTATAACCCTAAAGATGAGAGCAGTTCCTGCTGGGTGCGGGTATCGCAGGCGTGGGCAGGCGCAGGATTTGGCAACCTGGCTATTCCGCGCATCAACCAGGAAGTGATTGTCGATTTCCTCAACGGCGACCCGGACCAGCCCATCATTATGGGGCGCACCTATCACGCGGATAACACCTCCCCCGGTGGCCTGCCTGGCACAAAAACGCAGATGACCATCCGCTCGAAAACGTACATGGGCAGCGGGTTTAACGAGCTTCGTTTTGAAGATGCGACCGGCAAAGAGCAGGTCTACATCCATGCCCAGAAGGACATGGAAACCGAGGTGTTGCATGACCGGAAGACGACGGTAGACCACGATCACACTGAAACAGTGAAGAACAATCAGGCGATTACGGTCATCGTCGGTCAGACAGTGAATGTCGGCAGCAAAAAAGAAGGCGGGCACGATCAGAAAGTCACCGTTGCCAATGATCAAACCATTACCGTGCAGAACAACCAGACGCTAGATGTCACTGAGAATCGCACGAAAACCGTTGGCGGCGATCAGGAGACCACTATCACCGGGAATGATACTGAAACCGTAATCAAGGATCAGCAAATCACCGTGAACAAGAGTTACTCACTCGACGTTACGAACGCCGCCACCGTCCATTCTGCCGAGAAAATCGAGCTGAAGTGTGGCGCCAGCTCTATCACGCTGGAGGCTGGAGGGAAGGTCACTATTACCGGGACAGCATTTGAATTTACGGCCAGCGGTCCGGCCACTATCAAAGGCAAAGACGTTCTCATTAACTAAGGCGTGAAAAATGGAATTTCGTAATCTGACGCCGTTTTCAGTAATGGAATACGCCATGGATGACAAACATAATGAACGCCATCGTGTCGTTGTCATGAAAACCGGCTTCAAACTTAAGCAGGATGAGAGTGGACAATGGCAGCCACAACTGATGGAAAATCCTCCATTACCTTTGTGTGTGGAGGATGAGTTTGTCGGGGAAATGAATAACTCCCCTGTGCTTCGTGAAAGCGACCTTGCCCCCTTTAAACCCGCCTGTGACATCATCATCAACGGAACAGCTTACACACCGGGCGGCGGCCCCGTATCAGAAATGACAGCGGGCGTGCTGATGCGTTCACCCACGGATGAAGTCATTCTGGACAAAAAATTACGGGTGACGGGTAAACGTTTTTACCAGCGTCATGCACTCACGGGCCAGTGGAGTGAAACAGAACCCGAGCCGTTCACCTCCCTGCCACTGGATTACCGCCATGCCTTTGGCGGCGAATGTCGCGTGGTGGCTGACAGTAAAAATGCCAGCCGAATCCCTGAACAATACTGCCTTACCGAGGCCCAGCTCAGCAAACATCCTGACCAGGATAACCCGACAGTGGCACACATCGCCTGCGCAGTGAATCCGCTGGGGTTGGGTTATACACAGCCGTGGTACCTGAAAGCCTGTGACATTCACCAGGTAGAAGCGCCGCGTATTATCGCCACTGACAGCCCGTTCACTCTTGATCATTTTTTTGCCTGCCTGGACGGAAAAGCCGACTGGTCTGCGCCTCAATTTCAGCCTGCGGGTTTTGGCTGTATCACCCGAACCTGGTTGCCGCGTCTGCCGCTGGCCGGCACTTATGACCGGAAATGGCTGGAAAACCGCCATCCCAACCTGCCTGAAGATTTCAATTTTAGTTACTGGAACAGCGCACCGGGCAATCAGCAAATCCCCTTTCCTGAACCCAGTTCAACAATCACCCTCCAGGGGCTGCATCCTGGTGGGGACATCACCTTCACGCTGCCCGCAAACCAGGCCGTTATTTTGCTGCGGATGAATACGGGGGCGTTAGCACCCCAGAATATGTGGGTCGACACATTAGTCATTGATACCGATGCTCTCACGGTAGCACAGACATGGCGTTATTTGCTGCCAGCCAATTCGCCAGTGCGGGTAATGGAAGCGCGCTACAGCATGGAAGGAGAATCATTATGGCGCTGAATTATATCGCTCGTCAGGACGCATCGTGGACGGTCGTCAGCACCACTCCGGATGTCTGTAAAACCCCGATTGGACCGTCCGTAGTGCCCATCCCTTATCCGGTAACCGCCGACATGGTGAGTTCAGTACTGACGGTACCTACTGTATTGGCCAACGACTGCCCGGTTCTGGTGCTGAATCAAAGTTTTATTCCCACGACTAAAGGTGATAAAGCAGGTGTAGCGAAAGGAATTAAAAGTGGAACGGTTGAAGATATTTGCGAACCCCTGGAGTCGAGCACAACCGTTCACGTCGGGGGAAAACCCGTTCTGCGGCACAACGATGCATTCTGGATGAATGCCCGCAATACAACAGGGATTATTTTGGGTCAGCCTCCTGCCGCTAGCGTGCCCGCCAGTCAGGCCGATCCGGCTGTGGTGCCCGAAACAGCAGACGAACAAAGCTACATTAATGGCCTGATAAATCACTACAGGAAACAAGCGGAGTCACAGCCTGACGACGAGCAGGCCAGGGAAGCCTTTAAGGATTTTACGACTGACCATACGCCAGACGGGGTGATGAACAGCCATGACATTGGCGCAATGCTCTATTCGTCCGGTTACTATCACACTGCTCCTGAAGCTGCACGGAACATGGCAGAACAGATTGGGGGGGAGGCTCTCGAGACCTATAATGCAGCGGATACCCCTCAAAACAGGGCATTGATGACTGCAGCACAAAGTCTGGTCATGGGCTTTGCGCTAAGAACAGTCGGTAGTGCAGCAATGGACGGCGCCAATATCAGTGGGAAAATCAAAGTACTGGAAGGTGAAGGGAAAGGTGTTTTCAGCGGCATCTGCACCAAACCCGGTGAACCCGTCGATGCCGGAACCGGTGATTTTCTCCAGCATTTCAGCGTCCTTTCCCTGCCCGGTTCACTTCCCCTGTCAATTTCCCGCTTTTATCGCTCACAGGCAAAAGGCAGCGGTATTTTCGGTCCTAAATGGAGCGATGAGTGGTCATGCTCACTGTCCTTGCACGGTGATAATCTGCACTTCACTGATGCCGAAGGCGTGGTGCTCTATTATCCCATTCCGCAGGACGGCATTTTCCGTGATGCAGTAAATGGCCGTCAGGCCCACTACCGGCTTTCCGGAAGTCTTAGCGACGGGCTGTCAGTCCTCGACCGCCGTTCGCAGCAGACGCAACAGTTTACGCTAACGCAAAATGGCATCTGGCGGCTCTGTATCCTGCACGACCGCCACGGCAATCGGGCTGAATTCCTTTACACCGACGATTTGCTGACGGGCATCCGCCACAGCGACGGCTACACGCTCGAACTTGTCTGGCAACAGTCCCGCCTTGTGAACATCGACCTTGCCACCCCGCAGCGCCAGCGCATGGTCACCTGCCATTACGATGAGCACGGGTTTCTCAGCGAATGTGACACCTTCCAGTTCTCGCATTTATGGCATGAATACTCACCAGAAGGGTATATGACTTTCTGGCGGGACACCGATAAAACCCGAGTTGATATCCGTTATGACACACAGGGTCGGGCCATCAGCACGCTGTCAACGGAAGGCTATTACGACGACCGTTTCGTCTATGACGACGAAGAGCACTGCACCACTTATCTCGACGCCGAAGGTGGCGAAACCCGCTTCTGGTATAACGACGACGGACTCGTCACGCGCAGCATCGACCCGCTGGGGCGCGAAGAGCACTCCATCTGGGACAACACCCGGCTTCAGTCCCGCACCGACGCGCTCGGGCGCATCACAAAATATGATTACAACCGTGAAGGCGGCATCCGTCAGGTCGCTCTCCCGGGCGGATACAGTCTGTATTACGACTACAACGAAAACGGCCAGCTGACCCGCCTGAGGGGCCCGGGCGACCAGGTGTGGCTGTGGGACTACGACGACAACGGCAGCGTGGTCACTCTCACCGATCCGCAGGGCCGCAAACAGCAGTTCAGCCACAGCACACAGGGCGACCTGCTGACCCACATTCTGCCCAATGGCGCCACCTGGGTATGGCATCATGATGCCCTGCACCAGATTCAGGAAACCGTGGCCCCTGATGGCGGTGTCACTCACACCGAAACCGATTTTCTCGGCCGCCTGCTGAGTGTGAAAGACCCGCTGGGATTCACCACACAGTTCCGTCACAGTAAAACCCACGCGGGGCCACAGGGCAGCGTTGAGGAAATCAATCGGCCCGAAGGCGTGCGCGAACTGATGTGCCAGAACAGCGAGAAACTGCCGGAGAGCTTCACCGATGGTGAAGGGAAAACCACCCGATATGAATACGGTGCCTTTGACCTGCTGGCCGCCGTCATCCGCCCGGACGGCGAACAGCTGACATGTCGCTACGACAGACTCACCCGTTTAACAGAAGTCACCAGTGCCGCAGGTGAGCGCTACCGGCTGGAATACGACAAAGCCGGGCAGCTTATCGCAGAAACCGACTTCACCGGCCGCACGCTGCGCTATGAATACGACGCCGCAGGTCGCTGCATCCGCACCACCTTCCCGGATGGCACGCATCTCAACCGCCGCTATAACGTAACCGACCAGCTCACCGATGAAGAGGTCACGCGCGGCGACAGTGACCGCATCCTCAGCGCCACGTCTTTTCGCTATGACACTCTGTGCCGCCTGGTCGAGGCTAAAAATAACGATGCCACCGTCACGTATGAGTACGATGATGCCGGGCGTATCACCGCCGAAACCCTCAACGGCAGGCGCACCGAGTACGGCTACGATGAACAACGTGATTACGTCACACGGCGTACCACCGGCGGCATCACCGAGCGCTTCACCCGTGGGTTAATGGGCGAACTGAAAACCTGGCAGCTTAACGACCACGCCCCGCTCACATTTGAGCACGACCTGCGCGGCCAGGAAATATCCCGTTGCAGTGACGCCGGGTTTTACCAGCAACACGGCTACACACCGGCCGGCATGCTGGCAAGGCAGAGAGCCGGGGACCATAGCGCCGGGCCACATGACCGGAACAAAATCCTGACGCGGGAATGGCTGTACGACAAAGCGTTCAACCTCACGATGATATCCGACTCGCTGCGCG
>NZ_JAENMQ010000007.1:0-207010 GCF_016771845.1 Lelliottia jeotgali | reverse complement strand
AGAAGCCAGCTCACGGGCATCGAAACCCCGGAAGGGGAACGCTGGGAGTATAAATACGACCCGTTTGGTCGGCGCATCAGCAAGCGCTGCACCAGTCACGACAAACCGGGGATGGATTTTCACTGGAATGGCGACCAGTTAACGGAAGAAATCCCGGTCGTTGCTGACGGTCAGCCGGACCACGAAAACGCCATTCGCTGGATATATGAACACGGTAGTTTTACGCCAATTGCCCGTTACGAAAAGGGGCAACTGCACTATGCGGTCACGGATATCACCGGGCGCATTCAGGAGCTTCTGACCGAAGACGGCACGATAGTCTGGCAGGGACGACAGAAGCTGTGGGGCCAGGAAGACGGCGTCAATAAAGACGACGCACCTGTCTGCCGGTTACGCTTTCCGGGGCAGTACGAGGACGAAGAATCCGGATTGCACTACAACCGTTTTCGGTACTATGATGCGGAGACGGGGCAGTATCTGAGTCCGGACCCTATAGGGCTTTCAGGGGGAATAAACCCTTATGGCTATGTGGTAAACCCTCTTAGATGGGTCGATCCGTTGGGGTTAGCTTGCTGCCCAGGTAAAGCATCTTCTCCTGGTAATATGCAAAAACAAGTCGAGCGAGGACAAGCCCCTAGAGATGTTATTCGCGTAGATAAAGGCCATATTCCGGGACAGGAACCACATATCCATTATAAAGATGGAACTTCATCCAACCAGAGTGGAGGAGTTCATGATGCACATAAGGGAACGCCTAATCCGATTAAGAAAACTAAGGATTGGCTACAAGATCACGGATGGACACCACCAAAATAAGAGCAGGATCCGATGAAAATATATGGTTATGAATCTGAAGGCAGCGACTTAATATCACTAAGTGAAATCACGCTGCAATTATCCTTGGAAGAACTGAAAGATTTTGTTTTATTTTTGGAAAGAACTTCAAGCTTGATGGAAAAACATGGTGATGATTTTGGACATGAGCATCTTAATGATTTCTATGATAGAAACGGCAAGCCAGATATAATAATTACAAAATGAATAATTCTTAGCCGGGGTTATTAATATCTCCCCGGCTTTTTTATTATTACCAACCCACTAAGCATCCAGCGCTTTCATCCCCTTAACTACCTGCTTAACCTGCAAAGTTCAGCCCGCAGTGCCTGCTCTTCGCTGCTGTCGACGATAATGCTCAGGCATCCCTCGGATGTTTTCACCTTCATTCCTGTCACGGTATCAAACCCGTGTTTTTCAGCGTTCGACTCGGATGACATTAATAGCAGCGTCGAAAAAATCAGCCGTCCGGACGGTGCGCGCGAACTGATGTGTCAGAACAGAGAGAAGCTACCTGAGTAGTTCACTGATGGAGAGGAGAAAATCACCCGTTACGAATACGATGCCTTGGCTCTGCTGACCGCCCTTATCCGCCCGGAGGGCGCACCGAGTACGGCTACGATGAACAACGTGATTACGTCACACGGCGTACCACCGGCGGTATCACCGAGCGCTTCACCCGTGGGTTAATGGGCGAACTGAAACCTGGCAGCTTAACGAGCACGCACCGCTCACATTTGAGCACGATCTGCGCGGCCAGGAAATATCCCGTTGCAGTGACGCCGGGTTTTACCAGCAACACGGCTACACACCGGCCGGCATGCTGGCAAGGCAGAGCGACTGGGAGCATAACTTCAATCTTAATTTACGCTCGCACTGGTCTCTGGCGAAATGCGCCCGTCCGGCATTATTTAAAAGTCGCGGGACCATTATTATCATCACCTCCAACCATGCATTTTCTACCATGCACGGCTGCGCGCCTTACAATATCAGCAAGCGCGCTTTGCTTTCCCTCGTTCAGAGTCTGACGATTGAATGGGGTCCAGAAATTCGTACCGTCGGCATCGCGCCTGGATTTATTGACACCCTCGGTAATCAGGCGTGGTTTGATTCCCACCCCGACGCGCAAATCGCCCGCGACCGCACCATCAAAAAGCATCCCGTCGGGCGTATCGGTCGACCTGATGAAGTCGGCGAATTATGCCTGTTCCTGGCCAGCGATAAGGCGGGCTTTATTGCGGGGACCACCATCGTAATGGACGGCGGTCGCAGCGCGATCATGCAGGATGAAGAAGATCTCTGAGGCATTTCATTAACAGGCTGGCACACCTTGCGCCAGCCATTGCGGCCAGATGGCGGCCCAGTCTGAACCATGCCCCATGCCGCTCACCCCGGCCGTGCGAGCACAGTTCCCGCCGACCGCCTGTACAAAGCGGCGGGCGACGTCGGAGGGAACCGTTTTGTCCGCGTCGCCACTAAGATGCAGCTGCGGGATATGGCGTAGCGCCGCTGCGTTATCGATGGCATTCAATGCACCCGGCATCGCGCTCACGTGATGCAATGCATTCACATAAGCGACATCCAGATTCCCCGCCACGGTGCGTAGCGAGCGCACGTCCTTTCGCCGTTCCGCCAGCAGCGCCGCGATATTTCCGCCGCCCGAATATCCCGTTAAATCAAGCTGAACGCCTGGATAGCGCGCCACAAACCGATCAATCGCCTCGTTCATTGCTTCGAGTACTTCCGCTGAAAACCGATCTTCCGTCCACCAGCGCACGCTGCAATCGGCGGGTAACGCAGGCCCGACGAACTGGCAAGGCCGGGCAAGATACAGCACGTTTGCGCGGGTATCGGTGGCGGCCAGCGTCAATCCCACCGGATTGTGCGGTGTAGGATCGTCCGAGGGCCGCGTACGGCTTTGCCAGGCAAAACCATCTCCTTCGATATAGACATGCAGTGACGTTGCCGGGGGCGTGATTCGGCTCCAGGTGACGATTAAAAATGAGGAGGTCTGCACATTCTCTCTGGTAAGACCTGATTGTTTTGCAATTTGGCTGGCAACGCTTTGGCGATCGACAGAAGTACAGCCTGCGAATAAAAAAGATAAATTAATCAATAAGGCTGCAACCAATATATTCCGCCTGACCTGCATATCAATGAATCGCCTTAAGTAAAATTAATAACAACACAAATTTTAGGTATTTATTTCGCCTGTAAATAATTAAGCAAACCTTATTGTTTTTTGCAACAAATTGTATATTCTGCGCCCGAACAATATCGGATTAATCCGAAGTTTATCCATCTGCAATTGACAACTATCGCAACTTTGTGACGGCACACCATGAGAAAAAAATATCTTAGCAAGCTGATTTCTTTGCTGGTAGCTTCGACAGCGGCGCAGGGGCTGCTGACCACCCATTCTATCGCAGCAGCAGACGTTATCATCGACGCCCCCATGTCTGACCTTCAGGTTCTGGGTTCGAATGATGTTATTCACGTCACCGACACAGGCTCTCTCAACGGCGCGCCGACCACCGCATTAACCCTTAACCCAGGGGCCTCGATCAACACCTTCATTAACGACGGTGTGCTCACTGATAATAACCTTCTTAATCTGCCCTCCAACCTGAACATTGTTCAAATTAACGGTACAGTGGGTACCTTTGAAAACAACGGAACCATTCAAAGCATTACTCAATACCACTATGGCAGTATTGTCGAGCTGGGTTCACCGGCCGTGGTGGATAATTTTATTAACCGCGGCACGATTCAAAATTCGCTGAACAATCTGAATATCGGTATGGATAATACCGGCTCCGTCGAAAATAACGGCCATATTCTTAATCTGACAAATACCGAAACCGGAACCATTACCGGTTATCGCGGTATTAATAACCTCGGCACCATTGATAGCTTAACCAATGCGGGCGTGATTACCGCCGCGAATAATAATTTCATGCCGATGCCGGGGCAAAACGGGGCGATTTATAACCGCGGATTAATTGGCACCTTGCATAATACCGGCACGCTCCAGACCGGCACCCTTAACTATTTCGGCAGCGCCGGAGTCATCAACTGGGGCACCATCAACACCCTCATTAATGACGATTTGATCAGCGGCAGCGCAGATGCGATCACCAACTACGGTAACATCGGCACCATTGAAAATAATGGCCGCATCGCCGCGATCAACAACGGTATTTTCGCCAACAGCTCCGACGGCAACATCATCAGCGAAATCGTCAACAACGGCGAAATCACCGGCGGGTATTATGGGATTTATCTTTCCAGCTACAGCAACCTGAATCCAGCCACGCAAATCATCAACAACGGTATCCTGAACGGCGGCAATTCTGCCCTGTATATCTATACGGATACCAACGCCAGCGCGGAAGTCACCCTGACCAACAGTGGCCTGGTGAAGGGCGATATTTACTCCCAAAGCACCACGCCGCTCACTATCAACGGCGGCACGACCACCACGGGAACCCTGACCGGCCAGAACGGGACAGGCACCATCACCAGCCAGCGCTCAGACGTCATCTTTGGTACCGGTTCGCTGGTGCTGAACGACAACGTGAATGCGGCGACCGTGCAGAACCGTGGCGCGTCGTTGCAGGTGAACTCGGACATTACGATTACCGGGGATTACCACCAGAAAGCCGCCGCGGCGCTGATCTCTGGCATCTCCGACCTGGCGAGCCAAAACGGAATTGTAACGGCCGATACCGGCTATGGCCGCCTGAACGTCAGCGGCAATGCCACCATTGACGCGGGTTCCAGCGTCAATCTGCTGCGCACAGGTGCCACTTATCAGTTCGCTGAAGGCCAGCGTTATGTGGTGATCACTGCCGCCGGCGCAGGCACTGACTACCACGCGGATCAGCTGAACTATGAAGCAGTAGGCTATCGCGGTGCGGTGAGTGGTTCAGTCTACGAAGACGGTGCGAACAAGGCGCTGGTGCTCACCGTCGGTGCAGAGCCGGTTGTCGTTCCCCCGGTAGTGACGCCTCCAGTTGTGACACCACCGGTCGTCACACCGCCAGTTGTCACTCCTCCGGTTGTTACACCACCGGTCGTCACACCGCCAGTTGTCACTCCTCCGGTTGTGACGCCGCCGGTCGTCACACCACCTGTTGTCACGCCACCTGTTGTGACTCCACCAGTTGTTACACCGCCAGTTGTTACGCCTCCGGTTGTCACGCCGCCGACTCAGCCAACGCCGAAACCAGGGCTGGCGACCATCCCGAGCGCCACCGCCGCACTGGGCGGTCTGGCGAGCTATACCGGTATTTCGTCGCCACAACTGCTGGATCTGTATAACGCCTCGTTAGCGATTCAGGGTAAAGACGAAGCCAACCGCGCTGGCGAGAAACTGTCGCCAGGTCAGAACCTCAACACCAGTTCAGCGGCAGCAGTCGCAACGTCTACCGCACAAGCGGTGGTCGGCGCGCACATTGATGCCGTGCGTAATCCGCACACCTCTGGCACCAGCGGCGTGGCAACCGGTGATGACTATGCCAGCAACTGGATCGTCTGGGGACAGCCGTTTGGCGGGTATGCGCGTCAGGACAGCAGCGCAGACATCAGCGGTTACACGGCGAAATTTGGCGGCCTGATTCTGGGTGCTGACCGTTCTCTGGGTGACGACTGGCGTCTGGGTGCAGCCGTGAACTACAGCAACACTTCTGTCCACGGTAAAGGCAACCTGAGCGGCAATACTTCTACCGCCGACAACTACGGCATCATCGGTTACGCCGGGTACACGGGCGATCCGTGGTATCTCAATCTTTCTGCCGGTGTGAACCGTCAGAACTACAGCTCTGTACGTCGCGCTGACTTTACCGGCTTCTCCGGCGCTGCGCAGGGCAAATTCAACGGCCAGTCTGTGACGCTGCAAACGGAGTTTGGCTATCCAGTGAAACTGCCAGCCGACGTGGTAGTTACGCCGCTCGCCAGCCTGACCTACGGTTATCAGCACGTTGATGACTATAAAGAAACCGGCGGAAACGGCATGGCGCTGGATGTGGGCAGCACCCACTCCCAGTCGGTGGTGAGCGACATCGGTGCCCGCATTGAGAAGACCTTTGCAACCGGCCTTGGCAACCTGACGCCTTTCGCACAAGTCTCCTGGATTCATCAGTACGATAACCGCCAGGTGAGCAGCCATGCGACGTACGCCGCCGACGCCGTCGGTGAAACCAGCTTTATCACCAAGGGTGCAGCGCCTGTGGAAGATATGGCGGGTGTCGCCATCGGCAGCACGCTGTACGATGCGAACGAACTGAGCCTCGATGCGCGTTACGATTTGCAGGCAGGCGAGCGCTATCAGGCGCACACTTTCAGCCTGCGTCTGCGTAAAATGTTCTAATTATTACGTTTGAGAAACGGGGCCGAGTCTGGCCCCGTTTTTTTATTCTAACGAATCACCACCCACCGCCACCCCAGAGCCACCGTAGCGGCCACAATAGTGATGAACGCCGCAACGTGCATAACAAAATCCAGCGGATGCACCTCGACCGGATGGCAGAACGACAATAGCGTCAGCGCCATACAGGCCACGCCGGCTCCTGCTGTCACCAGACTTTGTAGGGGATGTAAACTGCGGGTACGGCGCAAATAGCCAATGACCAGCAGCATCATTGGCGCGCTGACGGTCATCATAAAAGTGTAGCAACTCACGTCATCGCGATGGCTGATAAGCGTTGTCTGACCAAGACTCGCCAGCACACATCCCAGCCATAAAATCAGCAGCGGCAAAAACCATTTCCAGCTCAAAGGGCGTCGTCCGGCGATGCTGATTAAAAATGCGTTACGAACCGCCAGAATGCCCATCACAAACGTCAGCAGCAGTTGAAACGACGCCAGAAGCGCTCCGGCCTGGCTCCAGTCCGTCACTGCGCGTTGCACCAACAAACTGCTCAGCCACCCGCACGGCAGCGCCATCAGCGTCCACGCCAGCACGCGCCAGCCGTCGGGCCACGGGCGTGTGACCGGATGCGCCTGCTGGCTAAGTTTTTCGATTAACACGTCATGATTGGTCATGGTTCGCTCCCATCCGGCGAAGATTGGTGATGGCTCGATGAAGCAGCGATTTCACCGCCGAAATCGTCAAATTATGACGGCTCGCGGCCTGCGCAAGCGTCATTTCCTGCAGGTGAATCTGTTCCACAATTTGCCGCTGGCGCACAGGCAGTTTGTCGAGGATTTGCGTCAGTTGTTCCTGAATGTCCTGATGCTCCGAACTGTCCTCAACCGCGATGGCGGATAACGCCTCTTCAGCATCCGTTTCCCGGCGCTGGTTGCGCCCGCGATGGCGCAGGGCATCAATTGCTCTGGCCTGAGTAATCGCCATAAGCCACGGCAAAAATGGACAGCCCGGATCGTAGGTATGACGCACCCGATGCACCGTCAACAGCACATCCTGGACGACATCCTCCACCAGCACCGAATCGGACACCTGACGGCGGGCGATCGTACGAATAGCCGGGACGATCGCCCGCAAAAGCTGCGTATAGGCGTGACGATCGCCAGCCTGAGCTTTTATCATCAACTCAGGCCATTCCTCACGCCGGGCAAACCCGTTATCCATATTCCGCCATGACATTTACCTCATGCTTTTTTATCGGCGGCCTGATTCAGGGCATTCACCACAATCGACGGTGTCAGCACCTGCGGAAGCACCTTCGGCGCGCTCCCGTCCGCCGGATAGACCACATACAGCGGCAATCCGCCCTGCCCGAACGTATTCATCGCATCATCAATGTCAGCGTTAAATTTGGTGGAATCGGCCACCATATACACCGCACCGGTGCGCGCCATCGCCTCTTTCACCGCCTGCGTCGACAGCGATGTGCGATCGTTCACCTGACAGGTGATGCACCAGGACGCAGTGAAGTTCACAAAGATAGCTTTGCCATGACCGCGCATTTCTGCCACGTTCTGCGGCGACCATTTTACCGGTGCGACGTTTTCAGCGACGACGTTAGTGGACTGCGCCGTTCCGGTGGAAATTGCCCGCGGTAACGGCGCGATAGCCACGACAAAAAACACCACCGTGATTGCCAATAGCACTTTGTACGACTGACCGAGATAGTGTCTGCGCTGGGCGATACCGTACAGCCAGGCGGCAAAACTCACCACCACCGCACTCGCCAGCATCACCGCCAGCGCCGTTGTTCCGGCCTGCTGCGCCAGCACCCACACCAGCCAGGCAAACGCGCCCAGCATCGGGAAAGCCAGCCCACGTTTGAGGACATCCATCCACGCACCGGGGCGCGGCAGTCGACGGGCAATCGCCGGGAACAGCGAGACGAGGGTAAAGGGTGCGGCAAAACCGAGTGCCAGCGCGAAGAATATTGCCAGTGAAACGGCAGGCGGCTGGACCAGCGCATAGCCCACAGCGCCCGCCATAAACGGCGCAGAGCACGGCGTAGCGACCACAATAGCCAGCGCCCCTGTTAACGCCGAACGGACAAACGCCCCGCGCCCGACGGAAATTTCCCCAGCGCGTTGCAAAGACAGCCCGACTTCAAACACGCCGAGCAGATTGAGCGCCGCCCCGAGCACGATCAGCGCCAGCACCGCAATCACCAGCGGCGACTGAAGCTGGAATCCCCAGCCTACGGCGGTTCCCCCGGCACGCAGCGCCAGCAAAACTGCCGCCAGCGCCATCATGGTAAAAATCACCCCGAGCAAAAACCCGAACCCTTCGGTCCGTGCACTAGCAGCATCGCCCTGATGGCGCATAATCCCCAGCGCCTTCAGGGAAATAACCGGAAAAACGCAGGGCATAAAATTCAGGATCACGCCGCCCAGAAAGGCGGCAAACATGGCGGTTAACATAGCGAACCTCGAAGGCGAAAATCGGCGTTAATTACGAATGCGATTTCGCATAAAGCTTTACGGCATCCATCGTTTTCTGGATGTGTGCGTCCGGGTTACGATCCGTATAGCTCAACAGGATTTTGCCGTCCGGGGCGATAACGAACGAGGTACGATCCGAGAGCGTTTTACCGTTCACCTTCATCAGGGTTTCATATTCGGTCGCCACTTTTGCCCCCGGATCGGCCGCTACGGCAAACTTATCGCGACACTCCAGCTTCGAGAATTCATCCACCTGATCGACATTCCCGGCGGTCACCCCCACCACCGTCGCGCCCAGTTTTTTGAAATCATCCGTCGCTTCGGCAAATGCGTGAGCTTCCAGGGTGCAGCCTTTAGTAAACGCCGCCGGGAAGAAATAGAGTACCACCGGCCCTTTTTGCAGCGCCTGCTGGAGGGTAAAGGTCAGCGGCTTCCCGCCCAGCGCGCCCTGAAGGGTAAAATCGGGCGCTTTGGCTCCGGCTTCGAGTGCGGCCTGGGTGTTCATGGAAAACAGAGAAAGCGTCAGTACGACTGCGGCAGAAGCGAGTTTCAAACTTTTCATGGTCAACTCCATCAGGGAAAGTGGGCTATCTGAATAATAGTTCGTCCGCGAAGGAGCAAAAGTTTCGCCCGCCCATAAAAAAACATCCGCAAGGGCGACTTGCGGATGTTCAGTTGCAGCGTCAATGCGATGAAAGCGCTATTTATCCTTCTCGACGATCAGCGGTTCGATATCGCTCTCTTTCTTGATGACCAACGAATCATCCCCGCGCAGACAGGTCCCGCCATAGTTGCCGCCGACGGTAAAAGTACACACCTGAATGTACTTCCCGTCCACTTTTGGCAAGCACCACAGCTGCTGATAGATATTTTTGCGATCGATAAATTTGCCGCTGGATTTATCCAGCAGCTCTTCTTCAGCGCTGATCAGATCGATATTGCTGCCACAACGACCGGCAATAGGTTTCACCGCGTAACCGGTTTTGCTCAGCAGTTCGTTGACCTCGAAATCCGTATCCAGCAGGTAACGATGGTTAGGGAACAGCTGCCACAGCACCGGAAGAATCGCTTTGTTACCGGGGATAACCGTCCACAGCGGTTCGAAGACCAGCACTTCCGGGCGCAGCAGAACGTCAATTAAACGCACCTCTTTCTGCGGATGACCGGTGCGAATCGGCACGGCGGCGTATTCGGTTTCGCTAACTTCACGCACCTGCTCGATGGCCGTTTCCCACGCCCAGGTTTTCCACACGCAGTTCACGTGGCGGCCTTCATCGTCGATCAGTTGCCCCGCCGTATCCCAGCTCAGCGCTTCCAGCCCGTGCAGAATTTTGGTCTCAAAGCCCGCCTGCATCAGGGAACGTTGAATAAACAACGCGTGGTAATCCTCTTCGATATCATTGTCTTGCATGATATGCACAAACGGACGCGCGTTGCTGTGTTTCCACGCTCCGGTGAGTTCTTCGAGCAGCCCTTCCGCCGGGTTGTGCCCGGTTCCGCGATAGCCGTTTTTCACCCACTCTTCGAGGATTAAGCCCCCTTCCGTATGACATGAGGCCGAATCAGCGTTGTATTCGTACACTTTCAGCCCGCGTTCATCCATACAAAAATCCATACGACCAGTGATCATATGGTGACGACGCCACTGCCAGGACAGACGCAGGCGCGGCCAGAGGATTTTCGGAATGTCGAAAAGCGCGAGTAAATTGTCGTCTTTCAGCACTTTGTCGGTGGCGTGGAGATACATCAGATGCAGCTCGTTGGTGGCTTTGATCAGCTCCTGCTCGGCGCTTTCGGTGATCGTGAAATACTGGCAGGGATCTTTGTTGATCACATGACCGTTGGCGCGAACGTACGCCTGCTGGAGCGCATCGTTTTCGTTGAGCCATTTGCCATCGAACTGGCGTTTGTTGGGCAGACGCGCCCCGCTGATTTTCAGCTGTTCGCCGCCAATTTCCGGCTGCGGCAGGCTGTGTTCGGTATCGTCGGTCTGGATCATCCAGCCCAGAATCGTGGTATCCGTGAAGGTGTCATGCAGGGTGTAGCAGCCCTTTTCGACCGACAGGCGCAGCTCGCGCGTCCATTGCTGGCCGACGGGCAGCGGCGAGTGGATCACGTTTTGCTCGGCAATACGCACTTTATCGCCCATCAATTGGGTGATAACCGCCACGTGGCCAGTCTCATGAAACTCACCGCCCTTTTGCCAGATCAGCAATGACCCGGCTTCTGGCGCGCGTTGTGACCCATTGGCAAAGGCCTGAAGCGGCAGGATGGTGTCGTTTACCACGGCGCGCAGGAAGCGCAGGGAGAAAATCTCCCACGCCATACCGACGTCGGTAAAGACCATGCCGTAGTTGAGGAACAAAAAGCGGCGCGCGAACTCGACGCACTGCCATTTGTGGCCCATGTATTCGTTAGCAACATAGCTGCGAAAATCCGCGTCCTCGGGATAATGCCGCGGGTCCAGACTGCTGTAATTCGAAGAGTAAATGGCCACGCCACCCGGCGCATAACCTAACAACGTCCCAAACGGAGCGTCACTGCTTAACTTTCCATTTTTACGCATGAATCCAACCTAAAAAGGCAGGCGGCAAGAGGATGAAGGTTGTCGTCTGCACGTTGATAATAATCAGACAGAAGTGGATTTATCATACACCTGATAACGAGGAAATTCACAGCGTAGGCCCTGGTCATTGTAGGCCGGGCAAGCGTTAGCGCCGCCCGGCTTTCAGGCCGCAACGCCGCTTTTGCCGGGTGGCGGCTGCGCCTTACCCGGCCTACTTGTTCTGTGCGCTCTTTGTGCCGGGTGGCGGCTTCGCCTTACCCGGCCTACAAATCCAACCAACACGCTGCGAAATGTCCGGGCGAGATCTCCTGCATCGCAGGTTCTTGCGCCTGACAAACGGGCATCGCGTGCGGGCAGCGACTGCAAAACTTACAGCCAGGAAGCGTTGACGTTGGGCCAGGGATCTCCCCGCGCAGGGTTGCCTGATCCAGGTGCCGAATGCGCGGATCGGGCAGCGGTACGGCGGCCAGCAGTGCGCGGGTATAAGGATGCGCCGGATGGGAATACAGTTCGCCCGCCGGGGCCACTTCCACCAGTTTGCCGAGATACATCACTCCGATACGACTGGAGATATGGCGCACCATCGACAGATCGTGGGCGATAAACAGATAGGTCAGCCCCAGCTCCTGCTGCAGATCCTGCAAAATGTTCACCACCTGGGCCTGCACCGAGACGTCCAGCGCCGAGAGCGGCTCATCGCACAGCACAAATTCCGGTCGCACCGACAATGCACGCGCAATGCTGATGCGCTGGCGTTGGCCGCCGCTAAACTCATGGGGAAAACGTTGCAGATGTTCCTGTTTAAGCCCCACTTTATAGAGCAGCGTTTCAGTACGCTCCCGTTGCTCCTCACGGCTGTAACCGTGGATCTGCATCGGCTCGGCCACCAGTTGCTGTACCGTCATCCCCGGATTGAGCGACGAATACGGGTCCTGGAAAATAGCCTGCATTCTTTTACGCAGCGGTTTCAGCTGTTTCTCACTCATCTGGGCAATATCTTGCCCGTCAAAGTGAATCTCACCGGAGGTGATATCAAACAGGCGCAGCATCGCGCGTCCCAGCGTCGATTTACCACAACCGGATTCGCCGACCAGGCCAAAGGTTTCACCGCGCTGAATATCAAAACTCACGCCATCAACCGCTTTCACCGCCACGCCTTTACGCAGCAGTCCTCCCTGAGCGTGATAGTGCTTGTGCAGTTCACGCACGCTCACTAACGGCCTGTTTTGCTCGCTCATACCTGAACCTCCTTATCAGCCCATAACCAGCAGGCCGCGCGGTGGCCCTCTCCGATGGAATAAAATGCCGGTTGGCGATCACACTGCGGCATCCGTTTTGGACAGCGCTCGGCAAACGGGCAGCCCGGCGGCGGATTGAGCAAACCCGGCGGCGTACCTTCGATGGGTGACAGACGTTGGTTCGCCTCGTCCGGGCGCGGGAGTGATGCCAACAATCCTTGGGTATACGGATGCGCCGGGCGGTAAAAAATATCCTCCACGCTGCCCTCCTCCATCACCAATCCGCCGTACATCACCACCACCCGACTGCACACCTGCGCCACCACGCCGAGATCGTGAGTGATCAGCAGAATGGCGGTCTGCGTTTGCTGTTGCAGGCTTTTCAACAGACGCAAAATTTGCGCCTGAATGGTCACGTCCAGCGCGGTCGTGGGTTCGTCGGCAATCAGCAGTTTCGGGTTACAGGAGAGCGCGATAGCAATCATCACGCGCTGGCGCATCCCGCCGCTAAACTCGTGTGGATACTGATCGTAACGGCGCTCCGCTTCGGCAATACCGACTTTTTCGAGCATGGCGATCGCCGACGCCTTCGCCGCCTTTTTAGACAGGCCTTTATTGCGCACCAGGATCTCCGCCATCTGCTTGCCGATGGTCACCACCGGATTCAGCGCGGTCATCGGGTCCTGGAAAATCATCGCAATCTCGTTCCCGCGAATTTTGCGCATTTGCTCAGGCGTTTTGCGCGCCAGATCGTCATTCTGGAAACGAATGCTGCCACCGGAGATATGTCCGTTGCTGCCGAGCAGTTGAATAATCGATTTGCAGGTGACGCTTTTCCCGCACCCGGATTCCCCGACGATGCCGACAAGTTCTCCCGCTTGCACATGAAAGCTCACGCCGCGCACTGCCTGCACATCACCGTCGCGGGTGTGAAATGAAGTTTGCAGGTTCTCGAGTTCTAATAAGTTATTCATCGCGGTTCGCTCCCGGCTCAAAGGCGGTGCGGAAGACATCGCCGAGCACGTTAAAACTGAACACCGTCAGCAAAATCAAAATGCCGGGGAACATCGCCAGCCAGGAGGCTTCGCCAATGTATGACTGGGCGTTGTTGAGCATACTTCCCCACGACGCCGCTGGCGCTTGCACGCCCAGACCGAGAAAACTGAGCGTCGATTCCATCAAAATGGCCGAGGCAATATTGAGCGTGGCGGCGACGATAACGGTCGGCAACACACCGGGAATGATGTGGCGCACGATGATCCGCAGCGGATGTTCGCCCGACGCGCGGGCATAGAGAACATACTCGCGCTCTTTGACGGTGAGCGTTTCAGCACGCACCAGTCGGGACATACTCATCCAGGTCAACAGACTGATAATCAGGATGATATTATCCACGCCTGGCTTCAGATAGGCGTTGACCACCAGCAGCAGGAAAAATGCCGGAATGGCCATCAGAATATCGACGGCGCGCATCATCAGGTTATCCAGCCAGCCGCCAAAATAGCCGCTGATGGTGCCCACGATCGTGCCAATCAGGGTGGAGAAAATCATCGCCAGAAAGCCGACCATCAGCGAGATCTGCCCGCCGTACAGGGCGCGTGTGAAGTAATCCCGCCCATATTCATCGGTGCCAAACCAGTGCGCGGCGTCAGGCGGTAAGGTACGCGCCCCGAGCGACATCTGATCGGGATCGTAAGGGCTCAGCCCCGCGCACAGCGCAGCGGCGATAAAAATAAACAGGACCAATAAAGAGAACTGCGCCGGACGATTGCGGCGCAGCTGGTGACGAACTTGTTGCCAGCGTCTGCTCATCCGGGGCTACCTCAGTGTACGAATGCGGGGATCGGCGAAGCGATAAAGCAGATCGGCGATCAGGTTACCGACGATCAGCATCATCGACGACAGCATGATGATCGCCATGATCAGCGGATAATCCAGGGAGGTGATCGACTGGATCCCAAGCAGCCCCATGCCCGGCCACGAGAAGACGCTTTCAGTCACGTAAGCTCCAACCACCAGCTCGCCAAACGACAGACCAAACAGGGTGATCACCGGCAGCAGCACGTTTTTCAGCACATGCCGGAACAGGATACTGGTGCGTGTGGCACCGTATGCGAGCTGAGTTTGTACATAGTCAGCGGACAGTTGGGAAATGGTGTTCGAGCGGATATAGCGCACGTAGCTGGAGAGGTTATAGAAGGTCAGCGCAATACATGGCAGCACGCCGTGACGCACCACGTCCAGCCAGTTGTCATCCATGCCGATGGTGCGCATCCCCATGCTCGGAAACCAGTTAAGCTGCACGGCAAAAACGGTGATGAGCAGAATACCGAACCAGAAAATTGGCACAGAAATGCCAATATAGGCGAACAGGTTCAGGATGTGATCCAGCCAGCGGTGCTTGAATGCTCCAGCCAACAGGCCCAGCGGGATCGCCAGCACAATCGCCATCAGCAGAGACGCGCCCATCAGCCCGAGCGTGGCCGGAATGCGCTCGCCGATCATCTCCAGCACCGGACGGTGGTAAATCAGCGAATAGCCCAGATCGCCCTGCAACACGTTTTTCAGCCATAGAACGTATTGCGTCACCAGTGGCTTATCCAGCCCCATGCTCTGGCGGATACGCTCGATATCTTCTGGCGCCATCCTCGGTGTGATATACGCCGCCACCGGATCGCCGGGTGCGAGTTTAACCAGCAAAAACGCCACCAGCGAAATAAAGAACAGCATCGGCAGCAATTGCAGCAACCGACGCGTCAGTAATGTATTCACGACTTGCCCTTACGTATAGACAAAAAGCCCCGGTCAACTGACCGGGGCAACAGCTTATTTTTGATAGATTTTGGAAAGATCCTGGAACATATAAACCGGTTTAGGTTCTGCTTCCTGGGTGCCTCCGAAGCGTTTATCCACTGCCACCGTCGCGTTGGTGTAAGAGATCGGGTAGTAGGTCATGTCGTTCGCCACGGTCTGCTGAATTTGCTTGTAGATGTCAGCACGTTTCGCAGGGTCGGTTTCTACCGCACCTTTGTCCCACAGGGCGTCGAACTGCGGATTTTTATAGTGCGCATAGTTATAGGCTTCGTTGCTCATGAACAGCGATTTGTAGCCATCCGGCTCGGCGCCCATGATGTAACCGCCCAGATTCAGCTCCCACGCGGTGTTGTTCATATCCAGGCTGCGCTGGGACATGGCGTTGGAATCCAGCGGCATCAGTTCGACGTTCACGCCGATGCCTTTTAGCTGCTGCTGAATATAGAGCGCCATGCTCTCCTGAGTTTTGTTGGTGTTCACATAAGCCAGACGCAGCTTGAGATCGGCGGGTGCGCCTGACGCTTTCAGCAGATCTTTGGCTTTTTGCTGATCGAATTTGTACTGCTCAACGTCGTTAGTCTGATACAGCGTGTCCGGAGTCAGGAACGAGGTGGCCGGTTTGGCGTAATCCAGCGAGGTGAACGCGGTTTGCGTCAACTCGTCTTTGTTGATGGCATACGCAATCGCCTGACGCAGCTCTTTGCTCTTCATGACTGGCACGTTCTGGTTGAAGGTCATGTACGCCAGACGGCCTTCCGGGTAGACCACAAAATCAAACTTGCCGGTGTTTTTCAGGCGGCTGACGTCCTGTGGGTCGACCATCTTCAGATTGATTTCGCCGTTTTGCAGGGCGAGGTTCGCCGAGTTGCTGTCTTTGGCAAAACGATAGGTCACGGAATCGAGCTTCGCTTTGCCGTTCCAGTAATCGTCAAAGCGGGTCAGGGAATAATATTGCCCGGCGCGATACTCTTTAAACTTGAACGGACCGGAACCGACCGGCGCATCGTTTTTGGTGCTCTTTTCCAGATCGTCTTCTTTCGCGAACACATGTTCAGGAATCGGGTAGATCTGCACCAGGGTTCCAGCAAATGCCGCGCTGACCTGCGGTAATGTGAATTTAACGGTGCGATCGTCAACCTTACTGACTTCTACTGGCTTACCGCCGTAAGTGAACATGCTGCGGAAGAAGCTGTGCTGTTTAGCTTCAAGGAGTTTATTGAAGGTGAAAACCATGTCTTCGGCGGTCAGCGGCTGCCCGTCCTGCCATTTCAGATTTGGTTTTAAGGTCAGGGTGTAGCTGAGATTATCGGCGGACGGCGTCAGGCTTTCGGCAAGACCCCATTCGATTTTGCCGTCGTTAAAACTGTAGAGCGGAGCGTAAAGCGCCTGCATGATAGTCAGCGTGGTGCGGTCGCTGGCGTACAGCGGATTCACGGCCAGTGGATCGCCGGAGGTAATACCGATAATCAGCGAACCACCGTCTTTTGGCGCATCGCTTTTTGCCGCTGGCGCGTTCGCCGTTTCATTCTTTTTAGCATCATCACAGCCCGCTGCGGCCAACGCTAAGGACACCAGAACAGCTGATAACAGTAGCTTGCGCATATCCAACTCACTCCTTGCCATAAAAGTATTTAATACTGAAAAGTTCTTTTTATTCAGAAGCATCATATTCAGCTTTGTCATATTGCGCATTAACAATGAAAATGCGATTTTCGATTAAGCTTATAACCGTTTTGATATATATAAGCGCCCGAAGGAATAGCGCCTAATCTATTGCGCTCGCAACGTTAAATGGTTCACGAATCTCCTGCTACACTGCCTCAACACATCACTAAAAAGGCAGATCAACATGTCCGACAACACTTACCAGCCACCGAAAGTGTGGGAATGGAAACAGAACAACAACGGCGGCGCGTTCGCTAATATCAACCGCCCGGTTTCTGGCGCAACCCATGAAAAAGAACTCCCGGTTGGCGCACATCCGCTGCAGCTTTATTCCCTTGGCACGCCAAACGGCCAGAAAGTAACAATCATGCTGGAAGAGCTACTGGCGCTCGGCGTGACGGGTGCGGAATATGATGCGTGGCTGATCCGCATCGGCGAGGGCGATCAGTTCTCCAGCGGTTTTGTGGACGTGAACCCTAACTCGAAAATTCCGGCACTTCGTGACCACTCAGTGAACCCGCCGCTGCGCGTATTTGAATCCGGTAATATCCTGCTGTACCTGGCAGAAAAATTCGGCCACTTGCTGCCAAAAGATCCGGCGGGACGCACCGAAACTCTGAACTGGCTGTTCTGGCTGCAAGGCTCTGCTCCGTTCCTCGGCGGCGGTTTCGGTCATTTCTTCAACTATGCGCCGGTTAAGATTGAGTACGCGATTGATCGTTTCACGATGGAGTCCAAACGCCTGCTCGACGTGCTGGATAAGCAGTTAGGTCGCGGGCGCTATGTGGCGGGTGATGAGTACAGCATTGCCGATATCGCCATCTGGCCGTGGTTCGGCAACGTGGTGCTCGGTAACGTTTACAACGCCGCCGAGTTCCTGGATGCGGGAAGTTACAAGAACGTCCAGCGCTGGGCAAAAGAAGTCGCCGAGCGCCCGGCGGTGAAACGCGGCCGTATCGTCAACCGGACCTTTGGCGAGCCGAGCGAACAGCTGCATGAACGTCATGCGGCGAGCGACTTCGATACCCACACCGAAGACAAACGTCAGGCCTAATACGATGACACATTGCCCGGTGGCGCTGCGCTTACCGGGCCTACGTTTGTTTTGTAGGCCGGATAAGCGCAGCGCCATCCGGCAGAATTACACGCCGAAACCCGCCTGCTGCAATATCACCTTTGCCTTTTCCGACTGTAAAAACTCCGCCAGATTCTCTGCCTGTGGCGTCATGACTGCACAGGCATATTCCGCACGCGGGTTAATAGGCTCCGGAATGTTCAGCACGCTTAAACCGTTTATCTGACGAAGCTCAGGCGCGTAGCTGGCATAGCCGATAAACAGATCCGCCTGACCACTCTGGATGATCCACTCCGCCGCCAGTTTCCCCTGCGGAACCGCTGGAGATCCCCGCCCGCCGACCAGCGCCATTGCCCGCTCGCGCACCGCGATACCCGCTTCACCCATGCGCGTAAACAGCTCCTGCGTATAGTCGCCAGAAGGGTCGCACCCCGCCGTTGACGTCGCCACCCGCAGGTCGGGACGCGTGAGCAAAGTGAACCAGTCATCGCCCTCGCGCAGCGCGTTGCTGCGCACGGTTAGACAAAGTGTGTTGCTGGCAAACGGCACCACGGAACGTGCTTGTCCTTGCTGGAGCAACGCCTGCGGATGGGCAACATTTGCAGACGCAAACAGATCGCACGGTTCCCCTGCTTCAATGCGTTCGCGCAATAGCCCTGCCGGGCCAAACTGGGTGTCGACCGATTGCGGAAAGTGTGCCAGTAATGACGACCATACTTTGCGCAGGCTGCCCGCCGCCAGCACGCGCATCAGTCGATACCTTCGTAATGGGTGCGGTAGAAACGCTGATACCAGTCGTCCGCGACCTTACGCATATCGATATCTTTAAACTTCTCAGGATAGAGTTTTTTCGCCATCCACAACTCACCGATGCCCATTGCTTCCGGCATCGGGTAGCCCCACGCTTTGGCGTAATCCGGCATCAGATAGACGCGGTGGTTTTTGACGGCATCGATCACCTGCCACTGTGATGAATTTTTGATTTCATCGACCACAGACGGATAACGATCTTGCACGAAGATCACCTGCGGATTCCAGGCAATGATTTGCTCCATCGCCACGGTTTTGAAGCCCTGGATGGTCGCCGCCGCCACATTGAGTGCGCCAGCATGAGCCATCATCAGGCCGGTGTATTTTCCAGAACCGTAGGTGGTCAGTTCCGGGTTAGCCATATAAGCGCGAATACGCTGCTCTGCCGGAATGTCCTTCAAACGATCGCTGACCATTTTGCGACCCTTATCGGTAGCGTCGATCAGATCTTTGGCTTCCTGCGGTTTGTTAACGATCTCACCGATCAGGGTGATACCCTCTCGTAGCCCCAGATCATAGGCTTTTTCTTCGTCGGCCATCGTTGGATTGAGTTTCGCTTTTTCCCCCGCTGCGTCGTGGCGCAGGGAGATGGCGATAACCGGGATGCCCAGGCTGCTGATTTTGTCGATCATTTCCTGCGGCGCGTAGTTGGTGACAAACACCACCTGTGGGTGCAGGGCGATCAGTTTCTCAGGGTCTACGTGGGTGAGATCGCCGAGTGTCGCTTTCTGATTCAGCCCCGGAGCCAGACGGGCGTAACCCTCGCCAAGCTGCTGTTTCCAGTTCGCCATCACGCCAACGATTTTGTCGGTGGCATTCATTTGCACCAGCAGGTTCAGCGTCTGATGCTGAAGCACGACCACCCGATCAACCTGGTCGGGAACGGTGACGGTGCGGCCAATTTGATCGGTTATCTGACGAGATGCCTGAGAAGATAACGGGAGTAAAATCAGTAAACTAAAGGTAATTCCCTGCCAAAATCGTTTTTTCATAATGCCCTCTCACTTTCGTTATGAAATGGATTATATAACGATTCGAGCAGCGGATCTTCGTATGCTTTGGGGGTATGGATTACATCCACATTGGCACAAGAAAAGAAAACCCCAACATATACAGAGCGTACGGCCTTTTCGTTCCTCTACGCATGGTTGATTAATCCGCCAGCGCTACAATTTTACCTTCGTAGCGCTGAATACATTTTCTGAGTTCCAGATCGTTAGTCACATTCAGCTTTCGCATAATGCTTCTTTTATGTGTGCTGAATGTTTTTTCACTGCGGAACAGGACTTTCGAAATTTAGAGTAAGACGACAGTTGAACCACTGCCGCGAGAAAATCCATCCATTCGACTTTCGTTTCAATATTTAAACGAAGCCGTGCATTACGCTTAAACGTAAACACCGTTTTATAATTGCAATGACGGCGGGTGGCGATGTCATGTGTTTGCAAACCGGAGGCGAAATCCAGAAGGACATTTAATTCCGAGTCCGCATTATTTTGCACAACAACGCGTCAAGACCCGCGACGCCGATAAGTAAAACTCTGGCAGCATCTGACGAGTTGCAAATTTCTTCCGTTAACTGCTCCAGAGAAAAAAGGGGATAACCCGGTGTCCCTTTTCCTGGAGTTGGACACACAGGCTATTGCGTAACAAAACACGCGGTTCAAAAAGAATAACGAGAGGTAAGGAATTCATAGCATCCATTGCATGTCATAAAATAAAAAAGCCTGTACAAGATAATTCTCAGGTTTTTTTATTCAAAAAAAATAAAATCCACTAATGGACTCAATAAAAAACTCCTACTGACTTCAAACGGTTGTTGTACGGTCTCTTTTGCTATCTCTTCACAAATGCAGATGCACTTATCGCAAATCACTCTCTTTTTTCAACAGCATATTTACAACTGACGCTAAACTGGCAAGAATAATTCTTATTTTCCTAAGAAACTTCCTATGTCAGAACAGGCGCTACGACAACAGATTCAAAATCTGAAAAAGCATAACGCCCGGCTTGCACGGCTGGCCCGTGACGCCCGTAGCAAGCTCAGCGCTGCGCTGGACGGCACTGGCCTGTGTCTGTGGCAACTTGACGTGCCCACTGGGAAGTTGATTATCTACAATCGCCGCTGGGGATCGATGCTCGGCTATCAGCCGAAAGAGCTGAGCGCACAATTCGACGTTTGGCGGGAACATCTTCATCCTGATGATAAGCAGATGGTGCTGGATGCTTTTTACGATCATCTGCACGGCAACACCCCGTTCTACGAAGCGCTGCACCGTATGCAGCATAAAAACGGTACCGTCAGTTGGGTGCTCGATCGCGGTCGCGTGAGTGAATGGGATGAGCACGGGAATCCGATAAAAGTGACCGGCACCCACATCGATATGACCAAAGAAAAGCAGTACGAGGAACAGCTCGCGCTGCTGGCAAACCACGATCCGCTCACAGGCCTTGCCAATCGCCACGCCCTGCTCAAACACTTTTCCGCACTTAAAACGCAGGGCCCTCTGTGTGTGGCGTTTATCGATCTGGATGATTTCAAAACGGTTAACGACACCTTCGGCCATCGCAGCGGCGACGAACTGCTGATCCAGCTCAGTCGACGCCTGCGTGAAACCTGCCCGCAAGGTTCGATTGTGGGTCGTCTGGGCGGCGATGAATTTGTCCTGCTGCTGCCCTTCCCGCTCTCCAGCCTGTGGGTAAATAGCACCGCGCATAGCTGTCTGCGTGCGGCGCTAACGCCCTTTGAGCTGGATAACGGTCAGGCGCAGGTGGGGGCGTCGATCGGGATTGATGAGGTGCAAGCACAGGATGATTTTGTGAATGCCCTGCGCCGCGCCGATCAATCGATGTACCAGATCAAACACACCGGGAAAAATGGCGTGGCGATCGGCTCGACGTTGATTTCAATTTCACGTACCGGAACGGACGCGTGAAAAGCAGTCGCCTGCAAAACATCATCCAGCTGCTGAGCGGCTGCGATGGGCTGACCACTGATACGCTGGCAGAGCACTTCGCGGTCAGCAAAGAGACTATCCGCCGCGATTTGAAAGGGCTTCAGCAGCAGGGAAAAATTGTGCGCCACCACGGTCGGGCGCGCGCCATTCACCCGGACAGCCGTGATGGTGGAGAACCTTTTGGCGCTCGGCTCAAAAGCCATTATGCCGATAAAGCGGATATTGCCCACCGCGCGCTGGACTGGATAAGCACCGGCATGACCGTCGCGCTGGACGCCAGCTCGACCTGTTTTCATCTGGCTCGCCAGCTTCCTGACATCGAACTGACGGTGTTCACCAACAGTCTGCCCATTTGTCATGAAATGGCGAAACGCGAGCGCATCAACTTGATCTGCACGGGGGGCACGCTGGATCGAAAGTATCGCTGCTATGTGAACCCTGCGCTGGTGACGCTGCTAAAAGGACTGGATATCGACCTGTTTATTTTTTCCTGCGAAGGCGTGGATGAACAGGGCAACATCTGGGACCCGGCCGAGCAAAATGCGGCCTTTAAGGCGCAACTGCTACGCCGCGCCAGTCAGTCTTTATTATTAATCGATAAGAGTAAATTCCAGCGTTCGAGCGAGGTGAAGATAGGTTCGCTTTCTCAGGTCACGCAGATGATCACCGACGCTCATCCTTCCAGACGGTAGCCCGCCATAAAGTAGCGCAGCGTGGTGCTGGACTGATTCTCTTTGAAGAAATCCATCACCATGTCGCGATCCAGACCGTAGCGCCGCGTCAAAATTCCCGCTTCCCAGGCGCTCAACTGGCGATCGCCGGTTTTCTCAAACATACGGTGCGAAAAGCCCAGTACGAATCCGCGTTTGTAGTCGGAACAGAAATGCGCCACGTTTTTAGCAGTATCCGCCTGCGCCGCGCGCATTCCCGCCATCAGCCCTTTGCCAAAATGGTTTTCCATTAGCCTGCCCTCAATCGTTATATACTAAATTATATAGCGATATTTTGAGCGATGGCTAGTGGAAAATGAGGCCGCACAAGGCGGCCTTTGAAGGATCAATCAAAACGAAACCCATTCGTCCGGCACGCCGGGCGATTTCGCGCGTGCAGGAGTTTTAGGGGAAGCGATGACTGCGGCACTTTTCGGCTCCTGCGCTGACAGGCGGAATTTTTGTACCGAGCGCTGCAACTCTTCCGTCTGGCGCTCCAGCGCCGAGGCGGCAGCGGAAACTTGCTCGACCAGCGAGGCGTTCTGTTGCGTCACACCGTCCATCTGGGTAATCGCCACGCCGACCTGCGAAATCCCTTTGCTCTGCTCTTCCGACGCCGACGCAATCTGCTTCATGATGGTCGTCACTTCGGTAACCGCGCGCAGAATCGCCTCCATCGTGGTGCCCGTATCGTTGACGATTTTCGCCCCTTGCTCGACGCGCGAAACGGAATCAGCGATCAGCCCTTCAATCTCCTTCGCCGCATTCGCACTTCGACTCGCCAGGTTGCGAACTTCGCCTGCCACCACCGCAAATCCACGGCCCTGTTCCCCGGCGCGCGCCGCTTCAACCGCCGCGTTGAGCGCCAGAATATTGGTCTGGAACGCAATGCTATTAATCACCGTGGTGATCTCAGCGATTTTCTTCGAGCTGGCAGAAATCCCGCTCATGGTAGTGACCACATCCTCGACCAGTGAACCGCCGCGACTTGCCGTCGTGGAGGCCACATCTGCCAGTTGACTGGCCTGGCGCGCATTTTCAGCGTTCAGTTTCACCGTGGCAGTGAGCTGCTCCATGCTGGCCGCCGTCTCTTCAAGCGCCGCCGCCTGCTCTTCAGTACGCGAGGAGAGATCGTTATTGCCGCTGGATATTTCAGTCGCGCCGCGCCAGATATTTTCGCTGCCGGAACGAATAGAGCTGACCGCTTCACGCAGACTGTCCTGCATCGCGGTTAACAGAGGCACCAGTCGGCCCACACAGTTACGCCCGAAGGGTGCAATCGGCTGGCTGAGATCGCCCTGTGCAATCTGACGGAAATGCTCACGAATACGATCCAGCGGTTTCACCAGCATCGCCACCAGATAGCGATCGGTGAACAACAGGATCAACAGACCAATAATGGTCGCCGCGATAATCACGACGCGCGTCATGCTGGTCAGGCCGTCAACCACGTCGCGAGTGCTGTCGAGCGTACTGGCAGCCGCGGTGTTGAATTTATCCGCCGCCGCCCCGAAAGCACGACTCAACGGCGGTGTGACGTTATTGGCCTGCTGGCGATAACCCTCGATCGTTCCTTGCTGTGCCTGCTGCATTTGCTGCGCAATCCCTTGATCCAGCAGTGCCTGCCAGCTGCCGATCACCTCTGCCGAGATTTTTTCATCCATCGGGCCTGGCGAGATGGCTTTCATCTCGTTGAGCTTCTTGCTCATATTATCCAGCGCAAGCTGTGCGGAGGCTAAATCAGGATTTCCGCCTGCGGCTTTGGCTTCCATTGCACGACTAAGACGCGTGACGAAGCGGAAATATTGATCGTTGCCCTGACTTAAGATCGTCATTTGTTTAACAATTTGACGATCGATTTCGTTGCCATCTGAGACCCTGGAAAGTGACCAGGTGCTGTAAAGCCCAACCCCTGCCCACATCAAACAAAAAATACCCAGAATCGTCAGCATGACGAACCGGATAGTAAAATTACGAAGCATTTGCATAAGAGTATCCTTGCCGTTAGGGAAAACTCGCCCAAAGGCGAGTCTTATCTTGGTTATCGGCAGGAATGGGGGAAGATATATGCTTTAGGGCATATATTTATAAAAACGCGCACTCCCTGACTTTAACAAAAGCCTGAATGACGAATACCCTGATAATTAGCACGCAAATATAATAAAAAAAAGCCGCTGTTATCCGGCTCTTTTTTGAAATAATACATTCATACTAGTTCAAATATTTCTCAAACCATCCCAATGTTCTTTTCCACGCCAGTTCTGCTGCGGCTTCGTCATAGCGTGGGGTCGAATCGTTATGGAATCCATGATTTACGCCGGGATAAATATAGGCCTCATAGACGTTATTATTGGCCTTCAGAGCGGCTTCATACGCTGGCCAGCCTTCGTTAATGTTCTTATCAAGCTCTGCATAATGCAGCAGCAATGGCGCTTTTATTTTGGCGACATCCGCCGCTGCAGGCTGGCGTCCATAAAAGGGTACGGCGCATTCCAGCTCAGGATAGGCCACCGCCGCCGCATTGGAAACGCCGCCACCGTAGCAAAATCCGGTGATCCCGACTTTTCCGGTCGCCTCGGGGTGTATTTTCATAAACTCAACGGCGGCAAAGAAATCGTTCATCAGCTTTGTCGGATCGACTTTTTGCTGCAGCACTTTGCCCTCTTCATCGTTGCCGGGATAACCGCCGACGGAGCTTAATCCATCGGGTGCGAGGGCGATGTATCCCGCTTTGGCGACACGCCGGGCAACGTCTTCAATGTACGGATTCAGCCCACGGTTTTCGTGCACCACCACCACGGCGGGCACTTTCCCGGCCACTTTCGCAGGCTTGACCAGATATCCCCGCACCTCGCCATGACCGTTTGGTGAAGGATAATGAATGTATTCGGGCAGAATATCGGGATCGGTGAATTTCACCTGCTCGGCCAGCGCGTAGTTTGGCTTAAGCATATTGAGTAATGCCAGCGCCGTTACGCCGCCTACCGCATAGCGCGCCGCCAGATTCAGGAACTCGCGTTTGGATATTTTGCCGTGAGCGTAATAGTCATAATAATCGAGCAATTCTTGCGGAAAATCTTTAGCGGTCAGACGCGTCATCGCATATCTCCAGAAATTGTGATTTTATAATCATAGAATGAAAACGCTGTTTCGAAACTTCATCGATAAGAAAGGAGACATCATGTCCTGGACCCCCTACCCAAGCCGCTACGATAATATGCAGTACCGATACTGCGGTAAAAGCGGCCTGCGCCTGCCCGCACTGTCGCTAGGATTGTGGCACAGCTTCGGCCACGTTCAGCCTCTTGATACCCAGCGTACGCTGCTGCGCAAAGCCTTCGATTTAGGCATTACCCATTTCGATCTTGCCAATAACTACGGGCCTCCTCCCGGCAGCGCGGAAGAGAATTTTGGCCGTCTGCTGCGCGAAGATTTTGCCGCGTACCGCGATGAGCTGATTATCTCTACCAAAGCCGGATACGACATGTGGCCTGGCCCCTACGGCTCAGGCGGCTCGCGTAAATACCTGCTCGCCAGCCTCGATCAAAGCCTGAAGCGTATGGGCGTGGAGTATGTGGATATTTTCTATTCGCATCGCGTCGATGAAAACACGCCGATGGAAGAGACCGCCGCCGCGCTGGCTCACGCCGTGCAGAGTGGTAAAGCCCTGTACGTGGGGATTTCGTCTTACTCCCCGGAACGCACGCAGAAAATGACCGAGCTGCTGCGCGAGTGGAAAATCCCGCTGTTGATCCATCAGCCGTCCTACAACCTGTTAAACCGCTGGGTAGATAAGAGCGGCCTGCTCGATACGCTGGTGGCAAACGGTACCGGTTGTATTGCGTTTACGCCGCTGGCGCAGGGTTTGCTGACCGGAAAATACCTGAACGGCATCCCAGACGGTTCGCGGATGCAGCGCGAGGGGAAAAAGGTGCGCGGGTTGACGGAGAAGATGCTGACCGATGCCAACCTGAACAGTTTGCGTCTGCTCAATGAAATGGCGCAGGAGCGCGATCAGACGATGGCACAGATGGCGCTGAGCTGGCTGCTCAAAGATGAGCGCGTGACGTCAGTACTGATTGGTGCCAGCCGCCCTGAACAGCTCGAAGAGAATGTCCAGGCGCTGAATAATCTGCACTTTAGCGACGATGAGCTAACGCGGATTGATCGCCACGTTGCGGACGGAGAGCTGAATTTGTGGCAGGCATCGTCGGATAAGTAGTTATAGTCAGTGCGGTTTGATGCCCTCACCCCGGCCCTCTCCCACAGGGAGAGGGAGAAAAAAATCTCACCGAACATTCCCCTCTCCCTTTGGGAGAGGGTTAGGGTGAGGGAAATACCAGGGCATTTACGCTACACCGTCGCAGGATCGACTACCGGGCGCTCGTACTCCGGCCAGACCAGCACCACCAGTTCCGGATAAGCCTGTAAGCTAAACTCGCGAAAACACTGGCGCAGATTCAGCACATCGAGGTCGGAATGCGACACTTTTTCACCGTTCAGGCAGCGCTTTTTGATATTGTCATAATATTTATAGACCGCCGAGTTGAGATCGCTGCAGCGGCGCTGAGCCTCAAAAAGTCCCGGTGTATCGTTTATTTCTGTCATCTTCATGCGCTTTATTGTGGCGTGCAGAAAATCGATATATTCATGATTCACCCGCCAATACCACACTGGCGTTATCGCATTCATCAGCATCGAGAAATGGTCTTCACCCTCCTCTTTGGTCATAGGAATGGGTTGGGATGACTCGCCAGTTTGCTGTAAGTCTTTCGTTTTATTGAACTCTCGCATCAATAAAAGAACACCGGCGGTAAGCACCAGTAATGTAATGACAGAATAAAAAATGCTGTTCATGGGTTGGCTCCATTTTTTTTGATTTTAAATTTGCCTCATGTTATTGTCAACGAATCTCACGTCCTATTCGATCCTACCCTGTTGAAATTAAAGGATATTAAAATGCTGCCCGACAATCTTGTGCCGGTCAGGTACCACATCGCCTCTGTGGTCCCTAAATCGGCGGAAGCAGAAAGCAATGCTAATTTCACTCAGGGAAAAAGAAAGCTATCCGATTTCGAAGCTGACATATTAATTGGTGTTACCCGTACGGGTAAATCACGTAATATGCTGCTGGAAGAGCACGACCGCCATATAAAAGACCGGCTATTCCGCGTGGTAAAGATTGAAGCCTTTGCCCACCTGCTTAACGACCTGCAGGCTGAAGGTGAAATAGATGCCCAGACATTAAGTCAAATAATGGCTGAAAAAACGGAAGAAATAAATGAAGCGGGTAACGAAATTTGGCTTAATCTAATTACGCGAGAAAAAAACAATCCCATTTTTTATAAACTAGAGGATGATTAACGTGAAAGAAGTTGAAGACAATAACGTTTATTTGACTTTAGATAACCATAAAAGCGATGAGTTTATCTTAAAGCAGAATCTCGATGCATTGATAAAACATAAAAATGACGAGATGACCCGCATTGCGCAAGACATGGTATCGATCCCAGCCGCGCTAGTGCGTCTGAAATGGGAAAATCGCCGTGAGATATATTCTCTGCAGGTGAAAGAAGAAATATACGGTTCGATGATTAATGCGCTCATGGAACTTAAGCCAGAGCTTAAAGAAAAAATCATGGGACGGCTGGAAAGCAACTATCAGCATATGCTGACCAGAGAGTCCGCCACACTGCGTCTTACGCGTAAGCTGGCTGACGGCGGATATCACACCTCCAATGTCACCGCTGTTGCTCTGGACGAAGAAGCGCTTGCCGCGAAGACCGACGCGTCTTCAGACCCTAAATAACGGCCCATCCCCGTCAGATTCGCCTGAATCAGCCCACCCCTTCCGTAAGCTCCCCTAGACTTAATGCCTTAAGTCACCGTTAAGGAGCGCTCTTATGTCAAACCATCAGACGAAAATCCAGAATCCCATCACCCAATACCACACCGGCGACTATCCGAAGCAAAAGCAGCCTGCGCCCGGCGTACAGTCGAAGATGACGCCTGTGCCTGATTGTGGCGAAAAGAGCTATAAAGGCAGCGGCAGGCTCCAGGACCGCAAGGCTCTGGTGACGGGCGGAGATTCCGGAATCGGACGCGCCGCAGCCATTGCTTACGCGCGTGAAGGCGCTGATGTCGCGATCAATTACCTCCCAGCGGAAGAAGAAGATGCCCAGCAGGTGAAACAGCTTATCGAAGAGACGGGTCGTACAGCCGTGCTGATCCCCGGCGATTTGAGCGATGAGTCCTTTGCCCGCTCGCTTGTGCATAAAGCACATGAAGCCTTAGGCGGGCTGGATACGCTGGCGCTGGTCGCAGGGAAACAGGTCGCCGTCGAGAAGATTGCCGATCTGACCACCGAGCAGTTCAAACAAACCTATGCGGTGAACGTACTGGCGCTTTTCTGGATCACCCAGGAGGCGATTCCGATTCTGCCTGCCGGTTCCAGCATTGTGACCACCTCGTCGATTCAGGCCTATCAGCCGAGCGCGCATCTGCTCGATTACGCCTCTACTAAGGCGGCGATATTGAACTACAGCCGGGGTCTGGCGAAACAGGTGGCGGAGAAAGGTATTCGCGTCAACGTCGTCGCCCCAGGTCCAATCTGGACCGCGTTGCAAATTTCTGGCGGACAGACGCAGGAGAAAATCCCTCAGTTTGGTCAGAAGACACCGATGAAGCGTGCGGGGCAGCCTGCTGAGCTGGCTGGGGTGTATGTCTATCTGGCAAGTCAGGAATCGAGTTACGTGACGGCGGAAGTGCACGGCGTGTGCGGCGGGGAGCATTTGGGATAAACGTCTGTGCGGGCTGTTGCCCTCACCCCAACCCTCTCCCGTGGGAGAGGGAGAACACAAACAAAAACGGTAACCCTTGGGTTACCGTTTTGCATTTTATTTGGCTGCCGTTTTCTCTTCGCCTACCAAACCAATCTTGAGATAACCCGCCTGGTGAAGCCGGTCCATTACTCTCATCATAGTTTCGTAGTCGACGGTTTTATCCGCTCGGAAGAAGACGGTGGTGTCTTTCTTGCCCTCAGTCAGCGCATCGAGTGCCGGAATAACGGATTCATCGGTAACCGGGTCGTTGCCCAGGAACATCGATTTATCGGCTTTTACCGACAGGTAAATCGGTTTTTCCGGTCGCGGCTGCGGCTGGCTGGAAGACGCCGGCAGATTCACCTTCACGTCCACCGTCGCCAGAGGCGCGGCCACCATGAAGATAATCAGCAGAACCAGCATGACGTCGATAAACGGCGTCACGTTGATTTCATGCATTTCGCCGTTATCGTCCAGATTTTCATTAAGACGCATTGCCATAACGTATCAACCTACACGCAGTTTCGAAGCAGAATGGACCGGCTTAACGGAGCTGGCACTGAGGTCGAGATCGCGGCTTTGCAGCAGCAGAACCTGCGCAGCAACATCACCGAGCGTGGCTTTGAAGCTGCCAATCATACGCGCGAAGACGTTATAGATAACCACCGCAGGGATGGCAGCAATCAGGCCGATAGCCGTTGCCAGCAGCGCTTCTGCGATACCCGGCGCCACAACCGCAAGGTTAGTGGTTTGCGTTTGAGCAATCCCGATGAAGCTGTTCATAATGCCCCATACGGTACCAAACAGACCGACAAACGGCGAAATTGCACCGATAGTCGCCAGATAACCATTCCCACGGCCCATGTGTCGACCGACGGCAGCAACGCGACGCTCCAGGCGGAAACCTGTACGCTCTTTAATGCCTTCGTTATCTTCACTGCCTGCGGAGAGTTCCAGCTCGTTCTGAGCTTCGTAAACTAATTGGGTAGTCAGGCTTTTTGCTGCGAACGCAGACGTCATGTCAGACGCCTGATCCAGAGAGCGAGCTTCAGCCAGTTGCTGCTGCTCGCGCTTGAGACGACGCTTTTGGGAAATCAGCTCGACGCTCTTGCTGAAGAAAATTGCCCAGGTGATCACGGACGCCAGAATCAGGCCGATCATCACAATCTTAACCACGATGTCAGCATGTTGATACATGCCCCAAACGGAGAGATCCGTCTGCATCAAATTATTACCCACTCTGTATCTCCAGGACGCAAATCACAAATTCTGAGCATAATAATATCAAAACCACGTCGAATTGATAGTAGTTCTCATTAGTATTTGCATAGTGCCGTAAATTTCGCTCATTTTCCTTGCGCTTACGCAGTAAAAATTTCTTATGCGTATTTTTGATAAAATTTTCTGCTTATTCGCTTAGCATCCGGGTGCAGATTTTCATAGTCGTGGTAGTCTGGACGTCCAGACGGATAAAACAGGTTTAGCGAACATGACAGAGAAGCATCTTGATACCACGCTTGTCCAGGCCGGACGCAGTAAAAAGTACACTCAGGGTTCGGTCAATAGCGTGATTCAGCGCGCCTCCTCGCTGGTCTTCGATACCGTTGAGGCCAAAAAGCACGCCACCCGTAACCGGGCGAAAGGCGAGCTGTTTTACGGTCGTCGCGGCACGCTGACCCATTTCTCATTGCAGGAAGCGATGTGCGAGCTGGAAGGCGGTGTCGGTTGTGCGCTATTCCCGTGCGGCGCAGCGGCGGTAGCCAATACTATTCTGGCGTTTGTTGAACAGGGCGACCATATCCTGATGACCAACACCGCCTACGAGCCGAGCCAGGATTTCTGCACCAAAATTCTGACCCGTCTGGGCGTCACCACCGGCTGGTTCGATCCGCTGATCGGCGAAGGGATCGCAGAACTTATTCAGCCAAATACGCGCATCGTGTTCCTGGAATCTCCCGGCTCTATCACAATGGAAGTGCATGACGTTCCGGCCATTGTTCGCGCGGTACGCCGCATCGCGCCTGACGCCATCATCATGATCGACAATACCTGGGCGGCGGGCGTGCTGTTTAAAGCCCTCGATTTTGACATCGACATCTCTATTCAGGCGGCGACCAAATATCTGATTGGGCACTCCGACGGCATGATTGGCACGGCGGTGTCTAACGCCCGCTGCTGGGATCAGCTGCGCGAAAATGCTTACCTGATGGGGCAGATGGTCGATGCCGATACTGCCTACATGACCAGCCGTGGTATTCGCACGTTGGGCGTTCGCTTGCGTCAGCATCATGAAAGCAGCCTGAAAGTGGCCGAATGGCTGGCACAACATCCGCAGGTGGAACGCGTCAATCATCCGGCCCTACCGGGCAGCAAAGGCCACGAGTTCTGGAAACGTGACTTTACGGGCAGCAGCGGTTTGTTCTCGTTTGTGCTTAAAAAACGCCTGAACAACGACGAGCTGGCCGCCTACCTGGATAACTTCTCGCTCTTTAGCATGGCCTACTCGTGGGGCGGCTTTGAATCTCTGATTCTGCCTAATCAGCCTGAGCAGTTGGCTGAGCTACGTCCCGGCGGCGAAATCGACTTTACCGGCACCCTGATCCGACTGCATATCGGTTTAGAAAATGTTGATGATCTGCTCGCGGATTTGTCGGCAGGTTTTGAACGTATCGTGTAGAGTGCAGGCTGTAAACGTACTCCCGGACGGTTTTACAGACACAGACCGCATAAAAGTCTGCGTTTGTTGCGTACGCGATCAACCCAAGCCGGGTAAATCAGGAGTACAATAGCCGCATATCCGTTGTTCCACAGGAAAGTCCATGGCTGTCATTCAAGATATTATCGCTGCGCTCTGGCAACACGATTTTGCAGCGCTGGCGGACCCGCATGTTGTGGGTGTTGTTTATTTCGTTATGTTCGCCACATTATTTCTGGAAAACGGCCTGCTGCCAGCATCGTTCCTTCCCGGCGACAGCCTGCTGTTATTAGCCGGTGCGTTAATCGGTAAAGGCGTTATGGACTTCGCCCCGACGGTCGTGATTTTAACCTCCGCCGCCAGCCTGGGCTGCTGGCTGAGCTATTTGCAGGGCCGCTGGCTCGGGAATACCCGCGTGGTGAAAGGCTGGCTGGCGCAACTGCCGGTCAAATATCACGAAAGAGCGACCTGCATGTTTGACCGTCATGGCCTGCTGGCGCTGCTGGCCGGGCGTTTTCTGGCCTTCGTTCGCACTCTGCTGCCAACAATGGCCGGGATTTCTGGTCTGTCGAACCGCCGCTTTCAATTCTTTAACTGGCTGAGCGGCCTGCTGTGGGTCGGCGTGGTCACGTCACTGGGTTATGCGCTGAGCATGATCCCGTTCGTTAAACACCACGAAGATCAGGTCATGACTTTCCTGATGATCCTGCCGATTTTCCTGCTGGTTGCGGGCCTCGTGGGAACGTTGTTTGTGGTTATTAAGAAGAAATGCTGTAGCGCCTAATCTCTTCCATCCTCTCCCCAATGGGGAGAGGATAATTTAAATCCCCTGCATCATTCTGATTCGCGCCGCATCTTCCCCCGGCGTCACGCCAAAATAGCGTTTAAATTCACGACTGAACTGCGACGCACTTTCGTACCCCACGCGCATCGCCGCCGCGCTGGCCTTCATGCCGTCGTGAATCATCAGCATCCGCGCTTTGTGCAGGCGATAGCTTTTCAGATATTGCAGCGGCGAGGTGCTGGTGACGGATTTAAAGTTATGGTGAAACGCCGAGACGCTCATATTGGCTTCTGACGCCAGCTCATCGACACTCAGGTTTTCCGTGTACTGACTTTCAATGCGCTTCAATACGCGGCTGATCAGGCTGAAATGGGTCTGACGGCTCACCAGCGCCAGCAGCGCCCCGCCGCCCGGTCCCATCAGCACGTGATACAGAATCTCACGAATAATCTGCTTACCCAGAATACGCGCATCGAGCGGGCGTTCCATCACATCCAGCAGGCGCTCAATGGCGCAAAGAATTTCATCCGAGAGCGTCGCGGAGTTGATTCCGCTTGCCGCCATCGCCGGCTGGAACAGTTCGTCTTCGCCAATATCCATCAGCAGCTCCTGCAGCTGAAGAATATCCACGTTGACGCGAATACCGGCCAGCGGAACCGCCTCTGTCGCGAAAGTTTCACATTCAAAGGGTAAAGGTACTGTCAGGAGCAAATATTCATTGGTGTCATAGCGGAAGACGCGTTCGTTGATATAGCCAATTTTATGGCCCGAAAAGAGAAATACGATGCCAGGCTGATACATCACAGGCGTGCGCGTACCGGGCTGCGTGCCGTACAACAGGCGGATATCCGGCAGCAGCTCATTGAGATTATTTTCTTTATCTTTCAGTCTATTAATTTGGCCTGTGAGCTGAAGGCAAATCTCATCGCGGTTCATTTAGGTTCGTTCCCGATACGGTTTCCAGTGATGCCAGTTTGCGCATCTTTTTCCCTTTTCTCCAGCCCTCTGTAGAAATGGGCAAGACAACGGCAGGAATGTGCATTGAGAGGCGTGCGTCCGATGGCCACAATGGGCACCATCAGGCAGCCATCGACGCCGCCACGTTTTTCACCCACATAAAGGGCACGAGCAATGAACAATTTTAATCTGCATACCCCAACCCGCATTCTGTTTGGTAAAAATGCCATCGCCGACCTGCGCGATCAGATCCCTGACGGTGCACGTGTACTGATCACCTACGGCGGCGGCAGCGTGAAGAAAACCGGCGTACTGGACCAGGTTTACAGCGCCCTGGAAGGCGTGAACGTGCGTGAGTTCGGCGGCATCGAGCCAAATCCGTCTTACGAAACGCTGATGAACGCGGTCAAAATCGCCCGCGATGAGAAGATTACGTTCCTGCTGGCAGTCGGCGGGGGTTCCGTTCTCGACGGCACCAAATTTATCGCCGCAGCTGCGCATTACGCCGACGGCGTGGATCCGTGGGAAATCCTGCAAACCGGCGGAAGCAACATCACCAGCGCAATCCCGATGGGTTCTGTTTTGACCCTTCCAGCGACCGGTTCTGAGTCCAACAAAGGTGCGGTCATCTCGCGTAAAACCACCGGCGACAAGCAGGCTTTCATGAACGAACACGTTCAGCCCGTGTTTGCCATTCTGGACCCGGTTTACACTTACACCCTGCCACCGCGCCAGGTCGCTAACGGCGTGGTGGATGCCTTCGTTCACACCGTTGAGCAGTACGTGACCTATCCGGTTAACGGCAAAATTCAGGACCGCTTCGCAGAAGGTATTCTGCTGACGCTGGTGGAAGACGGCCCGAAAGCGCTGCAAGAGCCAGAAAACTACGACGTACGTGCCAATGTGATGTGGGCAGCGACGCAGGCGCTGAACGGTCTGATTGGCGCAGGCGTGCCGCAGGACTGGGCCACCCATATGCTGGGCCACGAACTGACGGCGCTGCACGGTCTGGATCACGCTCAAACGTTGGCCGTCGTTCTGCCTGCCCTGTGGAATGAAAAACGCGATACCAAGCGTGAAAAACTGCTGCAATACGGCGAGCGCGTCTGGAATATCACTACCGGTTCTGACGACGAGCGTATCGATGCCGCTATCGCAGCGACGCGTAACTTCTTCGAACAGCTGGGCGTGCCAACTCGCCTCTCCGGTTACGGCCTTGACGGCAGTTCAATCCCTGCTCTGCTGGCAAAACTGGAAGAGCACGGTATGACACAAATTGGTGAGCGCAACGACATTACGCTGGACGTCAGCCGTCGCATTTACGAAGCGGCCCGCTAAGCGTTTTTGTCATCCCGCCTTTCGTTTTTTGACATTTCGTCCAGACTTAATGCACATCACATCACCGGGGACACCCCCGGTGATGAGCAAATGGAGGAGGAACAATGGCAAACCAAACCCTAATCAAGCTTCAGGACGGCAACGTCATGCCCCAGCTGGGGCTCGGCGTCTGGAAAGCCGGCAATGACGAGGTCGTTTCCGCCATTCACAAAGCACTGGAAGTCGGCTATCGGTCTATCGATACCGCCGCCGCATACAAAAATGAAGACGGCGTGGGCAAAGCCTTGTCCAGCGCTGACATCCCACGCGATGAGTTATTCATCACCACCAAACTGTGGAACGACGACCAAAAACGCCCGCGCGAAGCCCTGCTGGAAAGTCTGGAAAAACTCCAGCTCGATTTCGTTGATCTCTATCTGATGCACTGGCCGGTTCCGGCCATCGATCATTACGTCGAGGCGTGGAAAGGGCTAATCGACCTGCAACAAGAGGGGTTGGTGAAGAGCATCGGGGTCTGTAATTTCCAGATCCATCATCTGCAGCGTTTGATTGATGAAACCGGCGTTGCGCCAGTGATCAACCAGATTGAGTTGCACCCACTCATGCAGCAGCGTCAACTGCACGCCTGGAACGCCACGCACAAAATTCAGACCGAATCCTGGAGCCCGCTGGCTCAGGGCGGTGAAGGCGTGTTCGATCAGAAAATCATTCGGGATCTTGCCGAGAAATATGGCAAAACCGTCGCGCAGATCGTCATTCGCTGGCATCTGGACAGCGGCCTGGTAGTAATCCCGAAATCGGTCACTCCGTCGCGCATTGCCGAGAACTTCGACGTCTGGGATTTCCGTCTGGATAAAGAGGAATTGAGCGAAATAGCGAAGCTGGACCAGGGCAAGCGTTTAGGGCCTGACCCGGATCAGTTTGGCGGGTAGTGTCGTAAAAAAAGCCGGGTGGCGGCTTGGCCTTACCCGGCCTACGGTTCGGTGCGGCATTTCTGCCGGATGGCGGCTGCGCCTTATCCGGCCTACGGTTTGTAGGCCCGGTAAGCGCAGCGCCACCGGGCAACACAGGCTTAGCGGCCTGCCACTTTTCCACGTTTTTTGTTCGACGCAGGCGTCTGACGCTGATGTGCTACCGGCGTATGCTTGGTCAGTGCCGGGCGCGTATTGCGGTTCTGACGACGCGCTTCGCGCATCTCATCCAGCGTTGGCGCAGGCACCAGACATTCGCGGCGCGAGCCAATCAAGTGCTTTTTACCCATATCTTCCAGCGCCTGACGGATCAGCGGCCAGTTCGCCGGATCGTGATAGCGCAACAGAGCCTTATGCAAACGACGCTGTTTGTCGCCTTTCGGTACCACCACATCTTCACTCTTATAACCAATCTTACTCAGCGGGTTTTTGCCGGTGTAATACATGGTCGTCGAGTTCGCGAGCGGCGACGGATAGAAGTTCTGCACCTGATCAAGACGGAAGCGGCGCTGCTTCAGCCACAGAGCCAGATTCACCATGTCCTCATCGCGCGTACCAGGGTGTGCGGAGATGAAGTACGGGATCAGATACTGCTCTTTCCCCGCCTGTTTGGAATAGGTATCAAACAGCTCTTTGAAACGGTCGTAGCTACCCATGCCCGGCTTCATCATCTTCGACAGCGGGCCTTCTTCCGTGTGCTCAGGGGCAATCTTCAGATAACCGCCGACGTGGTGGGTCGCCAGCTCTTTGATGTAGCGCGGATCTTCAACGGCGATGTCGTAACGCACGCCGGAGGCGATCAGGATTTTCTTGATACCTTTCAGGTCACGCGCGCGACGGTACAGATTGATCGTCGGCTCGTGGTTGGTGTCCATGTGCTGACAGATATCAGGATAGACGCACGACAGACGACGGCAGGTTTGCTCCGCACGCGGGGATTTGCAGCGCAGCATATACATGTTAGCCGTTGGGCCACCGAGATCGGAGATAACGCCGGTAAAGCCTGGGACTGAGTCGCGAATGGCTTCGATCTCGTTAACGATCGAATCTTCCGAGCGGCTCTGGATAATGCGCCCTTCGTGCTCGGTGATCGAACAGAACGAACACCCACCGAAGCAGCCGCGCATGATGTTGATCGAGAAGCGGATCATCTCGTACGCCGGAATGCGGCTGTTACCATACGCCGGGTGAGGAATACGCTTGTACGGCAGGGCAAAGACGCTGTCCATCTCTTCGGTGGAAAGCGGGATGGCTGGCGGGTTCACCCAGATATAACGTTCGCCGTGCTTTTGCATCAGCGCGCGGGCGCAGCCAGGGTTGGTTTCATGATGCAGAATGCGTGACGCATGCGCGTACAGCACTTTGTCAGCTTTCACTTTCTCGAAGGATGGCAGCAGAACGTAGGTTTTTTCCCACGGTTTTGGACGCGGCGGCTGCACCACTACGGCTTTGGCTTCGGCTTTTTTCGGCTCGACCGGTTTGTTATCAGCACACGGCAGATCTTCGCCGTACGGATGCGGGATCGGGTCGATTTTACCCGGCATATCGATGATGCGGGAATCCACCCCGCTCCAGCCCGGCAGCGCTTCTTTCACCATGATCGCGGTGTTACGCACGTCGCGGATGTTCCCGACCGGTTCGCCCTGCGCCAGACGGTGCGCCACTTCGACCAGCGGGCGTTCGCCGTTACCGAAGATCAGCATGTCGGCTTTGGAATCCACCAGCACCGAACGGCGCACGGTATCAGACCAGTAATCGTAATGCGCGGTACGGCGCAGGCTCGCTTCGATTCCCCCCAGGATGACCGGCACGTCTTTCCATGCTTCTTTACAACGCTGGGTGTAGACCAAAGTGGCGCGATCCGGACGCTTGCCGGCGACGTTATCGGCGGTGTAAGCATCGTCGTGACGCAGTTTGCGATCGGCGGTATAGCGGTTGATCATCGAGTCCATATTCCCGGCGGTGACGCCGAAAAACAGGTTCGGTTTGCCGAGGCTCATGAACGCCTCTTTGCTGTTCCAGTCTGGCTGAGAAATGATCCCAACTCGGAAGCCCTGCGCCTCCAGCATACGGCCACAGATGGCCATGCCGAAGCTCGGGTGATCGACGTACGCATCGCCCGTCACCAGAATAATGTCGCAGCTGTCCCAGCCCAGTTGGTCCATCTCTTCGCGGGACATCGGCAGGAATGGCGCCGGTCCAAAGCAGGCCGCCCAGTACTGGGGCCAGGAGAAGAGGTCTCGATCCGGCTGGATCAGGGATATTGCGCTCATAATGCTTCCGAAGAAAAAATAAACAAAGGGCGGGGATTATACGCTGGATTTATACGTTAAATGAAGGGGTATTATGCGGACGGGTTTTGCTGTTGTCCGGTGGCGCTGCGCTTACCGGGCCTACGTTCGTGGACGCTGGATGAACGTTCGGTGGTTTTGTAGGCCGGGTAAGGCGAAGCCGCCACCCGGCGTATTGATGCAGGTTATACCAGCGGATTCACCAGCAGCTGCCCCACCGAACCGCGATCCGCCATCTCCAGCGTCTGGCTATGGAACAGGAACGGGAAGTGCGGCCACGAAGGCTGTCCGTAATAGACCAGCAGTTCCACCTGCCCATCGACCCAGACCGTGTCTTTCCAGCCCCGGTCTTCCGGGAACGGCATCGCGCCGTTCACGTTGCGAATCAGGAAACTCACCCCTTCGATGTGGAACGCCTGCGGCATTTCCGCGCGAACGGTCCAGCGTTCCCAGGTGCCCTGCTGGGCGGTGATATCAATGCGATTCACGTCCCACAGCACGCCATTGATGCCCGGATCGTCGCCGAGGCTGATATCGCGGCTGCGTACCGGCGTCCCGCTCATGATCTCTTCCGGCAGCAAGCGCATCGGCAGGCTGTCCGTCACCAGCGGCAACAGGCCCGTTGGACGCAGCGTAAGCACCAGCGTAGAAACCAGAATGCTTGATGGCTCGAAGAAGCCACGAATACGGTCAACGATACTTGCCGCCTCGCCGCAGGTCACTGACACTTCATCCCCGTTGGTCATATCCACGAGAATTTCGCGGCGTTCGCCCGGTGCCAGCGCCAGTTGTTTAACGGATACCGGCGCAGGCAAAAAGCCCTGATCGCCAGAAATCACGTGCAACGGGCGGCCATCGCTCATTTGCAGCTGATAGCGCCTGGAGTTGGACGCATTCAACAAACGCAGACGCACCCAGCCGCGAGACACTTCGACGTACGGACTTTGTGCGCCATTGACCATCAGAGAATCGCCAACAAAGCCGCCGCTGCCCGGCTCGTTATACTCAGGCGTCCCGAAGTTATCGAGGCGTTTGTCCTGAATAATGACAGGGAAATCATCAACGCCGTAATGGTTTGGGATCGGCAGCGATTTACTCACCTCATCTTCCACCAGCCACATACCCGCGAGGCCGTTATAGACCTGCTGCGCGGTGCGGTTTGGCGTATTGGCGTGATACCACAGGGTGGCAGCGCTTTGGCGAATCGGCAGAACCGGCGCCCAGTCGGCGCTCGGCGTCATCATGCGCGCCGCCCCGCCCATCAGCGGGCCAGGAACCTGCAATCCACTGACGGTCATAGCGACATTTTCAGTCAGGCGGTTACTGTAAATCAGCTTAACGTCATCCCCGCTCCAGACGCGGATGGTTGGCCCAAGATAGCGGCCATTGACGCCCCAAACCGACGCGCGTGTGCCCTGAGTAAAGGACCAGTGTGAGCGTTGCATGGTCAGGAAAAGCGGTTGCCCGCGGCGGGATTCCAGTAACGGCGGAATGGGCAGCGGCTGCTGCTGCCCGGCGGCGTTGGCTGTCAGCGGAACCGCGCCAGCACAAAGGGCGATTCCCGAAGCCTGAATAAACTGACGCCGACTGAGTGACATATTTGCTCCATGTAAAACGACGATAAAACCTGGGAATTCATTTCCCTGTAACTCCGGCTTAAATTTTACCGGAGGCTTCTCTCTCTGCGACTTCTTTGTCGAGCATTTCGATTTGACGCGCCATCAGCTCACGGCAATGGGCAGCCAGTTCACGAACCTGGTCTTTACCGTATTTGCTGGTATCTACTGGCGGCAGCATTTCGACGATCACCAGCCCGTTTTTCAGACGGTTAAGGTTAATTTTATTCGAAGTATTGGAAACACACACAGGAATAATCGGAACACCTGCTGCAATTGCGGCGTGAAACGCGCCAGTTTTAAACGGCAGCAGGCCACGACCACGGCTGCGCGTCCCTTCCGGGAACATCCAGATAGAGATTTTGCGTTTCTTAAAATGATTTACTACTTCAGCGATGGTGCTATGGGCTTTAGCGCGATTATTACGATCGATAAGCAAGTTACCGGTGAGCCAGTACAGCAGACCGAAGAACGGAACCCACAGCAGGCTTTTTTTACCGACCGTCACCGTTGGCGGCAGCACGATGTTCGCAGCGGTGACCATATCGTAATTATTCTGATGATTGGCGATATAGATGGCGTTGCCAAAGTTTTCTGCACCTTCAGGCAAACGCCTTTCGACCTTCAGGCCATACAGCGGTGCCAGTCGGCCAAACATGCGGCCAAAAGTGGAAACATGCTTCGGATTACGCGGGCTGAACAGGCAGTAAATGCAGCCGAATACGCAGACCAGAATGCAGTAAATAACGGTAAGAATTGAACGAACAATGAATAGCATAGCGACCTCAGAAGCCCTAACAGCTGACAATTATATACTCCAATGTCAGTCAGGTAAGGACTTTATATAAAGACGGAAAATATTTTGCGAGAACCCCCTCCTGAATGGAGGGGGAGAGGCGACATTACTCTTCGCTGTCGCCCGATTTCGCACGCAGTGGAGAGTCAATTTCCACGCGATCAATACGCTGCAGACCGCGCATCAGCGAGCCGCGACGACCGCGTTCGCCAACCACCTTCTGCAACTCTTCCGGACGCAGTTTGATCTTACGTTTGCCGACGTGAATGGTCAGCGTGCTTTGCGGCGGCAGAATGAAGAGATGCGCCAGCCCGTCTTCGCCTTTAGCGGCTTCTGCTGACGGGATATTGATGATCTTGTTGCCTTTGCCTTTAGACAGCTGCGGCAGATCGCTGATCGGGAACATCAGCATCCGACCGGCGTGGGTAATCGCCAGTAGCATATCGCTTTCGTTCTCAATCACCAGCGGCGCCATCACGTGCGCGTTATCCGGCAGGCTGATCATCGCTTTACCCGCGCGGTTGCGGGCAATCAGATCGTTGAAGGTACAGATGAAACCGTACCCTGCATCCGAGGCCATCAGCAGTTTCTGCTCTTCGCCTTCCATCAGCATATGATCAACCGTCGCACCCGGTGGCAGCGTCAGCTTACCGGTGATCGGCTCGCCCTGCCCACGCGCCGATGGCAGCGTAATCGGGTCAATCGCATAGCTGCGTCCGGTGGAGTCAATGAACACCACCGGCTGATTGCTCTTGCCTTTCACCGCTGATTTGAAGCTATCACCGGCTTTGTAACTCAGGCCCGGCGCGTCAATATCGTGGCCTTTGGCACTACGCACCCAGCCGCTTTGCGACAGCACGATGGTCACCGGCTCTGATGGCAGCATGTCGTGCTCGTTCATCGCCTTGGCTTCTTCGCGCTCGTGCAGCGGCGAGCGACGGTCGTCGCCAAACGCTTCGGCATCGGCCTGTAGCTCTTTCTTCAGCAGATTGCTCATCTTGCGCTCAGACGCCAGAATCGCCTGCAGCTGATCGCGCTCTTTCGCCAGCTCGTTCTGCTCGCCGCGAATCTTCACCTCTTCCAGTTTGGCAAGGTGGCGCAATTTCAGTTCAAGGATCGCTTCAGCCTGGGTTTCGCTGATGCCAAAACGCGACATCAGGGCTGGCTTCGGCTCGTCCTCAGCGCGAATAATCTCGATCACTTCATCGATATTGAGGAACGCCACCAGCAAACCTTCGAGGATATGCAGGCGCTTAAGGACTTTTTCCAGACGATAGTTCAGACGGCGACGCACCGTATCACGACGGAACGCCAGCCACTCGGTCAGGATCTCCAGCAGGTTTTTCACCGACGGGCGACCATCCAGACCAATCATGTTCAGGTTAATGCGGTAGCTTTTTTCCAGATCGGTGGTGATGAACAGGTGGCTCATCACCTGGTCCATATCCACGCGGTTAGAACGTGGCACGATCACCAGACGCGTCGGGTTTTCGTGGTCTGATTCGTCGCGCAGGTCGTCAACCATCGGCAGCTTTTTGTTGCGCATCTGGGCGGCGATCTGCTCCAGCACTTTGGCACCGGACACCTGGTGTGGCAGCGCGGTGATCACCACGGCGCCGTCTTCTTTGGTCCACACTGCGCGCATACGCACGGAGCCGCGACCGTTCTGGTAGATTTTGCGGATTTCGGCGCGGGAGGTGATGATCTCCGCTTCGGTCGGATAGTCCGGCCCCTGCACGATATCCAGCAGTTCATCCAGCGTGGTTTTCGGCTGTTCAATCAGGGTGATAGCGGCTTTTGCGACTTCGCGCAGGTTGTGCGGAGGAATATCCGTCGCCATGCCCACGGCAATACCTGTGGTGCCGTTCAGCAAAATATTCGGCAGACGGGCAGGCAGCATTTTCGGTTCCTGCATGGTGCCGTCGAAGTTTGGCACCCAGTCCACCGTGCCCTGGCCGAGTTCGCCGAGCAGCAGTTCTGCATATTTAGATAAGCGGGATTCGGTATAACGCATCGCCGCAAAGGATTTCGGATCGTCCGGCGCACCCCAGTTTCCCTGGCCATCGACCAGCGGATAACGGTAGGAGAACGGCTGTGCCATCAATACCATTGCTTCGTAGCAGGCGCTGTCGCCGTGCGGATGATATTTACCGAGCACGTCACCGACGGTACGGGCGGATTTTTTGAATTTAGCGCTGGCGCTCAGCCCCAGCTCAGACATCGCGTAAACGATGCGACGCTGAACGGGTTTCAGGCCATCACCGATAAACGGCAGTGCCCTGTCCATGATGACGTACATGGAATAGTTCAGATAGGCGTTTTCAGTGAATTCATGTAGCGCGAGGCGCTCTGCCATATCGCTCATTAAATGTCATTCCTCAACTCAGAAACCTGTGGGTTTCAGGCAATATTGCCGCAGATACTACCCTATCTGACGAGTTGAGTCACAAAGAAAAAGGGCCGTAGAATCGGCCCTTTTCGACATTATTTGTCCAGTTTGAAGACCTGTTTCACGTCGATTTCAAACTCGTTCCACTCTTTATCGACCTTACCCTGAATCTCGACCTTATCCTGCGGGGTGATGGTCTGTCCGTTCCAGCGTTTGTGGTCAATTTCCACATTCACCGTACCGGTCGTATCGCGGAACAGGTAGCGGTCGTCAGACAGGCGCTCGATGATGTTCCCGCGCAATTTGACCCAGCTATCGTCCTTCTGATCTTTCACTTTTGCCGCCGTGGTGAGGTTGCCGTCATTATCCACAAAACCGCCCTGCTGCGTTTGGGTTTGCGCCGGGGTGGCGGACGGACCGCTGAATCCCCCCTGTGCTGCAAATACCGGGGCTGTGGTCATCATCATGATTGCCGTAATGGCTGCGAATTTTTTCATCGTTTTCTCTCCCTTTAATGTGGTGTTGAACTCCATTAAACAGGGTAAACCTTAACGACTTCTTAAGGGGAAAATATAAATTTTAATGCTGTACAGCATGATGTCACAGAGGGTTTACTGCATTTATCTCGCAGCATCAAGGAGGGAACATGCGCATTTTACTGGTAGAAGACGACAGGATGATTGGCGACGGCATCAAAGCGGGCCTCAGCAAAATGGGCTTTAGCGTTGACTGGTTTACCGACGGCGGTACCGGGAAAGCCGCGCTCTATACCGCCCCTTTCGATGCGGTAGTGCTCGACCTCACGTTGCCGGGGATGGATGGTCTGGAAATTTTGCGCGAATGGCGCGAAAACGGACGCAGCGAACCGGTGCTGATCCTCACCGCGCGCGATGCTCTCGATCAACGCGTCGAAGGTTTACGTCTCGGTGCGGATGACTATCTGTGCAAACCATTTGCTCTGGTCGAAGTGGCGGCACGGCTTGAAGCGTTGGTCCGTCGCACGCACGGCATGGCCCGCAGTGAGTTACGCCACGGCAATGTGACGCTGGACCCGGTCAGCCTGGTCGCCACATTGAATGGCGAAACGCTGCCTCTCAAGCCAAAAGAGTTCGCCCTGCTGGAGCTGCTGATGCGTAACGCGGGCCGCGTTTTGCCGCGCAAACTGATCGAAGAAAAACTCTACACCTGGGACGACGACGTCTCCAGCAACGCCGTCGAAGTCCACGTCCACCATTTACGCCGCAAGCTCGGCAGCCATTTTATCCGCACCGTGCACGGCATCGGTTATACCCTGGGTGATGCATGAAACTGACTCAACGCCTTAGCCTGAAGCTGCGCCTGACGCTGCTTTTCCTCGTGCTGTCCGTCGGCGCCTGGCTGGCGGCAAGTCTCGTCGCCTGGCAGCAAACGACCCACAAGCTCGATAAGTTGTTCGACACTCAGCAGATGCTGTTTGCCAAACGGCTGATGACGATGGATCTCAACGAGCTCAACGCACCGGTGCGAATGGCCGACGTGCCCAAAAAAGCCAAACACGGGCATCTGGATGACGATGCGCTGGCTTTTGCCATCTACTCCGCCGACGGGAAAATGCTGCTCAACGACGGCGAAAATGGCCGTGATATTCCGTATCACTATCGCCGCGATGGTTTTGATAACGGCCGCATTAAAGACGATAACGACGAGTGGCGCTTTCTGTGGCTGAGCGCGCCAAATGGCAAATACCGGATTGTGGTCGGCCAGGAGTGGGAATACCGCCAGGAGATGGCGCTGGATATTGTGACCTCTCAGCTCACTCCGTGGCTGGTCGCTCTTCCGCTGATGCTGCTGTTGCTGATCGTGTTACTCGCCCGCGAACTGCGCCCGCTGAAAAACCTCGCGCTGGCGTTACGACAGCGTTCGCCTGACGCGACTGACCGGCTTGGAACTGAAGGACTACCGACGGAAGTGCGCCCATTGCTCGACGCCCTGAACCATCTTTTCGAACGCACTCAGGAGATGATGATGCGCGAGCGACGCTTTACCTCGGATGCCGCCCATGAGCTGCGCAGTCCACTGGCGGCCCTGAAAGTGCAGACCGACGTGGCGCAGCTGTCGATGGACGATCCACAGGCTCAGGAAAAAGCGCTCAAACAATTACACGCTGGCATCGATCGCGCCTCGCGGCTGGTGGATCAGCTCCTGACGTTGTCGCGGCTCGATTCGCTGGAAAATCTCGATGATATTGAGCCCATTAACCTCGCCGATTTGCTGCAATCGGCGGTGATGGATATTTACCACCCGGCGCAGCAGGCGGGCATCGAACTGCGCCTGAACATCAACGCGCCGCAGGTTGTGCGTTCCGGTCAGCCGCTTTTACTGAGCCTGCTGGTGCGCAACCTGCTGGATAATGCCGTGCGCTACAGCCCGCACGGCAGCCAGGTGGATGTCACCCTGGATGCGCAGAGTTTTACCGTACGCGACAACGGACCGGGAATTTCTGCCGCTGATTTGGCGCGGATCGGCGAGCGTTTTTATCGTCCGCCGGGCCAGGAACAGACCGGTAGCGGACTGGGGTTGTCGATCGTCCAACGCATCGCAACGCTGCACAGAATGCGGTTAACGCTTACGAATGCGCACGAAGGCGGGTTTGAAGCGAAGGTGAGTTGGTAGTTCGATTATTGCCCTATGAGCAAAAGACTTTGCACATTTTGCTTATTTTTCCGCACCGTTATTACGGGTAACATGACGGCCAAACTCGCCAGTCTGAGGACAAATAATGAGCAACATTCTGATTATCAACGGTGCGAAAAAATTCGCCCACTCCAATGGTCAATTGAATGACACCCTGACCGAGGTCGCGGATGGTTTCCTGCGCGACGCCGGGCATGATGTTAAGGTTGTGCGTGCCGATAGCGATTACGACATTCAGGCTGAAGTGCACAACTTCCTGTGGGCCGACGTGATTGTCTGGCAGATGCCAGGCTGGTGGATGGGCGCACCGTGGACCGTCAAAAAGTACATGGATGATGTCTTCACCGAAGGCCACGGTTCACTGTACGCCAGCGATGGCCGCACCCGTTCCGACGCCTCCAAAAAGTACGGTTCCGGCGGTCTGCTGCACGGCAAAAAATACATGCTGTCACTGACCTGGAACGCCCCGCTGGATGCCTTCACCGATGAAGATCAGTTCTTCCACGGCGTGGGTGTAGACGGTGCTTATCTGCCGTTCCACAAAGCCAACCAGTTCCTGGCGCTGGAGCCATTGCCGACCTTCATCGTCAACGACGTGATTAAAATGCCGGACGTGCCGCGCTATATCGCAGAATATCGCAAGCATCTGGCTGAGATTTTTGCTTAACTGGTAATTCAAAATTAGACCCAAATAATTCGAGTTGCAGTAAGGCGGCAAGCGAGCGAGTCCCGATGAGCTTACATAAGTGAGTGATTCGGGTGAGTGAACGCAGCCAACGCAGCTGCGGCTTGAAGTATGCCGGGTATAGAAGGAGTTAACCATGCTTACTGTCATTGCTGAAATCCGTACGCGTCCAGGCCAACATCACCGTCAGGCGGTGCTGGATGAATTTGCGAAGATTATCCCGACCGTGCTGCAAGAAGAAGGCTGCCACGGCTATGCGCCGATGGTCGACACCGCCGCTGGCGTGAGCTTCCAGACCACCGCACCCGATTCGATCATCATGGTTGAACTGTGGGAAACCGTGGCACACCTGGAAGCGCATCTGCAAACTCCGCACATGAAAGCGTGGAGTGAAGCGGTGAAAGGGAACGTTCTGGAAACGCATATCCGTATTCTGGAGCAAGGGGTTTAAGTTTCGTGGACTTTGCCGGGTGGCACTGCGTTTACCCGGCCTACAAAACCCAACCCTGACCCGTAGGCCCGGTAAGCGAAGCGCCACCGGGCAACACAGACCGCACATGTGTAGGCCCGGTAAGCGAAGCGCCACCGGGCTTTTTTTATTACCAGTACAACTTCCAGCTCTGCGTAAACCGTACCAGCGCCTCAACGTAAAAATAATCCCCCCAGCTGGCACACTCATCCACCCCTTTATTGCTCGCCAGATGGTAAACCGAGTGCTTCAGCAGCCCGTTGCCCTTCTCCTCTTTGCCCATCAGATAGTGGCGGGTCAACGACGACATCATCCCTTTCGCCCACTCCAGATAACGCTCGCGATCCGGATCGGTCACCGGCAGGTGCTTCACCAGTTCCAGCAAACCGCACACTGCAATCGCCGCTGACGACGAATCGCGCAGCGCATCGGTGCCCACCAGCGCCAAATCCCAATGGCAGACATAATCCTCCGGCAGACGGTTGAGGAAGTAGTTCGCCAGCCGTTTCGACAGGGCAATCATCGTCTCGTCACCGGTGTAGATGTAGCTCAGCAGAAAACCGTAAATCCCCCACGCCTGGCCGCGCGACCAGCATGAGTCGTCCGCATAACCCTGCTGCGTATTGCCGTAGCGCGGCGCACCGGTTTTCACGTCCATGTAGTAAGTATGGAACGTCGAGGCATCCTCACGAATCAGATAGGTCGCCGCCTGCATCACATGCGCTTTAGCCGCCTCAGCAAAGCGCGGATCGCCAGTCTGCTCCGTTGCCCAGTAGAGCAGCGGCAGGTTCATGTTGCAGTCGATGATCATCCGCCCGGCCTGTTCCGGGTCAGAAAGATCGCCCCACGCCTGAATGATTTTCGCCTTCTCATGGAAGCGTTCCAGTAAGGCTTCGGCGGCCAGCAGCGAGAAACCGCGCGCTTCACGGTTGCCGGTCAGACGCCAGGCCGCCACGCACGACAGGGTATACAGAAAGCCCAAATCGTGAGTATTGGTGTCGTTGCGCCCGGCGATGCGCAGGCCAAACGAGCGCACATTTTTCTCGGCAAGCTGGCGGAATTTTTCGTCGCCGCTCACCTCCCACGCCAGCCACAGCTGTCCGGTCCAGAAGCTGGTGGTCCACTCGACGTTTTCCGTCAGCGGGTAGAACCCATCCTCACAGGTTTCCGCCGGGAATTTTTCACCGAACTCCGTTAAATGACGGCTAATCAGTTCGAGGACATGATCCCGCGCCGAGCTTAATTCATCCCTGAACGCACGCGCATCAACGGGTACAGGAATATCGGACAGGCGTTCCTCTGCGATACGATTTAACATATTTCGGTTCCTTCTTTGACATCAAAAATTAGCGTGATGGATGTTGTTCTGAGACGTTTATTGCCTGATTACCGCGCCATTTGCTCTGACAGGCAGATAAGGTAAAGGCAGAAATAATCGTAAAGGTCAGCGCCGTGACGCCCATGATGATATAGGTCTGTTCGAAGCCAATGCGGTCATACATATATCCAGCTGGTGAAGAGACCACCACGTTCCCGACATACAGCATCGCCTGATAGCCTAATAAATACATGGTGGCGTTCACGCGTTTATCGAAATGTTCGGCGATATATTTAAAGACCGACACCAGCAGGAGGCAGATTTCCAGACCGTATAGTGGTTTGAGAATCGAAATTAACAGATGCGAATCGCACATCCCGGAAATAATCAAACGTGCGCCGACCACTAATCCGACAATTAATAACCCGCGTTTGGCACCAATAAAGTTAACGAATAGCGGAATAACCATATACATCAGGAATTCCATCCCCGACTGCACGGTGCCCAGATAGCCAAATACCGCGTTGCCTTGATGTACATCGTCGAAGAAGGTCACGAAGTAGCGCGAGAATTGTTGTTCGGCGATAAACATCATCCACGCCACGCCCGCCACATACAGACAGAAGGCCCAGAATTTGCGGTTACGCAGCAGCGCGTAAACGTCTGATGGCGCAATTTTCTCTTTGGTCAGCACCTCACCCGCATGGACGGAGTTAGTGTTCACTTTCAGGTTCAGCAAGACGATCAGCATGATAACCGACGCCACGCTGCCCATAATGAAGTTGTACGCCGGAGAGAGATTAAACAGCAGGCCGGAAAATGACGACGCCACCGCCCAACCGAGCGATCCCCACATGCGGATCTGGCCGAACTCCATACCGTTCAAACGGCTAAAGCGGTCGGAATAGGATTCGCACGCCGCCACGCCCGCATACCAGGCGAAGCTTAAATAGAGCGCACCAATAATAATCCCAAGCATCGTGTTAGACATGAGTAACGGCTGATAGACATAAATAAAGAACGGAGCCATCAATGCCGACATCGCGACGACAAAATAGAGCAGATATTTGCTCATGCCGATTTTATCGAGAATATAACCATAAATCGGTTTCAGGATAACGGAGAACACGCCGTTCACCGCAAATACGGTACCAATCACCGAACCGCTGAGATTCGCTTTTTGGCCGAGCCAGATAGCCAGCAGGCCAATACTGGCCGACCAGGTAAAGAAATAGAGAAAAATAAAGGTACTGATTTTGTAATATTCGGTTTTATTCGTTGAGCTGATTTTCATAGAATCCTCGCCAACTTGTAGGGTCCAGAGTGTTTATATAAAGAACGACAACTGACGTTCGCTTCCCGGTTCGTTAATCACGACCTGGTTATTGTTGATATGCAGCTGCGGGGTGACCGTGTAGTTTTTCTGTTCCCCGGAAGCGGTGACGGCGCAGCAGAGCCAGCTTTCCCCGACCGGGATTTCAGTCATGAGCACAGGAATCGACGCGCACTCTGCAAACATCACGCTGCTGTTTGGCGGGGTGACGATGCTGTCGGGCTGGCGCGCCATCTCTGGCGAGAGGTCGACAATCACGCTGCTGCCGTTCTGGGCATTCAACACAGCCCCGCGCTCCTGCAAGCGATGCTCTGTTTTGATCACCGCAAATCCGCCCTCCACCGTTTGCAATCTGCGGGCGCTATCCACGCGATGCAGGCGCAGATGCCACTCGCCAAACGGTACCAGCCAGGTATCGATATGCACGTCGTGCCACGGCGACCAGCGCGAGAAAATGAAGTTTTCATCGACGCGCACTTCCTCACAATCGCGACGACCGCGAAAGTAATTATCCCCGTCAGAGAGCAGCAGCATCGAGTCGCAGGCCGCGTGTTTGATGCCGTAGCGCCCACGCTCAATGGTGAAACCAAAGCGGCTGGAGTAGGCAAATTTGGTGTATTTCGCCTCGGTGTTGACGTAGTTATTTAGCTCAAGCTGTCCGGCGGTAAGCAGCGTGACTTGCTGCGAATCGTCGGTGTGGATAACTATCTGCTGCGCGTTGGGGATCAGGTGTTTTTCCGCGCGTTTCGGCAACGGCTGTTCCTCTGCCTGCCAGAACGGACTTCCCTCATCCAGCGCCAGGATCAGGTAGGTTTTCAGTGCCCAGTACGGCGACCCCGGTGAGTTGTAGTCCTCGCACATCGCCAGATTCGGATAGGCAAAACCGAGCGTCAGAATACCGTCGCGATCGAGGATCGGCTGATGCTGCCACCAACGCAGATGGCGCAAAATGATGCCTTTGACGATGCCTGGCGTGAACACATCCAGCCCAGAAAATGCCACCGCGCTCCAGAAAGCGACCATCGCAAAGCGGTAGGTCAGGCTGCGGCCAAACGGAATCGAGGCTCCGTCGGCGGCGGACATATAAATGAAATCATCAGCAAACTGGCGTGCGCGGTCGCGCAGCACAGCCGCCCTCTTCTCTTCGCCGCTCAGGGTGGCGTAGATCAGGCCGTAAAAGTGAAACGCCATCGAGATGTAATAGTCTTTTGGGCGGCCCACGCCATCGGAATACCAGCCGTCGCCCAGATAGTAGGCGTCCATCAGCGCAAAGCGGTGATCGATAGCAGATTGATCGAACGGCAATCCGGCGCGTTTAAAACCGAGCTGGACCATAATGGCAAAATAGTTCCAGTTGCTGTCCGGCATCTGGGCATCGGTGATTTGATTCAGCCACGCGTGCAGATTTTGCACCTCGCGCTCGCTGAACAGATCTGTGAGCCTGTTTTGCAGCAGCGCCAGCCCGAGTCCATAGGCAGCCATCTCCACCAGACGCTGATCGTAAGGCGCGGTTTCGCCCCAGTAGCCTGCACTGTGCGGATCGGTGCCCTGCTTAATCGCGGTGATGTATTTCTCGCTATAGGGCGTGCTGTCGCCAGATGCCAGCAGCGGAAACAGGCCCCACAACGCGCGCGACAGCCCCTCCATCTGCGCAATATCCGTCGCGTAGTGCGCACACGTATCACCCAGTGAAATGCGTGAACTGCCCGGCGTAAACTGTTTATCCAGCGCGCCTAACAGGGTATTTAATTCCGCCACCACATCCTGGCGGGTAGACAACGGATTTGATGTTTCTTTATTTGCCGCCCACATACGCTCGTCCTCGTAATCATCTGCGGCAAAGAATAGTGAATCCATAACCCTCAGAAATGTTAGCCGTGTCACAGGGAAGAGAGATGAATAAACCCGAAGTTGAGAAAATTTAAAAAGGTGGTTTATAACGGAGAAGAGACGGGTAAAAGTTGAGTTTTATTGCACTATGCGCGACACGCCAAAATCTGACCATCTGGAGCTGATCACCCTCAACGATACCATTGTGTCGTTCAGCCGCCTGTTCGCCAATACCGTGCGCTATCACCACTGGCATCAGTGTCTGGAAATTCTGTATGTCGAAGAGGGTTTTGGCGTGGCGATCGTCGATAACCGTCACTACACCATGCGCCCCGGACGGATGTTTTTCTTCCCGCCGTTTACACTGCACAAAGTGATGGTTGATGAGCAGGCCGAGGCGATTTATCGGCGCACTATTATTCACCTCGATCACCACGCAGTGCTGAAAGTGCTACGTGATTTCCCGCAGGCGCAGCAGCGATTACAAAAGCTGGCGCGGCGCGGCGGGCCCGCGTGGGTGGCCGATGTGGCGCAAAGTCAGGTTCATATTAATCATCTGCTGAACTGCTATCAGCCGCCGATGAACAGCGAAAGCGTCGCCAGCCTGCTGATCAGTTTATTTGCCATGCTGCCGGACGACAGCGATGGCGCACCCGGCAGTAGCCACGGCATCGCCAGCCAGGTGATGTTCTGGCTAGATGAGAACTATCAGGTCAAATTTAGCCTCGACGCGCTGGCGCTTGAGCTGGGTAAATCTCGCAGCTACGTTTCACGTAAATTCCACTCGGAGACGGGCGAGAAAATTCACGATTATCTGAATACGCTGAGGCTGCGAAAGGCCTGCGAATGCCTGCTGCACAGCGACGAGAGCGTGCGGGATATTGGTGCGCGGGTCGGATTTTCGGATGTGACCTATTTTATCAGCGCGTTCAGGAAGGGGATCGGTGAGACGCCGTTGCAGTACCGGAAGAATCATTCGGGCGGTTGAAGTTGGGTGCGGTCTGGTGCCCTCACCCCGGCCCTCTCCCACGGGAGAGGGAGAACACCGGGTCCCCTCTCCATTGTGGGTGAAGGAGAACACCAGACGGTCCCCTCTCCCTTGAGGGAGAGGGTTAGGGTGAGGGGGAATGTGTTAAGCACTTTTCTTCCCCGGTTTTAATCCGCGATGAAATTCATTGATGCGTTTCATAGACTTAATCGTGCGCTGCGGTGCGGTGGATGCCACCGATAACACAATCATCTCCAGACACAGCATCACCGTGCCGTGCAGCGGGATTTTACCCTTCTCGTTACCGCGCGGAACGTGGATCACCACGCTCGCCTCTTTGCTGAATCGCGAATCGACAGCGTTGGTCAGCAGAATGGTCGGAATACCTAAACGGCGGGCCTCACGCAGGGTAGTTTGTCCTTCCCGGTGCGCGGATTTTTGCGCCATCATCACCAGTACATCCCCGCGCTGGAGCTCAATCAGCTGCTCAGCGAGGTTAATCCCTGTGCGATTCAGCGCCATCGCTGGCAGGCCAATGCGGCTAAACAATCGCGCGGTATATTCCGCCAGAATCCCCGATGCGCCAATACCAAAAATCGCCACCTGGCGAGCCTCTGCGAGCAGCGCCACCGCCTGCGCCAACGCGTAACGGTTCTGTGGTTCCGATAATATCTCGCAGGTGTGCTGATGCCCTTCCAGCACAAAATCGATACTTGAATTGACGTCGCTGGTCAGCGCCTTCACGGTGGTGGTGATCTTCTCGCTGGAACTGAGCGTCGGTCCAAACCAGTGTTCCAGCGTCTGTTTCAAATCGCGCAAACCGGCAAAACCCAACGCCTGAATAGCGCGCACCACCGTCGCATCGGAGGTTTTAAGCAGCGCAGCGATTTCCATCGCCGTTTGCTCCATCACCGCTTCACGATTGTCATTGATGTAACTGGCGACCAGCAGCAGGCGCGGCGTGAGCTGATGCGCGCGAGCGCGAAAACGCTCGCCGTAGACATCTACGCGAGATTTGTCTTTTCTGATCATTTCACCTCCGGCAACGGACGACCGGCGATTTGTGACTGGATCTGCGCGGCCATTAACCCCAGCGAGGCGAAGGAGTTGGAGATCGCCTCCTCGCGTGAAATCAGCACGTAATGTCCGGTGCGACAGGCGTTAACGAACTGGCACCAGCCGGGCATGACGGCCTCCATCGCCGCCAGCTCGTCCTGCGGTTTGCCGCCCGTGTCGCCGCGCCAGGTGGCAAAGACGAAATCCGCATCCAGCTCCGGCAGGCGTTCGGCGCTGACGTCAATGCGGCCACCTTCGGGAATATTGTCGATAAGAGGCGGGAAGGTGAATCCGGCGTCGCGCAGCACGCGGCCCAGGGAGTGATAGCTGTGCATCACCGTGATCTTGCCCTGATTAGCCTGGATCACCGAGACGCTCGTTTTCTTCGTCTCGATCGTCGCTTTTAGCGCGGCGATCTGATCCTGATAGCGACGCTCAAGGATCTTGAGCCGCTCCTGCGTGCCGGTCAGCTGCGCCAGCTTGCGGTAGATTTCCGGCGCACCGCCGTCAAGATGATCGATGCTTACCGTCGGCGCGATTTTCTCTAACTGCGAAACCGGCGTGCTGCGGGTTGGCTCGGTGATGATCAGATCCGGCTTGGCGGCGGCAATGGCTTCAATATCAATATCCGCCGTGCCGATAAACTGGATAGACGAATTATCGAAATCCACCCCCGTCAGCAGCCCACCGGAGCGGATAAAATGGCTGCCGTCAGGGCGCGTACGTCCGTGACTCGCCACCGGCGGGACGCCCAGTTCGATCAGCGGAATGGTAATATCGAGATCGTGCAGCGACACGATGCGTTTCGGGTGCAGAGGCACCGTCACCGTGCGCCCTAAATCATCGGTAAACGTCTGAACCGGTTCCGCTGCGCTCGCGGAAAACCCCGCCAGCAGTAGCATCAAAAACATAACGCGCATTTCATTCCCCTTTTAAAACCGGTCCCGGCGCGCCCAGAGCAGCACCAGGAAAAACGGACCGCCAATCAGCGAGATAACAATACCCGCAGGCAGTTGCAGCGGCAGAATCGCCAGCCGACCAATGTTATCCGCGAGCAAAACCAGCAGCGCACCCAGCGCCGCGCTGCCCACCAGCAGCGTAGTCTGCCCCCCGCGCAGCAGAAAACGCGCCATATGCGGCGCAATCAAACCGACAAAACCAATGCTCCCGACGCACGACACGCAGGCCGCCGTCAGTAATACCGGGGCCAGTACGCGCAGCAGCGCCAGAAGCGAGGTCCGCACGCCCAGCCCGGTCGCGGTGTGATTCCCGAGTAGCGCGACATCCGCCGCGCGGGCCGTAAACAGCAGCAGCGCAAACGCGGGGAGCGCCCAGCCCGCCGCCACGCCAACCAGCGTCCAGTTTGCTGCGTGCAGGCTCCCGGCGAGCCACAGCAGCGCGGTTTGCACGTCTCGCACGTCCGCCGTGGTCATGAAAACCCCCATTCCGGCGGCGAAGGTCCACGACACGCCAATGCCAATCAAAATAAAGCGCGGACGGGAAATGTCGCGGGCAAGCCATATCACCAGCAGCGCTGTCAGCAAACCGCCCGCCATCCCCACCACCGGACGCCAGAGAACGGAAAGCGTCGGAAACTGGAAAATCAGCAGCAACACCGCCACGCTACAGCCCTCTTTCACCCCGATAAGACCGGGATCGGCCAGCCCGTTGCGGGTGATGGACTGCATCGCCGCCCCCGCCATGCCGAGCATCGCCCCGCAGAGCAGCGCCATCAGCAAGCGCGGCAGACGGATGTCCTGCACGATGAAACGGGCGTCGGCGCTCGACGCATCGGGATAAAACAGCGCACGTGCGACATCAGACGTCGGAACGGGAAGTGTGCCGTGCGTCAGGCCCAGTACCAGCAGCGAGAAGATCAACAGGGTTAATACGGCTAACCAGCCCAGCGCTTTGGGGCGGATTAATGTGGAAAATTGTCCGCAACGCAGCGGGCGCAGTTCGGCGCGTAAAACAGCCCGGCTCATCGGAACATCCTCGCGGCCATCAGGATAAACACCGGTGCGCCGACCAGTGCGGTCATTACGCCGGTCGCCAGTTCGTGCGGCGTAAACAGCGTGCGCGCCGCGATATCTGCCAGCAAAAGCACCAGTGCACCGCAGCAGGCACAGAGCGGCACCATGACGCGTAAATCCACCGATACCAGACGGCGGATAATCTGCGGGACCACCAGACCGATAAAACCAATCGGCCCGGCAATCGACACCGCTGCGCCGCACAGTAACGCGATGGCGATCAGGGCGAGTATCCGCGTGCGCACAATCGACACGCCCAGCCCCTGGGCCATGCGATCGCCGAGCGCCAGCATGTTTAAAGAAGGTGCGATCCACAGGGAGAATGCAAATCCTGCAGCAGCCACCCAGGCGGCATGTTGCGTCGTCGCCCAGCTTAATCCCGCCAGATCCCCCGCCAGCCAGGTGCGCATCGCCAGCAGAGTTTGTTCATCGAGGATCAGCACCGCCGCGGTGATGGACGAGGCAAACGCCGACAGCGCCACGCCGCAGAGCGTCACTTTCATCGGCGTCAGGCCGGTGCGTCCGGCAGACGACAGGGTGAGCACCATCAGAAACAGGATCGCCGCACCCGCCGCTGCAATCAGCGGCCGCCCAAACGGCAGCGCCAGCCCGAGCGCGCTGGTGATGACTACCGCCAGCGCGGCGCCAGCGTTTAAGCCGAGAATATGCGGTTCGCCCAGCGGATTGCGGATCACCGCCTGCAACAGCACGCCGGCTACGCCAAGTGCTGCGCCGGTAATGAGCGCCGCCGCCAGTCGCAACAGGCGCAGGTTGATAATTACGTTGTGATCGAAGTTGCGCGGGTCAAACGCCAGAAACGCCTGCACCACGGTAGACGGGGGAATAAAGCGCGCACCGAGGCCCAAATGAATGATTGCGCCCATCAGCAGCAGCGCCAGAAAAACGACGGAAGCCAGACCTGCGCGCATCACGGTTTCCCACTACTGCGGCGAAACGGCATGAAAAACGGTTTGCCGGTCATCGGGTTGACTGACATCTGCACGTCCACGTCGAAGACGGTTTTGATCAGTTCAGCCGTGCAGACGTCGCCCTCGTGCAGTACGCCCTCCACTTTGCCTTCGCGTAAGAAGACCAGCGTATCACCGTAGTTCACCGCAAAATTGAGATCGTGGAGCACAACAATGACAGTGCGCCCGTGATGGCGCGTCAGATCGTGCAGCAGTTCGAGGATCTCCACCTGATAACGTAGATCGAGGAACGTGGTCGGTTCATCCAGCAGAATGGTCGGCGTCTGCTGGGCCAGCGCCATCGCAATCCAGCAGCGCTGACGCTGACCACCGGAAAGACTTTCAACGGGCAGATGCGCAAATTCTTGCGTGCCCGTCAGACGCAGCGCTTCTTCGACCGCCTGCTCGTCGGCATCGGTCCACTGGCGCATAAAGTTCTGCCACGGAAAACGCCCGCGCGACACCAGCTCAAACACCGTCAGCCCTTCGGGCAGCAGCGGCGATTGCGGCAAAATGCCGAGTTCACGCGAGACCGCTTTGGTCGGCTGGTGGTGAATGGCTGTGCCATTGAGCAATACCGCGCCACCCATCGGGTGCAGCAGGCGCGCCATTGTACTGAGCAGCGTCGATTTCCCGCAGCCGTTGGCCCCAACCAGCACGGTCATTTTTTCAGATGGAATAGTGAGGGAAATATCATCGACGATGATTTTTTTCTGGTAGCCAGCAGAGAGGTTTTCAAGAACCAGCTCCGGCTTTGTCGCGTTTTGAGCCACGTGTACGCCAACTTAATCAAATTACGAATAAATAAAAATAAATCTCATTCTCTTTTGTGAGTTTGCCGCTGTGCTATGTAGTAGTCAAGGGGATAAACACCCTAAAAAAACCAGGGGTTAATGGTCTGTACCACCTCAAGAGAAAATGAAAATAATTACCTACTTTCATGACGTTAACGTTTTAAACGCGCACGTGAATCTGGCGTTTTTTTACTGTAGTCGAATTTTGCTTTTTTCCATTTACTACTACATTGCCGCATGATTGAATGATTCTCAATTACATACCCGATACCGCACTGGCAAACGGGTAGCGCTTTACGGGCAATGACACACCATCTTCACCGGCGAGCATTCGCAGGTATTTCGGGAAAACAGATTTAATGGCTAAGTTCACACCTTCATTCTCTGGGATTAAAGGGCGCGTGCTCTTTTCACTGCTGTTCCTCGCTCCGATGGCGCAGGCGGCAGACAGCGCCACCGCGAAAGACGGCGAAACGCTGACCGTCACCGCTGATACTTCCGCAAAAACAGAGGCGACCAATGGCTATCAGCCACTGAACACCTCCACCGCCACGCTCACCAACATGCCGATGCTGGATATTCCGCAGGTGGTGAATACCGTGAGCGATCAGGTGTTGGAAGATCAGCACGCTACGACGCTCGACGAAGCGCTGTATAACGTCAGCAACGTAGTCCAAACCAACACGCTTGGTGGCACGCAGGATGCCTTTGTGCGCCGTGGTTTTGGGGCTAACCGCGACGGGTCGATCATGACCAACGGCCTGCGCACCGTGCTGCCTCGCAGCTTTAACGCCTCGACGGAGCGCGTCGAAGTGCTGAAAGGCCCGGCGTCGACGCTGTATGGCATTCTCGACCCGGGCGGGCTTATTAACGTGGTGACCAAGCGCCCGGAGCAACAGTTCGGCGGGTCGATCTCCGCGACCTCCACCAGCTTCGGTGGCGGGACCGGACAGTTCGACGTGACCGGCCCGATTGAAGGCACGCGTCTGGCCTATCGCCTGACGGGGGAATATCAGAAAGAAGATTACTGGCGTAATTTCGGCAAAGAGCGCAGCACGTTTATCGCGCCGTCCCTGACCTGGTTTGGCGATGACGCCACCGTCACGGTGCTCTATTCCCACCGCGATTATCAGACCCCGTTCGATCGCGGGACGATCTTCGATCTGACGACCAAGCAGCCGGTGAATGTCGATCGCAAAACGCGCTTTGACGAGCCGTTCAACATCACCGACGGTGAATCCGATCTGGCTCAGTTGAACGCCGAATATCGCCTGAACAGCCAGTGGACCGCCAAATTCGACTACAGCTTTAGCCAGGATAAATACACGGATAACCAGGCCCGCGTGATGGCCTATGACTCCGCCACCGGCAACCTGACCCGCCGTGTGGACGCCACTCAAGGTTCGACCCAGCGCATGCATTCGACCCGCGCGGATCTGCAGGGCAACGTCGATATTGCCGGGTTTTACAATGAGATCCTGACCGGGGTGTCGTACGAGAATTACGATCTGCTGCGCACGGATATGATCCGCTGTAAGAACGTTAAAGATTTCAATATCTACAATCCTTCCTACGGCAATCTGGGCAAATGTACGACGGTGTCGGCATCCGACAGCGACCAGACCATCAAGCAGGAAAGTTATTCCGCCTACGTGCAGGATGCGCTGTATCTGACGGATAAATGGATCGCGGTGACCGGCCTGCGCTATCAGTCTTACACACAGTATGCGGGGAAAGGCCGTCCGTTTAACGTCAATACCGACAGCCGCGACGACCAGTGGACGCCGAAAGCGGGCCTGGTCTACAAGCTGACGCCGCAAGTGTCGTTGTTCGCCAACTACTCGCAGACGTTTATGCCGCAGTCGTCTATCGCCAGCTACATTGGCAATCTGCCGCCGGAAACGTCCAATGCCTACGAAGTGGGTGCCAAGTTTGATCTGTTCGACGGGATTACCGCTAATATCGCGCTGTTTGATATTCACAAGCGCAACGTGCTGTACACCGAAAGCGTGGGTGATGAGACGGTCGCGAAAACCGCCGGACGCGTGCGTTCTCAGGGCGTGGAAGTGGATCTGGCGGGCCGTTTGACCGAGAACACCAACGTGATCGCCAGCTATGGCTACACGGACGCGAAAGTGCTGGAAGACCCGGACTACGCGGGCAAACCGCTGCCCAACGTCCCGCGTCATACGGGTTCTCTGTTCCTGACCTATGACATTCAAAACGTGATCGGCGGAAATACCCTGACGCTGGGTGGTGGCGGGCATGGCGTGAGCCGTCGTTCGGCTACTAACGGCGCGGATTATTATTTACCGGGCTATTTTGTCGCCGACGCCTTTGCGGCCTACAAGCTGAAGTTACAGTATCCGGTGACGCTGCAGCTGAACGTGAAAAACCTGTTTGATAAGACCTACTACACGTCGTCGATTGGCACCAATAACCTGGGCAACCAGATTGGCGATCCGCGCGAAGTGCAGTTTACGGTGAAGATGGATTTTTGATGTAAAAAAGCCCGGTGGCGCTACGCTTACCGGGCCTACGATCGATCCCCTCTCCCTGTGGGAGAGGGTTAGGGTGAGGGCATCAGGCTTCGATATCGGCCATGTCGCCTTTATCCTGCAACCAGTTGCGTCGATCTTCAGAACGTTTCTTGGCTAACAGCATATCCATCATGGCGTTGGTCTGCTGTTCGTCTTCGTCGCTTATCACCAGTTGCACCAGACGGCGGGTATTGGGGTCCAGCGTGGTTTCACGCAGCTGCAGTGGGTTCATTTCACCCAGACCTTTAAAGCGCTGCACGTTCGGTTTGCCCTTCTTGCGTTTCAGCTGCTCAAGCACGCCCGCCTTTTCTTCTTCCGTCAGTGCGTAATAGACCTCTTTGCCGAGATCGATACGGTACAACGGCGGCAGAGCCACGTGAACGTGACCGTTCTTGACCAGGGCGCGGAAGTGTTTCACGAACAGCGCACACAGCAGAGTGGCGATGTGCAGACCATCGGAGTCCGCATCCGCGAGGATACAGATCTTGCCGTAACGCAGCTGGCTTAAGTCGTCGCTGTCAGGGTCCATACCGATCGCCACAGAAATGTCATGCACTTCCTGCGAGGCCAGCACTTCATCGGAAGAGACTTCCCAGGTGTTGAGGATCTTGCCTTTCAGCGGCATGATCGCCTGGAATTCGCGGTCACGCGCCTGCTTGGCAGAGCCGCCCGCCGAGTCACCTTCAACGAGGAACAGCTCGGTGCGATTAAGATCCTGTGCGGTGCAGTCGGCCAGTTTACCCGGCAGCGCCGGACCGCTGGTCAGCTTTTTACGTACCACTTTCTTCGCCGCGCGCATACGGCGCTGGGCGCTGGAAATCGCCATTTCAGCCAGCATTTCTGCGGTCTGAATGTTCTGGTTCAGCCACAGGCTGAAGGCGTCTTTCACCACGCCGGAGACGAAGGCCGCGCACTGACGCGAAGAGAGACGCTCTTTGGTCTGCCCGGCAAACTGCGGGTCCTGCATTTTGACCGACAGCACATACGCACAGCGATCCCAGATATCTTCCGCCGACAGCTTCACGCCGCGCGGCAGAATGTTACGGTATTCGCAGAACTCACGCATCGCATCAAGCAGACCCTGACGCAGACCGTTGACGTGCGTACCGCCCTGCATGGTTGGGATCAGGTTGACGTAGCTTTCTGTCAGCAGCTCGCCGCCTTCAGGCAGCCACAGCAGCGCCCAGTCGACCGCTTCCGTATCGCCAGAGAAGTTACCGAGGAACGGTTTTTCCGGCAGGGTCGGCAGGCCGTTGATGGCTTCCGCCAGATAGTCGTTCAGACCATCCTGATAGCACCAGCGCTGCTCGCTGCCGTTCACTTCATCTTTGAAGGTGATTTCAACGCCAGGGCACAGCACCGCTTTCGCTTTCAGAATATGCGTTAAGCGCGAAACGGAAAAACGTGGGCTGTCGAAGAAGCTTTCGTCTGGCCAGAAATGGACGCTGGTCCCGGTATTACGTTTACCGCAGGTACCGATAACCTGAAGTTCTTGTACTTTGTCGCCGTTTTCAAAGGCGATGTTGTAGACCTGGCCGTCGCGGCGCACGGTCACTTCCACGCGCTTAGACAGGGCGTTGACCACCGAGATCCCCACGCCGTGCAGGCCGCCAGAGAATTGGTAGTTTTTGTTGGAGAATTTACCGCCCGCGTGCAGACGACAGAGGATCAGCTCAACGGCTGGAACGCCCTCTTCCGGGTGGATATCAACCGGCATACCGCGCCCGTCGTCGATCACTTCGAGCGACTGGTCGGCGTGCAGAATGACGTCGATGCGTTTGGCATGGCCTGCCAGCGCTTCATCGACGCTGTTATCAATTACTTCCTGGCCCAGATGGTTTGGGCGCGTGGTATCGGTGTACATCCCAGGGCGGCGGCGAACCGGCTCAAGCCCGGTGAGTACCTCAATGGCATCAGCGTTATAGGTTTGCGTCATGATTTAGCTAGCAATTCGCATTGATTGTCAGAGACTGTGCAGCCCAAGAAAATCGACAATCTGGGTGAAATGATTCTCAAAGCCCGTGAAAGCATGGTTTCCGCCCTCTTCTACAGTCTGGCGGCAAGAGGCGTAATACGCCACCGCCTGGCGGTAATCCAGCACTTCATCGCCCGTCTGTTGCAGCAGCCAGAGGAGATCCGGCGCGTCCAGAGGGTCTATCTGCATCACTTTGAGGTCGTAAATATGGCGTGACTCTAGCACATATTGCTGTCCGGTGTAGGGGTTCTCGTTTTGGCCGAGAAACTCCGTCAGCAGCTCAAATGGGCGTACAGCCGGGTTGACCACAACGGCAGGCAGCATAAAGCATTGCGACAGCCAGGTGGCGTAGTAGCCGCCCAGCGATGAGCCCACCACGCCGAAGGATTCGCCACCGTGTTGCATTACGATGGACTCCAGCATTTCTGCGGCATCCGCCGGGTATGGCGGCAATTGCGGGACAATCATCTCAATATGCGGATGATGCTCGCCGAGCCACTGGCGAAACTGGGTGGCTTTTGCAGAACGCGGGGAGCTGTTAAACCCATGCAGGTAGAGGAGCGTAGACATCAGTATCCTTCTGAAGCGGTATCTGGACGGAACTTTGCCCCTTCCAGGCGACACACTTCCGTACTCAGCGAGCCATCGGCGTGGAGTTCCAGCCAGCGCCATCCGGGCGCAATGGTATCTAACGTGAAGTTGTCGCAGTGCGGCTTAAACTGCACGCAGGTTGACGGGGTCGCCAGCAAACGGCGGCCATTCCAGTCGAGATCTTGTTCCTGGTGAATATGCCCGCAGATCAGGTTGTTCACGTTCGGGTATTTCGCAAGAACGCGGTCCAGCGCAGCCGAGTTGCGCAGACTGTGCTGATCGAGCCAGCTGCATCCCGCCGGAAGCGGATGATGGTGCAGTAACAGCAGAGTGTGTCTTTCCGGCACGTCAGAGAGTTTAGTCTCAAGCCACTCCAGCTGGAAATCACTCAGCTCACCGTGCGGCACGCCGAACACCTGCGTATCAAGCAGCAGAATTTGCCAGTGCTCGCCCACGAACACGCGCTTGGCCGGTGAGATACCCGCTTCCTGAAGCGCACTGTACATGGCAGGCTGGAAGTCGTGGTTACCGGGCAACCAGACGGTAGGCACGCTAAAGCTCGCGATCCCGGTAGCAAAATGCTGATAGGCCGCAGCGCTTTGATCTTGTGCCAAATCACCCGTCGCGACAATCAAATCGCAATCGCGATTTTCGACGCGAATGGCATCAAGTACAGCCTGATAACTCTCCCAGGTGTTGACCCCCAGCAAAGTTTCATGCTTTTCGGCGAACAGGTGAGTATCAGTAATTTGTAATATCCTGACTGGCGCCCCACCAGCAACAGTCAGGTTCAACAGGCTTTCCAAATGGTGTCCTTAGGTAGGTTTATGACGCTAACAAACCGGAATCGCCATTGCTCCATGTGCTAAACAATATCTTAGCCAGTCAGCTAAAAACTGGTTAATTTGATGCTTTTCGTCGCGTTGATGCAACTTTTTATTAGGATAATCATATCGCGCTTTGAAGCGAAAGATCTGCTGACTTGAACACACTTCAGCCACCATCGCGTCATGATAGAGCCTGACAGTCATCGACGGCAGGCTCCAGTAGCTGACGGCCGGGGCCGTTTGCTTAATTTCGACCAGCGTAGTGTAGCGAGTGGACTCTGTAATCGTTAAGCGATATTGCGCATTGCTCACCTGATAGCTCACCGTTTCACCGGCCACATCGTTACGCGGCAACAGACGACGTAATTGCGCGAAATTGGTCTCGCACAGGCGCATCATTTCTGGGAAGTCAGGTGTATAACGCTTCATTTTTTCCACTCTTTTCGTAAGTCTTGATAATGCAGCTGGAGCCATTGCAATGCGATGACAGACGCTGCGTTGTCGATTTTCCCCTCATTGACCCATTGATAAGCCTGCTCCCGACTCACCACATGAACACGAATATCTTCGTTTTCATCTGCCAGACCGTGAATACCTTGCGCGGTCGTGGCGTCCACTTCACCCACAAAAATAGAAGAGCGCTCGCTGGCTCCGCCTGGACTTGCCAGGTAGCTCAGCACCGGTTTGGTTCGGCCCACAGTCAGCCCTGCTTCTTCCTGTGCCTCGCGGCGGGCGACATCTTCCGGCGTTTCGCCCTCTTCGATCATCCCGGCGACGATCTCCAGCAGCCACGGGCTTTCGCTGGTATCCAGGGCGGCAATTCGAATCTGTTCAATCAATACCACTTCGTCACGCACTGGGTCAAAGGGTAGCAAGACTGCGGCATGCCCGCGCTCAAAAATTTCGCGTCGGACTTCGCCGCTCATTTCACCGTTAAACAGCCGATGCCTGAAACGGTAAAGTTCCAGTGAAAAAAAACCGCTATAAAGCTTTTCCCGTGCAATAATTTCTACATCGTTTTTGGTGAAAGTCACTGGCAACTTATCTGGTTTCTGCATGGCGGTATCCTGGTCACAATTGTGTTGAAATCATGAATTTCAAGGCTGTTTGGCTGCCGTTTTACAGGCTATATGATAGATTGGTGCAAATTACCGCCAGATGGCACGTAACGCCAACCTTTTGGTGTGGATGATTCTGTTAGAATCGGCAATTATTTTTAATTAGATCAGCGCTAATACTGCTTCACAACAAGGAATGCAAATGAAGAAATTGCTCCCCATCCTTATCGGCCTGAGCCTGACGGGCTTCAGCGCGATGAGCCAGGCAGAAAACCTGTTACAGGTTTATCAGCAAGCACGTCTGGGCAACCCTGAGCTGCGTAAGTCAGCCGCCGACCGTGATGCTGCGTTCGAAAAAATTAATGAAGCACGTAGCCCGCTGCTGCCGCAATTGGGTTTAGGTGCAGATTATACCTACAGCAATGGATTCCGCGATGCTAACGGCGTGAACTCCAACGCCACCAGCGCATCCCTGCAGTTAACGCAGACCTTGTTTGATATGTCCAAATGGCGCGCGCTCTCCCTGCAGGAAAAAAGCGCCGGTATTCAGGACGTGACCTATCAGACCGATCAGCAAACGCTGATCCTTAACACCGCCACCGCGTACTTCAACGTGTTGAGCGCGATTGATTCGCTCTCCTACACCGAAGCGCAGAAACAGGCGATTTACCGTCAGTTGGATCAAACCACCCAGCGCTTTAACGTGGGTCTGGTGGCGATCACTGATGTGCAGAACGCCCGTTCACAGTACGACAGCGTGCTGGCGAACGAAGTGACTGCCCGTAACAATCTGGACAACGCACTTGAATCTCTGCGTCAGGTGACCGGCAATTACTACCCTGAGCTGGCCTCCCTGAACGTCGATAACTTCAAGACGGACAAACCGCAGGCAGTTAACGCCCTGCTGAAAGAAGCCGAAAACCGTAACCTGGCGCTGCTGCAGGCTCGTCTGAGCCAGGATCTGGCGCGCGAGCAAATTCGCCAGGCACAGGATGGCCATCTGCCAACGGTAGGCCTGACCGCATCAACGGGCGTTTCTGATACCAGCTACAGCGGCTCAAAAACCAATACGTCCCAGTACGATGACAGCAACATGGGTCAGAACAAAATCGGCCTGAACTTCTCTCTGCCTCTGTATCAGGGCGGGATGGTTAACTCTCAGGTGAAACAGGCGCAGTACAACTTTGTTGGTGCCAGCGAGCAGCTTGAAAGCGCGCACCGCAACGTCGTGCAGACCGTGCGTTCTTCCTTTAACAACGTGAATGCGTCCATCAGCAGCATCAATGCTTACAAACAGGCCGTTGTGTCTGCGCAAAGCTCCCTTGACGCGATGGAAGCCGGTTATTCAGTCGGTACACGTACCATTGTTGACGTGTTAGACGCGACCACCACGCTGTATAACGCCAAACAACAGCTCTCCAGCGCACGTTACAACTACCTGATTAACCAGCTGAATATTAAATCAGCGCTGGGTACGTTGAACGAGCAAGACCTGCAGATGCTGAACAGCACGCTGGGTAAACCGGTTTCTACAACGCCTGAAAGCGTTGCGCCAGAAAACCCACAGCAGGACGCTAACGCAGACGGCAATATGGCCAACAGCGCAGCACCTGCCGCTCAGCCAGCCGCAGCTCGCACAACCTCTACAAGTGGTTCCGGCAACAACCCGTTCCGTAGCAATTAAGTTTTGCCCGATAACGCTGTGCTTATCGGGCCTACCTTCGTGTAGGCCGGGTAAGCACAGCGCCACCTGGCGCGAAATCACATCCAAACGTAAGCCAACGTAAAGATCCCCCCGTTTGCCCCTCTGCGCTTCATTTTCGACCACTCATCCTCTATCCTGAGCCTTATTTACTTCGTTCTACCACTGGGTCCTGGAAGACAAAAATGAAACGGACAAAATCGATTAATCACGCTTCGTTCCGCAAAAACTGGAACGCGCGCCATCTCACTCCTGTCGCCCTGGCGTTTACCGCCATCTTTATGCTGTCAGGCTGTGAACAATCCGATGAAACGGTATCGATGTATCAGAATGCCGATGACTGCTCGTCAGCCACCGGTAAAAGTGCGGAATGTACCACTGCCTACAACAATGCCCTGAAAGAAGCAGAGCGTACGGCGCCGAAATACGCCACCCGTGAAGACTGTATCGCCGAGTTCGGTGAAGGTCAGTGCCAGCAGGCACCGGCTCAGGCTGGCATGGCGCCAGAAAATCAGGCGCAGGCACAGTCCAGCGGCAGCTTCTGGATGCCGCTGATGGCGGGTTACATGATGGGCCGTATGATGGGCGGCGGTATGGGCCAGCAGCAGCCGCTGTTCAGCTCCAAAAATCCGTCCAGCCCGGCGTACGGTAAGTACACCGATGCGAGCGGCAAAAACTACGGCGCGGCAACCCCTGGCCGTACCGCGACAGTACCAAAATCCGCGATGGCACCAAAACCTGCGACCACCAGCACCGTCACGCGCGGTGGCTTTGGCGAATCTGTTGCCAAACAGTCCACCATGCAGCGTAGCGCGACAGGTTCCACTTCTCGCTCAATGGGCGGCTGATAATGGAACGAGTCAGTATTGTCGAGCGCCCGGACTGGCGCGAAAAAGCCACCGAATACGGGTTTAACTTCCACACCATGTACGGCGAACCGTACTGGTGTGAAGATGCCTACTACAAGCTCACCCTCGCCCAGGTAGAAAAGCTGGAAGAGGTGACCGCCGAACTGCACCAGATGTGCCTGAAGGTGGTGGAAAAGGTGGTTGCCAGCGATGAGCTGATGACCAAATTCCGCATTCCTAAACACACCTGGGGTTTTGTGCGCCACGCCTGGCAGACTAACCAGCCTTCCCTCTACTCGCGCCTCGATCTGGCGTGGGACGGCGTGGGCGATCCTAAGATGCTGGAAAACAACGCTGATACGCCGACCTCGCTGTACGAAGCGGCCTTCTTCCAGTGGATTTGGCTCGAAGATCAGGCTGCGGCGGGCAACCTGCCGGAAGGCAGCGACCAGTTCAACTCCCTGCAGGAGAAGCTGATCGAGCGTTTCGCGGAACTGCGCGAGCAGCACGGGTTTAATTATCTGCATCTGGCCTGCTGCCGTGACACCGTTGAAGATCGCGGTACGGTGCAATATCTGCAAGATTGCGCAGCCGAAGCGGAAGTGGCGACAGAATTCCTGTACATCGAAGATATCGGTTTAGGCGAGCGCGGTCAGTTCACGGATACTCAGGACCAGGTAATTAGCAACCTGTTCAAGCTCTATCCGTGGGAATACATGCTGCGCGAAGTGTTCTCCACCAAGCTGGAGGACGCGGGCGTTCGCTGGCTGGAACCGGCCTGGAAGAGCATTATCTCCAACAAAGCGCTGCTGCCGATGCTGTGGGAGATGTTCCCGAACCATCCTAACCTTCTGCCCGCCTATTTCGCCGAAGACGACTATCCGCCGATGGATAAGTACGTCATCAAACCAATCTTCTCCCGCGAAGGGGCCAACGTTTCGATTATTGAAAACGGCAAAACCCTGGAAGCGGCCGAAGGCCCGTACGGCGAAGAAGGGATGATTGTGCAGGAGTTCTATCCCCTGCCGAAATTTGGCGACAGCTATGTGCTGATTGGCAGCTGGCTGATCAACGATCAGCCTGCCGGGATTGGCATCCGCGAAGATCGCGCACTGATCACCCAGGATCTGTCACGCTTCTATCCGCATATTTTTGTGGAGTGAGTATTTGCGCCGGGTTGTGCGGCCTGATGCCCTCACCCTGGGGAGAGGGAATAAACACTAAAACGGTAACCCTTGGGTTACCGTTTTGCTTTTACCTCGCCACCGGGCTTTCTTTTAGCCCACCTGCACGGAAAGCATACTCAGACTTCCCATTTCAATACCATCCACCGGTACGGTGACAGGCTCACTGCCGTCCCACGCGCCCAGTACGTACAACAGCGGCAGATAGTGATCCGGCGTTGGGTTAGAAAGCGAACCGCCTTCATGATCCATGTAATTCACCAGCGGATGCTGTTCCGTCGGCCCCTGCCAGGTGAGATTTTCTTTCACAAAATCATTGAACGACGTCGCCCACGGGTAAGGCGTATTTTCGCCGTGCCAACGCGCCGTGCGCAGGTTGTGAACCACGTTACCACTCGCGACCAGCATGATGCCTTCGTCGCGCAGTTTTGCCAGCTTACGGCCCATCTCAAAGTGCCACGCTGCCGGTTTGGTGCTGTCGATACTCAGCTGCACCATCGGAATGTCGGCCTCCGGGTACATTTTGATCAGCACGCCCCAGGAGCCGTGGTCGAAGCCCCAGGCCTCTTTATCCAGCGTCACAGGAATCGGGGCCAGCAAATCAACCAGCTGTTGAGCAAGCGCAGGCGAGCCCGGTGCCGGGTAATGCGTGTCATACAGCGCCTGCGGGAAACCACCAAAATCGTGAATAGTTTTCGGTGCTTCCATAGCCGTCACGCCGGTTCCACGGGTAAACCAGTGCGCAGACACCACCACAATCGCTTTCGGACGTGGCAACGTCTCGCCGAGATGACGCCAGGCGCGGGTATAGACGTTATCTTCCAGGACGTTCATCGGGCTACCGTGGCCCAAAAACAGTGCTGGCATACGAGAAGAAGTCATGGTGATATCCTTACATAGGGTGTCTGTTTAATGTCACTACATTACCCGCTATCTGCATAACATGAACTCAGATAAGCGTGATGAAGATCTTCAGAAAATTTGAATGTAAGAAAACTGTAAAGCCGGGAATGCCCTCTCGCTTTGCAGCAGATTAATCATTAGCATTAATGAGAATCATTATCATAAGGAGCGTTGAATGTCAGTACCCTTGATTCTGACGATACTTGCGGGTGCCGCCACCTTCATTGGTGCGATTCTTGGCGTGCTCGGGCAGAAGCCTTCGAACCGCGTGCTGGCGTTTTCTCTCGGCTTTGCCGCCGGGATTATGCTGCTGATCTCCCTGATGGAGATGCTGCCCGCGGCGCTCGGCACCGAGGGCATGTCGCCGATGCTAGGCTACGGCATGTTCGTCGTGGGTCTGCTGGGCTATTTCGGTCTCGACCGCATGCTGCCCCACGCCCATCCGCAGGATTTGATGCAGAAAAGCGTCAAACCGTCGCACGGCAACATCAAACGCACGGCCATTTTGCTTACTCTCGGCATCAGCCTGCACAACTTCCCGGAGGGCGTCGCCACCTACGTGACAGCCAGCAATAACCTGGAACTGGGTTTCGGCATTGCCGTGGCGGTTGCATTGCACAATATTCCTGAAGGACTGGCGGTGGCAGGCCCGATTTATGCGGCAACGGGTTCAAAACGCACGGCGGTGTTCTGGGCCGGGATTTCGGGTTTGGCGGAAATTTTAGGCGGCGTGCTGGCGTGGCTGATTCTGGGCAGTATGATCTCCCCGGTGGTGATGGCAGCGATTATGGCAGCGGTGGCGGGGATTATGGTCGCGCTGTCGGTTGACGAGCTGATGCCGCTGGCGAAAGAGATCGACCCGAACAATAACCCTAGCTACGGCGTGCTGTGTGGAATGTCGGTGATGGGATTAAGTCTGGTGCTGCTACAAACAGCGGGAATTGGATAAAAAAACGCCGGGATAACCCGGCGTTTTTTATTTAGCTGGCTTTACGTTCGTGCGCCTGGCGGTAAGCCACTAGATCTTCAATGGTCACCACAGCCATATTGTGTTTCTTCGCAAACTCGATGCACTCCGGCGCGCGCGCCATCGTGCCATCGTCGTTGGTCAGTTCACACAGAACACCCGCAGATTTAAAGCCTGCCAGCGTCACCAGGTCGATGGTCGCTTCAGTGTGGCCGCCGCGAGTCAACACGCCGCCCGGCTGCGCGCGCAGTGGGAAAACGTGACCAGGACGGTTCAGGTCTGATGGCTTCGCATTGTCAGCGGTGGCTGCGCGAACGGTCGTCAGACGGTCAGCGGCAGAAACGCCGGTGGTCACACCGTGCGCGGCTTCGATAGTCACGGTAAAACCGGTACCGAATGCGCTGGTGTTATTTTCGACCATCATCGGCAGATCGAGCTGTTTACGACGTTCGTCGGTCAGACAAAGACACACGATGCCACTGCCGTGACGAATGGTCAGCGCCATCTGTTCAACGGTCATGGTTTCTGCGGCGAAAATCATATCGCCTTCGTTTTCACGGTCTTCGTCATCGAGAACCATCACACCGCGATGTTCACGGAGTGCGGTCAGTGCAAGCTCTACACGATCGGTAGAGGTGCCAAAAGCGGAAAGTAGCGTCTGATTCATGGTAAAAAAACCTCATTAAAATTATGGTTACCAGAATCAGGGCAGTCTTAGGAGCACCGCGTAAGCGGCAAAAAAATAACGTGAGCGGGCCTCGCCCGACTTGATCGTTACTCTCTCCCATCCGGACTCTAACCGTCGGCTCTGGAATTACACCAGATCTGCTGACCTTTGAGTTTTCACCCAAAGCGCTCGCGGGCTTTCAGCGCAAGGCTGATTTACCGCCGGTGGGGAATTTCGCCCCGCCCTGAGAATAAGCGAGATAACTATAACGCTATTGATTATGCTGGGCAATGCATAAGCATCAAATCATTCTGGTTTTGCACTTCATCCTTCGAGTTGCCTCTGCGTTGGCTGCGCCCTCAAACCCCCGTCACATAGTTAACTATGCTCCAGGGGATTTTCAGGCTTGCCGCCTTGATGCACCTCGAATGATTTTGTGCAAAAGATCGGAGGGAACGCGCTACAATGTTCGCTAGCACCTTCTAATCAAGGGAAACGACCATGATTGACCCGAAAAAAATTGAACAAATTGCCCGTCAGGTTCATGAATCCATGCCGAAAGGCATTCGTGAGTTTGGCGATGACGTCGAGAAGAAAATCCGTCAGGTACTGCAATCGCAGCTGACGCGTCTTGATCTGGTGAGCCGTGAAGAGTTCGACGTACAGACTCAGGTTCTGCTGCGCACCCGCGAAAAGCTGGCGCTGCTGGAACAGCGTCTGACCGAGCTGGAAAACCGCAGCCAGCCTGCCGAAGTGAAGCCAGCACCTGCGATCCCACCGGTCGATCAGGCATAAAAAAGCCGGGTGGCGGCTGCGCCTTACCCGGCCTACAAATCTGATGCAAAACTAAACGGCAACCTCGGTTGCCGTTGTTCGTATTTGCTCCCTCTCCCGTGGGAGAGGGTCGGGGTGAGGGCATAAGGCCGCTCACACTCCATTGTTACTGACTGTCTTTCTGGATTTTCTTAATGATGTTGGTGGTTGAACACCCGTCCTCAAAGTTGAGTACCATCACTTCTCCGCCATTGGCCCAGACCTCTTCACTGCCCGCAATCTGCTCCGGCTTATAATCGCCGCCTTTCACCAGCAGATCCGGCAGGATGCCCGCAATCAAACGCTGCGGCGTATCTTCTTCAAACGAGACCACCCAGTCGACCGCTTCCAGCGCGCCGAGCACAATCATACGCTGCTCTAGCGGATTCACCGGACGCGTTTCACCCTTCAAACGTTTGGTCGAGGCATCGCTATTCACCGCGACAATCAGACGATCGCCGAGCTTGCGCGCATTCGCCAGATAAGAGACGTGGCCCGCGTGCAGAATGTCAAACACGCCGTTGGTCATCACCACTTTCTCGCCGCGCTTACGCGCCGCCGCGACGGCCGTTTTCAGCTCGTCTTCACTCATCACGCCAAAACCGGTATCCGCACGACCGCGCACCGCATTTTCCAGCTCGATGGGTGAAACGGTAGAAGTACCGAGTTTACCGACGACCACGCCCGCAGCCGCGTTCGCGAAATAGCACGCTTCTTCCAGCGAATTACCCGCCGCCAGCGTCGCTGCCAGCACGCCAATCACCGTGTCACCGGCACCGGTCACATCGTAAACTTCCTGTGCCTGCGTCGGCATGTGCAGTGGCGCTTTGCCCGGTTGCAGTAGCGTCATACCCTGCTCAGAACGCGTCACCAGCAGTGCGGAGAAGTCGAAATCAGCGATGATTTTCATCCCGCGCTCAACGATCTCTTCTTCAGTTTTGCACTTGCCTGCGACGGCTTCAAATTCAGACAAGTTTGGCGTCAGCAGCGTCGCGCCGCGATAGCGCTCGAAATCGGTGCCTTTCGGGTCGATAAGCACCGGCACACCCGCTTTACGTGCCAGTGCAATCATCTGCTGCACGCTGGCGAGCGCACCTTTGGCGTAATCAGACAGCACCAGCGCTCCAATGCTGCCCAGCGCCTGCGCGATACGCTCGTGCAGCGGCTCAGGATCGACGCCTTCAAAACCTTCTTCAAAGTCGAGGCGGATCAGCTGCTGGTTGCGGGAGAGTACGCGCAGTTTGGTGATGGTTGGGTGCGTCGGCACAGAAACGAAATCACACTTCACGTTCACGTCGGCCAGCGTTTTGCTGAGCGCGCGCGCCGCATCGTCAATGCCGGTCAGCCCCACCAAACGCGAATGCGCGCCGAGAGAAGCAATGTTCATCGCCACGTTGGCCGCGCCGCCAGGACGCTCTTCGATGGTATCAACTTTGACGACCGGGACCGGGGCTTCCGGGGAGATGCGGCTGGTCGGCCCGTACCAGTAGCGGTCCAGCATCACATCACCGACAACCATAACCCCAGCACGTTCAAACTCTGGCAGTGTTACTTTCATTCCTGACTCCAGAAAGATTCACAATTTGCGCGCGATAATATCACACTTGTTTCTATACGCACGGCTCCACCAACCACTTCTGCCAGCTCGCAGACACCTGCATACGTTCGTTCGTAAAACATTCCGGCGCCACATGGCCCGGCTGTTCCTGTAATGCCAAATGATGCAGCTCGTCACGCAGCGTGGTGTAAGCGTGAGTCAACGTCTGCGCTTCCTGCTCATCCATAATGTCATTTTGCGCCAGCAGTTCCAGAATGCGCACGTTATCAGACCAGCGCGTCAGCTTCGGCTTGTCGTGCGCATGGCGGAGCACCAGATACTGCGTAATGAATTCAATGTCGGTAATCCCGCCTTCATCGGCTTTGATATCAAAGCGATCGCGGTGCTTGTTGCCCAGATGCGCCCGCATTTTCTCACGCATTTCTCGCACGTCGATCTGCAATTTTTGACCTTCGCGCGGCGTAATCAACACGTCCCGTCGAATGGTATCGAACTGCGCTTTCAGCTGCGGATCGCCGTACACCACGCGGGCACGCACCAGCGCCTGATGCTCCCATGTCCAGGCTTCGTTTTGCTGATAGTCAGCAAAGGATTCGGTGGACGTGACTAACATGCCCGCCGCGCCGGACGGGCGCAGACGTGCGTCCACTTCGTACAAAATACCGGACGAGGTGCGGGTGCTGAACAGATGCATAATGCGCTGCGCCAGGCGCAGGTAGAACTGACGTCCGTCGATTTCACGCTCGCCGTCGGTCATCACGTCCACCGGACAATCGTGCAGGAAGATCAAATCCAGATCGGAACTGTAGCCCAGCTCCCAGCCGCCCAGCTTGCCATAACCCACTACCGCAAAACCGCGCCCTTCGCGATCCGCCAGATGCTTCGGCTGACCATAGCGCACCACCATCTGACTCCAGGCCTGCTGGACCACCGCGTCGATGATCGCTTCCGCAAGCCAGGTGAGATGATCGCTGACTTTCATTACCGGCAGAGTGCCCGCGATATCGGCGGCCGCCACGCGCAGCATCTGCGCCTGTTTAAACTGGCGCAACGCTTCGAGCTGCTGCTCTTCGTCCTCTTCCGGCACGCGCAGCAGATACTGGCGCAGCTCGTCGCGATAGGCATCCATCGCTGTCGGCTGATACAGGGTATTCGGGTCGAGCAGTTCATCCAGTAACAACGGATAACGCGCCAGTTTGCTGGCGACCATCGGCGATGCAGCGCAGAGCGAAATTAGATGTTTGAGCGCACCGGGGAATTCGCTCAGCAGCTCAAGATAAGTCGTGCGGGTAATAATCCCGGTGAGTAGCGGCGTCAGGCGCGAAAGTGGAACCGGCGCATCCGCCCGCGCACAGACGTTGCTCAGCAAATGTGGCATCAGGTGATCGAGCACCTGTCGCCCGCGCGGGCCGATAGCGCGTTTGTTCATTTCCAGGCGGAAATCGGCGATCAGCGCCACCACACGATGGCGGTCGTCATCGCTCAAATGGGCCAGCACCGGGGTAGTGTCATCTTCCTGGAGCGCATCCTGCCACAGCTCGCGCCAGTGCTCAGACAGGGTATCGTCCGGCGATTCGGCTTCGTCATCGCCAATCAAATCATTAAAGATCCGCCGTACACCCGCCATGTGGGTATCCAACGTCTCCGTCAGCCCCTGCCAGTCGTCAACGCCCATGCCCCAGGCCAGACGCGCCCGATTGAGGTCATCGCCCGGCAGGGTTTGGGTCTGTTCATCGTTGATGCTTTGCAGCAAGTTTTCGAGGCGACGCAAATAGAGATAGGCATCGTGCAAGGTTTGCGCATCGCCTTCCGGCAGCAAATGCAGCTGCTCGATAGCCTTCAGCGTCGGCAGCAGCGAACGGGATTGCAGGGACGGTTCGCGCCCGCCACGAATGAGCTGGAACACCTGCACGATAAACTCAATTTCGCGAATGCCGCCCGCGCCGAGTTTTATATTGTCTTTCAGGCCCCGGCGGCGCACCTCGCGGGCGATCATCCCTTTCATATTGCGCAGCGACTGAATAACGCTGAAATCGATATAGCGGCGGAAGACGAACGGGCGCAGCATGGCGCGCAGCTCGCTGGCGTAAACATCGCCGTTATCGCCCATGATCCGCGCTTTGACCATCGCGTAGCGTTCCCAGTCGCGGCCCTGTTCCTGGTAATAATCTTCCAGCGCAGCAAAGCTCAACACCAGCGGGCCGCTGTCGCCGAACGGGCGCAGGCGCATATCCACGCGGTAAACAAAACCGTCCTGCGTGGGCTGGTCCAGCGCTTTAATCAATCGCTGACCGAGGCGGGTGAAGAACTGCGCGTTATCAAGTTCACGCCGTCCGCCACGGGTTGCGCCCTTTTCCGGCCAGGCGAAGATCAGGTCGATATCCGACGAGAAATTCAGCTCGCCGCCGCCCAGTTTCCCCATGCCCAAAATCATCAGCGGCTGTGGAGTGCCTTCTTCACTGCACGGCGTACCCCACTCTTTGCAGCAAGCGTCGTACAGCCAGTCGCGCGCAGCTACAATCAGCGTCTCCGCAAGAACGCTCAACTGCTGCAGAGTGCTCTCTTCACTCACCAGCTCCAGCGACTGCACCCAGGCGATGCGGACCATCACGCGACGGCGGAACTGGCGCAAAACGCGCATCAGCGTCGGCTCATCGCTCACGTCCGTCAGCGCGTCACTTAGCCATTGTGGATAGTGCTGCCACTCGTCGGCCAGCGGCGGTGCCGCTTCCAGTTCAGACAGCCAGTCAGGATTCGCGGTGATGCTCTCCTGCACAAAATCACTAAAAGTAAGCACTTGCTGCGCCTGCTCACTGACTGAGGAAGCGGGTAATGATTCTGGCAGACGCGCACAGACCGTCTGCCAGTGCTGCGTGAGCTGTGAAGAAAGCGGCATCATGGGGTTCCTTGCCTGAGTTAACGTTTTCCGCTGTGTAACCAGAACGGCTCTTGCGAAATGGCCTCATTGCGGAAATGTTCAATTTCAATGCGCTGGCGCGTTTCGATGGCATGGCGAAGCCCCTGCCAGTTTTCCAGCCACGCCTGCGCTTTGGGTCCATCGTAGGAGCCAGCCAGCAGCAGAACCGTGTCAATATCGCGCGTCAGACGAACCAGCTGATCGGCGTACTGATCGCCAAGCGGTCGGTCAAAAATGGTTTTCAATTCTGAGTTGCTGCGGGACATATGCGTATCGGCGAAACGCTTAAACGACTCAGCAATCTTCTTCTGGGTTTTATCATCCAGAAAACGCTGCCAGCCGCGCGTCACCAGAAACTCAGTTAACGCCAGCTTTGCCGCAGCCGTCTGCGGGCTGTAAACCGCCGTTTCGGCAGAGACGTCCGTCGCCATTAGCGCTTCGGTCTGGGTCAAGAAATCACGTAAGTGAGCACTCGCTTTACGCGGTACCACGCCGCCAAACAACGTCAGGGTGCTGCGCACCAGGCCGATGGCATCCAGTACGTGTTTTTTCGCCCCGCTCACGCCGCGCACCCACAGCTCCTCATGGTATTGCCACTGGCTGAGAGCCAGTTCCAGCGAAGCTTCCAGCCCCTGCTCGACGCTGGATTTTGGTGCCACGTGCAAGATAGTGGTGATTTTAACCTGGCGCGGCGCATTGCCCGCCGCCAGATGATATCCGCGCGCGGCCTTACTCAGACTCCCCTGACGCAGACCGGACTGGCCCACCAGCTTACGCGCCAGCTTCAGCACGTCGTCAGCGTCGCCTTCCAGCAGTTCAAGCTCCAGCTCGCAAATCGGTTCCTGGAACTCGCCTGCTTTGACGTCGCCCAGATCGAGCGCAATTTCGATACGGCTTTTCCCTTCATTCACCAGCCACTTTTCGCGCCAGAAATCGGTGCTGAACAGCGGCTTAACCTGATCCGACAGCCCATCCGGCAGTTCACCGTTCGGCCAGACGTCTGCCGGAAGTCGATTCAGTTCAAGTTCTGGCTTTTCAATGTCGATATTATATTCAGGACGCTGATGCAAACCGCCGACCACACGACCCGCAATTTTCATCGTCATTTCATAACGCCCGTTCGCGCCACGAATGCGCAGGCCCATGTCATGACGGCGCAGCCAGTTATCGGCAGTTTCGTAATAGATGTTGAGAAGTTGAACCGGCTCATGGTGTTCAGCAGTCAGCTGATTGAGATGAGTCCGCAGCGCGTCAACGCTGCCCTTTTCTACGATAAATTTCAGTTCGATTTCTTGTGCCATAGCCCTGTACTTTCGGTTGCTTCACAGCCGCGTCAATGAAGGCGAACTTTCTCGCCATTTGTTTGTCAGTACATAGTATTTTGCGCCAAATTGCCACGCAATGAGCAATTTGACGGGCGTAAAAGTTTAACGCGGTGACACAGATGATTCCGATAGCTGACGCGAATGCTTTGCGTAGCGATACTGTTGCCACTACTATCGTTCCACTTTTTATGAAAATAACGACTGATGATGCTTAAATTACGCCTGATTGGACTGACTTTACTTGCTTTCAGCGCCGCGACTGCGGTCCACGCTGAAGAGAAACGTTATGTTTCTGACGAATTAAACACCTGGGTACGTAGCGGCCCTGGAGATAATTATCGCCTCGTGGGTACGGTGAATGCCGGCGAGGAAGTGGTTTTATTACAGACAAATCAGGACAGTAACTACGGTCAGGTGCGCGACAGCACGGGCCGTACCTCATGGATCCCGTTGAAACAACTCAGCAATGTGCCAAGCCTGCGCACCCGCGTGCCGGATCTGGAAAATCAGGTGAAAACCCTGACCGATAAGCTGACCAATATCGATAACACCTGGAACCAGCGCACGGCTGAAATGCAGCAGAAAGTGGCGCAGAGCGACAGCGTGATCAACGGCCTGAAAGAAGAGAATCAGAAGCTGAAAAACGAGCTGATTGTGGCGCAGAAGAAAGTCAGCGCCGCCAATCTGCAGCTCGATGACAAACAGCGCACCATCATCATGCAGTGGTTTATGTATGGCGGCGGCGTGCTGGGCGTGGGTCTGTTCCTCGGCCTGGTGCTGCCACATCTGATCCCAAGCCGTAAGCGTAAAGATCGCTGGATGAACTAATTCGTCTTATTCACCATACTTACGTATTATCAGGTGAAAAGAGAATTCGGGAGTTGAAGGCGTGAAGATTTATCTGGTCGGTGGTGCGGTTCGTGATGCGTTGTTAGGTCTGCCGGTCAAAGATAAAGACTGGGTTGTGGTCGGTGCCACACCCGAAGAGATGCTCAACGCGGGCTACCAGCAGGTAGGCCGCGATTTTCCCGTGTTTCTTCACCCTAAAAGCCGCGAAGAGTACGCCCTGGCACGCACGGAGCGCAAAGCCGGTTTCGGTTATACCGGTTTTACCTGCTACGCCGCGCCGGACGTCACGCTTGAGCAAGATCTGCTGCGCCGCGATCTGACCATCAACGCGCTGGCACAGGACGACGACGGTACTATCGTCGATGCCTACGGCGGCCAGACCGATCTGCAAAACCGAATTTTACGTCACGTCTCCCCGGCCTTCTCTGAAGATCCGCTCCGCGTCCTGCGCGTGGCGCGTTTTGCTGCCCGTTATGCCCATCTAAGTTTCCGCATTGCCGATGAAACGATGGCCTTAATGACCGCCATGACCGACGCGGGCGAGCTGGAACATCTCACGCCGGAACGGGTGTGGAAAGAGACGGAAAACGCGCTGACGACCCGCAATCCGCAGGTCTTTTTCCAGGTGCTCCGCGACTGCGGCGCGCTGAAAGTGCTGTTCCCGGAAATCGACGCCCTGTTTGGCGTTCCGGCTCCGGCGAAGTGGCATCCGGAAATCGATACCGGCATTCATACCCTGATGACCTTAAGCATGGCGGCAATGCTCAGCCCGGAAGTGGACGTGCGTTTCGCCACGCTTTGTCACGACCTGGGCAAAGGATTAACGCCAAAGGCCCTCTGGCCGCGCCATCACGGCCACGGTCCGGCGGGCGTCAAACTGGTGGAAAATATCTGCCAGCGCCTGCGGATACCCAACGAGATCCGCGATCTGGCAAAACTGGTCGCTGAATTCCACGACCTGATCCACACCTTCCCGATCCTGAAACCGGCTACCATCGTCAAGCTGTTCGACAGCATTGATGCCTGGCGCAAGCCGCAGCGCGTCGAGCAGATCGCGCTCACCAGCGAAGCGGACGTGCGCGGACGCACCGGTTTTGAAGCCTGCGATTATCCGCAGGGCCGTTTGCTGCGTGAAGCGTGGGAAATTGCGAAAGCGGTGCCGACGAAAGCAGTGGTGGAAGCTGGATTTAAAGGCCCGGCAATCCGCGAAGAGTTAACCAAACGCCGGATTCAGGCCGTGACAGACTGGAAGGAAACGCGTTGCCCTCAGCCAAAAGACTGAGGGCAGTGGCTTAGAAGAAGACCACGTAGACTGCCGCCGCGACGATAAAGCGGTAGATAGCAAACGGAATGAAAGAGATACGTTTGATTAACTGCAGGAAGGTTTTGATTGCCACCAGCGCGACCAGGAACGCGGTCACAAAGCCCACGGCGAACATCGGAATGTCGGCCGTCGTCAGGAAGTGGTAGCTCTTATAGAGATCCAGCGCGGTAGCGCCCATCATCATCGGCACTGCCAGCAGGAACGAGAACTCGGACGCCGCATAGCGACTCACACCCATCAGCATCCCGCCGGAAATGGTCGCCCCTGAACGGGAAAAGCCCGGCCAGAGTGCCAGACACTGGAAGCAGCCAATCATAAACGCCTGACGGTAGGTCATATCATCCAGACCCGGCGCTTTCGGCTCTTTCGGCTTCAGCAGTTCAGCGGCAATCAGCAACACACCGCCGACCACCAGCGCATACATCACGTTAATCGGGTTAAACAACGATTTGATCGTGTCGTGGAATATCAACCCCAGCACCACCGCCGGCACCATCCCAAGCAGGATGTGAATCAGCGTCAGACGGCCTTTGCCCTCGCCTTCGTGCTGCGGCTGACGACCAAAGTGAATGCCGATCAGACCAAACAGGCGACGCCAGAACATCACTACGACGGCCAGAATGGAGCCTAGCTGAATCACCACTTCAAAGGTCTTTGCCGTTTCGCCTTCGAAGCCGAGCAAATGACCGACGATGATCATGTGTCCGGTACTGGAAACGGGCAAAAACTCCGTCAATCCTTCGACCACACCCAGTATTGCCGCCACCAGCAGCGAGTGTATATCGCTCATCTATTAACCCTTCTAAAAATGTAAAAAAACGGCGCACCACACTGGACGCCGTGAAAGAGACAGCTTTAAGACCGGTATAACCGAAAATGGTTTAGCATTTATGACGTTAAATCTTTTGTTTCAGATTTGTGCCACGCTCAATGATCACCCCGACGTTGGCGGCACGCGCCACGGCACCCGGTTTGCTGAGTTTGATGCGCACCCACGGCGAGTTGAAACGGCTCAACAGCAGTTCGGCCACCTCTTCTGCCACGCGCTCCACCAGCGCAAAACGCTGCCCTTCGACATGCTTCACCACCGTTTCGCTGATATCGGCATAGCTCAGGCAGTCGTTCACATCATCACTTTTAGCCGACAGGCGATTATCCCAGCCCATTTCGATATCGAACACCAGCTTCTGCTCGATGGTCTGTTCCCAGTCGTAAACACCAATTGTGGTGATTACCGAAAGTTGCTCTATAAATACAATATCCATCACGACCTGCCTGGTTTTTGGCTAAACCGGATACCACTTCCGGCGAATTATGCGTATTATCCACAGATGCAGAGAATACAGATACATTTTCAAAACGGAACAGCGTTATGAGTGCAATCGCGCCTGGAATGATTTTCCTCGCCTACCTTTGCGGCTCAATCTCCAGCGCCATTCTGGTCTGCCGCATCGCCGGATTACCTGACCCTCGCGTCAGCGGTTCCGGGAATCCAGGGGCGACCAATGTATTACGAATTGGCGGCAAGGGAGCAGCCGTAGCGGTATTGATTTTTGATGTTCTGAAAGGGATGCTCCCCGTCTGGGGCGCTTATGCGCTGGGCGTGACCCCGTTCTGGCTGGGGCTTATTGCCATCGCCGCCTGTCTGGGCCATATCTGGCCGGTATTCTTTGGTTTTAAAGGCGGCAAAGGCGTCGCCACCGCGTTTGGCGCGATCGCCCCCATCGGCTGGGATTTGACCGGCGTTATGGCGGGCACCTGGCTGCTGAGCGTGCTGTTGAGCGGCTATTCATCGCTAGGCGCAATTGTCAGTGCACTGATCGCTCCGTTCTATGTCTGGTGGTTTAAACCTCAGTTCACCTTCCCCGTTTCCATGCTCTCCTGCCTGATTCTCCTGCGTCATCACGACAACATTCAGCGTCTGTGGCGTCGTCAGGAAACCAAAATCTGGACCAAGTTGAAGAGAAAGAAAAAAGACCCGAAGTAATTCGGGTTTCTCTCGTATAAACACCTTTCATTTCAATCCGTTCGTTATGTCATATAACCAAATGTGATTTAGCTCACTTTCTGTCTGTGGGTACTCTTTTTGTACTCATTGCAAACACACAAAAAGAAAATGACTGACATCACTGAATCACACGCTATTTCAACGGCAGAAAGCGCCCCGGACGGCGACATTAAATGGGTACGTAACGCATCGGACGTTACGCAGCTGGTCAATGCTGGCTCGCAGGGGAGAGCCAACGCGCGCATCGTTATCGGTATCGCGCTGGGCGGAATTTTCCTCGACGCCTACGATCTCGGCGCACTGGCGTTTGGTATCAAAGACATCACCCGCGAATTTAACCTGACACCCGCCGGAACCGGCATGGTGGCTTCGGCGATCACTTTTGGGGCGATCGTCGGCGCACTGATTGGCGGTTATCTGACGGACAAAATCGGCCGCTATCGCGTCTTTATGGCCGATATGATCTTTTTTGTCGTCGCCGCTATCGCCTGCGCCTTTGCGCCAAACGAATATGCCCTTGCCGGGGCACGCTTTGTGATGGGCCTTGGCGTCGGGATCGATCTCCCCGTGGCGATGGCCTTCCTCAGCGAATTCGCCAGACTGAAAGGCCCTGGAAACAAAGCCGCCAGCGTAGCGATGTGGTGTCCGACCTGGTATGCCGCGATCAGTATCTCCTACCTGCTGGTGCTCTTCTTTTACGCCGTACTGCCCGAAAGCCACAGCGACTGGCTATGGCGTTTGATTCTCGGCTTTGGCGCCATTCCCGCGCTGGTGATTATCGCCATCCGCAGCCGCTATATGAGCGAATCCCCGGTCTGGGCGGCGAATCAGGGCAACCTGAAAGAGGCCGCGTCTATTTTGCGCAAAGCGTACAACATTAATGCCCACGTCCCGCAGGATGCGCTGAACCAGCCCGTAGCGGTGGTGAACAAGGCCAGATGGCAAAACTATCTGAATCTGTTTCGCGGTGTGTACCTTAAGCGCACGACGCTGGCGACGCTGCTCTCCGTGGTCTCGTCATTTGCCTATAACGCCGTAGCGTTTGGTCTGCCGGTGATCATCTCCAGCTTCTTTGTACAGTCGATGCTCACCACTATTTTGATCTCGCTGGCGCTTAACCTGCTCTTTGCCTTCGTCGGCGGGCTGCTGGCTGTGCGTCTGGTGCCGCGCTTTGGTGCATGGCGGATGTCGCTGGGCGGCTATGCCTGTCAGTTGGTCGCCCTGCTGGTGCTGGCCCTCATCGGACGCCCGGAAGGCGCGGCACAAGGCATCATCTCTGTCGCTATGCTGGCGCTGTTTTTGTTTGGCCAGGGCTTTGGCCCAGGCGCGCACACTATGGCGTTTGCCTCGCTTAGCTATCCAACCTCGCTGCGCGGCGTCGGCGTCGGCCTCAACCAAACGCTAATGCGCAGCAGCTCAACCCTGTCGCTGTTCCTGTTCCCGCTCCTGGTCGCATCACTCGATACGGCGGTGTTCTGGGTTATTGCTCTCGCACCGTTGATTGGCCTGATTTCGCTGCTTGCCATTCGCTGGGAGCCGTCCGGCTACGATATTGACGCCGAAGATTATCGCTAAAATCCCCCAAACCGGCTCAGCAATGAGCCGGTTGTTTCCGCCATCCATAAGCGTCTCATATGACAAGGTTCATTTCTGCCAGGGCATACTGAAGCAGATAATGACGAGCGGATGGATGCAGCATGTTAGCAACCCAGGTCACTGATAACGCGTATAAAGGCTGGCAGGCGTCGCTTGCATTGCAGTTTCGTCACACCCCTGAAAAAACCATTCTGCACTCGGCGCGACACGTCGGCCCGCTTACTGTTCAGCGCCCGTTTTATCCCGAAGACGAAACCTGTCATCTCTATTTGTTGCATCCGCCCGGCGGAATTGTCGGCGGCGATACGCTGGATATTTCGGTCGAACTGGCCGCGAATAGCCATGCGCTGATCACCATGCCGGGTGCCAGTAAGTTCTATCGTAGTAGCGGCGCGCAGGCGCTTCTCAATCAGCGTTTTTTTATGGCCGAGAACGCAACGCTCGAATGGCTGCCGCAGGACACCATTTTCTTCCCCGGTGCGAACGCCCGACTCCGCTCGGTTTTCCATTTGCACCCTTCCAGCTCCTTGCTGGCGTGGGAGTTGCTGTGTCTGGGCCGCCCGGTGATCGGAGAGACCTTCAGTCACGGCATGCTCGACAGCCGACTGGAAGTGTGGCTCGACGACCAACCGCTGCTCGTTGAGCGCCAGCATCTGGCCGACGGCGATTTGACTCCAGTGGCGGAACATCCCTGGATCGGCACGTTGCTCTGCTATCCGGCGAACGACGCGCTGTTGGACGGCGTGCGCGAACGCCTCACGCCGCTTGAGAACTTTGCCGGTGCGACGCTCACCGACGGCCTGCTGTCGGTGCGTTTTCTTTCTCACGATAACCTGATTTGCCAACAGGCGATGCGCGATATCTGGCAGTACCTGCGACCTATGGTGACCGCCAAAGCGCCCCACGTTCCCCGAATCTGGCAGACCTAAGAGAACCCTATGGAACTGACCCCCCGAGAAAAAGACAAGCTGTTGCTGTTTACCGCCGCGCTGGTCGCGGAGCGCCGCCTCGCGCGCGGCGTCAAACTCAATTACCCGGAATCGGTCGCGCTGATTAGTGCCTTCATTATGGAGGGTGCGCGCGACGGGCAAACCGTGGCGGAGCTGATGGAAGCGGGTCGCCATGTGCTAACGCGCGCACAGGTGATGGAGGGCGTGCCGGAGATGATCCCGGATATTCAGGTGGAGGCCACCTTCCCGGACGGCTCAAAGCTCGTCACCGTCCACAATCCGATCCTTTGAGGTGGAGCGATGATCCCAGGCGAATACCAGATTAAACCCGGCCAGATCGCCCTGAACGTCGGGCGCAAAACCCAGCGCGCGATCGTCGAAAACCACGGCGACAGACCGATCCAGGTAGGATCGCACTATCACTTTTACGAAGTAAATCCGGCGCTGAAATTCGATCGCGCCGCGACCAAAGGCTATCGCCTGAACATTCCGGCAGGCACCGCCGTGCGCTTCGAGCCGGGGCAAAAGCGCGAGGTGACGCTGGTGCTGATCGCCGGGGCGCAGCAGGTGTTTGGTTTTCGGGGCGAAGTGATGGGCGGTCTGGAGGATAACAATGGCTGAGATTTCGCGTCAGGCATATGCCGACATGTTCGGCCCAACGACGGGCGATAAAGTTCGGCTGGCCGATACTGAGCTGTGGATCGAAGTAGAAAACGATCTCACGGTGTACGGAGAAGAGGTTAAATTTGGCGGCGGGAAAGTGATCCGCGACGGCATGGGTCAGGGGCAAATGACCGCCCAGCACTGCGTAGATCTGGTCCTGACCAACGCGCTGATCGTCGATCACTGGGGAATTGTGAAAGCCGATATCGGCGTCAAAGACGGCAGGATCTTCGCTATCGGCAAAGCCGGAAACCCGGATATTCAGCCCGGCGTGACGATCCCGATCGGCGCGTCGACCGAGGTGATCGCCGCCGAAGGCAAGATCGTCACCGCCGGTGGGATCGACACCCACATCCACTGGATCTGCCCGCAGCAGGCCGAAGAGGCGCTGGTCTCGGGCGTAACCACCATGATTGGCGGCGGCACCGGACCCGCAGCAGGAACCAACGCCACCACCTGCACGCCGGGGCCGTGGTATATCGCGAGGATGTTGCAGGCTGCGGATACGCTGGCGGTCAATATTGGCCTACTCGGAAAGGGCAACACGTCAAACCCTGAAGCCCTGCGCGAACAGGTCGCGGCGGGCGCGATCGGCCTGAAAATTCACGAAGACTGGGGTTCAACGCCTGCGGCAATCAACTGCTCGCTGGAGGTCGCCGAAGAGATGGATATTCAGGTGGCGTTGCACAGCGATACGCTGAATGAAGGCGGGTTTGTCGAAGACACGCTGGCAGCCATTGGCGGGCGAACCATTCATACCTTCCATACCGAAGGGGCGGGCGGCGGCCATGCGCCGGATATTATTACCGCCTGCGCGCACCCGAATATTTTGCCCTCCTCCACCAATCCGACGCTGCCCTACACGGTCAATACCATTGATGAGCATCTCGATATGCTGATGGTGTGCCATCACCTGGACCCGGATATCGCCGAGGACGTGGCCTTTGCCGAATCGCGCATTCGCCGCGAAACCATAGCCGCCGAAGATGTATTGCACGATATCGGCGCGTTCTCGCTGACTTCCTCCGATTCCCAGGCGATGGGCCGCGTGGGTGAAGTGATCATCCGCACCTGGCAGGTGGCGCACCGCATGAAGGTGCAGCGCGGGCCGCTTGCGGAGGAGTCCGGGGATAACGACAATTTTCGCGTCAAACGCTACGTCGCCAAATACACCATCAACCCGGCGCTGACCCACGGCATCGCTCACGAAGTCGGCTCAATTGAAGCGGGTAAACTGGCGGATCTGGTGGTCTGGTCGCCGGCATTTTTTGGCGTCAAACCGGCCACGATCGTCAAAGGCGGGATGATCGCCTGTGCGCCGATGGGGGATATCAACGCCTCGATCCCCACGCCGCAGCCGGTGCACTATCGTCCGATGTTTGGATCGCTCGGGGCTGCGCGTCACGCCACGCGCCTGACGTTTGTCTCCCAGGCTGCCGCCGCGAACGGCATTCCTCAGCAGCTCAATTTGCAAAGCGCGATTGCCGTGGTGAAGGGCTGCCGGACGGTGAAAAAAGCCGACATGATCCACAACAGCCTGCAGCCAAACATTACCGTGGATGCGCAAACCTACGAGGTACGCGTCGACGGCGAACTGATTACCAGCGAACCGGCAGACATCCTGCCGATGGCGCAACGCTATTTCCTGTTCTGAGGAGAGATGATGATCTATTTAACCCAACGTCTTGATCACCCCCATCCCGTCACCGCCAGCGTGACCCTGCCGATTGATGTGCGGGTGAAAAGCCGCGCCCGCGTAGAGCTGAACGACGGGCGTGAAGCGGGCCTGATGCTGCCGCGCGGGCTGTTGCTCCGTGGCGGCGATCTGCTCACCACCGACGATGGCCAGGAGGTTGTCGAGGTGATCGCCGCGCCAGAATCCGTGTCAGTGGTGCGCTGCGCCGATCCGTATCTGCTCGCACGCGCCTGCTATCACCTCGGCAACCGCCACGTGCCGCTGCAAATCATGCCTGGCGAGCTGCGCTATCACCACGACCATGTCCTCGACGACATGCTGCGCCAGTTCAGTCTCGAGGTGACTTTTGCCCATCTGCCGTTTGAGCCGGAAGCCGGGGCCTACACAAGTGAAGCCCACGGCCATGCGCACGCCCATTCTCATTAAGGCACGTTGAGCGAATGGAACACAACCGCCAGCAGTTACGCCTGATGCAGCTCTCCAGCAGCAGCCTGCCGGTCGGGTCATTCACCTGGTCCCAGGGGCTGGAGTGGGCAGTGGAAGCTGGTTGGATCAAAACGGTGGCAGAGTTCAGCCGCTGGCAGATTCAGCAGATGGAGCAGAGTTTTTTGTGCGTCGATTTGCCGCTGTTTATCCGCCTGTATCGCGCCTGCGAGCAGAACGATTTCGCCGCCGCAAAACGCTGGACGACGTATCTCCTCGCCTGCCGGGAGACGCGCGAACTGCGCGAAGAAGAACGCAATCGCGGCGCGGCTTTTACCCGCCTGATTAAGAGCTGGGAACCGGATTGCCCACCCGACTGGCTGCCGCTGTTTTCACAAAGCCAGCTGTGCGGCATGGCATGGCTAGGCGTGCGCTGGAGGATTGACGCCCACGCGCTGGCCCTGAGTCTCGGCTACAGCTGGATAGAGAGCGCGGTAATGGCGGGCGTGAAGCTGGTGCCGTTCGGGCAGCAGGCGGCCCAGCAGTTGATTATCGATTTAAGCGACCATTTTGCTGAAAAGCTCGGTCAGGCGTGGCAGCTCAGCGATGACGAACTGGGTGCGGCGACGCCGCTCTCGGCCATCGCCTCGGCGCGTCACGAAACTCAATATTCACGGTTATTCCGATCCTGAGGATTTTTTATGGCTGATTACAAACATCCCCTGCGCGTGGGCGTGGGTGGCCCGGTCGGTTCGGGTAAAACCGCCCTGCTGGAAGCGCTGTGCAAAGCGATGCGCGACACATATCATCTGGCCGTCGTGACCAACGATATCTACACCAAAGAGGATCAGCGCATCCTGACGGAAGCCGGGGCGCTGGAGCCGGATCGCATTGTCGGCGTGGAAACCGGCGGCTGTCCGCATACCGCGATCCGCGAAGATGCCTCAATGAACCTCGCGGCGGTGGAAGCGTTAAGCGAGAAGTTCGGCAATCTGGATCTGATTTTTGTCGAAAGCGGTGGAGATAATCTCAGCGCCACTTTTAGCCCGGAGCTAGCGGATCTGACGATCTACGTGATTGACGTGGCGGAAGGCGAAAAGATCCCGCGCAAAGGCGGGCCGGGGATCACTAAATCGGATTTTCTGGTGATCAATAAAACGGATCTGGCACCGTACGTCGGGGCATCTTTAGAGGTGATGGAGCGTGACACCAATCGCATGCGCGGCGAACGTCCGTGGACGTTTACCAACCTGAAAGTGGGTGACGGGCTGGAGACGATTATTAAATTTTTGGAAGTGAAAGGGATGTTGAGGGTTTAGCAGATTTTGCCGGGCGGCGCTTCGCTTGCGCCGGCCTACAAAACCGTGGCTCGGAGAAATTTGTAGGCCCGGTAAGCGCAGCGCCACCGGGCAATACAGACCGCACTTATGCAGCGGGCAATTCCGCCAGCGGCCAGCGTGGACGCACGGAAACACTTAAATCCGCCGTCGCGCCCGCTTTCGCACGCACCATGCCCGCGTAGGCAATCATCGCGCCGTTGTCGGTGCAAAACTCCGGACGCGCGTAAAACACTTCGCCGCGACGTTTTTGCATCATCTCCGCCAGCTTCGCACGCAGTGTACGGTTGGCACTCACGCCTCCCGCCATCACCAGACGCTTAAAGCCGGTCTGATCCAGCGCGCGTTTGCACTTGATCATCAACGTATCCACCACCGCATCTTCAAACGCGCGAGCGATATCTGCACGGGTCTGATCGTCGTTGTCATTGTTGCGGATGGTATTCGCCGCGAAGGTTTTCAGGCCAGAGAAGCTAAAATCCAGCCCTGGGCGATCGGTCATCGGACGTGGGAAGACAAAGCGTTTTTCAACACCCTGCGACGCCAGTTTTGACAGCATCGGACCACCTGGATAATCAAGGCCCAGCAGTTTGGCGGTTTTATCAAACGCTTCACCGGCGGCGTCATCGATAGACTCGCCCAGCAGTTCGTACTCGCCAATGCCCGTCACGCTGATAAGCTGGGTATGACCGCCGGAAACCAGCAGCGCCACAAACGGAAACTCCGGTGGATTATCTTCCAGCATCGGTGCCAAAAGATGCCCTTCCATGTGATGAACCGCAATCGCCGGAACATCCCACGCAAACGCCAGCGAACGCCCGACGGTTGCGCCAACCAACAGCGCGCCGACCAGACCCGGACCGGCGGTATAGGCCACCGCATCGATATCTTTTGCGGTCAAACCGGACTCTTTCAGTGCAGCCTGAATCAGGGGAACGGTTTTACGCACATGGTCGCGAGACGCCAGCTCAGGCACCACTCCGCCGTAATCAGCGTGTAATTTCACCTGACTATACAGTTGGTTGGCTAGCAGACCTTTTTCGTCGTCGTAAATGGCGATGCCGGTTTCATCGCAGGATGTTTCAATACCCAGTACACGCATGGCTTAATTTACCTCTTTTCAATACCGCGCAGTGTAGGGCGAATGCGGGTCGATGTATACCCTGAGGGGTGAGTTCGTGTATACTCTACCCCCTTACAAAAGTCCCGTTCAAAAACGGCATTGGTGCTTTACAAAGCAGCGTTAGTTGCAGTAAAATTCCGCACCATTTTGAAATAAGCTGGCGCCGATGCCAGCGGCAAACCGAATTTATCAAAGGTGAGAGTTACATGCCGGTAATTAAAGTACGTGAAAACGAGCCGTTCGACGTAGCACTGCGTCGCTTCAAGCGTTCATGCGAGAAAGCAGGTGTTCTGGCGGAAGTTCGTCGTCGTGAGTTCTATGAAAAACCGACTACCGAACGTAAACGCGCTAAAGCTTCTGCTGTGAAACGTCACGCGAAGAAACTGGCTCGCGAAAACGCACGCCGTACTCGTCTGTACTAATCTGTTGAGGGCGCACGCCCTCAATGGTCAGACTGAGTTATAGTCGTAAGGCCGTGCTTCCGGAAGGAATGCGCGGCTTATTTTCGTTTATGCATTAGCAAATACACAAAATCATTCACACTGTATCAAGGCGGCAAGGGAGTGAATCCCCGGAGCTTACTTAAGTAAGTGACAGGGGTGAACGAGCGCAGCCAACGCAGAGACAGTTTGAAGGATGAAGTGTACTAACGGGGCCTATGGCTGGACGAATTCCACGCGTTTTTATCAATGACCTGCTGGCCAGAACCGACATCGTCGATCTCATCGATGCGCGGGTAAAGCTCAAAAAGCAGGGTAAGAACTACCATGCGTGCTGTCCGTTCCATAACGAAAAAACCCCCTCTTTCACCGTTAACGGTGAAAAACAGTTTTACCACTGCTTTGGCTGTGGCGCACACGGGAATGCCGTCGACTTTCTGATGAACTACGACAAGCTCGAGTTTGTCGAAACCGTCGAAGAACTGGCGGCGATGCACAACCTTGAAGTGCCCTATGAAGCAGGCAGCGGTCCGAGTCAGATTGAACGTCATCAGCGACAAACGCTTTATCAGCTGATGGACGGTTTGAATTCGTTTTACCAACAGTCTCTTAAGCAAAATGCAGCTGAACCTGCGCGTCAGTATCTGACAAAGCGCGGCTTGAGCGACGAAGTGATTGCGCGTTTCGCTATTGGTTACGCCCCGCCCGGCTGGGACAACGTGTTAAAGCGTTTTGGTGGCAATAGCGAAGATCGTAAGTCTCTGATTGATGCCGGTATGCTGGTGACAAACGATCAGGGCAGAAGCTACGACCGCTTCCGCGAACGGGTGATGTTCCCCATCCGCGATAAGCGAGGCCGGGTGATTGGTTTTGGTGGGCGCGTGCTGGGTGACGGCATGCCGAAATACCTTAACTCCCCGGAAACCGATATTTTCCACAAAGGTCGCCAGCTATATGGCCTTTATGAAGCCCAACAGGATAACGCTGAACCCCGGCGTTTGCTGGTGGTCGAAGGCTATATGGACGTGGTCGCGCTGGCTCAGTACGACATCAACTACGCGGTTGCGTCGTTGGGAACGTCGACCACCGCCGACCACATTCAACTCCTGTTCCGGGCGACGAACAACGTCATCTGTTGTTACGACGGTGACCGTGCCGGACGCGACGCCGCCTGGCGTGCACTGGAAACTGCACTACCCTATATGACCGACGGGCGCCAGTTGCGCTTTATGTTCCTGCCCGACGGTGAAGACCCAGATACGCTGGTGCGTAAAGAGGGCAAAGCGGCGTTTGAAGCGCGGATGGAGCAGGCTCAGCCGCTCTCCACGTTTTTGTTTAACAGCCTGATGCCGCAGGTAGATTTGAGTACCCCGGACGGTCGCGCTCAGCTGAGTACGCTGGCCCTGCCGCTGATTACTCAGGTCCCAGGAGAAACCTTGCGCATATATCTGCGTCAGGAACTCGGCAACAAGCTTGGCATTCTGGATGACAGCCAGCTTGAACGTTTAATGCCAAAACTGGCTGAAAACGGTGCGGTTCGCCCCGCGCCACAGCTAAAACGCACAACCATGCGTATACTGATAGGGTTACTGGTGCAAAACCCAGAGCTGGCGCCGCAAGTGCCGCCGCTCGCGGGGTTGAACCATGAAAAGTTGCCAGGACTTGGCCTGTTCTCAGAACTGGTCAATACGTGTCTGTCTCAGCCGGGTCTGACCACCGGCCAACTTTTAGAGCATTATCGCGGCACAAAAGAGGCCGCCACCCTTGAAAAACTGTCGATGTGGGACGATATAGCAGATAAGGATATCGCAGAAAAAACGTTCACCGACTCACTCAACCATATGTTTGATTCGATGCTTGAACTGCGCCAGGAAGAGCTCATTGCTCGCGAGCGCACTCACGGTTTAAGCAGCGAAGAACGCCGGGAACTCTGGATGTTAAACCAGGAACTGGCGAAGAAATAAACGAAAGAAGCAATCTTTCAAGAATTTAACGGCTTAAGTGCCGAATATCGATCGGGAAGCCCCCGGCAGCCGCACTGAGAGGCAGCGGCAAAAATATAAGTACGCCCTCGCTTCAAAGGTTGGCAGCGACACCGCCGACACCAATTAAACGAATTAAGTGTGGATACCGTCTTATGGAGCAAAACCCGCAGTCACAGCTGAAACTTCTTGTCCAACGTGGTAAGGAGCAAGGCTATCTGACCTATGCCGAGGTCAATGACCATCTGCCGGAAGATATCGTCGATTCAGATCAAATCGAAGACATCATCCAAATGATCAATGACATGGGCATTCAGGTGATGGAAGAAGCACCGGATGCTGATGATCTGTTGCTGGCTGAAAACTCCAACAACACCGACGAAGATGCAGAAGAAGCTGCTGCACAGGTGTTGTCCAGCGTTGAATCTGAAATCGGGCGTACCACTGACCCGGTGCGCATGTACATGCGTGAAATGGGCACCGTTGAACTGCTGACCCGCGAAGGCGAAATCGACATCGCGAAACGCATCGAAGACGGGATCAACCAGGTTCAGTGCTCTGTTGCCGAATACCCTGAAGCGATCACCTATCTGCTTGAGCAGTACGATCGCGTCGAAGCCGAAGAAGCGCGTCTGTCTGACCTGATCACCGGTTTTGTCGATCCTAACGCTGAAGAAGACCTGGCGCCAACGGCGACTCACGTCGGCTCTGAGCTGTCTCAGGAAGAGATGGATGACGACGAAGACGAAGAGGAAGAAGAAGACGACGACAGCAGTGATGACGATAACAGCATCGATCCTGAGTTAGCGCGCGAGAAGTTTGGCGAGCTGCGTACTCAGTACGAACTGGCTCGTGACACCATCAAAGCCAAAGGCCGCAGCCATGCTGCCGCTCAGGCTGAGATTCAGAAACTGTCAGAAGTGTTCAAACAGTTCCGCCTGGTGCCAAAACAGTTCGACTATCTGGTTAACAGCATGCGCGTCATGATGGACCGCGTTCGTACTCAAGAACGTATCATCATGAAGCTGTGCGTTGAGCAGTGCAAAATGCCGAAAAAGAACTTCATCACTCTGTTCACCGGCAACGAAACCAGCGAGACCTGGTTCAACGCGGCTATCGCGATGAACAAACCGTGGTCTGAAAAACTGCATGACGTGGCTGATGACGTTCAGCGCGGCCTGCAGAAACTGCGTCAAATCGAAGAAGAGACCGGCCTGACTATCGAGCAGGTTAAAGACATCAACCGTCGCATGTCCATCGGCGAAGCGAAAGCCCGTCGTGCGAAGAAAGAGATGGTTGAAGCGAACTTACGTCTGGTTATTTCGATCGCCAAGAAATACACCAACCGTGGTCTGCAGTTCCTGGATCTGATTCAGGAAGGTAACATCGGTCTGATGAAAGCGGTTGATAAGTTTGAATATCGCCGTGGTTACAAATTCTCCACCTATGCTACCTGGTGGATTCGTCAGGCGATCACCCGCTCTATCGCGGATCAGGCGCGCACCATCCGTATTCCGGTGCATATGATTGAGACCATCAACAAACTCAACCGTATCTCCCGCCAGATGCTGCAAGAGATGGGTCGCGAGCCGACGCCAGAAGAGCTGGCTGAACGCATGCTGATGCCAGAAGATAAGATTCGTAAGGTGCTGAAAATCGCTAAAGAGCCAATCTCCATGGAAACGCCAATCGGCGACGATGAAGATTCGCATCTGGGTGATTTCATCGAGGATACCACCCTCGAGCTGCCGCTGGATTCTGCGACCACAGAGAGCCTGCGTGCTGCCACCCACGACGTTCTGGCTGGCCTGACCGCCCGTGAAGCGAAAGTCCTGCGTATGCGTTTCGGTATCGATATGAACACCGACCACACGCTGGAAGAAGTGGGTAAACAGTTCGACGTAACCCGCGAACGTATCCGTCAGATCGAAGCGAAGGCCCTGCGCAAACTGCGCCACCCAAGCCGCTCTGAAGTGCTGCGTAGCTTCCTCGACGATTAATCGTCTTTGAAAAGTAAAAGCTCCCAAATGGGAGCTTTTTTTTCACCGATATTCCACCAGACTTCTACCTACCCCGCACCATCAGCGCCTCGTCCAGCTCCCGATACGCCTCTACCAGCTTGTCCAGCGTCGCCCGATTTAACCCGCTCGGATTCGGCAGCACCCACACCTGGGTCATGCCGATCGTGATACTTTGCTTGCCCCACAGCGCCCCTCGCTGGCTAAATGCCTGCTCGTAAGCCTGCTTGCCGAGGATTGCTAACGCCGCTGGCTGATAGTCTTCTATCTTCTTGACCAGTTCCCGCCCGCCGCTGCGCAGCTCATGCAGGTTAACTTCCGTCGCCTGCACCGTGGGTCGCTCCACCAGCATGGTGATACCACAGCGCGTATCCAACAGATGCTGTTCTTCTTCGGGCTTTAAAAGCCGATCGGTAAAACCGGCCTGATGAATCACTTTCCAGAAACGGTTTCCCGGATGGGCAAAGTGAAAACCCGTATGCGCGGAGGACTTGCCTGGGTTGATCCCACAGAACACAACCCGCAGTCCAGGTGCCAGAATATCGTTGATCATCTCATTCCCCGATGAATGCATCAGGCATTCAGTATAAAGGATTGATAATGCGTTGTTTATAAAAACAGCAGGCAGGTGCGAATGTCTGGATTGCAGCAGGGAGTTACTCTATAATTCACCGCCACGGCCCCTTAGCTCAGTGGTTAGAGCAGGCGACTCATAATCGCTTGGTCGCTGGTTCAAGTCCAGCAGGGGCCACCAAATAACAAGGGCTTACGTGAAAACGTAGGCCCTTAGTTTTTTCAGGATTGATGAATCAGCGTGTGGTTAACTCACACCAGCTCCCGGAGTTGCTCCTGCATGTAGGCAGAAAAGTATTCAGGGTTCTTGATCACTACGTGGTCAGTTGCGTTAATTTTCTCGGCCCACCCGGCCACTTTTTTCGTAAAGTCGGGATCCCATCCCTCTTGTGCCCCTCGCGCCATAACGTCATCCGCGCTTGCAGGCGTACCCAACTCCTTCAAATACTTGAAAATTCCCTTCGCAGTACTTTCATCCATCGAATGCGGCACTGACGCGGAAGTGTCCATACCACCAATGAAATCCAATGCTTTCTCAATGACTGTTGGCATACTCTTATCCTTAAAATTAACCATCTAGTAAACAAGGTTATACTATGGCCTGAAATTGATCGGAAATTCAAAGAGATTGTCACGGTACCGGAAACCACATCACACACCCTTGAGCGCTTCCGATACGTTCCTGAAGCATTGCATAATCCACACCCCCGAACCATTACCCCCCTCACAAACATCTAAAACTAAAGAAATCCCCCGTCGCGCCGATCATCATCCGTGTGTATTATTTCCTGTAGCTCTGACCACAACTAACCTTAACTCAAATACTTAAGCGCTAAAGCGAAAGGCATCATGAGCACACCGATCAAACGGCTAGAAATCATAAAAAATGCCATTGAACTGGAAGATGACGACATCATCGACAGCCAACTGGCACGGCTGAAAAGTGAAGCGTTTGACGATGAGCTTCAAGCGATCGTCGTGGCGCTTGAGAATAAAAACTATACCGCAGCGATCAGAGCCATCACCGCCTGGTTGCAGAGTCAGCGCTCACTGACTCAGTGGCGCGATCCGCAGGTTGCCGCCAGCAAGCTTGAATTGAAGGCTCTGGAAGAGCGCCTGCGCGAGCTGATTGATCGCCGTAACGCCCGCGTGCAACAACTGGACGAGTTCAACGATCTCTATTTCTCCCGTCTCGGCCCATTGATGTCGCAAATACTTCAGCTGCGTAAAACCCTCGCAGAACTGAATCTGCGCCGCCAGCAGGCGGAGTCGCGTCGCCGCGAAGAGGATTATCGTCGCTGCCAGCAATATATGGCGCAGGCCGTTGAAGTGCTGACCACACTGACGCAGCGCTGGCGTGCGCTGCCAGCCGATTCGGTGCAGGCCGCCGACGCGCGCAAGCATTTGCAGCAGCAAAGCGATCTGATTGCCAACCTGTTAGCCGAAGCGCAAGAGCTGGAAATGGGCTTAACGCGCGAAGAAGAACCGGCGCGTCAGGCGCGGGACGAGGCTAACGAAGAGTACGAGAAATATCGCGAGCAGCACCACGATGCAGAAATGCGTCTGCGCAAAGGCAAGGATCTGTCAGAAGAAGATCAGAATGAGCTGAAACGGCTTTGGCGTCAGGCCAGCAAACTCTGCCATCCGGATCTGGTAGCGGACGATCTGAAAGAAGAAGCCAACACCATGATGGTGCAGCTCAACCAGGCCAAACAGCGCGGAGATGTGAAAGCGATTCGCTCGTTGGTGGCGCGTCTGCAGCAGGGCTTTGAGCCGCTGATGGCCAGCGATCGACTGAACGATCTGGAACGTATTCGCAAAAAAATGGCTCAGGTTCGCGAACAAATCGACACTTTAGTGAACGAGCTGGCGGAGCTGGAGAAAGAAGAGTCCTGGCTGCTGGTCTCCTCGCTGAGCAATATGGAGTCTTATTTTGCCCAGCAGGAGAAAGCGCTGCACGACGTTCGTAGTGCGCTCGAACACCAGGTGAACGAAGCACAGCTCGACGAAGTTGCCTAGTTACTTCGCGTGCCAGTATGCGCTGGCACGCACCAGCTGTGGATCAATCGCGTCAGTCTCAAACTGGCAACTCAGGTTTTTGACTACCTTCCCTTCCCCGGTCAACCAGATAAAGTAATCCGCAGCAGGCACGCTCAGCATCGCCAGACGATCGGCCACCGCCTGCTCGCTATGTCCGACAATCCAGGTGATGTTGAAATCACTCAGATGCGCCAGATAGTCCTTATAAGACTCATCACCCACGGTCACCACGGCGTGAATTTCCGGTTTGACCGGCAGTGCAGCAATCGCTTCCAGACGACGACGCAGCGCAGGCATGCCGGACTCATCGCAAACGTACAACTGCCACGCATAATCTTCCGGCACCACCAGCGATCCGCGCGGGCCGCCGATCGTTAGCTTATCGCCTGCTTTAGCCTGTACCGCCCAGTTGCTCGCAAGCCCACCGTCATGAACAAAGAAATCGAGCACCAGTTCGTTGCGCGCCTCATCGTACAGCGGCGTGTAATCACGCGCTTGCGGGCGTACACCCTCACCCCAGTTGATGCCTTCGTCGGTCACAACCGGAGGTACAAAAGCTGCGCCCGGAGCCGGGAAAAAGACTTTGGTATGGTCGTCAAAACCCTTTGAACTAAAACCTTCCAGCGCTTCACCACCTAAGACGATGCGTTGAAAGCCAGCGCTTACACGCTCAACGCGGAGCACGGTCAGCTCGCGAAAGCGCAGTTCATTGCGTACACGTTGTGGGTAACGAGGTGATGTCATTTTTCTGCCTTCGTGAAGTGAATACGATATATCTAAATTAGATTCAAATGATAATGATTGCTAACAAACGAGATTGCAAGTCTTTTTTTGATATAGATGATTCATGCACATCCCCAATCTAAAAAATAACAACAAAGACAATTATTTCAATATTTTAAAGAAAAAATAAAAAACGAATTTGCTAATCAGATAACTTTAGATATAAATTAGATATATCAAATTAAGGAGAACACTCATGCGACATTCACACGACGATTTTGGCCACGAACACCACCATCATGGCCGTGGCGGGGAGCATCACGGTGGCGGTGGCGGACGCCGCCAGCGCTTCTTTGGCCACGGCGAGTTGCGCCTGGTGATTCTGGATATTCTCACCCGCAACGCCAGTCACGGCTATGAGCTGATTAAAGAGATTGAGAGCATGACGCAGGGAAACTACACCCCGAGTCCTGGTGTGATTTATCCGACTCTCGATTTCCTGCAAGATCAGGCGTTTATTACGATTTCAGAAGAGGAAGGCGGGCGCAGGAAGATTGCCATCACCGTTGCCGGGCAGCACTGGCTTGATGAAAATAAGGAACATCTGGAACACATTCAGGCACGCATTACCGCACGCTGCGTGGGGTTCCAGTTGCGTAAAAACCCGCAAATGAAGCGGGCTTTGGATAACTTCAAAGCGGTACTGGACCTGAAAGTTAATCAGGGAGAGATCAGCGACGCGCAGCTTAAGCAGATTATTGGCGTTATCGACCGCGCAGCGCTGGATATCTCCCAGCTGGATTAAGCCAGCGCTTCCTCGCGCACGCGGAATACTTTTACCAGCTCTTTCAGGTGCAGCGCCTGATCGTTAAGCGAAGCCGCCGCCGCAACAGACTCCTCCACCAGCGCTGAGTTCTGCTGGGTGGTGGAGTCGATAAGGCCAATCGCACTGTTAATTTGCGAGATGCCTTCCGTCTGTTCGTGGCTCGCCTGGCGTATCTCACGCAAAATAACGTCCATCTCTTCCACATTCCCCACCATGCCGTTAATGAGCCCGCTGGCTTTTTCCACCAGGTTCATTCCGTCCTGAGTCTGGCTAGTCGAGCTTTCGATCAGCTGGCGAATTTCGCTGGCTGAAGAGGCGCTTTTCTGCGCCAGCTGGCGCACTTCGCCCGCGACCACCGCAAATCCACGCCCATGCTCACCGGCACGCGCCGCTTCGACAGCGGCATTCAGCGCCAGAATATTGGTCTGGAAGGCAATCGCATCGATCAGGTTGATGATGTCGGACATGCGGTTAGAGGTTTCATTAATCAGGCGCATTTTCTGCGTCACCTGCTTCATCATCTCGCCGTTGTTTTTGACCACACTCGCCGCATCGGCGGAGAGATTTGTCGCTTCACCGGTGTGCGCCGCCGTATTTTTCACCGTCGCGGTGATCTGCTCCATCGACGCGGCAGTCTGCTCAACCGAGCTGGCCTGTTCTTCGGTACGTGCCGCCAGATCCTGATTCCCCGCGACAATTTGCGCCGCCGCGCTGGAGATATTTTCCGAGCCGGATTGAACCTGCTGCACAATTTCCAGCAGACGTGTTTTCATCTCCATCAGCGCATGAAGCAGCAAACCCGTTTCGTCTTTGCTGCGCGTGGTGATGTTGCGGGTTAAATCGCCTTCGGCAATGGCTTCGGCAAACGAGACCGCCTCGCCCAGTGGGCGGGTGATGGAACGCACGATAAACCAGCCAATCGTACTGCCGATAACCACGCTAAACACGGTCAGGATCACCAGCAACAGGCGGTTGGTGTTGAAATCCCCGTCGACCTGCTTCCCGGCGCTCTGCATTTCACTGTTTTGCACCGCGATCAGCTCCTGCACTTTGGTCTTGTATGCCTGTTGCAGGTTCACCGTTTTGGTCATCATCTCCTGGATCGCGCCCTCACGATCCTTGTTCTGCACCGCCTGCAATATCCGGTAACGAGAATCCAGATACTGCTGACGCACATCCCGAATGCCGGTCAGGATCTGTTGCGATTTGGGGTCTTTAAGAGAGTTATTCAGGTCCGTGAGGATGACGGTAATGTGTTCGCTGATCTCCTTCAGCCGCTGCTGCGACTGAGCGGCATACTGGCCCTGCTCATCCAGCAGCATGAGCTGTTGAGTGCTAACAAATTCCTGGAAGTTATCGATTAACTGATTGGCTTTTACCGTCGTCGGGTAATCCTGGGTAATGATGGATTGCATCCCATTATTTGCCCGATTCAGGCTCAGGAGCGACAGACTGGCGCTAACTACCATCAAAACAATTAAGAATCCAAAGGCCAGAAATAATTTTGTGCCGATCTTTACGTCATGTAAGAACATATATACTCCATCGATGTGATTATTTCTCAGACGATCAGCGTTATCGGTAACTTTCTCGCTAACTTTATGACTTTGATCGTTTTTATATTTCATAACCACGGCAATGGATAGGCTGAATCTATTAATAACGCGCCATCGATCGTTACTTAAGCTTCTGACAGGCTCTTTGTGAAATAGCGTTGGGGTAAATTGGCTTAGGTGAATATAAATAACTGAGGTGATTATTTTAGTTATTTAATATTAGATTAACATTTGAGCGTAAATATAATTACAACTTTAGGAACGAAAAAGCCCGCTTATTTCGGCAGAAATAAGCGGGCTTTTTTCCTGAACCTTACTGACTCAATGGAGAACCGTTACCGCATCTTCAAGACGCCCGGCGCGGTGCTTCACCATTGCCGAAACGCGGGCGCTCTCTTCCACCAGATCGGCGTTTTTCTGCGTGATGTCATCCAGTTCAGCTACCGCCCGAGTCAGGTCAGATAGCCCTGTCGCCTGCTCGGACGTCGAGTGGCTGATCTGGGCAATCAGGCGCGTCACATTTTGTACCTGCTCAACAATGTCATCCATAGTGCGGCCGGCGGCATGAACCTGGTCGGAACCCGACTGAACCTTGCTGGCACTGGCATCAATTAGCTTGCGGATATCATTCGCAGCGCTGGCGCTGCGGCTTGCCAGGTGGCGAACCTCTCCGGCCACCACGGCAAAGCCTTTGCCCTGCTCGCCCGCACGCGCCGCTTCTACTGCCGCATTGAGCGCCAGAATATTGGTCTGGAAGGCGATATCGTTGATGAGTTTAGTGATGGAGCCAATCCGCTGGGTGCTGTCGGCAATATCGTCCATCGTTTTCACGACGGTCTGCATTGCGCTGCCGCCTTCAGCCGCCGCACCGCTCGCCACTATCGAGAGTTTATCAGCCGCCGCTGCGGTTTCAGAATTACTCTGCACCGATGCCGCCATCTGATTCATGGTGGTCACCGTCTGCTGCACGTTAGCCACCGTCTGACGGGTGCGGTCATTAAGATCTTCATTGCCCTTCGCCAGGCGATCGCTGCCATCACGCACGCTCACCACCTGACTTGAAACATCATTGATCAGCCAGCGACACATCAGCCCCAGTTGTCCAACGGCACGTAAGGTCAGCCCAAGCTCGTCGCTGCGATTAAGATGGTCGACGCTGTTCCGCTCACCGGTTGCGACTTTGAGCGCCTGTCGGGCCACATTTTCTACCGGACGGACGATTTGCTGTTCGAACAGAACGGAGCCCAGCAGCATCACCAACGCGCTCGCACCCAATGCGGCCCAGCTCGCATGCGTTGCAATAAGCGTGGCCGCCAGTGCCACAAACAGTATTGCCATGACGCTACGCACCCGCCAGCGCAGCGGCATCGCCGGTAATTTCCCAAACACGCCTTTACTCACCACCAGCCCTTTATGAATGCGCTTGTTGCAGCGCCCTTCGTTCAGCGCTTTGTACAGTGGCTCAACCGCCGCGATCTCTTCCGCCGTCGCCCGGGTACGAATCGACATGTACCCCGTCACCGCACCGCCGCGCACCATCGGCACTGCGTTAGCACGCACCCAGTAGTGGTCGCCATTCTTGCGGCGGTTTTTCACGATCCCGCTCCACGGCTCGCCCTGTTTTAGCGTGTACCACATATCGGCAAACGCCGCTTTCGGCATATCCGGGTGGCGCACTAAATTGTGCGGCTGCCCCAACAGTTCATCCAGTTGGTAGCCGCTCACTTTCACGAAGGTGTCGTTGGTGTGGGTCATGTGGCTGTGGAGATCGGTGGTGGACATGAGGGTGGTATCGTCGTTCAGAGGATATTCATTCTGAGTGACATACGGTTGAGCGGACATGATGGGCATCCCTTGCAGGTTATTTGAATGTTAATTTTGTGGGTTTATCTTTTTTCGGCGGTAAACAGTTTATCTTTAGTTGTTAAATCCGATCGAGATCGCAAATTGCGGTTAAACCGCACTTTTTGTACGCATTTCTAATTGATTGATTTCAAATACTTTCATAAAGAAATTACCCACAAAGGCTGACCTGTTAACGTCTCCTTAAGAATCAAAGTCCGCACCACAAGGGTGCAACTGACCCATTCAGGCGCAAATAACCCCCTCGCAAAGCCCAGCGGCAAACCTCGTTTCGCCCTCCCGGCACGATTAAATTTTGCGCAACATTATTTTAACCTGGCATTTATCCCGATTTTCGTTAAGTCACCAGAAGTGGCGTAATCCCTGCAATAATTAATTCAGTATCATGTGATACGCGATCCCCCGGAGCTCATTTTGAACAGGTTACCTTCCAGCGCCTCGGCTCTTGCCTGTACCGCGCACGCACTGAATCTCATTGAAAAGCGAACGCTTGACCATGAGGAGATGAAACAACTTAACCGAGAGGTGATTGATTACTTTAAAGAGCATGTAAATCCGGGGTTTTTAGAGTACCGAAAATCTGTTACCGCTGGCGGGGATTACGGAGCCGTAGAGTGGCAAGCGGGAAGTCTGAATACGCTTGTCGACACCCAGGGACAGGAGTTTATAGATTGCCTGGGTGGTTTTGGAATTTTCAACGTGGGGCACCGTAATCCAGTTGTGGTTTCCGCCGTACAGAATCAGCTCGCGAAACAACCCCTTCACAGCCAGGAACTGCTGGACCCGCTTCGCGCCATGCTCGCGAAGACGCTGGCGGCCTTAACGCCTGGCAAACTGAAATACAGTTTCTTCTGCAATAGCGGCACGGAATCGGTCGAAGCGGCGCTGAAACTCGCCAAAGCGTACCAGTCGCCGCGCGGGAAATTCACCTTTATCGCCACCACCGGCGCGTTCCACGGGAAATCCCTTGGCGCACTGTCGGCTACGGCAAAATCGACCTTCCGCAAACCGTTTATGCCGCTGCTGCCGGGCTTCCGTCACGTGCCGTTCGGCGATATCAACGCGATGCGCACCGTGCTGACCGAGTGCCGTAAAACCGGCGACGACGTGGCAGCGATTATCCTTGAGCCGATTCAGGGCGAAGGGGGGGTGATCCTGCCGCCGCAGGGCTATCTGCCTGCGGTTCGCAAGCTGTGCGATGAGTTTGGCGCGCTGCTTATCCTCGATGAGGTGCAAACCGGGATGGGACGCACCGGCAAGATGTTTGCCTGTGAACACGAGAACGTGCAACCGGACATTCTGTGTCTGGCAAAAGCTCTCGGCGGCGGCGTGATGCCGATCGGCGCAACCATCGCCACCGAAGAGGTGTTCTCGGTGCTGTTCGATAATCCGTTCCTGCATACCACCACTTTTGGCGGTAACCCGCTGGCCTGTGCGGCCGCGCTGGCGACCATCAACGTGCTGCTGGAGCAGAACTTACCGGCTCAGGCAGAACAGAAAGGCGATATGTTGCTGGACGGTTTCCTGCAGTTAGGCCGCGAGTACCCGGATCTGGTGCAGGACGCGCGCGGAAAAGGGATGCTAATGGCCATTGAGTTTGTGGATAACGAAATCGGCTACAACTTCGCGAGCGAGATGTTCCGCCAGCGTGTGTTAGTGGCCGGGACGTTGAACAACTCGAAAACCATCCGCATTGAACCGCCGCTGACGCTGACTATTGAGCAGTGCGAGCAAGTGCTGAAAGCGGCCCGTAAGGCGCTGGCGGCAATAAGGGTGAGTGTGGAAGAGGCATAAGTGCCGATATCTCGCCGGATGGCGCTGCACTTATCCGGCCTACGTGAGTGTGGTTTCGTAGGCCGGATAAGCGCAGCGCCATCCGGTTTTTTTAAACGATACGAACGCCCACTGGCATCGCGCGCTCCGCTGTTAACAGCACGCTTTCGCTGCCGTCCTCGGTCTCAGCGCACAGCAGCATACATTCCGACACTTCCCCGCGCATTTTGGCTTTTTCCAGATTACACAGCACCACCACCTCTTTACCGAGTAATTCCTGTTCGGTGTAATACGGCACCAGGCTGGTGACGGTCTGAAGCTGGCGCTCGCCAATATCAATCTGCACGATATACAGCTTATCGGCATTGCCGTGACGCTTTACGTCGATAATTTTCCCGGTGCGCATCTCCAGGCGGGCGAAATCCCCGTAAGAAACCTTTTCCATGATAACCCCCCAAGTAAATATTTAGTAAAATTATCACAACATAAGCGGCGTTGCCGATCAATGGATTTTTACTAAATACGCGGGATTCATTACAATGGCGGCAGATTCTATTTTAACTCCCGCGCTGAGGGGCCACATGGCAACACTGAAAGATATCGCAAAGGAAGCGGGCGTGTCGCAGGCCACTGTGTCGCGCATTCTTAACGACGACCGGACGCTAAACGTCAAAGAAGAGACGCGTCACCGGATCCTGGAAATTGCTGAAAAGCTGGAATATCGCGGCAGCAGTGCGCGTAAAAGCCTGATCCAGCATGACGCCTGCCATCACGTGCTGGCACTTTACAGCTACCGTCAGGAGCTGGAAATCAATGACCCCTACTACCTCGCCATCCGTCATGGCATTGAAACCCAATGCGAAAAGCTGAATATCGGCCTGACCAATTGCTATGAAAATCAGGGGCTGCCGGAGATAAGCAAAGTCAGCGGAATTCTGATTGTCGGCAAACCGGCAGAGCAGATGCGCCTGGCGGCCGAAGCCCTGAGCGATAATATCTGCTTTATCGATTTTCACGAGGCGGGTTCCGCTTTTGACTCGGTGGATATCGACCTGGTGCGCATCAGCAAAGAGGTGATCGACTTCTTCGCCGCTCAGGGCGTGCAGCGTATCGGCTTTATCGGCGGCGAAGATGAGCCGGGTAAGGCAGATATTCGCGAAAAAGCGTTCGTCGAATACGGCCAGCTCAAAGGCGTGGTATCGGAGAAAGACATCTGGCGCGGCGGCTTCTCCAGTTCATCGGGCTATGAGCTGGCGACGAAGATGCTGGCGCAGGACGACTTCCCCGAAGCGCTGTTTGTCGCCTCCGACTCCATCGCCATCGGCGTGCTGCGGGCGATCCACGAGAAAGGGCTAACCATTCCGCAGGATATCAGCCTGATTAGCGTCAACGATATTCCCACCGCGCGCTTTACCTTCCCGCCGCTGACCACCGTGCGCATCCATTCTGAGATGATGGGCAGCCAGGGTGTAAACCTGCTGCTGGAAAAAGCACGCGATGGCCGTGCACTGCCGCTGCAAGTGTTTGTTCCCAGCCGGTTGAAGCTGCGCGGCACGACGCGTTAAACCCCTTGCCGGGTGGCGGCTACGCCTTACCCGGCCTACAAAACCCGAGGCCGTTGAAGGTTTTGTAGGCCCGGTAAGCGCAGCGCCACCGGGCAATGACCGCATCTCCCTCTCCCCCCTATTTTCGTGATCCACTTAACTCATTTCATTTTTACTGATTTTATTTAGTAAAATATTTACTAAACTCCCCAGCAATGATGTTTTAACCGACAGGGAGATGACATGAACCGCTGGGAGAATGTTCAGTTAACGCACGAGAACCGGCTGCCGCCGCGCGCGTACTTTTTTGCCTATCACGATATCGATCAAGCCCGCCGCTTTGCCCGCGAGGCCAGCAGCCATTTTCTGCTGCTGAGCGGCCAATGGGCGTTCCGCTATTTCGACCATCCGCTTGAAGTGCCCGAAGCGTTTCCCCACCAGCTGATGAGCGACTGGGGCCAGATTAGCGTACCGTCCATGTGGCAGCTGGAAGGCCACGGCAAACTGCAATACACCGATGAAGGCTTCCCCTTCCCGATTGACGTGCCATTCGTTCCGAGTGCGAATCCTACCGGCGCCTATCAGCGCGTATTCACGCTTGGTGAAAGCTGGAGCACGCGCCAGACGCTGATTAAATTCGACGGCGTAGAGACCTATTTCGAAGTGTACGTAAACGGCCATTACGTCGGGTTCAGCAAGGGCAGTCGCCTGACCGCTGAATTTGACGTTTCGCCGTTCGTTCATGCGGGTGAAAACCTGCTGTGTGTCAAAGTGATGCAGTGGGCGGATTCAACCTACATCGAAGATCAGGATATGTGGTGGACGGCGGGGATCTTCCGCGACGTCTATCTGGTGGGTCGCGAGCCGATGCACATCGACGATTTCACTGTTACCACAACCTTCAACGACGACTATTGCGACGCCACTCTCTCCTGCCACGTCGAGCTGGAAAACCTGGCCGCCCAGACGCAAAACGTCACCCTTGACGTTCAGCTTTTCGACGGCGAACAGCGACTGTATCAGGGCGAAGCGCAGGCCAGCGTCGGTCAGCGTCAGACCGTCGATTTTAGCATCGACGTTAAACAGCCAAAACAGTGGTCCGCCGAAACGCCTTATCTGTATCACCTGCTACTGATCCTGAAAAACGCGGCGGGCGAAATACTGGAAGTGGTGCCGCAGCGCGTGGGCTTCCGCGACATCCAGGTGCGCGACGGCCTGATGCTCATCAACAACCATTACGTGATGCTCCACGGCGTGAACCGCCACGATAACGATCATCGCAAGGGGCGCGCGGTGAGTATGGATCGCGTCGAGAAAGATCTGATCCTGATGAAGCAACACAACATCAACTCGGTACGCACCGCCCACTATCCGAACGATCCGCGCTTTTACGAGCTGTGCGATCTCCACGGTCTGTTCGTGATGGCGGAAACTGACGTCGAATCCCACGGATTTGCCAACGTCGGCGATCTGAGCCGCATCACCGACGATCCAACGTGGGAAAGCGTGTATGTCGAGCGCATCGTGCGCCACGTGCAGGCGCAGAAAAACCATCCGTCGATTGTCATCTGGTCGCTCGGCAACGAATCCGGCTATGGCTGCAACATTCGCGCGATGGCGAAAGCCTGCAAGGCGCTGGACCCAACCCGTCTGCTGCATTACGAAGAGGACCGCGACGCCGAAGTTGTGGACATCATCTCCACCATGTACACCCGCGTGCCGCTGATGAATGAGTTCGGCGAATATCCGCATCCAAAACCGCGCATCATCTGCGAATATGCCCACGCGATGGGTAACGGTCCCGGCGGATTAAATGAATATCAGAACGTGTTTTATCGTCACGACTGCCTGCAAGGGCATTACGTCTGGGAGTGGTGCGATCACGGCATTCAGGCGCAGGACGCGGACGGCAATACCTTCTACCAGTACGGCGGCGATTTTGGTGACTACCCAAATAACGCCAACTTCTGCCTCGACGGGCTGATCTACTCCGATCAAACGCCTGGCCCCGGCCTGCGGGAATACAAGCAGGTGATCGCCCCGGTGAAAGTCAGCGGCGTCGATCTCGCACGCGGAGAGCTGCGGGTCGAGAACAAGCTGTGGTTCAGCACGCTTGACGATTACACCCTGCGCGTGGAGATCAAAGCCGAAGGCGAATTGCTCAGCAGCCAGGCGCTGAAAGTAAGTGATTTAGCCCCGAACAGCGCCCGCACCGTTCAGATTACCGTCCCAGAGACAGACGGGCGCGAAAGCTGGGTCAACGTGTTCGTCAGCAAAGATTCCGCCACTTCTTACAGCGATGCGAATCACCCGATTGCGCAGTATCAGTTTGCGCTGGCCCCGCGCACCCTGGTCGCGCAGCCGTGGCAGACAGACAGCGCCACGCCACTGGCCGTCAGTGACGAGCGCCTGACCTGCGTCGTCAGCGGACACAACTTCCGCATGGTGTTCTCGAAACTCAGCGGCAAGCTCACGTCCTGGCGGGTGAACGGTGAAGAATTGATCGCCGAAGAGGGCAAAATTAACTTCTTCAAACCGATGATTGATAACCACAAGCAGGAGTACGAAGGGCTGTGGCAACCGAATCATCTGCAAATCATGCAGGAACATCTGCGCGCCTTTAGCATTGAGCACGATGGCGATGATGTGCTGATTCAAAGCCGCACCCTGATTGCCCCACCGGTGTTTGATTTCGGGATGCGCTGCACCTACCGCTGGCGCATCAGCCCTGCCGGTGCACTCGGCGTCGAGCTGGCGGGCACACCGTACGGCGACTATCCACACATGATCCCGTGCATCGGCTTTACGCTCGGCATCAACCAACACTTCGATCAGGTGACGTACTACGGGCGCGGGCCAGGCGAAAACTACCCGGACAGCCAGCAGGCGAATCTGATCGACGTCTGGAAAAGCGACGTCGATGCGATGTTCGAAAACTACCCGTTCCCGCAGAACAACGGCAACCGCCAGCAGGTGCGCTGGGCGTCGCTCACCAACCATAGCGGCCACGGCCTGCTCGTGGTGGCGCAAAAGCCGATCCACTTCAGCGCCTGGCCGTACAGCGGCGAAGCAATTCATGCCGCGCGACACTGCAACGAACTCGAGCGCAGCGGGCATATCACATTGAATCTTGATCACCAACTGCTGGGATTAGGTTCTAACTCCTGGGGCAGCGAAGTGCTGGACAGCTGGCGCGTGCGCTTCCAGCCGTTCCGCTACGGCTTCACCCTGCTGCCGACCTGTGGTGACGTGCAGGCCCAGGCGTTTTCTCTTACTCCCGCAGCCGCCGAAAGCGAGGCCGAATAATGGACATTATTAACAACCTGGAAGAGTTTACCCGCCGCTACCACGGTGGTCGCAAATGGCAGCGCTGCGTGGAAGCCATACAGAACATCGACAGCATTCGTCCCGGCGTGGCGCATTCAATTGGCGATTCGCTCAGCTATCGCCTGACCATCGACACCACCACCGACGCGCTTTTCCTCGGACACAGACGATATTTCGACGTGCATTACTACCTGCAGGGTGCGCAAAAAATCGAGTACGCACCGAAAGCGCAGCTTCAGGTGGTGGAGTGCTACCGCGATGAAACCGACCGAGAGTTCTTTAAAGGCTGCGGGACCACCGTGCAGGTGCACGAAGGCCAGATGGTGATTTGTGATATCGACGAAGCCTGCCGCTTTATTAGCGACGGCGCGGTGAAGAAGGTCGTCCTGCGGGTGACCGTAGAAGACGGCTATTTCCATAACAAATAAAAAGATCCGGTGGCGCCGAAGTAGCGCCACTACACTCCTCGTACCCGGAGATTCGTTATGTCAGAGTCCACTGTTTCACAGTCCAAGCGTAATACCATCGGCAAGTTCGGCCTGCTGTCGCTGACCTTTGCCGCCGTTTTTAGCTTTAACAACGTCATCAACAATAATATCGAGCTGGGACTGGCATCCGCGCCGATGTTCTTCCTGGCGACGCTGTTCTACTTTATTCCGTTCTGTCTGATCATCGCCGAATTCGTCTCGCTGAATAAAAACTCCGAGGCGGGCGTTTATGCGTGGGTGAAAAGTTCGCTCGGCGGGCGCTGGGCATTTATTACCGCCTACACCTACTGGTTCGTGAATTTATTCTTTTTCACCTCGTTATTACCGCGCGTCATTGCCTATGCCTCCTATGCTTTTCTCGGCTATGAGTACATTCTCACGCCGTTTGCGACCGTGGTGCTGAGTCTGGTGCTGTTTGCATTTTCGACGTGGGTGTCGACCAACGGCGCGAAAATGCTCGGGCCGATTACGTCCGTGACATCCACTCTGATGCTGCTGCTCACGCTTTCCTACATTTTACTGGCGGGCGCGGCGCTGATGGGTGGCGTACAGCCTGCCGATCCGATTACCGTCGATGCGATGATCCCCCACTTTAACTGGGCGTTCCTCGGGATAACCACCTGGATCTTTATGGCCGCTGGCGGCGCGGAATCCGTCGCGGTGTACGTCAACGACGTGAAGGGAGGCTCGAAGTCGTTCGTCAAAGTGATTATCCTCGCCGGGATCGTCATCGGCGTGCTCTATTCCATCACCTCGGTGCTGATCAACATCTTTATCAGCAGCAAAGAGCTGAAATTTACCGGCGGCTCGGTGCAGGTATTCCACGGTCTGGCGGTCTGGTTTGGCCTGCCTGAAGTACTGATGAACCGCTTCGTGGGCCTGGTCTCCTTCACCGCGATGTTCGGCTCCCTGCTGATGTGGACCGCCACGCCGGTGAAAATCTTCTTCTCGGAAATCCCAACCGGCATCTTTGGGGCGAAAACTGTGGCCCTCAATGAAAACGGCGTTCCGGCGCGCGCGGCGTGGATTCAATATTTGATCGTCATTCCGCTGATGATTATTCCGACAATGGGATCAAATACTGCGCAGGATCTAATGAACACGGTGATTAATATGACCGCCGCCGCGTCGATGCTGCCGCCGCTGTTTATCATGCTGGCCTATCTGAACCTGCGTCGCAAACTCGACCATCTGCCGCGTGAATTTAAAATGGGCTCTCGCACCACCGGCATAGTGGTGGTGTCGATGCTGATTGTTATTTTCACCATTGGCTTTATTGCCTCCACCTTCCCGACCGGCGGCAATATTCTGACGATTGTGTTCTATAACGTTGGCGGCATTGTGATTTTCCTCGGCTTTGCGTGGTGGAAATACAGCAAATACGTTAAGGGATTATCGCAAGACGAAAAAAAGATTGAAGCCGCGCCAGCTTCGACCACCTCCTGATCACACCAGAAAATAACAATGAAAATAACTCCTTCACTTTATGGGGCACTCGCTGCCCTCTCTTTTTGCACGCCATCGATGGCAGCGGAAGAAGTACGGCCGGCAGAACATGACGATACACGTACGCCAGAATTGAGCGCCACGTCATTCCGTTTTTACGGCGAGATGGGCGTCGGCGGGTATATGGATCTCGAAGGCCCGGAGAAACACAAATACAGCGACGGAACCTATATCGAAGGCGGGCTGGAGATCAAACACGGCCCGTGGTTCGGCCTGATCTACGGCGAAGGCTGGACCGTGCAAGCGGATCATCAGGGTAACGCCTGGGTTCCCGATCACAGCTGGGGAGGTTTTGAAGGTGGCCTGAACCGTTTTTACGGCGGCTATCGCACGGATGACAGCACCGAAATCATGCTCAGCCTGCGCCAGGATTCATCTCTCGACGACCTGCAATGGTGGGGCGATTTCACGCCCGATCTGGGCTATGTCATCCCCAACACCCGCGACATCATGACGGCGCTTAAAGTACAAAATCTGGCAGGAAAACTGCGCTACAGCGTGACCGCCACGCCCGCCGGACATCACGACGAGAGTAAAGCGTGGCTACACTTCGGCAAGTACGATCGCTACGACGATAAGTACACCTATCCAGCGATGATGAACGGTTATTTGCAGTACGAATTCATCGATGGCGTGACCTGGATGAACGGCCTGGAAGTAACCGACGGCACCGGCGAATTATTCTTAACCGGGCTGCTGTCACCTAATCTCGCCGCCCGCGCATGGCATCATACCGGGCGCGCCAAAGGGCAAAACGTGCCGGGAACGGAAACCGGGTTTATGGCGAGCGCGATGGTCGAAACGCTAAAAGGGCTCTACTTCTCCACCGCCTGGAGCTACGCCAAACATCGCCCTGATGATTCTGCCGACGAAACCACCTCATTTGCGCAGTTCGGCATCTGGTACGAATACGGCAACGGACGCTTTGCCACCGCCGCCGACAGCCGCTGGTACATGAAAACCGCCTCCGGCGACCCCAGCGACCAGGTTTTCCTGATGCAATATTTCTACTGGTAACAAGGACCGATTAACCATGAACCTGACCACCCCACTCGCCCCGCTGGCCTGTGCTTTGATGCTCAGCCTCTCGGCGCACGCGGCTACCGCTGATAGCTATAAAAACGTGATTAACCGCGTCGGCGCGCCGCACTACATGCAGGATTTTGACAGCGACGACCACCAGCGTTTTAACCCGTTCTTCGATCTCGGGGCCTGGCACGGACATTTGCTACCCGATGGCCCGGAAACAATGGGCGGCTTCCCCGGCCCGGCGCTGCTGACGGAAGAGTACATCAACTTTATGGCCACTAACTTTGACCGCCTGACGGTCACGCGCGGCGGCAAAAAAGTCGATTTCACAATGCAGGCATGGAGCCTTCCCGGCGCATTAGTCCAGACCCTGACCGCGCCGGGCGTGAAGATCGTCATGACCCTGCGCTTCGCCAGCCCGCGCACCTCGCTTCTGGAAACACAAATCACCAGCGACGCGCCTCTCGTTCTGCAATGGGATGGCGAGTTGCTGGAAAAACTGGAAGCCAAAGAGGGCAAAGCGGTTTCCGATAAAACTATCGACAGCGCGTATCCGGACTATCAGCGCCACCTGGCCGCCACGCGCGACGGCGTGAACGTGACGTTTGGCAAAGTGCGTTCGACCTGGGATCTGCTGACCTCCGGGGCATCGCAGTATCAGGTGCATAAGTCGATTCCCGTTGAGACTCACATTGACGGGCATCGCTTCACCAGCACCGCGCACATCAATGGTTCGACGACGATCTGGACCACTTATTCCCATTTGCTGACCGCCGACGACGTCAGCCATGAGAAGGCGCAGATCCGCGATATCCTCGCCCGCCCTGCGCACTTTATGCAGGCGTCGGAGAAGCGCTGGGAAGGTTACTTGCAGCGCGGACTGACGAATCCAGACGCCACGCCGGAACAGACGCGCGTCGCGGTGAAAGCCATCGAAACCCTGAACGGCAACTGGCGCTCGCCAGGCGGCGCGGTGAAATTCAATACCGTCACGCCGTCGGTTACCGGGCGCTGGTTCTCCGGCAACCAGACCTGGCCGTGGGATACCTGGAAACAGGCGTTTGCGATGGCGCACTTCAATCCGGAGATCGCCAAAGAGAACATCCGCGCGGTTTTCTCGTGGCAGGTCAAAGCCGACGATAAGGTGCGTCCGCAGGATGCCGGATTTGTTCCGGATCTGATCGCCTGGAACCTCAGTCCGGATCGCGGCGGCGACGGCGGGAACTGGAACGAACGCAATACCAAACCGAGCCTCGCAGCCTGGTCGGTGATGGAAGTGTATAAAACCACCCAGGACAAAGCCTGGCTGGAGGAGATGTACCCGAAACTGGTGGCTTATCACGACTGGTGGCTGCGCAACCGCGATCACAACCACAACGGCGTGCCGGAGTACGGCGCGACGCGCGATAAAGCCCACAACACTGAACACGGCGAGATGCTGTTCACGGTGAAAACCGGCGATAAAGAGCAAACCCTTTCCGGGCTTAAAAATTACGACGCGACCGTCAGCAAAGGCCAGTACGACAGCCTGCAAATTCCGGCGCAGGTGGCGGCGTCCTGGGAATCCGGGCGTGACGATGCGGCGGTGTTTGGCTTTATCGACAAAGATCAGCTGGATAAATACGTGCAGAATGGCGGGAAACGCAGCGACTGGACGGTGAGCTTCGCCGAAAACCGCGACGCCAAAGGCACCCTGCTCGGCTATTCCCTGATGCAGGAGTCCGTCGATCAGGCGAGCTATATGTTCAGCGATAACCGCTATCTGGCGGAAATGGCGACGATCCTCGGTAAACCCGAAGCGGCGAAGCACTACGGACAGCTGGCGGATAAGCTCGCGGGCTACATCAATACCTGCATGTTTGATGCGAAAAGTGGTTTTTATTACGACATCCGCATTGAAGAAAAACCGCTGGCCAACGGCTGCGCGGGCAAACCGATCGTCGAGCGCGGAAAAGGGCCGGAAGGCTGGTCGCCGCTGTTTAACGGCGCAGCGACGCAGGCGCACGCCGATGCGGTGGTGAAAGTGATGCTGGACCCGAAAGAGTTCAACACCTTTGTACCGCTCGGCACCGCGGCGTTAACCAACCCGGCGTTTGGCGCAGATATCTACTGGCGTGGGCGCGTATGGGTGGATCAGTTCTGGTTTGGGTTGAAAGGGATGGAGCGCTACGGGCATCGCGACGCGGCACTGAAACTGGCGGATACCTTCTTCCAGCACGCCAAAGGGCTGACCAGCGACGGGCCGATTCAGGAGAACTACAACCCGCTGACCGGTGCGCAGCAAGGTGCGCCGAACTTCTCATGGAGTTCTGCGCATTTGTATATGTTGTATAACGATTTTTTCCGTAAGGAGTAGTCTGGGCCCCTCACCCCGGCCCTCTCCCCAAGGGAGAGGGAGAAAAGCGAATGACCCCCTCACCTACAGGGAGAACACCGGACGATCCCCTCTCCCTGTGGGAGAGGGTTAGGGTGAGGGCGTCAGCCTTCCGGCATCAACCCCACAAAACTGCGCTTCTTACGCGGCTCCGACATCAACGCCTCAAGCTTATCGACGCACGCCAGATAGTGCGGGGTTTTCTTGTGGGCCAGCACCGCCTCTTCGTCTTTATAGGCCTCGTAGATAAAGAACCGGGTTTTCACTCGCGGGTCCTGTAACACGTCAAACCGCAGATTTCCCGGCTCCTGAATCGCCCCTTCGTGATTAGCGCGAAACACCTCCAGAAACTCATCCACGCGCTCCGGTTTGATATTGATTTCCACTAACGTCACGTTCATTTCACCTCTCCCTGTTTCTCTTCCTGCCAGAACTGGAACGCCTCGCGGGCGCTCATGTTCTCGTGTACTACTTTCTTCACTGCCTTCAGCATCGCCAGCGGCGCGCTGGACTGGAAGATGTTGCGCCCCATATCCACGCCCGACGCCCCCTGATCGATAGCGCGGAAGCACATCTCCAGCGCCTCGTGTTCCGGCAGCTTTTTACCCCCGGCGATCACAATTGGTACCGGGCAGCTGGCGGTCACTTTTTCGAAGCCCTCTTCCACGAAATAGGTTTTGACGAATTGCGCCCCCATTTCGGCAGCAATACGGCTGGCGAGCGAGAAGTAGCGCGCGTCACGAGCCATCTCTTTGCCCACGCCGGTCACCGCCAGCGTCGGAATGCCGTAGCGGTTCCCTGCATCCACCAGTTTGATAATGTTGTTGATCGACTGATGCTCAAATTCGCTGCCGATATACACCTGCGCCGCCACGGCGCAGACGTTCAGGCGCAGCGCATCTTCCATCGCCACCGCCACGCATTCGTTCGACAGCTCACCCAGAATCGAGTTACCGCCCGAGGCGCGCAGCACCACCGGTTTGTTGGTGGCTGGCGGCACGGTGCTTCGCAAAATGCCACGGGTACACATCAGCACGTCGGTCTCGGCAAACAGCGGAGCAATCGACAGATCGATGCGCTCAAGCCCGGTGGTTGGCCCCTGAAAATAGCCGTGGTCGAAGGCGAGCATCACCGTGCGGTTGCTTTTTGGATTAAAGATGCGCGCCAGCCGCGACTGCATCCCCCAGTCCAGCGCGCCGCAACCCTTCAGGGTAAAGGGCACGTTCTGCTGCGGCGTGCCGATGCCAAAATCTTTTCCGTCTTTGATGTCATCTAAATCAGCCATGTTCTCCCCCATCAGAAGTCGTATTTGTCGATGTTCTCTTTGGTGAACACCACGCGCTCCGGCAGCAGCACGATGCCGTTCCCTTTCGCCTCATACTGATAGCCCTGCACGCTGTTCGGCTCGACCTTCAGCACGCCGATGCCTTTCACATCCACGCTGTCGCCGACATTAAGATCGCCTTTTTTCAACAAATGATCGGCGACATTGACCGCAATTTTGCCCTGCTGTACCACATCCCACAGGCCAAAGGCTTTCACCGTGCCGCGCTCGACGTACGGGCGCATCACGTTTGGCGTACTGAAACCGACAATCGCCACCCCTTCACGTTTGAGGTTTTCCGCCGCCTGTGCCGCCGCTGGCAGCGCGTTGGCGTCCGGGGCAATGATCGCATCCAGATCCGGATAGGCTTTTAAGATCCCTTCGGCGGTTTGCAGAGATTTAGTGGCGTCGTTATAGCCAAACTGGGTGGTCACGACCTGCCATTGCGGGTGGTCTTTCTCGATTTTGGCCTTCGCCTCTTTCACCCACTGGTTCTGGTCGGTTACGGTCGGGCTTGAGTAGAAGAAGGCGACTTTGGCGTTCGGCTTGGTGACCTGTTTTCCGGCCATATCGACCAGCAATCCGCCGAGCTGTTCCGGCGTCCCCTGGTTGATATAGACGCTGCGGCATTCAGGTTTGGTGTCGGAATCCCAGGTCAGCACTTTCACGCCGCGCTGCATCGCACGTTTCAGCGCCGGGCAGAGGCCGTCCGGCGAGACGGCGGAGACGATAATCGCGTTGAAGCCCTGGTTAACGAAGTTGTTGATGAGCTGCACCTGGCCGGAGACGCTCGGCTCGGTCGGGCCGTCGTAGGTCACGTCCACACCGAGTTCTTTACCCGCCTCTTTCGCGCCGTTGCCGCCGCTGGTAAAGAAGCCGACACCAACCAGTTTCGGAATGAACGCAATTCGTTCGGCGGCCTGCGCCGAGGCAAAGCTTAACGCCATCGCCAGGACTATCAGTTTTGTTTTCATCTTACGCTCCGGGTATTTTTTGTGAGAAGAGTGCGCAGCCATTCACGGTGCAAACTCAGCGAACGTCCCATCACCACCACAACCAACAGCGCCCCTGACAGCGCGCTCGACACCTGGTTGGGGATGCCGACCATCTGTAAACCCTGTTGCAGATACCCCACCAGCAATGCCGCCAGCGCCGTACCGACAACCGAACCTGAACCGCCATAAATATTCGCCCCGCCGAGCACCGCTGCCGTCAGCGCAGGCATCAGCAAGTCGCGCCCCAAATCAGAACGCGCCGAGCCGAAATAGGAGACCATCACCAGCGCGGCAATGGCCGACGCCACGCCAACCAGCCCGTAGAGCGCATAGGGCATTCCGTTCACCGACAGCGCCGCATAGCGTGCCGCACGCGGGTTTTGCCCAATCAAAAACAGGTGTCGACCAAAGCGCCCGCGATGGGTGAGAAGCCAGAAGAAGAAGGTGATCACTGCAAAAAGCACTAACGGAATTGGCAGGCCAAACAGCGTGAGATTGGCAAACGCCGTAAAGCTGTCCGGGAAGCCGCCGATGCCTTCATAGCCTGTCGCGCCCGCCATGCCGGAGAGCAGCAGCGCGCCGCCGCCGTAGAGGTAAAGCGTGCCGAGGGTGATCACCAGCGGGCTGATGCCGGTGTAGTGAATCAGTGCGGCGTTGAACAGGCCGCACAGCAGGCCAACCAGCAGCGTGAGTGGGATCGCCAGCGCCATCGGCCAGCCTGCCTGCATCATCACGCCCAGCGCAATCGCGCACAGGCCAATGGTCGAACCGAGAGAAATATCAATCCCACCGCTGATGATCACCAGTGTCAGCGGCAGCGCCACAATGCCGATGCAGATGAAATCGCTGGTGCTGAACAGAAGCATGTTGATGTCTAGCATGCGCGGGTTGATGGCCCCGAATAGCAGGATCTCCAGCACCAGTAAAATCAGCAGCGCGCTTTCCCAGTTAAGCTTCATTTACGCCACCTCTTTTTTGCGTTTCGGAAACGGGGTGACGTGCTTTCCCCCTTTATTGCCCGGCTGGAAACGGCTGTACTTCAGCGCACGCTGATGGCGGGTCAGCGCCTGACGCAAGCGCCCGTCGAGGACCAGTACACCGAGCAGCACCAGCCCGGCGATAAAGTCGTTCCACCAGGCAGGGAGTTTGAACAGCACTAGCACGGTGTCGATTTGCGTGAGGAAAAAGGCACCGAGAAACGCGCCGACCAGCGTCCCGGTTCCGCCAAGCAGCGAAATGCCGCCCAGCACGCAGGCGGCGATGGCTTTCATCTCCAGCCCGCTGCCGGTCTGATTCGGCACAAAACCGATCTGCGAGGCAAAGACGATCCCGGCGCAGGCAGCCAGCACGCCATTAAGCGTAAAGGCGATCATCCGGGTGCGGTTCACCGCCACGCCGAGCTGGCGCGCAGCGGCGAGGTTATCGCCCACGGCGTAAAAATCGCGGCCCGACGCGGTGCGCGACAGCGTCCACGCGCCAATCAGTGCCAGAAACAGCACCACCATCCCAAGCGGCGAAATGCCCACCGCGACCGGCTCCGACAGCGCTTTCAGGCCAGACGGTAAACCTTCGATCCACTTCCCGCCGGTCCACAGCAGCATCGCGCCACGGTACAGCCCCAGCGTACCGAGCGTGGCGACAATCGCCGGAATGCGCAGCCCGACCACCAGTAGCCCGTTAAAGGCACCGGCCAGCGCGCCAATCGCCACCGCAAACAGCATTGAAACCGGCAGACTGTAGCCATTGTTGAGCGCCACGCCGACGGCGATCGCACACAGCCCGACGGTCGAACCGACCGACACATCAATGTTGCGCGTCAGCATCACCAGCGTCGCGCCCAGCGCCAGCAGGATCAGGATTTGCGAGCTGGCGAAAATCATCCCCAGGGTCTGAAAACTCAAATAGGCCGGATTGAGCGCAACCAGCACGCCGAACAGCGCCAGAATGGCGAGGAAGGCGCTCAACTCGCGGTTTTTAAGTAAGGTCTTCATGATTGGCCTCCAAAAGCCAGCGCCATCATTCTGTCGACGCTGACGGCGTGGCGCGGGAGTTCGCCGTTGAGCACGCCCTGATGCATCACCAGTACGCGGTCGGCGAGCCCCGGAAATTCATCGAGATCGCTGGAGATCATCAGCACCGCCACGTTTTGTGCCGCCACGCTTTTGATCAGTTGATAGATATCCGCGCGGGCCGAAACGTCCACCCCGCGCGTCGGTTCATCGACGATCAGCAGCAGTGGATTGGCCTCCAGACAGCGCGCCAGCAGAACCTTCTGCTGATTGCCGCCGGAGAGGGTGCGCACGGTTTGATCCGGGTGATTGAGTTTGATCCCCAGCGCCCGGTGATAACGCTCCACCACCGCCGCTTCACGTTTGCGCTGCTGCCAGATGGAGGGCTCATTCAGCGCCACGGTGTTCCAGCGGATCGGCGCATCGAGAAACAGACCGGACACCTGCCTGTCTTCCGGGAGGTAAACCAGCCCTTTGTCGAGGCGCGACAGCACCGAGTCGCCACCGATCTCCTGATTTTCCAGCCAGATCTTTCCGCCGCGAACGTGGCGCAGTCCGTACAGCGTTTCAGCAAATTCCGTGCGCCCCGATCCTACAAGACCCGCCAGCCCAACGATCTCTCCGGCATAGATCTCAAGATTTAGATCGATAAAGCCTTCGCCCGTCAGATCTTCCACCCGCAGCACCGGGAAATCCTGCGCCTGGGTGCGCCGATTGCCCGGCAGCGCCAGCCACAATTTTTGCGTGTCGCTTAAGGTGTGTTCACGGCTGACGGGCGTCATCGCCGCAATTAAGGCGCTGTCGTCGAACGCCGCGGTTTCGCCGCTCAGCACTACCGCCCCGTCGCGCATCACCGAGACGTGGCTGGCGAGCAGGCGAATCTCCGGCAGTTTGTGGGAGATAAACACGATGCCGACGCCGAGCGCCTGTAGCGCGCGAATCTGGCGAAACAGGCGCTCGGTTTCCCCTGGTGTGAGCGACGCCGTCGGTTCATCGAGGATCAGGATTTTCGCCTCGCGCATTAATCCGCGCAGGATCTCCACCATCTGCTGATCCGCCACTTCCAGCGTGCTGGCGGCAGCGTCGAGATTAAGCTGGCATTGCAGCTGCTGGAGTTTATCGGCGAGGCGTTTTTCGAGCGCAGTCCCGCGCGGCAGGCGGAACAGGATGTTTTCACGCACGGTAAGATTGGGAAATAACATCGGCTCCTGCGGCACCAGATAGATCCCTAACTGGTGCGCCTGGCCGGGCTTAAGGCGCGCAAAAGGTTTTCCTTCAACGGTCAGTTCACCGCCGTCGGGCGTTTCCACCCCGGCGATAATTTTCATCAACGTCGATTTTCCCGCGCCGTTACCCCCCATCAAGGCGTGGACCTGACCGGACAGCAGCGTGAAATCAATGCCTTTCAGCACCGGCACGCCGGAGAACTGCTTGTGGATATCACGCGCTTCGATCAGGACCGTCATCATCGCTCCGTTTTGAACAAATGATTTTTTGATTTAATAATGTTCAAAAGCGTAGACGGTGAACTATATTGACAACCGTGCAGGGATCACAATTTCATGGATTAAGATCTTAATAACCGATCGTCGTTTTTTTAAAGATCCGTTTTGCCGCGTGGCTCACACTTTCTGCCTGCGTCAAAGCGAACATATGATCTAAATTTTTATAAGAGTTCAAAATATGGGCGATAAACGCATTGCCGAAGAGAGTCGGTTTGCCGGACTGGCGCTGGCAGAGGAAGAACTGGTCGCCCGGGTGGCGTGGTGTTACTACCACGACGGCCTGACGCAGAACGATATTGGCGAGCGCTTAGGGCTGCCACGCCTGAAGATCTCGCGCTTACTGGAAAAAGGGCGTCAGTCGGGGGTGATCCGCGTGCAGATCAACTCTCGCTATGAGGGATGTCTGTCGCTGGAAACTGAGTTGCAGCAGCGCTTTGGCCTGAAATTGGTTCGCGTGGTGCCGGCTCTGAATTCCGCGCCGATGAACGTGCGCCTGGGGATTGGCGCAGCGCAGTCGCTGATGGGTTTACTGGAACCCGGACAGCTGCTGGCGGTGGGATTTGGTGAAGCCACCATGAGCTGCATTCAGCACTTAAGCGGCTTTATTAGCTCACAGCAGGTGCGGCTGGTGACACTTTCCGGCGGCGTAGGTCCGTACATGACCGGCATCGGCCAGCTGGATGCAGCCTGCAGTATCAGCATGATCCCGGCTCCGCTGCGGGTTTCTTCGGCAGAAGTGGCAGGGATTTTAAAACGCGAAGCCAGCGTGCGGGATGTGATCCTCGCCGCCACCGCCGCCGACGCAGCGGTCGTGGGGATTGGCTCCGTGAATCAGCGCCGCGACGCCACTATTCTGCGCTCCGGTTATATCAGCGAAGGCGAGCAGCTCATGTATGCGCGCAAAGGGGCGGTCGGCGACATTCTCGGCTATTTCCTCAATGCCGCAGGCGAACGGGTGCCGGATCTGGAGATTCATCAGGAATTGCTCGGCGTGACGCTCGATGAACTGGCGCAGTTGCCCACCATCGTCGGCGTGGCCGGAGGGGAAGAAAAAGCAGATGCGATTTACGCCGCACTGAAAGGTCGCCTGATTAATGGCCTGGTGACGGAAGAGACGACAGCCCGCGCGGTGCTTGCCCTGGCGAACTAAGCCACTTGCCCCGTGCCAACACGAGGCAAGCTCATGAGTTACCTTTTAGCGTTAGATGCAGGGACGGGAAGCGTTCGCGCCGTGGTGTTTGATTTGCTGGGCAACCAGATTGCCGTCGGCCAGGCAGAGTGGAAACACCTGAGCGTGGAGAACGTGCCCGGCTCGATGGAGTTCGATCTCGACACCAACTGGCGTCTGGCCTGCCAGTGCATTCATCAGGCGCTGGAGCGCGCACATTTGAGCGCGGCGGATATTCAGTCCGTCGCTTGTTGTTCGATGCGCGAGGGGATCGTGCTGTACGATCGCAACGGCGACGCCATCTGGGCCTGCGCCAACGTCGATGCCCGCGCCAGCCGTGAAGTGGCTGAGCTGAAAGAGATCCACGACTATCGTTTTGAATCCGAAGTGTATGACGTCTCCGGCCAGACTCTGGCTCTCTCCGCCATGCCACGCCTGCTGTGGCTGGCGCACCATCGCCCGGATATTTATCGCAAAGCGGCGACCATCACCATGATCAGCGACTGGCTGGCGGCGAAACTTTCCGGCGAGCTGGCGGTGGACCCGTCCAATGCGGGTACCACCGGGATGCTCGATCTGTTCAGTCGCGACTGGCGCCCTGCCCTGTTGGATATGGCCGGGCTGCGCGCTGATATTCTCTCCCCCGTCAGAGAAACAGGCACTGTGCTCGGGGCCGTGACCCACAAGGCGGCGCAAGAATGTGGTTTGCGCGAAGGCACGCCGGTGGTGATGGGCGGCGGCGACGTGCAATTAGGCTGCCTGGGCCTCGGCGTGGTCCGCGCTGGGCAAACTGCCGTACTGGGTGGGACCTTCTGGCAGCAGGTGGTGAATTTGCCGCAGGTGCGTACCGATCCTGAGATGAATATTCGCGTGAATCCGCACGTGATCCCCGGCATGGCGCAGGCTGAATCCATCAGCTTCTTTACCGGGCTGACGATGCGCTGGTTCCGCGACGCGTTTTGCGCCGAAGAGAAGCTGATCGCCGAGCGGATGGGGATGGACGCCTATTCCCTGCTCGAAGAGATGGCCGCTCGCGTTCCGGCGGGTTCACACGGCGTGATGCCGATCTTCTCCGATGCGATGCATTTTAAGCAGTGGTATCACGCGGCACCGTCGTTTATTAACCTCTCCATCGACCCGGAAAAGTGCAATAAAGCGACGCTGTTCCGCGCGCTGGAAGAGAACGCGGCGATTGTCTCCGCCTGTAATTTGGCGCAGATTTCCCACTTTTCCAGCGTGACGTTTGAGAGCCTGGTGTTCGCGGGTGGCGGCGCAAAAGGCGCACTCTGGAGCCAGATCTTATCCGACGTTACTGGCTTGCCGGTGCGCGTGCCGGAAGTGAAAGAAGCCACCGCGCTGGGCTGTGCCATTGCGGCAGGTACGGGGGCTGGGCTGTATGAAGATATGGCGTCGACGGGGGAAAAACTGGTGCGCTGGAGCCGGGAGTTTACGCCCAATCCCGAGCACCGCGAGCTGTACGACGGCATGATGCAGAAGTGGCAGGCGGTCTACGCCGATCAGCTTGGGCTGGTGGATAGCGGGCTGACGACGTCGATGTGGCAGGCGCCGGGGCTTGTAAGAGTTGTGGCACCTTGAAAAGATGCCGGATGGCGCGATGCTTATCCGGCCTATGTTTTTGCATTGCTCTCTTCGATTTTTCCTTCGGGGGTTAATTCATATTCATTGACCGACCAATCTGAAGAAATCTGAAAATGAATATTTTCATAGGGCCGCTCGTTCACGACTAGCGGATAGTTTTTCACAATGCAATTATGTTCATCCTTACCCATTGAAAAACACAACAGATCTTCTTTGGGACTCTCTTTATTGTTCGTAAATCCATCTCCCACATCCATAATATAATAAGAATGATGAATACCATCAATTAAGGGGTAATCCTTAATAAAGGCTTCCCTGTGTGATAAGAACCATTCAATTTTATCCCTGTCGGCCCATGGCAAATGGTCGACGACAACAAAAACAGACGAATTAAAGTCTGAATAGACATGCGAAATTTTAACTGGACGAAGTGTCCATAGATTACATAATGCAGCGATAATAAAAAAACCAATGCAAATAAATAGCTTTTTTTTGTTTTTCATTTATAACTTCCAACCCTTGCTAATGCAGAAAAATTCGTCAAAAAAGGTCGAAAAGCGTAATCCCTGTGCCTCTGTAGAAAAAACCAGATGCGAAAAAAACGGAACTGACTGTAAAGTTCACTTTTAATGTCAGTGCAATCGAGCCCAAAATGGTCCTGTGCCTCAAACAAGACCTCAGCCTCCCATCCCATCGCATATGTCTCTATCGAGAGAAGAGTTATCTTCTGTGCGTGGATATCATGAACCGCTATCCCAAGACCATTGATTCTATCTATCATTTGGTTAAATTTCGGTAACATTGACCGATGAAGTGCGAATTCAAGGCGATCTTCGAGTGGCATATAGGTATTCCAGTAAGAATTAGGCCCAGAGTCATCCTCGATAGTGCTCTTTATTTTTGAAATTGGACTTTTGGGATCAAGGTCATTTACACGATTTTCGAAAGCTGCGTTAAGAGACGAGCTATAAAAAGGTTTTCCATTACCATATCTAAAATGTGAGATCATCTCTTTGATTATATTTTGATACTCCCCAATACGTGAAAAATCATGTGAAAGCTCCATCATTTCATTGAATAATATATTTACACACTCTTGATGAGATATTTTTCTCCCACCAGGTGATGAACTGTACTCACCATAAATAATTGGCACTCTGGGAAAGTCGTAATAAACAAGTCGATAAGGATCCACCAGGCCTGAGATATCATTCAAACCAAGAGCTTTTAACTGTTGCTCATTCATATTTCCATATTGCATATCATCGGCAGAATAATCGCCAAATGGGTTGATAGTCCTAAACAGAGTACAGGGGCATTCTATTGATAAGTTTAATGGATGATGCACTTTAATTTACTCCATGAATAACAATTAGTTACCATCAATGCATGCATGACATTAAATCACGTTTCTCTTCAAAGGAAGTAATCGATCTCACATTCTTTAGTATGGTTTTGTATATTGACGCAACGCCTCTGTTGGATAACAGCGAATCCAATCTTTGAATCCCATCACAATCACCGCACTCCTCTTTTCCCCTTTTGCCCGCGACTGGCTAAATTAGTAACTCATCCGACCACATAACAATAATTTTACACTGGAAGAGATTATGAGCCGCTATCCGTCGCTTTTTGCCCCCCTCGATCTGGGGTTTACTACGCTCAAAAACCGCGTGTTGATGGGCTCTATGCATACCGGTCTGGAGGAGCATCCAGACGGCGCTGAGCGTCTGGCGGCGTTTTACGCCGAGCGCGCGCGTCATGGCGTGGCGCTGATTGTCACCGGCGGCGTGGCACCTGCCCTTTCGGGCGTCGGGATGGAGGGCGGTGCGGTGTTGAACGACGCCAGCCAGCTGCCGCATCATCGGATTGTGACCGACGCGGTGCACAAAGAAGGCGGGAAAATCGCCCTGCAAATCCTGCACACCGGGCGCTACAGCTATCAGCCGCATCTGGTAGCGCCTTCCGCCATTCAGGCGCCGATCAACCGTTTCAAACCCCACACCCTCACCCACGAAGAGATCCTCGCCCTGATCGACGACTTTGCCCGCTGCGCCGCACTGGCGCGTGAAGCAGGCTACGACGGCGTGGAGATCATGGGTTCCGAAGGCTATCTGATTAACGAATTTCTGGCCGCACGCACCAACCAGCGCGACGACGAATGGGGCGGCGATTACCCACGTCGGATGCGTTTTGCTATCGAGGTTGTCCGCGCCGTCCGCGAGCGGGCCGGGGCCGATTTTATTATCGTCTTTCGCCTGTCGATGCTGGATCTGGTCGAGGGTGGCGGCACGTTTGACGAAACAGTTCTGCTGGCGCAAGCCATCGAAGCGGCAGGCGCGACCATCATCAACACCGGTATTGGGTGGCACGAAGCGCGTATCCCTACTATCGCCACGCCGGTCCCGCGCGCAGCGTTTAGCTGGGTGACGCGCAAGCTGAAGGGCAAAGTGTCGATTCCGCTGGTGACGACCAACCGTATCAACGATCCTCAGGTCGCGGACGACGTACTGGCAAAAGGCGATGCCGATATGGTGTCGATGGCACGCCCGTTCCTCGCCGATGCGGAGCTACTGTCCAAAGCGCAAAGTGGTCGCGCGGATGAGATCAACACCTGCATCGGCTGTAATCAGGCGTGTCTGGATCAGATCTTCGTCGGGAAAGTCACTTCCTGCCTGGTCAACCCGCGCGCCTGTCACGAAACTAAAATGCCGATTAAGCCTGCGGTGAAAACCAAACGTCTGGCGGTGGTGGGCGCAGGCCCGGCGGGGCTGGCGTTCGCGGTGAATGCCGCATCGCGCGGGCATTCCGTGACGCTGTTTGACGCCCTGGCGGAGATCGGCGGGCAGTTCAATATCGCCAAACAGATCCCCGGCAAAGAGGAGTTTTACGAAACGCTGCGCTATTACCGTCGGATGATCGCCCTGACGGGCGTCGATCTGCGGCTCAATCAGTATGTTCGCGCGGAAGATCTGACCGCGTTTGACGAAGTGATCCTTGCCAGCGGGATCGCCCCGCGCACGCCGGCGATCGAGGGCATCGATCACCCTAAAGTGCTGAGCTATCTCGATGTCCTGCGCGATAAAACCCCGGTCGGTGAGCGCGTGGCGATTATCGGCTGCGGCGGTATTGGCTTTGATACGGCGATGTATTTGAGTCAGCCGGGCGAAGCGACCAGCCAGAATATCGCTGAATTTTGCGTGGAATGGGGGATCGACACCAGCCTGAATCAGTCCGGCGGTCTGCGCCCGGAAGGGCCACAGTTGCCGAAAAGCCCTCGCCAGATCGTGATGCTCCAGCGTAAAGCCAGTAAACCGGGCGAAGGGTTGGGCAAAACCACCGGCTGGATCCACCGCGCAACGCTGCTGTCACGCGGCGTGAAGATGATTCCGGGCGTGAGTTATCAGAAGGTAGACGATGAGGGACTGCACGTGACAATCGGTGGTGAGCCGCAGGTATTACGCGTGGATCATGTGATTTTGTGTGCCGGACAGGAGCCGAAGCGCGATCTGGCCGATCCGCTGCGCGAAGCCGGGAAAACGGTGCATTTGATTGGCGGGTGTGATGTGGCGATGGAGCTGGACGCCCGACGAGCGATTGCGCAGGGGACAAAACTGGCGTTAACCATTTAACCTGTTGCCCGGTGGCGCTGCGCTTACCGGGCCTACAAAACCTCGTAGGCCGGTGCAAGCGAAGCGCCGCCCGGCAAAAAGAGCTTAGCGACGACGGCCCAGTTTCACCGCTTTCAGCACCACGAATTTGTTATTGGTGGCGATGGTCTCGCAGTTACCGAAGATCTTCTTCAGTTTGTGGAAGTAGTCGAGGTGACGGTTCGCCACGATGTACAGCTCACCGTTAATTTTCAGACAACGACGCGCATGGTGGAACATTTCCCACGCCACGTTATCCGTCAGAGCGTGTTTCTGGTGGAATGGCGGGTTGCAAATGACCGCGTTGAAGCGGAAAGGCTCCACGCCTGACAGGGCGTTGTTGATCATGAACTCGCAACGGTCCAGATTTTCCGGCATGTTGGTTTCAACATTCAGTCGGCTGGACGCCACCGCCATTGGCGATTCATCGGTGAAGATAACGCTGGCTTCCGGGTTTTTCTCCAGCAACGTCAAACCGATGATGCCATTACCGCAGCCAAGATCGACGATTTCGCCTTCCAGATTGTCCGGCAGATGTTCCAGGAAGAAACGTGCGCCGATATCCAGGCCGGTGCGCGAGAAGACGTTTGCATGGTTGTGGATAGTCCAGTTGGTTCCGTCCAGTTTCCAGCTCAGCGTTTCTGGTGCATCCGCAAGTTCAGGTTTAGTGAAGGTTGGGTTGATCAAACGCGCCTTTTTCCACGCTAACGTAGTGGTGGTTGGACCCAGCACTTTTTCGAACAGCTCAATCGTGGAGTTGTGAATATCACGCGCTTTAGCACCCGCGATAATGCGCGTTTCTGGGGTAACGACCTGACGCAACGCGCGCAACTGCTGTTCCAGCAGAGCCAGCGTTTTAGGGATTTTAATCAGCACCACGCCCGGCGCCTGCGGATATTCTGCCGTGCTGTCGAGAAATTTGACGCTGGATTCCGCAATCTCGTTGTGACGCAGGTTTTCGCGCGTCGCGAGTTCGCTTAAATAGGAATCGCCGATGCTGTAAGGCGTGTGTTCGGCCAGCGCGCAACCCAGCGCACCAAAGGTGTCATTCAGGATCAGAACCGGGCCGACAATTTCAGTGTCATCCAACTGTTGCAGCAGATATTCATCCGCCGCTTCCCACGCCTGAAGCGGGTTAACGTCGTCCGTTTCCGGGAAACGTTTAAGATTGAGTGAACGGAAACCGTTGTCTAAGTGGCTCATCGGCCCTCCTGAGTGGTAAAATTTGGCGTTATCCCTGAAAAGGGTGCGTGAGTATACCCTTTTTACGATTTGCGTGGAGCATTGATGAGTCATCTTAGTTATCTCCAGGGCTATCCGGAGAATTTACTTTCCCAGGTTCGCACTTTAATTGCCGAGGAGCGGCTGGGCAGTGTTCTTGAAAAACGGTATCCAGGAACCCACAGCTTCGCGACCGATAAAGCGCTCTGGCAATATACGCAGGATCTGAAAAGTCAGTTTCTGCGCAACGCCCCACCAATCAATAAAGTGATGTATGACAACAAGATCCACGTGCTGAAAAACGCCCTGGGTTTGCATACCGCCGTGTCCCGCGTGCAGGGCGGTAAGCTGAAGGCTAAAGCTGAGATCCGCGTGGCGACTGTGTTTCGCAATGCACCGGAAGCCTTTTTGCGCATGATTGTGGTGCATGAGTTGGCGCATCTGAAAGAAAAAGAGCACGACAAAGCGTTCTACTCCCTGTGTTGTCACATGGAGCCGCAGTACCACCAGCTGGAGTTTGATACGCGCCTGTGGCTAACGCATTTATCGTTAAATGGTAATGCGGTGTGAAGCACTGGTTTTGTCATCAACGCGTGCTAAAGTGACAAAAGGTTCCCCGCTACGGAGTACGTGAACGTTTATGATACGTTTCGCAGTTATAGGCACGAACTGGATCACGCGCCAGTTCGTTGACGCCGCCCATGAAACCGGCAAATTCAAACTCACCGCCGTCTATTCCCGCAGCCTTGAACAGGCACAGACGTTTGCGAATGATTATCTCGTCGAACATCTGTTTACCTCGCTTGATGAGATGGCGCAGAGCGATGCGATTGACGCGGTGTATATCGCCAGCCCAAACTCCCTGCACTCCCCTCAGACCCTGCAGTTCCTTGCGCACAAAAAACATGTGATTTGCGAGAAACCGCTGGCGTCGAATATTCAGGAAGTGGAGGCGGCCATTCAACTGGCACGAGAAAATCAGGTGGTGCTGTTTGAAGCATTTAAAACCGCCAGCCTGCCTAACTTCCTGCTGTTGCAGCAGTCTTTGCCGAAGCTCGGCAAAGTACGCAAAGCCTTTATCAACTACTGCCAGTACTCCTCGCGCTACCAGCGCTATCTTGACGGCGAAAATCCCAATACCTTTAATCCAGCCTTCTCGAACGGCTCGATCATGGATATCGGTTTTTACTGTCTGGCATCGGCTGTTGCCCTGTGGGGCGAGCCGCATGGTGTGATCGCCACCGCCAGCCTGCTCGACAGCGGCGTGGATGCTCACGGATTAGTGGTTCTGGATTACGGTGATTTTAGCGTGACGCTCCAGCATTCCAAAGTCAGTGATTCGGTGCTGCCGAGCGAGATTCAGGGCGAAGAGGGTTCGCTGGTTATCGAGAAAATCTCTGAGTGCCAGAAAGTGAGCTTTATCCCGCGCGGTGGCAAGGCGCAGGAGCTGACGCAACCTCAGCATATTAACACTATGCTGTATGAGGCAGAGGTGTTCGCGCGCCTGGTCGAAACCAATGAAGTGAATCATCCAGGGCTTGCGGTGAGTCGCACCACGGCGAAACTGCAGACCGAAATCCGCCGTCAGACCGGCGTGGTATTCCCTGCGGATGACGTGAGTGCAACAGCAGTCGCGTAAAGCTGTGTAATAGAATCGTTAAGGGCATTGACGAAAACCGCGTCCTGACATATTTTGTTACCTGCAAAGGGGAGTAACTTCATTGCCGGTGGGTCGTCATTACGATGCGTGCAATACCGCATCCGGTCGCCGGGCAACGAAAAAGAGTCACGACACGTGTTCTTTTTGGTTGTAAGTGAGACCTTGCCGGAAGGCGAGGTCCCTGCATAAATAACGCAACGGCTATCGTCTTCTGACGTTGGCCGTTTTTGTTTTTTATGCGTAAGGAAATAGATATGCACTCTGTCGGCACTCCAATGTTATGGGGCGGATTCGCAGTCGTGGTGGTCATCATGCTGGCGATCGACCTCTTTTTACAGGGCCGTCGCGGCGCACATGGCATGACCATGAAACAGGCCGCCGCCTGGTCGCTGGTGTGGGTCACCCTCTCCCTGCTGTTCTGCGCCGCGTTCTGGTGGTATCTGGTACAAACGGAAGGCCGCGCGGTGGCAGACCCACAGGCGCTCGCCTTCCTGACCGGCTATCTGATTGAGAAAGCCCTCGCCGTTGATAACGTTTTTGTCTGGCTGATGCTGTTCAGCTATTTTGCGGTGCCTGCTGCATTGCAGCGTCGCGTGCTGGTTTACGGCGTGCTGGGCGCGATTATCCTGCGTACGGTGATGATCTTCGCGGGTAGCTGGCTGATTACCCAGTTCGAATGGCTGCTGTATGTCTTCGGTGCGTTCCTGCTGTTCACCGGTGTGAAAATGGCGCTGGCGAAAGAGGATGAAACCGGGATTGGCGAGAAGCCGCTGGTGAAATGGATCCGTGGGCATTTGCGCATGACCGACACCATCGACAACGAGCACTTCTTCGTGCGTAAAAACGGGATTCTGTTTGCAACGCCGCTGCTGCTGGTGCTGATTCTGGTTGAGCTGAGTGACGTGATCTTCGCGGTCGACAGCATTCCGGCTATCTTCGCGGTGACCACCGATCCGTTCATCGTGTTGACGTCCAACCTGTTTGCAATCCTCGGTCTGCGTGCTATGTATTTCCTGCTGGCGGGCGTGGCAGAGCGCTTCTCGATGCTGAAATACGGTCTGTCGATTATTCTGGTGTTTATCGGTATCAAGATGCTGATCGTCGATTTCTACCATATCCCGATCGCGATTTCGCTGGGCGTGGTATTTGGTATTCTGGCGCTGACGCTAATCATTAACGCCTGGGTTAACCATCAGCACGATAAGAAACAGCGAGCGCAGTAAAAGATTGCCCGGTGGCGCGCAGCGAGCGGGCCCAGGGCAGGTGCGGTCTGGTGCCCTCACCCCGGCCCTCTCCCACAGGGAGAGGGAGAAAACATAAAAAAACGGCAACCTTTGGTTGCCGTTTTGCGTTGACCTTGTAGGCCGGGTAAGGCGCAGCCGCCACCCGGCAACACATGCGACACCTTATAAGGTCACACCGCTTTTGAAAATCGCCAGTTCGCGGAAGTCGTTCTTTTCATTGCAGGTCTGTTTACCGTTAGCAAAATCCACAATGGTATCGATGAACTCATTCAGCAGCTGCGGCATGGCTTTGCCATGAATTAACTGCCCGGCGTCAAAATCTATCCAGTGCTTCTTCTTCGCCGCCAGCTCGCTGTTGGTGGCAATTTTCACCGTCGGCACAAAGCCGCCGTACGGGGTTCCGCGACCGGTACTGAACAGCACCATATGACAGCCCGCGCCAGCCAGCGCACTGGTGGCGACGGCGTCGTTCCCCGGCGCACTGAGCAGATTCAGACCGTGCGTTTTCAGGCGCTCGCCATAGCGCAGCACGTCCACAACCTGGCTGGCACCGGCTTTTTGCGTACAGCCGAGGGATTTTTCCTCAAGCGTGGTAATGCCGCCCGCTTTGTTGCCCGGCGATGGGTTTTCGTAAATCGGCTGGTTATGCGCGATGAAATACTGTTTGAAGTCGTTCACCATCGTGACCGTTTTTTCAAACGTCTCTTCATCGCGGCAGTGGCTCATCAGAATACGTTCCGCGCCGAACATTTCCGGCACTTCAGTCAGCACGGTCGTGCCGCCGTTGGTAATCATGTAATCCGAGAAGCGGCCCAGCATAGGGTTAGCGGTGATGCCTGACAGACCGTCGGAACCGCCGCACTCCAGACCAAACTTCAGCTCGCTCAGTTTACCCGGTACACGTTTGTCGTGGCGCATCACTTCATACAGCTGATGCAGCTGTTCGAGGCCGGCCTCCACTTCGTCGTCCTGATGCTGGCACACCATAAAGTGCACGCGTTCAGGATCGAAATCCCCCAGCGTTTCGCGGAAGGCATCGACCTGGTTGTTTTCACAGCCAAGACCAATCACCAGCACCGCGCCCGCATTCGGATGACGCACCATGTTTTGCAGCATGGTGCGGGTGTTAACGTGATCGTCGCCCAGCTGCGAACAACCATAGGTGTGGCTAAACAGGAACACGCCGTCGGTGCCTTCGGCATTATTGGTCTCTTTCAGGAATCGGTTCTGAATTTGACGCGCAATACCGTTCACGCAGCCGACGGTCGGCAAGATCCACAGCTCGTTGCGGATCCCAACTTCTCCGCTGGCGCGGCGGTAGATCTCGACATCACGATCTTCCCCCTGCCCTTCTTCAGCCTGAAAATCAGGTTGATAGCTGTACTCGTCCAGATCGCTGAGATTGGTGCGGGTATTGTGGGAATGAATATGTTCACCCGGCGCAATATCCGCCAGCGCATGACCGATCGGCAAACCGTACTTCACCACGTTTTCGCCTTTGGCAATCGGGAACACGGCAAATTTATGCCCGCGAACAATAGCCTGACGCAGGGTGACGGTCTGGTTTTCAACGGTCACTTCCGCGCCTTCGGTCAGATCCGCCAGCGCTACGGCAACGTTATCCAGCGAATGGATCTTGATGTATTGCATATCAACCTCAAACGGCCTTAGTTCAGTTCAATGGCGAAGTAATCGCGCGCATTGTTAAAGCAGATGTTTTTCACCATTTCGCCCAGCAGTTGGATATCCGCCGGCGCTTCACCCGCAGCCACCCAGCGGCCAATCATCTGGCACAGAATGCGACGGAAATATTCATGGCGGGTATAAGACAGGAAGCTACGGCTGTCGGTCAGCATCCCCACGAAGCGGCTCAACAGGCCCAGCTGCGCGAGCTGCGTCATCTGACGTTCCATGCCGTCTTTCTGATCGTTAAACCACCAGCCGGAACCGAACTGCATCTTGCCTGGCATCCCTTCGCCCTGGAAGTTACCGGTCATGGTGCCCAGCACTTCGTTATCGCGCGGGTTCAGGCAGTAGAGGATGGTTTTTGGCAGCAGATTTTGTTCGTTCTGTTTGCTCAGCAGTTTTGACAGCTCTTCGGCCATTGGACGGTCGTTGATGGAGTCGAAGCCCACATCTGCGCCCAGCAGTTTGAACTGGCGCTGGTTGTTGTTGCGCAGCGCACCGATGTGATACTGCTGCACCCAGCCGCGACGCGCGTATTCCGCGCCGAGGAACACCAGCACGGCGGTTTTGAACTGAGCCACTTCGTGCTCGGTCAGGGATTCACCGGACAGACGGCGCGCCAGGATGTTATCCAACTCAGATTCGTTAGATTCGGCGAACAGCACAACATCCAGCGCGTGGTCAGAGACTTTACAGCCGTGAGCCGCAAAGTGGTCGAGACGTTTGGTGAGCGCGGTTTGCAGATCGGTGAAACGACGGATATCGGTATCAGAGACTTCAGCCAGCTTCGCCATGTAGTCGCCGAAGGTCGCCTGTTCGATATTGAAAGCTTTATCCGGACGCCAGCTTGGCAGCACTTTGATATCAAAAGAGGTGTCTTTGGCCACGACCGCGTGGTGTTCCAGAGTATCAATCGGATCGTCGGTGGTGCCGACCATCTTCACGTTCATCTGTTTCATGATGCCGCGCGCGGAGAATTTGTCCTGCGCCAGCAGGTCATTGCACTGGTTCCAGATTTCGTCAGCGGTCGCAGGCGACAGCAGTTTGCCGGTGATACCGAACGGACGACGCAGTTCAAGATGCGTCCAGTGGTATAACGGGTTGCCGATGGTATGCGGAACAGTTGCAGCCCAGGCGTCAAACTTCTCACGGTCAGTCGCATCACCGGTACACAGGCGTTCAGCCACTCCGTTGGTACGCATGGCGCGCCATTTGTAGTGGTCACCCTTCAGCCAGATGTCATACAGGTTTTTGAAACGGTAATTTTCGGCAACCTGCTGCGGCGGTAAGTGGCAGTGGTAGTCGAAAATCGGCTGGTCTTTTGCGTAGTCGTGGTACAGACGGCGGGCAAATTCGGTATCTAACAGAAAATCTTCGGTCATAAACGGCGTCATTATCGTCTTCCTCTATCACGAGAGCGTCGGAAAGCTAAAGCTTGTGTTCAGATGCTGCAAAGTTATCACACCAATTTCCAGAGACCGATGTTTTTTTCGTGAGTTAGATCAATAAACGTCGACAAATAAATTACCCCTTAAGGAGCAAACCCCGTCGTAAGCCGCGCCGTATATGGCTTCAAGCAGGGTTAATAATGACCACACAAAGATTCACACATTTGTGATGTCACTCACCTTTTAAAGTTGTATGACAAGTTATCTTTTCGCCGTCGCAACATATAAGCCGACGGAATGCATTACCGGTGTTTGAACACCGGAATTAGCGGTACGGATACCGACTTATGCACGATTACAACTGGCAAGGTTCGGGCCGTTCCGGGAGTCACTCCCGTTACGCCCTCCCGTTACAAGACAGCTCCCGGAAACGGTCGAGATGTACCGTGCTCCGGCGCGGCAATACTATAACGATGAGGTTTTACATGCGTAAAATTAAAGGGTTACGTTGGTACATGATTGCACTGGTGACGCTTGGCACCGTGCTGGGTTACCTGACGCGTAACACCATAGCGGCGGCGGCGCCAACGCTAATGGAAGAGCTGCATATTTCCACGCAGCAATATTCCTATATTATCGCGGCCTACTCCGCGGCTTATACCATCATGCAGCCTGTAGCGGGCTATCTCCTTGATATCCTTGGCACCAAAGTCGGTTACGCCGTCTTCGCCGTGACCTGGGCTATCTTCTGTGGCGCGACGGCACTGGCGGGAAGCTGGGGCGGACTGGCACTGGCGCGCGGTGCGGTTGGTGCCGCAGAAGCAGCGATGATCCCTGCGGGTCTGAAGGCCAGCTCTGAGTGGTTCCCGGCAAAAGAACGTTCAATCGCGGTCGGCTACTTCAACGTTGGCTCCTCCATCGGCGCGATGATTGCTCCACCGTTGGTGGTGTGGGCTATCGTGATGCACAGCTGGCAGTTAGCGTTCGTCATCTCTGGCGCACTGAGCTTTGCCTGGGCGATGGCGTGGCTGATCTTCTACAAACATCCGCGCGATCAGAAGAAACTGTCTGACGAAGAACGCGAATACATTATTGGTGGTCAGGAATCCCATCACCAAACCAACAACGGCAAAAAAATGTCCGTCTGGCAGATCCTGGGCACCCGTCAGTTCTGGGGTATCGCCCTGCCGCGCTTCCTGGCAGAACCGGCCTGGGGTACGTTCAACGCCTGGATCCCGCTGTTCATGTTTAAAGTCTACGGCTTTAACCTGAAAGAAATCGCGATGTTTGCCTGGATGCCAATGCTGTTTGCTGACCTGGGTTGTATCGTCGGCGGATACCTGCCACCGCTGTTCCAGCGCTGGTTTGGCGTGAACCTGATTGTCTCGCGTAAAATGGTCGTGACTATGGGCGCGCTGCTGATGATTGGCCCTGGGATGATCGGCCTGTTCACCAGCCCTTACGTGGCTATCGGCCTGCTGTGTATCGGTGGTTTTGCTCACCAGTCCCTGTCTGGCGCACTGATTACGCTCTCTTCTGACGTCTTTGGACGCAACGAAGTGGCGACCGCCAACGGCCTGACCGGTATGGCCGCCTGGACCGCAAGTACCATGTTCGCTCTGGTGGTCGGTGCGTTGGCTGACACCATCGGCTTCAGCCCGCTGTTCGCGGTACTGGCTATCTTCGACCTGCTGGGTGCCGTGGTTATCTGGACGGTGCTGAAAAACCAGTCCGCCGAGGAACTACTCAGTTCTCAGGTCGGTGGGCCTGCACAACAAAGTTAGCGTTTTTATCTGATATCAACGAAGCCGCCTCCAGGGCGGCTTTTTCATGGGGAAATCTGGAGACTGGCTCGCAAAAGTGGTATAACAAATCATCTGCCGTACCCTGCCTGGAGCGCATATGGAAATCACCGAACCACGTCGTTTATATCAGCAACTTGCTGCCGAGCTGAAAGATCGCATCGAGCAAGGTGTCTATCTCGTCGGTGATAAACTGCCTGCCGAACGCTTTATTGCTGATGAGAAGAGCGTCAGCCGCACCGTGGTGCGTGAAGCCATCATCATGCTGGAAGTCGAAGGCTACGTTGAAGTGCGCAAAGGTTCAGGCATTCATGTGATTTCCAATCTTCCAAAACACTCTCCGGTGCCGGACGAAAGTCTGGAATTTGCCAGCTATGGTCCGTTTGAACTGCTCCAGGCGCGTCAGCTGATAGAAAGCAATATCGCTGAGTTTGCTGCAACCCAGGTGACCAAGCAGGACATCATGAAACTGATGGAAATTCAGGATCAGGCGCGCAAAGAAAAATGTTTCCGCGATTCCGAATGGGATCTGCAATTCCACGTTCAGGTGGCGCTGGCCACGCAAAATACCGCCCTGGCAGCAATCGTCGAAAAAATGTGGACTCAGCGCGTTCACAACCCGTACTGGAAGAAATTACACGATCACATTGATTCGCGTACCGTCGACAACTGGTGCGACGATCACGATCAAATTCTTAAAGCGCTGATTCGTAAAGACCCGCATGCCGCAAAACTGGCGATGTGGCAACATCTGGAAAACACCAAGCTGATGCTGTTCAACGAAACCAGTGATGACTTTGAATTTAACGCCGACCGCTATCTTTTTGCCGATAATCCGGTGGTTCATCTTGATACAGCATCCAGTCAGGCAAAATAGTTCACCATCTCGCTGGCAGGCGCACCGCTGCGCCTTCCGGCATATCGTGGGTCAGTAAACATATATAGTGTCAGCCTGTGTAAATACCCTCGCGTCACTTCCTCTCCATAGGCCAAAATCATTTCCCCGGCCGATCGCAAAATCTGTGACGTATTACGTTGGGCTTTGTTACAATTGGATGCAAATTGCATTTTTTAGTTAGTGCTTGCTTACCTAGCCACTTAACAGGGAACAGTTCTGGCCACCACAATGTGTCCGCGAGCGACCATAATGAAATCATAAATCATGTCGCTTTGCTGTTTGACCCGGATAACAGGCGAGACGTTAACCGATTTCCAGGAACACTGAATGGAACTTTTGACCCAACTACTGAATGCCTTATGGGCCCAGGATTTCGAAACCCTGGCCAATCCCTCCATGATTGGCATGCTCTATTTTGTCTTGTTTATGATTCTGTTCCTAGAGAACGGATTACTTCCTGCTGCCTTTTTACCCGGCGACAGCCTGCTGGTGCTGGTTGGCGTATTGTGTGCCAAAGGGGCGATGGCCTTTCCGCAAACCGTGTTATTGCTCACCATCGCCGCGAGCCTCGGTTGCTGGGTGAGTTATATTCAGGGGCGATGGCTGGGTAATACGCGCATCGTCCAGAACTGGCTTTCCCATCTTCCGGCACACTATCACCAACGCGCACACCATCTGTTCCATAAACATGGGCTTTCAGCGCTGCTGATTGCGCGCTTCATCGCCTTTGTTCGAACTCTATTGCCAACCATCGCAGGCCTTTCTGGCCTTAATAACGCGCGTTTCCAGTTCTTCAACTGGATGAGCGGCCTGCTGTGGGTACTGATTTTAACTTCTCTGGGATATCTACTGGGTAAAACGCCGGTGTTCCTGAAATATGAAGATCAGTTGATGTCCTGCCTGATGCTGCTGCCCGTGGTGCTGCTGGTCTTTGGTCTTCTGGGTTCGGTTTACGTCCTGCTGAAAAAGAAATACGGGACCAGAAACTAATATGGAAATCACACCGCGTTCCTTGCGCCGGTTATCCTTTGCCTTGATCGCGCTGATGATTCTCAGCGCGATAGTGCTGGTATGGACGGCCGTTCAGCATCAGGAATCGACGCTGTCCATTCGCCCGGTGAGTCAGGGCGCCAGCGTACCAGACGGTTTTTCTGTCTGGCATCATCTTGATGCGAACGGCATTCGCTTTAAAAGCATCACGCCTGAAGACGACGTTTTACTGATTAAGTTTGACTCCAGTGCGCAAAGCACCGCCGCAAAAGAAGTGCTGGACCGGTCCCTGCCTCAGGGTTATATCGTTGCACTGCAGGACGATGAGAGTCAGACTGCGCTATGGTTAACACGGCTGCGAGACACCTCGCATCGATTTGGTTAATTACCAGGATTCTGAATCTTTTCACTCACTTTGGTGATAACCCCGTTTACTTACTATGCTTAAGTACGCGGAGCACCCCTCAGAAGTTCTCCGCATGACACTGGAAAAGCGGCATACTCTTCACAAGTGCCGTAACACAATGGAAGGTTTCTATAATGAAATACCGCATCACTCTGGCTTTGGCTCTGTTTTCTTTAAGCACCGCTTCTTTCGCGAACTCTCTCTGTCAGGAGAAAGAAAAGGACATTCAACGCGAGATCAGTTATGCCGAAAAGCATAACAATCAGCATCGTATCGACGGTCTGAAAAAAGCGCTGAGCGAAGTGAAAGCTAACTGCTCAGACAGCAAGCTGCGTGCCGATCACCAGAAGAAAATCGCTGAACAGAAGGACGAGATTGTCGAACGCCGTCAAGACCTGAAAGAAGCGCAAGAGAAAGGTGATGCGGATAAAGTTGCAAAGCGCGAAGCTAAGCTGAAAGAGGCTCAGGAAGAACTGAAAGCCCTGGAAGCTCGCGATTATTGAGTTAACGGAAATCTCAACAGGAGAAAATCATGTCTAAAGATACTACTTCAGAAAATCTGCGCGCTGAGTTGAAATCCCTGGCCGATACCCTGGAAGAGGTGCTGAACTCTTCGACCGACAAATCGAAAGAAGAGTTGAGCAAACTGCGCTCTAAAGCCGAAAGTGCGCTGAAAGAGAGCCGCTATCGTCTGGGTGAAACCGGTGATGTGCTGGCGAAACAGACCCGCGAAGCCGCTGCTAAGGCAGACGAATATGTCCGCGATAATCCGTGGGCTGGCGTGGGTATTGGTGCCGCCGTCGGCGTCGTTCTGGGCGTTCTACTGACGCGTCGCTGATATGGAAGATCCTCGTCACGCACAAGGGCCGGCAAAAAACGTCCTCGGCATCGGCCAGCGTATTTTGACTACGCTGGTCGGCATTGCCGAAACGCGGGTTCGACTGGCAGTCGTGGAGCTGGAAGAGGAGAAAGCCAATCTCTTCCAGATGCTGCTCATGCTGGGTTTAACCATGCTCTTCGCCGCGTTCGGACTGATGAGCCTGATGGTGTTAATCATTTGGGCTATCGATCCGCAGTATCGTCTGAACGCGATGATCGCCACAACCGTGGTGCTGTTGGTGGCTGCGCTCATTGGTGGCGTCTGGACGCTGCATAAAGCGCGCAGCTCTACGCTGCTGCGTCACACTCGTCAGGAGCTTGCCAACGACCGCGCACTGCTGGAGGAAGACAAGCCGTGAGCAGCACAACGGAACGTCGCAAGCGCAAAGCGTATCTGCTAAGCCAGATCCAGCAGCAGCGGCTGGACCTAACCGCCTGCCGTCGCGACTGGCTCGACGTGACGCAATCTTACGACCGTCGCTGGAATACGTTCCTGAGTTTGCGCTCATGGGTGATGGTCGGCAGTAGCGTTATGGCCATCTGGTCAGTACGTCATCCGAGTATGCTGGTCCGCATGGCACGCCGTGGCTTCGGTGTATGGAGCGCCTGGCGGCTGGTGAAAGCGACGCTGCGCCAGCAGCAGTTACGATCTTAATATCTGTGGTATTGCCGGGTGGCGCTCACGCTTACCCGGCCTACAAAACCAAGCCGTGCCCGTAGGCCGGGTAAGGCGAAGCCGCCACCCGGCACATTTCCCTGATTCCACTCACTCAATATCTTTGAAGAAGATTGACAGTTTTCCTTGCTAACAATTGTCATTCGTCACGTTTATTATCCTCTCCATCGACAGCAAACACGCGGTATCTACCCGGATTTGCAGACAAATAATGATGAGCCGCACAAGTGGTTTCCTGGAGAGTAAAATGAAAAAATTAGAAGATGTTGGTTTGCTGGTAGCACGTATCCTGATGCCAATTCTGTTTATCACTGCGGGCTGGGGCAAAATTACCGGTTATGCAGGGACACAACAGTACATGGAAGCGATGGGCGTCCCAGGTTTTCTGCTGCCTCTGACCATTCTGCTTGAGTTCGGCGGCGGCCTGGCGGTTCTGTTTGGCTTCCTGACTCGCACTACCGCGCTGTTCACTGCGGGCTTCACCCTGCTCACCGCGTTTATCTTCCACAGCAACTTTGCGGAAGGCATGAACTCCCTGATGTTCATGAAAAACCTGACCATCGCAGGCGGCTTCCTGCTGCTGGCTATCACCGGTCCTGGCGCATTCAGCATCGACCGAGTTCTGAATAAGAAGTGGTAAGCACGCTATACTGAATAAAAAAGCGAGGAGATATCTCCTCGCTTTTGTCATTTCAAGACGGAAAGAAGACGGAGGAAAGCATGGGACAATTAGTTGACGGCGTCTGGCAGGATATCTGGCACCCCCACACTTTTTCTCTCTGAGATAACCCCCACATTTGATCCCTCAAAAATTTTTCGAGTAATACTGCAAAGCATCCTACACTCAAAGTGAACTAGCGATGGGAGGATACTATGTCTGTACGTTATTTAAACGTCGGAGATATTTTTATTGAGGCAACACCAGCCTTTAGCCTGTCTAAAGATGGTGAGCTCATAACATCCTGGAGCCAAGATGGCATACATCTAAAAAATATGTACCTCCTCTTTGATTCACAAGATCGCCCAATTAATGCTGCCAATGAGTATTTAATTCATTGTAAAGCAGTTGATAAGCACCAAGATCTCTCATGCATTGCCAAAGCGTTAACGCTGTTTTTTTCCTTTTTAGAAAGGGAGCAACTTTCCTGGAACGATATGCCCAGGGCAAGCCACATGCGACCTCTCTATCGGTTCCGTGATTATCTTCAGGCTCAGCATGATGAAGTTGATCCACAGAGCGGTAAACGACGACTCGCAAGCTCGACTGCAAAGAGTTATAGGGGAGCAGTTGCCGGCATGTATGTCTACTGGATGGGGTATGGTGATGTGTTTCAACGACCACCATGCCAGTTCAGTGAGATTAATATTGCTGATGAGCGGATGCTGGGACATGTAAATCGTTATATAAAGGTTCGAACAACTGACCTAAAAATTACAGCACGTGACAAAATAAAAAAATCCCGACTCCCGAATCATTTGCGCCCTTTGCTGAAAGAACAACGGCCTGAGTTACAATCTTTGCTAGGCGTTCTTAAAAAAGGGAGAAGCTATACTAAAATAAATGATAAATATATTCCAAAGACTATTGCTCCTGAAACTCGAATAGCCATATATCTTGCTTTATATACAGGAATGCGAAGGATGGAGGTGCTTACGTTTAGCAGCACTCTGATTCAGCCAATCTCTGTCGATGAAAACACAATTACCTTAATGATTGGACCAGGTAATCGTTGCCATACTAAACGTAGCGAGTCAGGTGAAATTAAAATACCGGTCTGGTTGATGAGACAGTTATACGCTTATAAGCAAAGCACACGATACAGAAAACGATTGTCAAAATACCTCCAGTTAACCCCGGATTCCTTAGCCCGTCAGCATCCACCATTATTATTGAATAACCGGGGATATCCATACAACGAAAACTCACTCAATGCCCGCTGGGGCGAAATCCGCAATGCTATTCGCATCGACTATAATATGCCCACATTTTCGCATAAATTTCATAATCTTCGTTCAACCTATGCTACGTACCTGACAATTGCTTTAATGAAACTTACTTATCCCTGTAGTCATCCACGGAATCCAGGTGAACCCGTCATGACCAGAGACCAGGTTGAGTCAGAAGTTCAAGCTCGTTTACGTCATTCATCTCCTCAGACAACCTCACTCTACGTTAAATTTTGGGAAGATAACTACCTGGCGAGACAATCTGATCGTATCTACCAGGAGGGTCTGGATCGGATATACGGAGATGACAACACCATTGGTGTATGGAGTAATTTGCATTCCCCTCATAGAGGCTAAGATGAAGAAATCAACCTCACTAACGTTACAATCTTCCCCCCACAATCATTCCGGTTCGTCAGGTGATGATGATTTAATTATTTCTGTAGCGCACCATGCATGCAAAGACAATACATGTAGGCCGATTTACGTCTTTCGTTTACTTTATGACGGTGTTCCAAGAGCTGGGGCTGTCAACAATGCAAACAAACATAACGAACGTTTACCTCTGGTGTTACGTATTTACGAATGGCTGGCAGCCAGGACCCATATACTAAGCGGAAGCACCATATTCACCGATTTTAATATGGTTGTATTTTTTTTCCGCTACTGTGACACAACCCTGCGTCTGGCAGAGTTGACCGAGTCAGCCGTCAGTTCTTACGCACAACATATAAGCAACCTGGTGCATAATAATGCTAAATCTCATGCAAACATTCGTGGAATGAGCGAGAGATTTTCAGCATTCCTGTTCTGGGCCGGGTACGATGCACTGGCTAACCTGATGCCAAAAGTTGCCCGCCACAATGTGATGGTAAAGAAGACGCAGGCTTACTCTGATGAAGAACAAATTGGTGTTTCACGTGACCTGTTCAGAGTATTTAATGTGCTCGCCAGTCGACTAAAAAAAGGTGAACCAATAACCTGTCCTTTTGACCAGCCAAAAACAAACTGGGATATTTCCACTTATAACAGCACCCTCTGGTTTAATAAACTCACAATAACTGCGTTGTTTCTTACCGCTAATTTCACCGGAGATAATAATACACCGCTAAGAAAATTACGTCGGAGAGACGTTACAGAGCGGGAGTTCCATTTCGATAAAACAATTAATCTCTATCGAATGGTTAGTAAAAAGGACCGGCAGGGAGGGCAAGAAAACACATGGGATATGGGATTCACCCGGCGAGGAAAGGATTTTTTTAGTATTTATCTGAGCTGCCTTGAGTATTTCAATCTTCCGGAAGAGGCTTACCTTTTCCCTCGCTTTGACAACGACCAGTACGATGGATTTATCTGTTCAGCAGATATAACCAGCTACATTAACTGGTTCATGGCTCGCGCTCCCCACCAGATAAGACCAGTAATCGGTCGCTTCCGGCAAAGTAAGAGCGACGGGCTGATGACGGATACAAATTCCGTAGCTATCGTTGCTGAGGGTCTTAACAACCTTAAAGAGACTGCTGCAAGGCACTATATGAATGGCAATCCGCATAATAATAGAAATCGACTGGGTAGTGCCGCCGAGGCGCTTGAGCTCACTGCCCGTGGTGTCAGCATTGATGAGGCTAGAAAAGTTGTTGAGGCAAAATATGGAAAACCTTTACGGGCAATGGAAATCATTGCCAATGGAGATGTGGAGCCAGCCTCGACCAAAATGGGAACCCGATGCAGACAACCTTTTGGAGATAAAGCACAAAGTCTGAAACGTGAACTGGTCGCCAGCGGCCTGCTGGGCAAGGAGGAATCGATTGCGTGTTTCAAATTTCTTGATTGCTTTGGGTGTGAGTTTCAGGCCCTGGTCGCGGAAGTAGACGATATCTGGTGCATGCTGAGCTTCCGTGAAAGTCTTACCGAAAGTCTTCAACGACCGGCCATTAACCACCATCTTCCCGTTGCACGGATTAATGATGTCATGGGAAAAATCCAGATTATGCTAGCAGAAGTTGAGCGAGACTATCCTGATGTATATGCAAAAGCCGTCGGTAAATTAAACCTCAAGGCTCATCCTCTCTGGGATGATGAGAACGCAGTGGCAGACCTGTACGATATCTGGTAAGGAGTCTGATAATGCAGGCGCGATTCAAACCAGGAAAAAATAATCCAGGTATAACAGCCCCAGAATGGGTGGAACTAGATCGCAATGCCTCGTTTCCTTTAAACGAAGTTATTGTGAGTTACGATGTTGATAACCAGCCTCTTAGCTACTTTTTTGACGATATCTGGGACTTCAGAGCTTATGTTCACACCCGCTCGGGTAACAGCCAGGCTAGCGCCCTCTGGAACTGGACAAGGGTTCCCGAAGCGTTTCGCAATTCTGTCAGGCACCTAATGTATATTCATCTGTTTGAAAAGCGACGAACGTCCAGCGAAGGTATTGCCGGTGTGTCAAGGAGATTCAGTGCCTGGGCAGGACTTTCACAACTTTGTATCCGGTGTGGAATACCAGAGATGTCAGCGCTTACGCTACCGCATATGCAACAAAAGTTAATGGAGGAAATCAGTACCCGAAAACTGGCAGGCGGAAGAGTCGTACACCTCCTTGCCTCGTTAGCACTGGCACACCGCTATGGTTTTATTAATTTCCCTTATACAAACATAGCATTGCTTGCGGATAAACTCGCTGACAAGGGCAAAACATCACAACAAACACTCGCCATCCCACAACCTGTGGCAGTACAAATTTATTCTCATGCAATACATCGTATAGAAAAATGGCACCGTTCACGCCAGGAACTGGCCTCACTTTTTAGTCACTATCTGACGCTACGGGAACAACACAAACCAAAGGCACTAAAGAATATATTAATCAGTCGCAGGCCTTTTCTGATGGCTCTGGCGAAAGAAGCTAATTATATCTATGCACCTACTGATACTCTCACCGTCCTCTATAACGATATTCTGGCAGCCTGCGGTACTGTAATTGGTGCTGTCAGCGGTATGCGCTACGGCGAATGGTTTGAGCTTGATGCGGGTTCTTACCAGGAACAAACACATAAAGGTATCACTCACAGTCTTCTGGCAGGAAAAACCAGCAAGCTCAATCAGGGCTCACCGCTCCGCCACGCCTGGGTTACAGCCCCGGTCGCAAAAACAGCAATCAACTTACTGGCGGCAATAACGGAACCACGCAGAGCCCAACTCAAAATGCAAGCTACTACGTTGAGTGAGGCCGGGCGATACAACGCGGCGAACAAAATGATTGAACATGGGCAATCTCTTTTCCTGGCCCTGGGAGTCAGAGGAAAAAAAATTGTTGTGACAAAATCAAGTATGAAGAATGCGCTGGACAGGCTCGTGGCAACAGCGCCGGCAAAGGATGGTTCGAAGGGGGCCTACCTCAGGAAGGAACACTTAGCCGAGTTTAAGGCATTAAACAGCCAGTGGAACACTAGCAGTATCCCTCTTGACAGTCTTTGGCCAATCGCAACGCATCAGTTCAGGCGCACATTTGCAGTTTTTCTATTACGCAATAATTTTGGTTCTTTCTTACAGGTGAAGCAGCAGTTTGCCCACACGAACATCAGCATGTCCGTATGGTACGGACATAATGCTGACGTTGCCAGAAAATTTGATATGGAACAGGACCCCGAAATTCAGGCCGAGCTAGCTGAAATGAATATGTTGCTAATGACTGATATTGCAGAAAGAATTTATCTTACAGACGAACCTGTTTCAGGTAGGGCAGGAACTCAGATCCGGGAGCAAATAGCCCAGGGCAATATCATTTTTCATAGCCGGCAGGAAATCACTGCGGCTATCCGTAAAGGTGAATTAACCATAGTGGATAACGGGCATAGCCTGTGCCTTAATCCCCGTTGTGAACGACTGGATTGTACTATAGACCCTCTTATCAATCCGGTACTATGCAGCCATGATGTCATTATGACTCAGCATGCCTTGTTGCGAGCTGATTTGCGCGAACGACTTATCAGACGCCACAAGCAGGCACTCAATCAACATCTGAATCAACCCAATTTGCTCGCTAAAACACTGGTCGGGATCCGTGCCTGTGAAAAAATTATGTCAGACCATGACATCGACTTCGAAACGTATACTCCGGCAAACAGCATTAATATTCAGTGGAGTGAAAAATGAATAAAAAATTATGTAAAACAGAAATCCAGTTGCAGCTCTTTGAAGAGGCACTTGCGCGCCTGCTCAGAAACGAAGGTAAGTATGTTACACCCGGAAAAAAACTATCCATGGCCAGGCTGGCGAAAGAGGCTGCAGTAGGAAGTGGAACACTTTATTACAAACCCTACTCAGAATTTCGGATACGTGCCGCTGAATCCATATCCCGGTACAATTCAGGGACAACTCAGGTCAGAGCCACTAACACTAGTAATCATGAAATGCTAGAATCATTGCGAAATGAGCGGGACAATGAAAGAAGACTAAAAATACAGTATCGGAAATCCTGCCGTGAATTGAAAGCGCAGCGTCAACGTCTTTGTGCTGAACGTGGAGCGACTGAGCATGCTTTATATCAGGCAATGTTACGCATTGCTGAGTTAGAACAGAAATTTGAAAAAATAACGGGTATACACCCCGATAATTACGTAACCGGAAGTTCCAGCAATATAGCATTTTTACCGCGCGACCTCCAGAAAGTGAAGTAGATATATGGCTTTATGCGTAGTCACATTCGACCTGGCGACAGCTTACAAATGTTTGACCATCAACAGCTGGCTGCATTAGCGCTGAGGTAAAGAGGCTCATCTGGAAGATTGCTCACTGCAATAAATGGATATTATAAAAACCAGTAAGTGTACAGCGAGACTCGCAACTATTCACACCTTAGGTAGCAATTCCCCACACGATTAGTATTTCGTTTATTCACCGAAAATTAAGCCAGAAAAAGATACACACAGGTTGGTTGTTTTTTGCTCCGCATCTATTCGCCCAACCGATGAAATTACTTTGTCGTATCTTTGATCATCATGACCACTGCTTTTAGCTCTGTGTTGCTGAATGCAATTTCTAACGGGGTGTAGGTGTTTTCCGACCTAACATCATCAGGGAAAAAATATTATCTAACTCAACAAGTAGTAACGACATAAAAATTCACTCAACCGGTCACTGAGCATGAAATAGAGATTTATGCTTCCGTGAGTTATGAAGGTGTTATATTTTTCATCGGTAATTGTATTATCAAGCTTCGTAAAAATTGTCCACAGGCAGATCATTCAATCATTTCCATGAATATCGAGGTGCTCCGGGAGGAATCTTCTGTCGCGTAAATGCGGCAAGCTATGGATAGGGATACTGCTTTGCCTTACCAGCCGGACTGTGTAATATGAGTGAATTGCATCTGACATTAAGCATTATTCGCGCATACCTTCATGGTATTGATCTGCCAAGTGGTATGGTTACCTGTAAATCCCACAGCGTCATGGTGATCCCGGCAGTAATAGATGATCTACGTTTCGCACGAATACATGATCGATAAGATCAGCATGCGCTGCAAAATGTACAGCGTACAGCGCGAACTGGAGTTGTTCGCCTGTGGTGAGTCTGGATGAAAGACCATGCTTCATCAGGTATGGTCTCTGCAAGTCATGGCCAAGTATTATTTACAAACAATAAGTTAAAATTAATAAAATAATTAAAGGACACTGCCTAATATTTTTAATTCTGGTCTCAACGATGGAAATTACGGGGTGTAGCAACAACTCATTCATGCAGCACTGGCAATTATGCCAACCCGCGTTAAATAATGACAGGCCGCTCATCTTATGTCTCACTAAAATTATGCAAATGCATATTACTGAACTAATAAATTTAAAAAAATTTTTCAAAACCCTCTTTCTGGAATATTTTACACATCAGGAACAACCACACCCTGCAAACATTTTAAATGTAAGTCGCGATTTTATTCTCTGGCTTTATGCTGCAGCACTAGTTCAAGACTCACTTTTTATTTAACATCCCAAAAGGAATATTCTCGACCTGCACTACTGTGTATAGATTTTATTGGTGCCATTATCATAAACATTCAAATCAATGATAGCATCTATATTATTTTAACTACCCAGGAAGTTGCACTGGTGATTCAGTGTAATTTAAATGAACTGCTGTAGAAAAAAATAACATAATGGAACTCTGGAATGCCACTCAGACTGTGACTGGTGATATGTTGCAGATTCAGACATTCGTTAGAGCCTTTAATATCTTGAAGGCGCCCTTACCGTGGTTATTGCTGGAGAGTAAGTAATTCTGGCAGCTGAGCTCAATGCCTCGCAGAAGCAGCTCCGTGATGTTGGCATCATAGTCAGCCTGGTCATGGCAGGCGATAGCGAGTGAACGTCTCTACAGCATCTTTGATCAAGTTGGTGGACGCAGTAACGCGCTAGTGTATGGAATGTCAGGAACATGCAGGCTGAGCAGTATCGCTCAGGAAGCTTACTTTCGCGATAACCTGAGCGTTCTGCCGGATTGGTCTTCCAATATAGTAACTCAGCTAATGCCATGTGACGTTGCTGCCTCAAATAGATAGCCGTCAATTACTGCGTTCACTGCACGCTTACATTAGGCGTGTGCAGAGATGTATCGTAACCAGTGCAAGAAAAGAACAATTTTTTTAGTAAAAAAATGTATAAGGAGAGCACCAATGAAATTACTTAACAATGTCCAGACTATCTAATCACTTTTGCTGCACTCAAACAAGATAACACGCTGGTAACATGGGGGGATCATGAGAATGGTGGTGACAGCAGTGCTGTGGGCGGTAACTAATATATTATTGCGAGTAGAATCTTACGGCGTGGGGTAAATTCGTAAGGATGGTGAGAGTCATCGGCTTATCCGGTAAGGGAATGGTTTAAAGACATTCTCTTAAAAAGGGCCAACCGATGGCTGCCAACAGAATGACATTCAGCCCCCTGAAATTTGAATAGTCTCCCCAAAAAGTTTGATACCCAACTGAGTAAGGTTGAGCTTCATGAAGCATTTATTAGAGCTAAAACTTGCTGTAGTCATGCAGTACGCGAAAGGGAGTTGTCGCGGGGGTGGTGGACCACCGCTGCCTGCTTCAATGTTGAAATTACATAGGTAAAGAAATGGATCAGTGCTTACCTTAAGCGTAAACCCAGGGCTGTATGAAGCTATTAAGCCAGTACAGGTAACGTCGACGTCTATCTGAGCAGGCGGACATCTTAGTATAGAAGCCAATCCTGGCGAAGAGAAACTCGTAAAAATTACCCCAATGACTTCAAGCTTCGTATGGCCGAACTTGCTCCTCGTCCTGGAGCCTGCGTTGCTCTGATGGTCTGTGAAGATGGCATCACTGATAATGCCATCTTCAAATGGCTCAGGTTCTGAGCAGGATGACGGTCCTTTATCAGGCCGCCTTCTGGCAACAGTCCAGGGACATTTCTCAGCCTTGAATGCCACCTCCTGTTGTGTTGAATTCTGATACGGCAATATGACGCTTGAGAACACGTCGCCAGAGTTGCGAGCCTTGTTGTACAGCGACCTGAACGGTAGAAGCCAATGATTATCCCTCATGTCATGCACCCGTGTCTGACTACTGGCGTCACGGATACCGGACTCGATGAGCAACGGGCCGTGCTTACGGTAAACCTGTCTGAAATTCCGTGCGCGTACCAGATGGACAGTCGTGGGCAATATGCACCTCCGCCACCGGTACGCGTCGATGTCCTCCACCCTTTTTCTCTGCTTTCGCTGTCAGAGCAATGCCCTGTAGCAGTACCGGTCAGTCGCCTTGCCGACTATCTGGACGCTGCCGCGAAGGACATTGAGAGCGGTTTGAACGCTGGCGCCCGGATTGAGCGCGGCTGCGGCTATCGCTTCAGACTGACGCCCGCTCAACTGCCAGAACACTAACACCTGGTCATTTTCGTCGTACTGGTGTTCCGGTACGAAAACATTGAGGTCACCTGTCACAATGCGAATTTCGGTAAGCGTAAACCCAGCGCCGTATGTAGCCATTAAGCCAGTGCTGGTAACTTAGACGCCCACCTGTTACAGACGGACATCTAAGTATGGAAACCCAATCCTGGCGAAAAGAACCCCGTAAGAATTATTCTAATGAATTCAAGCTACGTATGGTCGAACTTGCATCCCGTCCCGGTGCCTGTGTTGCTCAGATTGCCCGTGAAAACGGCATCAATGATAACGTCATCTTTAAATGGCTACGGCTCTGGCAGGATGAAGGCCGCATATCACGTCGCCTCCCGGCAACGGTCGAATCTTCATCATCACCGATGATGCTGCCTGTCGAAGTGATACCTGATCCAGCGCCAACAGGTGAGGCGAATACTGATCCGGGTCAGTTCTCAGCGCTGAGCGCCTCCTCCTGTTGCGTCGAATTCCGCCACGGCAAAATGACGCTTGAGAACCCGTCACCAGAGTTGCTGGTAGTGCTGCTCCGCGAGCTGACCGGGAGAAGACAATGATATCGCTCCCGTCAGGCACCCGTATCTGGCTGGTTGCTGGCGTCACGGATATGCGCAAATCGTTCAATGGGCTGGGCGAGATGGTACAGCATGCACTTGATGAAAATCCGTTCTCCGGGCACATGTTTATCTTCCGTGGCCGTAAAGGCGATACAGTGAAGATACTCTGGGCGGATGCGGATGGCCTGTGCCTGTTTACCAAACGTCTGGAAGAAGGCAAGTTTATCTGGGCTGCGGTACGCGACGGCAAAATCGCCATTACCCGCTCACAGCTCGCCATGCACCTCGATAAGCTGGACTGGCGCCAGCCAAAAACTGCACGCCTTAACTCACTGACGATGTTGTAAAAAGATCATGACCGCATTATAAATGGGGTCATGAGTCAGGGCTATCTCGCCCGTATCGCCGCGCTGGAAGATGCGCTTCGCCAGAAAGACAGCCAGCTCAGTCTCGTTACCGAGACTAAGTCGTTCCTGCGTTCAGCGCTGGCCCGTGCAGAAGAGAAAATAGAGAACGAAGAGCGCGAAATAGAGCATCTGCGGGCGCAGATAGAAAAACTGCGACGAATGTTGTTCGGTTCCCGCTCTGAAAAACTGCGCCGGCAGGTTGAAGAAGCCGAAGCTCTGTTGAAACAGCAGGAGCAGCAAAGCGCTCGCAATAACGGACGGGAAGACGATCCTCAGGTCCATCGCCAGCTTCGCCAGTCCCGCCATCGTCGCCCTTCCACGTGAGATACACCGACTGGAGCCTGTGGAAACCAGCTGTCCGGAATGCGGCAACGGTATGGAGTACCTCAGCGAAGTCAGCGCGGAGCAGCTGGAACTGGTCTCCAGCGCCCTGAAAGTGATCCGCACGGTCAGAGTGAAAAAGGCCTGCGTCAGATGAGACTGTATCGTTGAAGCCCCTGCACAATCACGCCCCATCGATCGGGGGATCGCCGTGCCTGCTGGGCTCACGCGCGCAGAAAAATCCACGACGTCTATATAAGTACTCAAACGGCCACAGCGGAGGAGGCCCTGAAACGTATAGGTGAACTGTACGCAATCGAAGAAACCATACGCGGCCTCCCGGCAACAGAGCGGCTGGCAGCCAGGCAGACCCATAGCAAGCCGCTGCTGGCATCGCTGCATGAGTGGCTGACAGAAAAAAGCGCGACGCTGTCGAAAAAATCCCGGCTGGGCGAGGTGTTCGCTTATGCCACTGAACCAGTGGGATGCCCTGTGCTACTACTGCGATGACGGTCTTGCGGAAGCTGATAACAATGCCGCAGAACGCGCGCTACGAGCGGTCTGTCTTGGGAAAAAGAATTTTATCTTCTTCGGCAGCGATCACGGAGGCGAGCGAGGAGCACTCCTGTATGGTCTTATCGGGACATCCAGGCTCAATGGCGTCGATCCGGAAGCCTGCCTCAGATATATCCTGAGCGTGCAGCCGGAGTGGCCTTCGAACAAAGTGGCTGAACTTCTGCCATGGAACGTGGATCTCACCACTAAATAGCCGTCAATACGGCGCTTACTGCTCGCTTACGGCTTTGACCGTTGCACCACATCTCATCTTAGCTGATGTGATTCTCAAGCCGGAGAGCAGGAAGCCGAGACGCTTTGCAATCCCAACAGGCTCGGATCGTGCAGCAGTACTTAACCGCGTTGGGCTTTTCAGCCAGCATCTGTCGCTGACAGCGGGTTCGTTCCTTCTTGTGCTGAGCTCTATTTTAAAGACTGCCCTGAATCGAATAAATCGAAGGAGATATATACAACTTAAAAAATAATACCTTTTCGCAAAAAACAACAGTCACTTTTATAAGAACTCATGCGTAATAAGGGGAGGGGGTAAGAGTAGTGCCCTGAACTGCACGCGGATATACTGTGAAAATATTGCTTGCGAATCTGATATATCACGTTCTCCTGTATCACTTCAGTCTGCATTCGACGGTTACAGATTATTTTTATTGCTGAAAGACAAGAGCGACTCTTTTTCAGAGCGAAAGACCTGTAAACCATATGTAAATCTGAAGTTTAATTTGCAACAGGCGGAACGTCTAAAAATACTGAACTGTGCTTAAAACGTCTCGTTGGAGACAGCAGTGAAGAAAATATTCACTGCTCGCCATCCGCAATATGAAGGTTTTTTGATCAGAGTGGGGAGCCCGTCAAATTTCTCAACTGAAAGCACTGACTGCTATGCACAACTTGAAGATTGGTTTGGTGGACAACGCCGTGTGCCGCCTCTTGCGTGGTTACCACTACCTCGTGGCACTGAAACAGTCATCAAGCCTGCAACACATAACAGACTAAAAAAGGGAGCATGCTTATGTCTGTACTGAATGAAACAATTCCCGGTGGCGAATTCGTTGTCTGGCAAACCATTCCGGTGACGGGACGTGCTTCCTTGTTTGAAAAAGTCAGCCTTAGCCCGCTGGATATCAGGCAGGATAACCAGAGGATGTCGGATGTGACCACCGCAGAATGTTTAACTGCCGGGGAGCAGCTCTCTCTGGAACGCCTGACCAAATCAGGCTCAAAAGTTGAGAAACTGGACCGTAACCTTATCAACCATCATAGCGTGGCGCTGGACTTCCTGACGGTGGAAGGTCTGTGGCGTGCCCTGCAATCACGGGTCGACAAAACCTATGCTCGCCAGAACGTCAAGGTTGAATTGCAGGACATATCCAAACACGGTCTACACCTGGAGAATGCGCTGGATATTATTCGAAGCGGATTATACCAGCACGCATCTACAACAGAATACCCTTCTCCAGGCGGAGAACCGATTGCAGCGCTGATTTTTCCACTTGCGAGTTTGATGCATCCGCGCAGGATGTCTCGCTGCTGCACAGCATATCTAAAGTCTCTGCAGTAGCTCATATGATGTTTATTGTTTCCGCAGGCATGAAGCGTTACCTCAAGGATTCGATGAAAGATGAGACTGCTATTAAAGATACAGGAGGCTGCATTGACGACGCCGATAATATCAAGTGCGAACCTTTCCGGGAGACGGACAATTCACGCTGTATCGGTCTGGTGATGACGCGTGTATGGAACGGTTACAAGGACGGCCACACCCCTCACTCTGATTTCTGGAACAAACCCACCACAGCGTAAGTTACAAGTGGGCAGGATTTTTCCGCCCGCTATTCTTTTTTGCTGAACGTCTGCGATGGCAGGCGTTCAGCAAAAAACACACAAACGCTCAGCCTGACCGTGTGCGCTCTGGTCTCCTTAAGGAAAAACAGCGAGGGGCGGTAGCGTGCCCAAAAGTCATAAAGAAAATGCAAATTGCAGCCCCGTTAAGTCGTTTTAATCCTTGCTGTACCATGCTCTTATTAGCCCTGGCAGCTGAATCGACTGGATTTGGGGGCGTTGCATACAGATTACTACAGGATGACTGCAGCACTTCCATAAAGGACGCCGGGAGAAATAGTCGGACTTACCCAAACACTCTGCCTGGTGCAGCTCATCAGCCTGATTAAGAGGGTACATACTGGGGGCTGAACCGGATAAAGCTCAGTCTGTGTATGGCGTGTTTTGTCATGATAAAGATGTTTGAGCACGAGCAAGATGAGGAAGAGGGAATGACAGCGACCTTTGCCCTGGTGCCTGACGTCGTTCACCTGTATCGCACGGCACTACATTCTGCAGATAACAGCCGCTGACACTGGGGCATTTTCAGCTTTTCTCTCCCGGCTTAATCGCAGGCCGACAGTCTCTGCAGTTTCACCACCAACATGGTACTGGAGGAAATAAAAAATACTACCCGGCGGTCACTAAATTTTGAAGCGTGCAACTCAGCGCTAAAAATTAGTCTGGCGAGTCGCTAGTTTCATTACCTATATCTCCTAAATATAGTGATGTATTTTCCTGTACTCGACCGCTTGTTTAAAGCAGCTTGTAATCATCGTGGTGCCAAATTAAATCAGAAATGTAAATTTAATAAGTCGCAGCCAATTATTATCGCTTTTTAATATGGAGCTTTTGATGTATCCAGAGAACATCAGGTCGTGCACGCATTGCGGAGGAATTATTGCACCTGATGGGATGCGGTGTTCGCGTTGTCATGTCAAAAAATCATTTCCCGGATGGAGGAAAAGAGATGTGTTTGCGTGGGTATTGAGTGCCTTACTGCTTCCTTGCTTTGTTTTTTTTACCTTTTTTTATGGGTGACGGGTGTCGTTTTAAGTTTCGGAGAGCACGAAGATAATTATCTTAGATTGTTTGCAACTCATTCATAAGATGGGTGAACTTTAAATGGAGAAATAAATGAAAAAACTGAATGTTACGGATGAAGTGAGTAAAACAGGTGACTGGCTGATGAATAATCAGGGGTTACTGACAGAGTACGTGGTTAATATTATTGCAGTTGCAGTACTGTTAATTACCGGAATGATGCTGGCGCGTATTATCAGTTCTGCGCTGGAGAGGGTCCTCTCCGTGCGCGGGATTGACGTGACTGTGTCGGGTTTTCTGGCTGTAATTGTCCGCTATGCTATCGTGGCTTTTACGATCATTGCAGTACTCAGTCGTCTGGGCGTGCAGACAACATCAGTGATTGCCGTTATGGGGGCTGCCGGTCTGGCGGTTGGACTCGCCCTGCAGGGTTCGCTGTCAAACTTCGCGGCTGGGGTGCTTCTGGTGACGCTGCGTCCGTTGCGTGCAGGTGAGTTTGTGGATGTAGGCGGCGTGGCCGGAACCGTTGACCGGGTGAGTATTTTTTCAACCACTCTGCGCGCACCTGACAACAAAATTATTATCGTGCCAAACGGCAAAATCATTGCCGGTGACATCATCAACTTTTCACGCGAACCGCAGCGCAGGGTGGATATCACGGTATCTGTTGCCTGGTCTGCCGATATTGAAAAGGTGAAGCGCGTGGTGAGTGATGTGGTTACCGCCGATACACGGATTATCCAGGAAAACGGCGTGACTGTGCGGCTCAATGAGATGGCTCCGCCGGCCCTGAACTTCGTGGTGCGATGCTGGACGGATACCACACTTTACTGGGATGTCTATTTTGACCTGATGGAAACAATCAAATGCCGACTCGACGAAAACGGTATTTCAGCGCCACGTCCGCAGATGATCGATGTCAGCATCAATAACGGCGAACGGATAAATGAACACTGATCCATGCCTATCACTTGTAACCAGATGGTTATCAGGTCATTAAAAAGTCCACCAGACTCGATTAATTAAAGGAAATGAAGCAGTGAACCAAAAAATACTGAGCACGTTTGTGTTATTGAGTGCGCTGTTGCCTGCAGTATCTGCAGTGGCAATGGATAAAACAGCGACAGGCGCAGTTGTCGGTGCAACCGTCGGTGCGGTTGCCGGGAAGGATGTGAAATCAGCCGTAGGGGGCGCGGTTGCCGGTGCAGGCGTCGGAGCAATGACCAAAGGTGGTGACTCAGGCAAGGCAGCCCGACAGGGCGGTGCTGCTGGCGCAGCCACAGGGGCAGTCGTGGCAGCCGCGACGGGTAAAAGCGTTGTGAAAGGTGCTGTCACGGGTGCTGGCGCAGGCGGACTTGCCGGTGAGGCCCTGCACTGATAAACCTGACAGGGCAGCAATTATACTGCCCTGTATGCAGAACGCGTGGACTGGCAGCTTAAGGCTGTAAGGATAGCGCTCAGGACTTATGCGCCATCATATCCACTCGCACAGGGAAATTTATGCTCCCTTAATTAATCCTGGTGCTCTGAGCGGAAATAACGCCGGTGCCGTGATTCAGGGCGCCAATAAACACAAGAGACCAGACACCGCTTTCCGCCTCACTCGCGGAGGTTATCAATGTCATTCGCAGTGGCTGCGACGGTGCCCCGGGTTTAATTACGAAAGAAACCCGGATTGTATCAGGGATGTTATTCTGCAGTAATGATATTGAGGTGCTGCTTCACAAAGCGGAATGGTGTTTTGGCGTCAGACTTCCTGCTGATGAAAATGCTTTACGGTATCTCTTTTCCCTCCCGCCAAATGATTATCTTTTGATTCCGCAGTTGAGCCTGCCGCTCTTACTAGCATGGTTCGGGTGTGCTTTTGCGAACGCAGACGTGGGGGATTTTGACCCTAGACTTACAGCACTGTGTCTGAATGGCGGCAAATCGCTAACAGAGATGGATTCCAGACAGTGATCGCCCTGGACGCCATACGTAGTCGTTTTATGGGGAATATATGTTTTTACAGCTCTTATGGCTGGCTGCGCTGATGTCACTCATGGTGGTCACTCACACTCTCTGGAGCCTGCATATTCTCAGGCTTATACCCGGGAGGATAACCGATACTGTCAGGCTTGTTATGATGCTGGTACGCATCTGTGTTTCCATGCTGATGATTCATTTTATTGAGGCAACGTTTTTTGCTCTCTTCTATTACTGGCGTTCTGGCTTCAGTGATGTGACAACAGCCGTATATTTTTCGCTGGCAAGCTATGCCACTGTGGGCTATGGCGATGTAGTGCTGCCAACGCATCTGCGCATAATCGGTGCTGCAGAAGGTCTTGTCGGTTCATTGCTGGCTGGCTGGACGGTGGCACTCCTGTCCCGTGTACTGGGTACGCTCCGTCCCGGATCAAAATAGCATTTTCATGCCCCCTTACTGAATGAGTAACGTATGCGTCTGACTTTTACGACAGCAGAGAACCTGCGGTTTCCTTTTACGTTTGAAAAGTTAATAACCTGCCTGCTGTGTGGATTTGCCGTGGGGCTTGAGCAGCCTGCGCGGAAAACTGATGGGCATCAGAACCTCCAGGTGAGTTGTGCTCGGGAGATACTGCTTTCTCGCAATGCAGGGGACCGTAACAGTGGATGCCGCAGACAGGGCCCGCGTGTTTAGCCGTTAATTACCGGCCTGTGCTTTTTAGGGGTAGTAGTCATGATGACGCGAAATGGTGTCGTGACTGGCGCTACATCTTCCGCAACGGTCTGGATGATTGCGGCTACGGGGGAAATAACTGGTCTGGGCCTTTCTCACCAGGCCATCATTATGACCGTAATGGTTGTCGTTATTCTGGCTGGTGTCGACTACATGGAGCGTAAAGTCCTGAGTCTCCAGAAGGAGCGAAGGCAACATGAGAAAACATCGCGGCCCCGTCAGTACAGTTAAATTATCCTCTACCCAGTAAATAGCCTGAATATGCACTCAACACGAAATACCTTTTTTGACTTCCTGCGTCTGACCGCTGTTTTGCTTGTGATTACCTCGCACTACGCCTACATGTTTGATACCAGTCCCCTGATTACCTTCCCGCGCGAATATCTAACGGGCGGAATAGGCCGGCTTGGCGTCTCACTTTTTTTTATGATATCTGGCGCACTTGCATATGTTTCTCTTACACGTTACACAGCGAGAGAATATTACGTTAAGCGTGCCTGTTCTGTCCTGATACCTTACAACATCGTGTATTTTACCGCAGGCCTCACGCTCCTGGCCCTGGGGCTTTACTTCGGGTACCCGAAGAACCCGCTGGAGCAGCTGATTAAGGGAGAGAGAAGCGTTATCTCGTTCCTTCCCTCGGTCACAGGTGTTGACCATTACCTGCATGGCGTGTGGGGTGTGGAGACTGCATATCTTACCGGCGAATGGTTTATCGGGTGTATTATTTTGCTCTATATAATCGCACCACTGATTTTCCGGATACTGCAGGGGGCACCGGTAATGACCATGGCAGCAACGGTTGTTATCAGCGTACTTTGCTACAATGATACCCAGGTTAATCCATACTGGTCAGCTCATGTACGGATGAGTGATTTCACGTTTGGTATGTTTTTCATGCACTTTCTGCACTGGTTCCGTAAATGGCGAATTTTGCTTGCTGCTGCAGGCTGTGCAGTTATTCTGGCCGGAGGCATAACGGCCGCTGTGTCGCAGAAAACCATCAGGGAGATTCTCTTTCCACTTGCACCACAAAGCCTGATTTTTCTGGTGGCGTTTGTTTTTGTTTTCCATGCAGGTTATCCAGTCATTAACCAGGTTTTTGGCCGGCTCAGGCTGCAGAACGCAATATACAGGCTGGCCTCCAGAGCGTATATTATTATGCTCCTTCAGCATGTCGTGATTATTTTTATCAGCGCCAATATTAATATGGAAAAGTTGAATGTGGGGCAGGCTATATTGTTCTATGGACTGATACTGATAACAACTGAAAGAGTTTCGGTAGCACTGAAGATAGCTGTCATGCCAGCAGAAAGAATTATCGTGAGATACATGCTAAATAAATTTTAATATGACACTCGCGCGGAGCTCAAATTATTGTATGGATTGTACAGGGGGATATGTAAAATGAATGAGAAATTATGGTAGCCGAAAATCCAGGACTACATTCCTGTCGAACTTGCAATATTAGCAGAACCATTCATGACCTGCTTAACTGGATTGAGGCGAACATTCATCAGGTGCTGTCAGTGAATGATATTGTCATGAGGTCTGGCTACTCAAGATTCTATCTGCAGCATACATTCACATCTGTAATCGGTGAGCCGATAGCACGTTATATTCGTAGACGAAAAATGGCCGCTGCAGTGTGCTTACTTCGTAAAAGTGATGCCAGGATAGCAGACATCGCTTTCGGGCTTGGTTTCGATGATGTCTCAACCTTTTATCGCTCTTTCAGAAGGGAGTACGGTATTTCGCCAGGAGAGTGCCGCAAGCGTGCCATAGATCCTTCGGCACTTACTCTTTCCCATAATGCTGGCACCATAGTGGAGTCTGGTTACATAGTATAAATATGAACTCATCATTTTTGAAATTGATAAAGATCATCCCGGTGCGCATGAAACAAGGGATGAGTGAGACTAAGAGCCTATCCCAAAGGGAATTGTCGTATAATGGGTTACGATAATTTCTGAGAGCGAAGTATGGCTGACAACAAGTGGCAGATTAGCGATGACAACTGGGAAAAGATGGCTCCACTGCTCCCTGTGTACACAACCCGGCATCCGCTGGGGACGCATCGCAAGCGTGTGGATAATCGTGCCGCAATGAACGCCATTTTCTTCGTGCTCAGAACAGGTTGTCAGTGGAATACGCTGAATGCTACTGGCATTTGCTCACCAAGCTCAGCCCATCGTCGCCTTCAGGAATGGTGCGATACTGGAGTCTTCGAGCGCCTCTGGCAGAACGGTTTGCTGGCCTGTGAAAACCTGGACGGCATTGACTGGTCCTGACTGTCAATGGACGGCTGTATGACCAAATCGCCGCTGTCAGGAAAAAAACAGGCCGCAACCCCACGGACAGAGGGAAACAAGGCTTAAAGCGCAGCCTGCTGACGGACGCCAACGGGCTTCCTCTGTATCTGGTTGTCGCAGTAGCGAACGTGCACGACATCAAACTGGTTGCGGATACGCTCGATGCCCTTCAGACGGGACGTTCGGGGCAAAAATCAGACTCTGCCTGGACAAAGGTTACGATGCTGGCTGACAAAAAATTTTACAGATAAGCCGCTACGAGCCGCATATCCAGTCCCGTAAAGAAGAGTCAGATGCAATTAAAAACAAGGACTTCAAAGCCCATCGCTGGGTTGTAGAGAGAACTCATAGCTGCATGAATCGCTTACGCACTCTCCTGACCCGATGGGAAAGAAGACAGAAAATTACGAGGCCATGTTGCATTTTGCCTGTGGTCTTATCGTCTGGAATAAAGTCCTATTGATATAGGTTCTAAATAAATGAATCCTCATCTCTGTCTCCATCTGTTGAAGTTGTACCTTTGAGGAATACATCGTCCCTCCATATGTTCAAGGGGGAGAGATGATGATTTTATATGTATTTCGGTGTGTTGAGGTGCCTTTTTTTACCCTCCAGCAACTGATGTATAATGTTGCGCCTTTTGATAGACTATTTTTTGATTTACGCTCGATGCTTTTAATAACTCGATATAAGGTTCTGTTTATCCTAACAAAACAGAATTTTTATTGCGGTTAATGTATAGCAGGTGTTGTAGCGTGCGTTTAAAATGGCAAGCTCGTGTAAAACGTACTACGTTGCCAGTGAACGCACGCAATACCCAGTCATCGGTTATAGCCATTTCTGATGTGAGAACATTCTTATGAAAAACACAACATGTAAATATAAAAATACCCTTTTAATTTTTTTTGCATTTTTTTTCTTTACTTTCTTTCATTCATCCTATTCTGAAGCGGGGGCGATCAAATTAACACCCTCGACTAACTGCACACCTAAAGCGGGTTATACATGTTATGGGTATCAAACAGACCAGGTAGTTGATCCCTGGAATGATTCTTTCTGCAGAGGAACAAATTGCACAGTAATATTTATTTTAGCGATGGTACCATATCCTTCTTATTATATGAGTAATACTGCGGGCTTATATGGTTGCAACTACAACTACGGGAATATCAAAAATCTTGACACACTAAAAAATTGCACTTCAAATGTAAACTCATACATTCCCAATACGTTAACTAAAACATCTGGAAACATTTTGATAAAAGATACGGATGTGGGAAGTTATCCATACATATGTATAATGATATACACAAAAACTTGGGGTGGTTCTAGTTCTGTGAATGCCCTGGACAGAGGGCAATGTTCTTCTACATCTGTAACTCCTGCTCCAGCACCTGTCAGTTGCGTTGTAAATGCAGGCCAGACCTTGGACGTCCATCTCGGGGACAGTATTGACCGGATGCAGCTTGGGACCGTAGCGGGCGTTTATGGTGTCACCTCTAAAGACTTCAGCATTGTCTGCGCCAGTACCGCTACTTCGCAGGTTGCTGCAGACGCGGTTCTCAAGTTTACGTCGCTAACCGGGTCCGGGGGTGCCGCTATAGCCACATCAAATACAGGTCTGGGTGTCATGGCGACACTTGACCAGAAGCCCATTCTTAATAATACCGCCACAACAATGAACCTGACTATGGGTTCAAACCCTGTGCATATGGAGTTCACCCCTGTGCACCTGAGTAGCACCCCTGTCGAATCCATCGCCACGGGACCGTTTACTGCCTCAGCCACACTGGTGCTCACCTGGCAATAACTGATGGTCCAGCCCGGCATAAGCTAACTGACGTTTATGTCAGTCAGGCATTATTTTATGTCACGCGACTGACCAGGATTAGCACGTACATATAAATATACCAGCGCGCGAATTCAGATAATAAGTGTAACGCTCGGTCATGAGGGTGAGGAGGTGGTTAGCTGCTGATAAGCTATCCCTCTTTCTACCAAAGATGAGCGAGTAACCATGAACTACCAGCAGCTAACTGAGGGGCAACGATACCAGATTGCCCTGCTTTATAAAGAACATTGTAGTTATCGTGAGATTGGTCAGCGGGTAGATGTCAGCAAGCCTACTGTCTCCCGTGACCTCAGGCGTAATGGGATGCGTATTACCATGAAGGAGATCGATGAGTAACCGGCGTTTTTCAAGGTAGTTGTCGCTTTTTGTAATAAAGTTACGTTATGCCGCTACATTTTCGGGGTTAAGGTATACCTCATACCCCAGCGTTCCGGATGTTGTTGGCGGGCTAGTTGGTAGACCACTTTCCTTGCCGAAAGTATTCCGGTATCGGCACCTCGGTGACGTTCATCCGGTGTGACATATTTAATTCCGCTGTGCTTGTGTTCCTGGTTATACCAACCTACAAAGCGGGTGACCCATGCACGGGCATCATCGATATCCTGAAAGCCATTTTCAGGCCACCATGGGCAATATTTCAGCGTGCGGAATAGCGATTCAGAGTAAGGGTTATCATTGCTGACCCGGGGGCGAGAATATGAACTGATTACACCGAGTGCATACATTTTTGCGAGCATCATATAACTTCTCATCGGACCTCCGTTATCGGAATGAAGCACGAGATTTTGGGATGAACATTTTTCACGCCATATCGCTCTTTGCAGCAATTCTGCCGCATGCTTGCCGGATTCGCTGGCAACGACTTCCGCAGCGATAATTTTACGGCTGTAAATATCGACGATTATATAGAGATAAAAATGTTGTCCCCTGACCCTGGAGGCCAGATAACTAATGTCCCAACTCCAGACCTGATTGGGTCCTGTTGCTTTCAGTGCGTCAGGCCACGTATACCGGCTTTCGCGTGATCTTCTGGTCAACCGGTTAGCGTCTCTTAACACACGATAGAAGGTTGATTCAGAAGCAATATAAATACCTTTATCAGCCAGCGTCAGAACAATGACATTTGGCGGCAAAGATGAAAATTCTGGGGAATTGCATAATTCAAGAATTTGTTGTCTCTCTGCTTCCGACAGCTTATTCCGAGGGATCCCGTTACTTTTATCAGGCCTTCTGTCGGCCTTAATATGCTCACTGTCACCCCAGCGCTTAAGTGTCCGAATAGAAATGCCAATGCACTGGCAGGCGCGCGTTTTGGATGCTCCCTGACTGACCGCATCACCTAAAGGGATATGATTTTCTGCCGCTCCGAAAGAGGCATCAGTCTTCCTCGCTGTTGTCCCAGAGGGCATTGAACTTTTCCCTTAGCATCAGAAGTGCAGCTGCTTCTGCCAGAGCTTTATCTTTACGCTGAAGCTCTTTCTCTAACTCTCGTAACTTATTTCTTGCGTCACGCAATGCCCTGTCTGTTCGAATATTTCCGTCAGTTTTTTTCATGTGCCTGAATTGAGATAGCCCGCCATTCTTTAACCTGTTCAACAAACAATCCCATACGACGGCAATAATCAGCAAGCTCCATTTCTGACAGCGTAGCCGTGTCAAGAACAACAGAGAATCGACGTTCCGGTGTCCAGACCTCACCGTCAACGGAGGTAATCTTTTCATTTTTAGGTAAAAGTCCTTGCCCCACTAACTCACATCTCCATTTTGATACAACTGAGGCGCTGATCTTCAGCTTACGGGCTTGGACTGGCCCCGCCACGGTAGACGATCCAGCCCTATAGTTTGAGCATAGGAGGAGCGTATGGGCACACCACGATTTACACCTGAATTTAAGGAAGAAGCCGTCCGTCAGATAACGGAACGCGGTTATTCCGTCGCCGAAGTTTCTGACCGGCTGGGCGTTTCAGCACACAGTCTCTATAAGTGGTTGCGGGCTATTAAACCCGATAACAGCGAGCAACATGCACGTGATTTACTTGAAGCGAAAAGCGAGATCCTGAAGCTCAGGGCCCAACTGAAGCTCACTGAGGAAGAACGGGACATTCTGAAAAAGGCCGCGCGGTAATTTGCAAGGGAGCCCGGCTGAAGTACCGCTTTATCAATGAGCACCGCACTGTATGGGGTGTCATGACGATGTGTCGGGTGTTGTGCATTGCCCGGGCCAGGTTTTATGCGTGGCTGCATAACCCGGTCTCCACGCGGGATAAAGATAACCAGCGTCTGCTGACGCTCATCCGTGACTCCTATTCACTGAGCGGAGGCGTATACGGTTACCGCCGGGTTCATGGCGACCTGAACGAAATCGGGGATACCTGCGGTAAAAACCGGGTGGGCCGTATTATGCAACTGAACCGGATTAAAGCCGTGCGCGGCTATAAAGCTCAGCGTCGTATCGCTGGCAGACCTTCAGTGGTTGCGCCTAATCGTGTGCAGCGGCAGTTTACCGTTGTCCGGGCCAATCAGGTCTGGGTCACCGATATTACTTATAGTGTGCCCGGAGTTCAGGGCGAGCATGGACGCTCAAATGAACCACGAGTCTGTCTGGAATATTGAACCGGTAACTCACGATGAGAAACCCAACAATCCCACCGGGTGTGACGGTGGAGAACCTGAGCGGCAGTGACCTGCGGCATGCCCGCAGGGTGATGTAACCCGCTGACAACGGGGATTGAGGCGAGATCACTAAGCCGAGATGATCCTCAAGGTTAAGTACTGAAAGGCTGAAGAACATGAACCCGTTAATCCGCCTCTGTGGGTTGAAAACGTCACCACGGCCTACGTGATTTGACAGGCCGTGCAGGAGGAACTGGCAGTGCTACGTAAGCACTGCCGGTCGAAGGTGTTTTGACATGTATGCGAAACTCCGGGGCAGCAGCGTCTATCACGCCCGCGTTGCTGACTTCTGCCAACTTGCGGCAAGCAAGGATAAAGAGTGCGACGGGCAGCCTCCTCAGTATGTCTGAGTCCAGGCAGGTAAACCGGGGAAGGTCAGCGACGGATGTTAAGGGGGCATGGCTCCGATGACGCGCTGGCTGGCGGAGCTTCCGTAGTAGTCCGCGATGGGGAAAGCCCATTACATGGCGAAGGGAAGCAGTTTGAATGTGTTTGCGACGTGAATTAACTGACCTAACGAGGTGAAGACCTTTGATAATCAGCGAAATGCAACGCAAGCTTGCCACATGGGCAGCCACCGATCCGTCCCGACGGATTCAACGGCTGCTGCGTCTGATAACACAACCAGAATGGCTGGCTGAAGCGGCGCGGATCACGCTTTCATCAAAGGGGGCGCATACCCCCGGTATTGATGGCGTGAACAAAACAATGCTACAGGCCAGACTGGCTGTTGAGCTACAAATCCTCAGGGATGAATTACTCTCAGGCCACTACCAGCCCTTGCCCGCCAGACGGGTTTACATCCCTAAAAGCAACGGCAAACTGCGACCACTGGGTATCCCCGCGCTGCGGGATCGTATTGTTCAGCGGGCCATGCTGATGGCGATGGAGCCGATATGGGAGAGTGATTTTCATACGCTCTCATATGGCTTCCGGCCTGAGCGCAGTGTCCACCACGCGATCCGCACGGTGAAATTACAGCTCACAGACTGCGGTGAAACCCGGGGACGCTGGGTGATTGAAGGCGACCTGTCCAGTTACTTCGACACCGTACATCATCGACTGCTGATGAAGGCTGTACGCCGCAGGATCAGTGACGCACGTTTCATGACTCTGCTGTGGAAAACCATCAAGGCGGGACATATCGATGTCGGTCTCTTTCGGGCGGCCAGTGAAGGTGTGCCACAGGGCGGTGTTATATCGCCGCTATTGTCGAACATCATGCTGAATGAGTTCGATCAATACCTGCATGAGCGCTACCTGAGCGGGAAAGCCAGAAAAGATCGGTGGTACTGGAATAACAGTATCCAGCGGGGCCGAAGTACGGCGGTCAGAGAAAACTGGCAGTGGAAACCCGCGGTGGCGTACTGCCGCTATGCCGATGATTTTGTCCTCATCGTCAAAGGCACCAAAGCACAGGCGGAAGCCATCAGGGAGGAGTGTCGGGGTGTGCTCGAAGGCAGTCTGAAACTCAGGCTGAACATGGATAAGACTAAAATCACCCATGTTAATGACGGCTTTATCTTTCTGGGGCACAGGATCATTCGCAAACGAAGTCGTTATGGCGAGATGCGAGTGGTCTCAACGATCCCGCTGGAGAAAGCCAGAAACTTCGCCGCATCGCTGACAGCACTGTTATCAGGCAACTACAGTGAAAGCAAAGTCGATATGGCTGAACAACTCAACCGAAAACTGAAAGGCTGGGCCATGTTCTATCAGTTCGTTGATTTTAAGGCCAAAGTCTTCAGTTATATCGACCGTGTCGTGTTCTGGAAGCTGGCTCACTGGCTGGCCCGCAAATACCGTACAGGTATCGCTTCCCTGATGAGGTGGTGGTGTAAATCACCGAAACCGGGTCAGGGCAAAACGTGGGTTTTATTTGGTAAAACCAATCACGGCAAGCTCAGCGGCGAAATACTGTACCGGTTGGTGGGGCAAGGCAAGAAGCTGTTCCGCTGGAGGCTACCCGAAGGTAATCCCTATCTGAGGACGGAAACCAGAAACACGTATACATCGCGCTTTACAGAAGTGGCAATGGCGTTCGCCAGCATTTAAATGGAGAGCCGGATGCGCTGAAAGGTGCACGTCCGGTTCGGGGAGGAGAGGCAGGGAAATAGTCCGACTACGCCCTGCCTCTTACTCTACTCCGCACCTGGCAGGGCTGGCTGTATCTGGCGGTGGTTATCGATCTCTTCGCCCGTAACGTGGTTGGCTGGTCGATGAAGCCCACTCTCTCTCGCGAACTCGCGCTGGACGCGCTGATGATGGCCGTGTGGCGTCGAAAACCGGACGGCGAGGTTATCGTACATAGCGATCAGGGCAGCCAGTACGGCAGTGATGACTGGCAGCGCTTCTGCCGGGCCAATAACCTGGCGCCGAGCATGAGCAGGCGTTGCAACTGCTGGGATAATGCGGTGGCCGGATCGTTCTTCAGTTCACTGAAAAAAGAACGCATCAGGAAGAGAATAAACAAAACCAGGGATCTAGCCCAGGCGGATATCTTCGATTACATTGAAATGATCTACAACCGGGGCCGGCGCCACAGTCATCTCGGCGGCGTCAGTCCGGAGGCCTTCGAACAGGCCCCGTCGTGAGGACAGAATTAGTCTACGGGCGTGGGGTCAGTCCAGACATCTGACAGAAGCAATGAAGGACTGTGCTCATCGCGTGATGATTTTAGGGTAATGAGGCAGTTCACGAACACCAGTCCAATGACTCATAAACTTCTGATTTTTCATCGTTTATCAGGTTTTTTCTCGAAATTTCCATTGTTCTGCCTTACCGCGTCTCAGATGCTCAAAAAGCTGCGAAATAGGTTAACAAAAAGCCCCGGCGCCTGCCTGGTGAGGATGTGTAGTGACCGGTACTGGTAATACAGGCAAAAAGGATTTAGTCTGGGCCGCGATACCAGAACCTCCGCTCCTTAAACAACAGCGCGTTCAGCCTGCAAATTCTGGCTCCTGTGATGTATTTTTGGGCGAAATTAAAAAACTTACTTAGATACACGAAATTATTTTTTTACGCTTAAAAATACACAGAAAAAGACGTTAAATAACAAGGGCCGTGTGGAATAATAAAAAAAGCATATCCCTCCACAGGATGCGCATTACAACAATCTTTAAACAAACCATCGTTTGCCGCACTCCGTGCGGCTTTTTTTATGGTGTGCCGGGCATGTTCAGCAGCTCGGGGGAAAGTATCCTGTCCAGCCTGATAGTGGCGAAGGACTAGCGAAGCGCGAGGACGTCGTCGTGAGGCGGGGTCTGAAGGAAGCATAGAGCATAACCATGACCTGACACACAGGAATACCCGGCTAATGGCACAAGCCATTGACTGAGAGCGCCATAACCAACAAGGGTCGTTCGAGTAAGGCAGGTGTGTGGTGAAGGTGGTACGGATTACCCCGGGAAGGTTTGCATAGCGTTCTGCATTCAGGACTGAGTGCATCGTGAGGTGTGTTGATCATTATGCATAAGTCAGCAGAGGGCATAGTCAGGGAAACCCGAAGGCACGAACAGTAATGAGCGGTGAATACTACCATAGGTTCTGAGCGGTCATGCAGGAGAAAAAGCAATGCACCAGAGGTGAGCAGAAGAAGTGAGGCAGCAAAACTTGCGCAGTCAGGGGGCAGAAACCGTCCAGCGACTGTTAAAGTTACTCAGGGTCTTCCTCAATGCGGAGGGGGGCTGGTCAGTTCGCAGACAGAAGGGACACCGCAGGGGGCCCCGCTGTCGAATGTGTTGCTGGATGAACTGGATCGCTAGCTTGAAAAGCGAGGTCTGAATCATGTCCGCTACGCAGACGACAGCAATATCTACGCCAGAAGTGAAATAGCCGGTAAACGGGAGAAGGAAACAGTCACTCACTGGATCTGGATGGAGAAAAAGCTGAAACTGAAGGTTAACGAGCGGAAGAGCGCGGTGTCCCCACTGGGCTGACATAAGTCCTTGGTTAAAGCATCAGCGCAGGCAAAGGGAGAACGTGGGTTTTCATCGCTCCGGAAATAAAGCCGGGGGCGTAGTCTGGAACAGGTCACAGGCGAACTCAGGTTGTATCTGACGGGATGGAGGAACTTACTCTAGCCTGAATGAACTGCCGTCGCTGATGCACAACCTTATGAGTTTGGTAAGAAAGAGACTGCGCAGTCTGCTGTGAGAATAATGGAAGGAAAGACGAATGTGCTACAACGAGCTCAGAATAAGGGGTTTCAGTAAGGATCTCATCGCGCAGACCGTAGGTAGCAGCAACAATCAATGGCAGGTCAGTCAGTCAGTCGCCAGAGCTGTACAGAGCCCTGTCAAATAAGCTATTCAGATAAGTGGGCCGGCCAGATATATAATACAGGCGACAATAAACATATCTAAACCGACGTATACTGATCCGTACTGTGGTGTGTAAGGAGCCTGCTCGTGAGATCAGCTTCTATCACTATTTCGATTAAAAACTCCGCTCACGACGGATTTGAAAGTAAACTTTTAGCAAGGTTTCTTTTAATAAAGAATAAATCGCAAATTCAAAGAATTCCAGATTGACGAAAAAATTTGGGGTCTGCGGTGCCGGGTTCCTCCCTGTGGCAAGGCCAGTCCGACCTCTTCGCGCGAGCATAAAAAATGAGAACTATTTGACTGTGCGGCCCACAGCTTAGGAGAATTCACCACATATTGAATTGGTGCCGACTACCGGAATTGAACTGGTGACCTACTGATTACAAGTCAGTTGCTCTACCTACTGAGCTAAGTCGGCTCTGGTGGCCCTTGCTGGATTTGAACCAGCGACCTTGCGATTATGAGTCGCTCGCTCTTACCACTGAGCTAAAGGGCCGTAATAAATTGCAGTGCCGGGTGCCTCCCGGTGCACCAATCTTAGCCAGAATTGGCACGCATTCACGGATGCAAACGTTTAAAGCCAGCTAATAAGCCCCGCCGCATAGGGGGATTCACCGCAATTGAGATGGTGCTGCAGCACCATCTCAATTGCGAATAAAGAATATATACTCTTATTGTAAAAATAAAAGCAGAAAAATACCCACATTAATATGCAAAAATATATCAACATATAGTATCTATGGATCTTCCAATTTGCGTTGCGTACGAAGTGAAAAGCTATTGCTTCTGATAACTTGTAACAAATGTCAGGAGAACCATCAATGCTTTGAATCCTCACAATATGGGGGGAATAAGACCGCCTGGCGATAAAACAAACGAGGTAATATCGAATTGAGCGAAAAAGTAACGACTGGGAAGTAATCACTTCACGACCAAAATTTGTTGTCAGCATGGAAAAGGAACTCATCAGTTTGAGGAGATAATTAGTTACTGTTTATCTAAGGAAGAAAACATTGTGGTTTAACCGAGTGCAAAAAATCACATACAAATTTTCTTTCATTGCCAAAACTGCAAGCGGCACAGAAACCAATATCGGCAACGAATGCGGAAAAAAACGAATTTGTGGTTGAGTTTGATGAAGGTTTTTTAATTCCCATAAATTCATGCGACCAGGAACGAATAGATAGCTTATTATTACAATAAGCGATAAATATTATACATGGAAAAAATATTGAGGTGCTATGAAGCGTTAAACCTATTATTTATAACCTGTCTTTTGCTATCTAAAAAATAAAACATAAAATTCTCCTGACTGGCCAGTAGTTGCAGTAATCCGCCAGTTAGAAAAAAATCAGACTGCTTGTTGTCTTGTCGTCGAGTACCTCACCTTTACCACATCAACGACAACGACAACGACAACGAATGATGATAAAACTCGAAAAGAGAACCATCTGTTGATTGCGAAGAGTTGACAGCGGGCGTCGATTTTTTGTTGTTCTTGAAGCGGCAACACTGTCAGTAATGGAACTTATCGATTATTTCAGTCATATAAACGTATTTATCGAGCAGGTCAAAAAAATGGAATGTATTCTTTATTAAACACTATGAAATAAAAAATCCTGAACGCTGGGTTAAAATTTAAGTAATGTATAGTCACTTTATCTTGCGTCCGATAAAAACAGAGTGACGTTATTTTTTACAAAAAAACAACGACAACATTAATAAACGCTACTCAATGTTCCTCTTTATGGTAATACTTACAGGCATTGGTAACCCAACAAACAATATATATAATAATTAATAGTATAATATAGGCACCCATAAATATTATTACAGGCTGATGAGTGCTTTAGTATCAATGATTATTTATGCGTCTTTTAGCATCAAAGAGTAAATTAAGGAAATCTATCTGTGAATTATTTGTTGTGATCGCGTGTATATTATTGACTTGTAGTTTGTTTTTTTTTGTGCGTTTCCGGAGGGGGCTAGTGCGATAACATGCGCACCATATATAAAAGCACATCTAAAATTCAAAGCGCATATTAACATATTGAACGATTTGGTTTACGATGACTTTTTTCTGTAAAAAACAGTTGAATATTATCAGGAATAAAAAATGCCTAAGAAACCATTTATATTGTTTATGCTTATGTTTTGCGTCACGGGGTGTAGTCCTGTAACTGAAAAATCTAGAATTCGTGCAACCATTTACGGCGACAGAACATCATTTATTGACGTTCAGGCATGTATTAATGAAGCTGACGCACTATCAAAAATCAATAGCAAATATAACGAAGATATTAGTCACCTTCATAAATTGATAAAAGATATAAAATACTACGCATCAATTTCGAATACAATATCTTCTCACACTGAGGAAAGTGTGACTCGTTTTTATGAGCTCAATGTTTATAATGCATGTGATGCTATATCACAATCACTAATGTCTGAGCTAAAAGCTAAAACCATTTCAACTTCAAATAAATAAGCATAACTAAAATGAAATTGAAATTATCACTCATGTTTTTTATATTTTCCATACTAAGTGCAAAACCGGTATTTTCTAAAACTTCTGAAGATTTTTTAAAGAATATTGAGAAGGTGTCTATTCCTTCTGATAGTGAAGCTCGAGTGATGCAAAACACATCGGGAAATTCTTCTGAACCGCAAAATGTACAAAAAGTGCTACAGCCAACTCAATCTGCCCCATCTAAACCCAAAAAGCGCCTTCTTGGGCACAAATCTGCACGCACGAAATCAGGGGGAACTAAAAATAAGAACGTCAGTCATCTGACAGAAAAAATGCCGAAATCGCAAGATGGCATGAATGGAGCAGCTAGCAGTCAGAAAGAGTTTAAAGCACAGGTTAATAATGGTTCAGCCAAGAAGAACGCAACTGCCGTAGTCCCGGATAAGAACAGTTTTGAGGAAAAAAATGTTCTCTCAAAAAAGTTATACGCAATTGAAGAGCAGAAACTGAGGGCGGAGAGTACGATTCAAGACCTTAACATTCAGGTCGATATACTAACGAAGAATAACGCAACACTTACAGCCGATTTTAAAGAGAACGCTCTTCAGCTGGCAGAGGAGAGGAAAATTCTGCAGAAGAAACTGTCCATCCAAGAGAAGCAGAAACTTGAAGCAGAGAGTACACTGAAAGATCTTAGAGCCAAAGTTAACATTTTGACAGAGAAAAATGCAGCGCTTTCGGCAGGATCGAATAAAAACATCGTTCAATTAACGGCTCAGAATAAAGTCCTTGCGGCTAAGATAGCTGTTCTGGAAAACCAAAAAAACGAAATTAAACTTAATAGTCTAAATGAGGAAGGTTCATATTTTGAAAATGAACATCCACGGGCGACTAAACTTGTCACAGCTAGTGACAAATATTCATACTCGTTGGGTGTTGCTTTTTTTAAAAAAATAGAGAGCGAAGTATCACGCTTCTCCAGTGGAAATATTATCATTGGCGTAGATACTTTACTTCGTGGAATAAATGATGCTAATGAGGGTAAGCTATTACTAAGTGACACCATTGTCAAAAATACCATTCTCGATTATAACGATAAAATTAAAAAAGAAATCAGGATGTCAGTTTCTAAAATTAAAAAGGAAATAAAAGGTAAAAAATTTGTACAACTGAGTGAATCATCCTATTTAGTTGTCGTGAGGGAAGGTAAAAATAAATATATAAAAGATGAACTTATAGCTTTTGACGTCGAGGAAAGTTTTTTAACCGGGGGAGTAATAGTAAATAGTATGAATAATCATTCAAAGAATGATAAACAGGCTCCTCAATTTCTTAGTGAAGCTATCAGAAAAGGAGGTAAAGGCGGAATAGTGATGGTTTACGCTCTTGCTGCAGATTTTTATTCTCCTGAAGAGATCCCAAAAGGAGTTAATGCAACTAGTCCGATTAGGTTCACGCTGACACTTCGCTGAAAACTATTATTTTTTCAGAAATTTAAAAACCAGGGTTTATTTTAAATTACTAAACTGTAAGTCCCCTTCAGGGGACGATTTTCTGAATGTTTAGTAGTAGTTAATATTGTACGATTTGAAAGCGGTATAATGCAGTATTCGACCTTAATCCTTTACGCAGTAAAATCTCCTATGCTATTATATTGAGTCATTGGTACAACAAACGTCACACAAGCAGTCAGCGTTATTTCTGTAAAGTACTGTCTATTTTTCTGAATCGTGACGTCGACAGTTGTGATCTATATCGCGTCTGGCAAAGGCACTGGCATTGAGGTAGTTTCAATATAGTTGATTGTCTGCATTCTTTTCTTTCAACATTAAAAGTCACTATTAAATAGTTTTGATCGATACTATCCGGATTGATTGCCATATCCATTATCAACATCTTCGAGGCATTTTCGATATCGCTCATACCAGTTGACTAGTCAGGAACATGATTATCCAGAGCATCGGCGTTGATTGTTGTAAGGCAGTTTGCATTAATGATGCAATATGTTGATTTAAGCTTGACAGGCATCACTGACTTTTTTGTTCAGCGCGCTAAGCAGTTCTCTATATTTGACTCCTGTGTCCTATACTTGCAGACAGAGCTGTTATGCTGCAAGTCTGTAATTGTGTTGCTCTGAATTTCAGGCGTGATATAGGCGCTCATCACTCAATCAGTAGACTGTGTGTACTGTTTCCGAGATTCTCCTCACTGTCATTGCGGGCGCGTGTATGGTTGCTTATCCACTCATGATATTCACATTCTTCATCTATATATTTGGCAGTCACGTCTCTTACCGCTTTAAGCGACATATTGAGACGACTGACTGCCAGCGCACATTAAGGGGGAACATTGTGTGGCTGACGTGATGGTTCGCATGAGCCCAAAGTTATGTACATATCAAGTAATAATTCCCCATTACAACAGCATTTATCCCGAAAAAAAGAGCAACTGCTGGCGGTCTGATTTTGTAGGTCCCTATAAAATATATTATTGTATCTCTACACTGCAGTGATATTTTACAGCTGACAGAGATTGTCAGATGGTATTCCGGCGTGGATGAGTATTTTTGTTGAGCATGTCTTGATATGAAAACTCAGTAGTATACTTCTGTCGGAGAGGGCAGCTGTACTCATGCACACGAACAGATAACATCATCAACTGCTCAGGGGTCTGCTCCTGCTGACTATCAACGGTGTCACAGAGCGCAACGTCGTGTTTGAAGTCTTAACCAAATATGACAATCCGGACATCATACCCGTTCACCTGGCTTCAAGCGCAGGGCAACTGTAATGCAACTTATCAGGTTGAGATAAGTTCCTGTGAGCCATTAGCTGTCATGAAGACCGAAAGGCATCTAAAAATATGGGGGTGCCCATATTTTGTCCAGTTATTTTGGGACTTTTAAGTGACTCAGTTAACCGTGATGATTGTTCTTTTTTAAATGAAGGAAAGTCCATAATAACCCTTTTGACTTGCATGTTATAAGATATACTTCGAGAACAGTATGATTTGTGTAAAGTCTAAACCTGTATATCCTGTTGGTTTTCAAGCAAGGGTTTCGCCGCACTAATGTGCGGCATTTTTTTAAAAAATATCATGGTATGCTAACTGTATGTATGCTCTGAATGTCTTATTCTTTAACTGACATCCTGTTAACGTCGATGTGTCGAGCAGACCCGATCCTGACTAATTAAAATGAAGGACATTGCTTTACTTAAAACATTTCCTCAAAGAAAGGAATGCTATTCCTTTTCCCAACTAAGGCAATAAATTGTACCATGATTTAACTCGGGATTTTGACGATAAATGAATCTACTCATGTCAGTTTTACTTTTTTTCTGCGTTCTTGCAACTTTCGGTGGTGCCAGTAGTGAGATTAAGATGGAATTAAAAAACCGCCCTTTAAGAAAAAAAGAATGTAAAATAAAAAATTCAGCAGAAGTTAATTTAAGAAACTGAATGTAAGATAAACAATGCATTTATTCTCACCTAACAAACAAAAATTAGAATTTTTCTTATAACTTATGACTCACTCTTAATTCTAGCATGCGGCGAAAAAAATACAGAGATATGGATGTGCTTAACAAGCCCGAGCAATATAAAATTAGCACACCGATTACCACATGTATGGTTATATTAATAACAATCTAAGCATACATGATAAATTCATTTTCCAGTTCTAACGTATGATGACGGTTTTTTTATGCATCGAGCATGAGCAGAGAATTTTTTCGTATCCTAATGTGTTCGTACCAGACGAGCATCACAACGCTTTTCATACATGTGATGGAATTAAAACACATTGAAAATGTGTGATTATGATTTCTAATTTCAGTACGCCTCATTTTTTCTTACGGCCTTTTATAACGCGTCTGTCTCAAAATAATTATATTCAATAACACAGAACTCACCAATAATTAACAATGGTTTTATTAATTTTTCTTTTTAAGTCATGTCCGAAGCCAGCGAAAGCATTTCATGCTGCGATGTGTCCCTTTGACTCGCAAGCTACAGGATTTGAGTTCAGTACTTTCTCAGGTATCTTACTCCACTTTACGTGATTTGATATACAACTCCTGACAGGAATGAGCAGTGTTTTCAGCTAGTCACTACTGGTTAAGAACACCGAGGTTTTAGCATGCAAACATCCTGTTATTATGAAAAGATATGTGCCACAGCTCAGATTGAAGTGGCGGTGCACAGACCTTGATAAGCCAATCGCGGAATCAGAATCCGTTTTACTGGAATCTGATTCCGGACACAAAAAGGTTGTTCATAATCGCAAGGCTATCGATGCGTTATGGCGAGAGCCGGGAGTGTCGCTTACTTTGCGCTATGGCATAATTTGTTGCCCCCCCAGAGTTCATTCCTGATACACCGTTTACAGTATGTCATGTGTTACATTATGAAAAAATATGTTATTTTAGTTGAGTAATTTCATTTCTATTAAAATTAGAGTTTTTACGCTGAATGCCGTGCATTAAAGTTCAGTTTAATGATTGGATTAATAGTGCAGGATACAGCCCTCTGTAACAAAATAATTTTTATTGTATCGGAAGTATTCGGTTACCCATCTAAACAATAATGTTTTTTACAAGTCGCTCATCGAAATATAACCCTCCAAAAATGCATTATAATCTCATTGTGCCTGCGCATTAATAAATCATGGCAAATTCAAAATAAAGCATCGCCACTAATTCACTGCATTTCATTCCGGATTTGAGTCAGTTCATTCCATTTTGGTTGCGTTCTGGATTAAAAAAAGAATAATAAAACACGAAACCCACAAAGTATTATAAAAGTTAATAATTTGTTTTTTTCAACTTAGTCTTGTGAAGTGTGCATGGTGTGTGAGCTGTATCGCAATTATTAAATTAATATCCAGCGAGCATTGATTTTTAAAATACCACCTCACTCAAAATTATCCAGTGGCCATATATTTAGAGGGAATTTCTGTGAAAGACAATGACATTGTTGTCCTTGAACTGGGAAGAACTGCAACAGGTATTGCAGGCGGTGCTTTGTCAAATATCCCAGCGTCTCAACTTGGAGCAACAGTAATAAAAGAGATACTCAGGAGGCTTTCTCTTCCTGCCTCAAGTGTCGATGAGGTCATTATTGGGCAGGTGCTTACAGCAGGTTGTGGTCAGAACCCGGCCAGACAAACGGCGATATATGCAGGGCTTGAAGAAAGTGTAACAGCTGTCACGGTCAATCAGGTTTGCGGCTCTGGATTAAAGGCGATCCAGCTCGCAATGCAGTCAATACGTAATGGCGATGCGGCGCTCATTATAGCAGGCGGTCAGGAAAATATGAGCCTTTCTCCACACCTCATCCCACATTCCCGTAAGGGGGTCAAGATGGGGGAATGGAAATTACTCGACTCCATGATTAAGGACGGTCTCTGGGATGCCTTTAATGACTATCATATGGGTCATACAGCTGAAAACATTGCAGAGCGATGGGAAATAACAAGAGCAGAGCAAGATGAGTTCGCTCTTATGTCCCAGCAAAAAGCGCGATGTGCACTTGCCGGACATGCTTTTGCCGACGAAATCATTCCGATCACTGTTTCGCATCATAAGCATGAAGACTTTGTTTTTTGCCGGGATGAGGGACCAAGACCAGATACGACGTTATCAGCACTCGCAAAGCTTAAACCTGTTTTTAAAAAGGAAGGAACAGTAACAGCTGGTAATGCATCAGGAATCAATGATGGTGCGGCTATGGTTGTTCTTGCATCAGGGAAAAAAGCGAAAGAACTTGGCATTAAACCGATTGCGATTATACGCAGCGTTGCAACGGCTGGCGTGGAACCTGCTTATATGGGCACGGGTCCGGTTCCGGCATCCAGGATAGCGTTATCACGCGCCGGCTGGAGCGTACACGAACTGGAACTCATCGAATCAAATGAAGCGTTTGCGGCCCAGGCTATTTTGGTGAACCGTGAGATGGGGTGGAACAACGGGATCGTAAATGTGAATGGCGGTGCCATTGCGCTAGGTCATCCAATAGGCGCCTCTGGTACACGGATTTTTGTTTCACTTGTTTATGAAATGAAGCGGAGAAATGCCAGGAAAGGTCTGGCAACTCTCTGCATCGGCGGGGGGATGGGTATAGCAACGACAGTTGAGTTGATTTAACCCAATCCTGTTTGAATATATTTTCCTCCCATTTTAAATGAGAATATCCACATGCTGAAATCACTAGATTCATTTATAGATATAACCAAAAACATATCAAATGTAAAAATTGCCGTCGCCGCTGCTGAAGATTTGACAACACTCACTGCGCTCAGGGAGATTACCAAAAAAAACATTGCCGAACCTATTCTCGTCGGTGACAAAGACATGATTGAATCAATTTGTGCTATAATTGACTATGATGTCAGTAAATTTCAAATAATCAATATCAAAAACAAGATTGATGCATGCCGCACAGCGGTAGAACTGGTTAAATCAGGTTATGCACATGTATTGACCCGCGGAGCGATTGAAACACCAGATTATCTTCGCCCTATATTAAACAAAGAGCACGGACTGAAAATATCTCCTCTTGTTTCGCAAGCAGCATTTGTAGAAATACCTTCATACTCAAAAGTGTTTGCTTTCACTGATTCCGGAATCAATATATCACCTGATGTAAATGACAAAGCTCAGATGATCCGTCAATGTGTATCAGTATTTCATCGGCTGGGTGTTATGAATCCTAAAGTTGCCGTTATTGCTGCTACAGAAGGTGTTAAAACAGTTATGCCATCGACTGTCGATGCTGCATTATTGACACAAATGAATCGCAGGGGAAGTATTCCAGGTTGCATCGTCGATGGCCCTCTATCTATTGACCTGGCCTTCAGTAAGGAATCCGCGATACATAAAGGCATTATTTCTGAAGTAGCCGGAGATGTGGATTTAATTGTGCTCCCTGATATTAATGCAGCTAATATATTCTATAAAACCGCAACATTTCTTGGAAGGGCTCGTGCAGCCAGTTTTATAATAGGAACAAGTGCACCAGTCGATTTTCCGTCTCGCTCAGATTCTGTTGAAACTAAATTTTACGCAATGGTATGCGCTGTTGCACAATGTTCAAAGATTCAGGGGTTAGATAAATGAAGATCATTGTGATCAATCCAGGAGGTATGTCGACGAAGGTAGCGGTATACGAAAATAAAACGGCTGTTTTTACTCAAACGATTGAGCATACACAGCCAGAACTGGCTGCATATTCAGGCATTGCTGCTCAGAAAAGTTACAGGAAATCGCTTGTGAAGCAGGTGCTTAATGAAAATAATTTCAAATTAGAAGATATCGATGAATTTGTGGGCCGGGGGGGAATGGTACGAAATCTCGCCGGTGGAGTGTATCGTATTAATGAAGCTTATCTCAGAGATGCCAGCAAGGGTCTGAATGGACAACATGCATCGAATCTGGGTGGCATTCTGGCTCATGAACTCGCGCAAGAAACTTGTCCAGGTAAATGCGCATATACAGTTGATCCGGTAATGGTTGATGAATATGACGACATAGCCCGACTTTCAGGGTTATCCGACATATCCAGAGTCAGGAGCTTTCATGCACTAAATCATAAAGCAGTTGCTGCACGGTACGCACAGGAAAAGGATTCAAGTATCGATAAGCTAAGGTTGATAGTGGCACATCTCGGAAGCGGTATTAGTGTTGGTGCACATCGTTACGGTCGTATTGTCGATGTTAATTCTGCGCTTGGTGGTGATGGTCCCATGAGCCCAGAGCGGAGTGGAGGAATCCCTCCACTTGCATTGATAGATATGTGTTTTTCACAAAAATATAGCAGAAATGAAATCTATAAAAAGTTGATTGGACAGGGAGGGATGTATAGTTATCTGGGGACGAGTGATGCAAGAGATATCGAAAAGCGAGTCATAAGTGGAGACAAAAAAGCTGCACTTGTTTTTGAAAGTATGGCTTATCAGGTTTCCAAGGAAATTGGTGCATGCGCCACTGTTTTGGAAGGTCATGTAGACGCTATCATTTTGACCGGTAGCATTGCAAAAAGTGACATGTTTAATCAGTGGGTAATCAGACGGACCCAATTTATTTGCCAGGAATATGTTATTTATCCCGGTGAAAATGAAATGGATGCACTTGCATCCGGTGTTGTTGATGGCATCCATGGAATGCGCCCTGTCTATGATTATTAAAAATCAACGTTGTTGCTTTAGCAAAAAAACGGTAGATTTTAACATTAATATGTTGAGAACATTATGTCTATAAAGTCATTTGGAATGCCTGTTATACAAGGAAATCGTGCTTATACTGAACCCCCGCATCGTTTTTCGGCGAGGGAGTATTTTGTTATTGAATATGAAACGGATCCCGATGCCATCAAAAAAATATTACCACCTGGACTGACATTCACCGTTCCCGTCGTTAAATATGAGTTTATGAGCATGCCTGATGCCAGTGGATTCGGACGATTTAAAGAGTCGGGACAAATTATTTCCGTTGATTATAATGGTATTAAAGGCAGTTATATCCATTCAATGTATCTTGATCTGCACTCTCCTGTGGCTGGAGGACGTGAAATATGGGGGTTTCCTAAAACAATGGGAAATCCTACTCTTGATATTGATGGTGATTATCTTCTCGGAACCCTTGACTATGGAAGGGTTCGCGTTGCAACAGGGACAATGGAATACAAACGACATTCCGCCAACATTCAGCATACGGAAGCAGGCCTGAAATCCCCATCATTCCTTGTAAAGTCGATCCCACATGCCGACGGCAGGCCCGCCATTTGTCAACTAGTCAGGTATGTTCTGGATGATGTGCGAGTCCACTGGGCCTGGGCAGGGGAAGCCACCCTGGAGCTTCATCCTCATGTAATGGCCAGGGTTAATGACTTGCCAGTGATACAGGTTCTTTCCGGTCAGCATTTTTGCGCCGATGTCACATTACCGTTTGGAGAAATCATGATCGACTATCTGACATCGTTGTGAACGCTAAAATAGCAGCTCGTTCAAGTAGTCATTGACTGTTATACAAGGCGTCACTCTCTCGTTTTATCTGACACTATAATGGAGTAATATTTATGAGTTATTATATACTCGCACTGGATGTTCTTATTCATCACGTCCAAATGTCTTTGGATGATGCTATTGCTTTAATGAATTTGCCGAAAAACATGTCGGATGAGTTAAAGTCGCTGTATCTTCAAATGAAGAGCAGTACGACAGACTTCTAATAAAGTAGAGTAATTAGTAACTTTTCACAAAGGCATTAAAACAATTATGAGTGATAAATTTATTTCACCTCAAAAAATATATCATGGGGAAGGTTCTTTTTCCCGTATTGAAACGATAGTTGGAAAACGAGCGTATATTGTGACTGGTAAGGGATCAATGCAACGTTCGGGATATCTTGAGCGCGCAGTTAAAATGCTAAAAAATAGAGATTATGACGTGCGCGTTTTTGAAGGGGTTGAGGAAGACCCTTCTATTACAACTGTCTTGAGAGGTGCTGATGATATGCTGAAATTCCAACCAGACTGGGTCATTGGTCTCGGGGGATGTTCTGCAATTGATGCAGCAAAAGCTATGTGGGTCTTTTATGAATATCCCGATATGGATTTTGAGGATGTAATATCACCATTTTCCATCAAAACTCTTCGCAATAAAGCTCGTTTTCTTGCTATACCTTCTACGTCAGGCACGGGTACCGAATGTACATGTGTTGCAGTAATTACAGATCGGGAAAAAGGAACCAAATACCCTATTGTGTCTTACGAATTATGTCCTGATGTTGCAATTATTGATGCTGAGCTGTGTAAATCAATGCCTCCCCATGTTACGGCAAATACCGGGATGGATGCTCTGACACATGCCATTGAAGCTGCCGTAACACCTTTAGCTGATGCTTATACTGATTGCCTTGCAGAACGAGCCATTGTAGATATCTTTCACAATCTCCCTGTTGCTGTGAGAGATGGTAATGATATGCAAGCGCGACAGGCTATGCACAATGCATCAGCCCTTGCAGGGATGTCTTTCAGCAATGCATTACTCGGTATTGCTCATTCTCTTGCTCACCAGATTGGTGGTATGTTCAGCATCCCACACGGAAGAGCAAATGCAATTCTATTACCTGATGTTATTCGTTTTAATCAATCCTCTGCATCAGAACGTTATATAAGGCTTTCGATGTTAGTTGGTACAGATACTCCAGAAGGATTGGCACAATGTGTCGAAAAACTTCGTGCTAATGTTAATATTGAAAGTAATTTCAAGGATACAGGAATTAGCGAAAAAGCATGGCTGGATAACATACCAGTCATGGCGGAACGCGCCCTCAATGATGCATGTACGTTCAGCAATCCTCGTAAGCCATCTATGAGCCAGCTACAGATGTTATTGCACAATGCGTATTATGGATATCACTACAAGGAGTAATGCACTACTGACTGATGATGGAATGAGCAGCTCTGTTCTTTCTGGAACTGAGCTGCGCGAACTCCTTATTGATTACAGTTAAAGCGGAGATCTGACGGCCATCTTCCATGTGCTTCTAAGCATAGTCTGTATTTTTCTGGATTGTTTTTGGCACGCGCGATGCGTAAAAGAGAATCATAAACACTGGGATCGTTATGTGTCTTCAGATAATCTGTTCCCCATGCTGTAAAGCGGGTGAGTAGTTCAGCATCCTGCGTCATATTGTAGCGGAGCAGTAATGCAACATGGCGGTCAAAATCCATGCGTGTTTGCTGGCTCAAAGGATTAGGGAGCGTTTCTAATACCTTTTCTTCGTTAAAAGCGAAGGGTGTAAGGCCTTGGCGCTCAATTTTTGTAAGATTATGCTGAGTGATAACGCCTGTAATCATGAAGCCAAGAACAAACAGACCGGAAAGAAGTGCAGCAATTTTGCTACACGATCTGATTATTTTTGTGCTGAGTCCTTCATGATCGATTTTCAATGGTTTAAAGTTCTTGCTTAACGGCCCCGCAATACAGAGTAACGTGATCATAAGTAATCCATGAGAGGCGGACTGGTAAAGAGGGTACTCAAGGTTACTGTGTATCGCTACTGGCATCAAAAGAGCCACTCCGCTCAAAGCCATGCCTGTCGGGAGCCATATATAACGGATCGCACCTGCGATCATAATCAGCAGACCACAAACGCCAACGATTCCACCTTCTGCCCATGCGAGAAGTAGCTCATTATGTGGATGTGTCACTGTGTCCGCTTCCAGTCCTGGAGCAATATCGCGGGCAAGTTGCCCGAAGATCGCCTCAAAGCTACCGTAACCGTTTCCCACAACAGGATGCATGACAATCATCTTCCATGTAACCATCAGCATATAGATTCTGGACGTTGTAGATCCTGATTTAGGTATTACAGGAAATGTGATTTCAGGGAGTAGTAAATATCCAAAGTTAAGCCATAAAATACCTGTCGATATGCCTGCACTGACTAAAAGACCTGCACCTAAAACCTGCCGCGAATGACCATGATATCCCTGAACAATGAAGATGAGTATGAGTGAAAAGAGTGCTCCCAGATAACCACCTCGTGATTGAATAAGAACAATCATTGCTGATAAGATAAAAAGTGAAATTCCAGAAAGCTTACGAGCCAAACTAAACGTCGAAACATTTCTACAGTGTGATCGAAAAGTTGTCCGGGAATATACGAGCGCAGCACAACAGATACCTGTTGATAGCCAGGATGCAAGGACATTAACCTGCTGGAAACTACCATAAGGCCTTGCTCCGGGGAGTTCCTGAATCGTCGCTAGTTGATAAATAGCATAGGCAGACTGAAGAAGCGCAGAAGTAATGATGACGCATAATAGCTGAAGCCTAGATTTTTCACTGTTTAAAAAAAACCTCAACTTATTAAATAATATTAAAAGGGCGATGATAGTTAACACGCGCGGTATGGCATTAAAAAACCAATCTAATTCCCTTGTCCATAGCAGCGGTAATGCCCAGAGACACCATCCGGCAAGGATAGTAAGTAATACTGATATAGTGTTTATGTTATAATTGCAGTTGTTTTTTTTATATATTGACAAAATTATGAACAATAAAGACATGTATGACCATGCCAGAAGATTTTGAGGTAAAGAAAGGCCTGACCCGCCATTGTTAGGCAGAATCACCAACATCCCTGCACAAAACCAAAGCATTAATATCTTAGCGATAAAACTATCATTTTTCTCAAATAAAAACCGAAATTGCATATTTATTCCACTTATTGAATAAAGACTGGATATCAAAAAACATTTATAACGATTGTGTATTTATACACCGTTTTTGGAGGTGCATACCATAGCTGATGGAGCCTGAACACATTTTTCATTTACCATGCTCACACTAACGCCTTCCCATAAGATAAAACAGAGATATCATTAGTGTATTTATGGTCAATCGCATGTTTATTTAAGCTTTTTCATTAGATGTTTTTTAAATATGGCCTACAAAAATGCCTTTGTTTAGTCACGTAACGCATGGCATTTCTTTATATTATTTGTCTGGTTATTTGTCTGGCACTAACAGGTGAAATCGAAACGATAAATTTTCTTATGACGGTAAAAATGAAAAGCAGCTGTCAATTTGCAATAATCATCATAAATGTCACTGCGAATGTATTATTTTGAACTTTTTGAATTAAGCCTTGATTGCTACTCTTGAGGGGATGAAATTTCGCGAGTTACATTAAAAATCGCAAAGTTTCTACTGTTTTGATTCATTCGATAACATCAACATGTTAAATTTTAGGAAATTATAATGAACGTAAAAAAAATCGCGCTTGCAGTGGCTGTAATTTCTGGTTTTGCTATGGGTGCAGCTAATGCAGCAGACCAGGGACATGGTACCGTTACCTTCACTGGTTCTATTATTGATTCCCCATGCTCAATTGCGCCAGAATCTGTTGACCAGGTTGTTGACCTGGGCCAGGTATCTAACGTTGCCCTGAAAGATGGCGGTACATCCACTCCAGTTCCATTCAACATCAAACTGGAACAGTGCGATACCACTACGCTGAAAACCGTACAGGCAACCTTCACCGGCGCTGCATCTGCTGGCAACCCTGACCTGCTTGGTATCACTGGTACTGCGAAAGGCGCATCAATCGCAGTCACCAACGGTGCTGGCGAAGTAATTGTTCTGGGTCAGCCTTCTCCTGCTCAGACTCTGCAGGATGGTAACAACACACTGGCATTCTCTGCATATCTGCAGGGTGATGGCGCTTCTGCGACCATCGTCCCAGGTAGCTTCCAGTCTGTAACTGACTTTACTCTGAGCTATCAGTAAGTCCTGATGCAGGTGGCTTCGGCCGCCTGCGTTATACATAACAGCATTAAGCACAAAAATGAAATTAATAAATAATATAGTGCTCCGCTGCATGATAATTCTCTGCATGACTGAGAGTGCTTCTTTTGCAAGTACTCAGGAGATGTTTGGTTTATTTGAAGGCCGAGTCAGCATGCAAGGTAGCATTATTAGCTCCTCGTGTTCCATAGCAACAGAAGATCGTGACCAAACCATTGATATGGGCGTTGCGACCATGGGCGAAGTCATCAGAACTCGCACTGCGCTGTCAAAATCATTTTCTTTGCATCTCGTAAATTGTGTATTTGAAGACAATAGTTCAAATCAACATTTTCAGACCACATTTGAAGGCCCAGCCAAAGACGACCTGTTTAACGTCAATGGAGCATCTGGCGTGAGCTTACAGATTTCTGACATCAAAGGGAATATCGCTCGTCCAGGCCTGCCATTTACCTCATCTTTGGAAAGTACGAATAGTCATGTGCTGCTTTATGTGCTTTCTCTCGTCGGAAATGGCCGGCATTTAAAAGCGGGTGAGTATCGTGCGGTGCTGCGTTTTAAAGTGGATTATTACTAAATGATTTCAGAGAGCATAATTAAAAAAAAAACAAAGCATGACTGCATACCTGATTTCTATTTCAGGCTTGCGCCTATTGCTTTAGTGATGTGTAGCGTACTGTTCCCTTGTCGTCTTGTTTTTGCAGACGATGCAGTGCAATTTAACACTGATGTGCTTGATGTAAAAGATCGCTCAAAAATCGATCTGGGTCAATTTTCTCGTTCTGGCTACCTCATGCCAGGCTCCTATCAGCTTGCTATTCGTGTCAATAGCTCTGAACTTCCGGAGCAAAAAATTGATTTTATTCCCCCAGAAAATGACCCGAAAGGAAGCCAGGCCTGTCTGACACCGGAAATTGTTAAAGATTTCGGTCTCAAAGACAGCGCATACAGAAACCTTTCATGGACGCATAATGGACAATGCCTTTCCCTTGATGCACTCGAAGGTATGACAATTCGCCCGGATTTGGGCCAGAATGCATTATATATAAGCTTGCCTCAGGCTTTTGTTGAATACACTTCAGATAATTGGGAGCCACCTTCTCGCTGGGATAACGGCATTGCGGGCATGTTGTTTGATTACAATATGAATGCAATGACTACTCACCAGGAAAGTGGTGGCAGAAACGACTCTGTCAGCGGTAACGGTACGTCTGGCGTTAACATGGGTGCATGGCGACTTCGCGGCGACTGGCAGTCTCAGTACAATAAAAACAGTACTGGTGGCTCTCAAAGTAACTTTGACTGGGTGCGCTATTACGCCTATAGAGCCATTACCTCTTTACGTGCGAAGCTTACGCTGGGTGAAAACTACCTTGACTCATCTATGTTTGATAGTTTCCGGTATACCGGTGGCTCGCTCTCAACAGATGATAACCAGCTTCCGCTTAACCTCAGAGGCTACGCTCCTGAAGTGTCCGGTGTTGCAAAAACGAATGCCAAAGTGACAGTCAGTCAGCAAGGGCGAGTGCTCTATGAGACAACCGTCGCTTCAGGCCCGTTCCGTATTCAGGACCTTAATTCCGCTGTCTCGGGTAAGCTCAATGTAAAAGTAGAAGAACAGGATGGCACTGTTCAGACATTTGATGTTGATACTGCAAATATCCCCTATCTTACACGTCCGGGACTTGTGCGTTATAAGCTTGCCATGGGCAAACCTTCCGACTACGAGCACCATTCTCAGGGGCAAAATTTTGCAACAGGAGAAATTTCCTGGGGTGTAAACAATGGTTGGTCACTGTATGGCGGCGGGATATTCTCGGCGGCATACAATGCGCTTGCAATAGGTATTGGTCGAGACCTGCTCGCCTTTGGTGCATTGTCATTTGACGTAACAGAGTCAAGTGCAGAAATGCAGGATGGCGAGATGAAACGCGGGGGCTCCTATCGCCTCAGTTATTCAAAGCGTTTTGATGAGTATGACAGTCAGGTCACTTTTGCCGGCTATCGTTTTGCTGAACGAGAATTTATGAGCATGTCTCAATTCCTGCAAGCGCGATATGAAGGGAATGTCAGTGCCGGCAATGATAAAGAAATGTACACAGTAACGCTTAACAAACAGTTCAGTGATATCAACCTTAGCCTCTACCTCAACTACAGCCACCAGACATACTGGGACAGGGATGCGACAGATACATGGAACCTCTCCGCCTCCCAGTATTTTGATATGGGCCCTGTAAAAAATGCCAGTTTGAGCGTGTCGGCTTACCAGACACAATATGATAACTCTAAAGACGATGGTGTTTATGTGAGCCTCAGCCTCCCTACGGGAGACAGTGGTACTGTCAGTTATAACGGTCAGTTCAGTAACGGTGAGAATTCAAATACAGTTGGATATTATGACCGTATTGACGCCAACAATACTTACAGAGTAAATGCAGGTACTACGTCTGATGGCAGAGGCACCGGTGATGGCTATTTCAGTCATGAAGGTGAACTGGCTAGTCTGACAACCAATGCCAGCTTTACGGGCAGTGAATATAACGCCTTCGGTATGTCACTTCAGGGCGGCCTGACAGCAACAGCAAATGGCGCGGCCCTGCATCGCACTTCTTCAGCAGGAGGAACACGCATGCTTGTCGATACCGGAGGGGTGAGTGATGTTCCTGTAAATGGCAATGGTGGAATAGTTACCAGTAATTACTTCGGTAAGGCAGTTGTCGGAGATGTGAGCAGTTATTATCGTAACTCCGTCAGCGTCGCACTTGATAAACTGCCAGATGATATTGAAGCCACGCGCTCAGTTGTTCAGGGAACACTTACAGAAGGTGCCATTGGCTACAGAAAATTCGGCATACTTTCAGGCGAGAAAGCCATGGTAACCATTCGACTTCAGGACGGTTCTTCGCCTCCATTTGGTGCCGAACTGTCGAATCAGGATGGCGCACAGACAGGTATCGTTAATGATGGGGGCAGTGTATGGCTTTCCGGTATGCGGCCTGGCGAAATCATGGATGTGAAATGGGGGGGGGCTGTTAAGTGCCGCGTCACACTGCCTTCAAACGTTATAAAACGAGACAGTATGATGCTGCTTCCATGCAGTCTGGTTTCAGCAAACTGAATGATAATTCCTCTTCGCTGAACAGAAACTCAGTATGATCTGTCAGATTAAGTTGTTATTGATTAATAAGCGAGTATTCATGAAAACTGCATACAAAAATGTAACACGGGTAATGGGGATAGCAACATTCCTCATGTTTACTCAAAATGCCGACGCAGCGATTGCACTGGATCGGACTCGGGTGATTTTTGAGGGCGGGAAGACATCCACTACCGTGTCAATTTCGAATCAAAATAAGTCCTTACCATACCTTGCTCAGGCATGGGTAGAGGATGCTGCCGGTAACAAAATTGAATCACCACTGACTGCCGTTCCACCACTTCAGCGTGTTGAAAGTGGTGAAAAGGGACAAGTTAAAATCCAGGGCACAAGCAATCTTGCCTCTTTGCCGCAAGATCGTGAGTCTCTTTATTATTTTAATGTTCGCGAGATACCGCCAAAAAGCTCAAAGCCGAACACGCTTCAGCTTGCACTTCAGACACGTGTGAAAATGTTCTATCGCCCAACATCAATAGCTATAAAGCAAGGTGATCTAAACGAAGCCCAGAAAAAACTCACTTTAATACGTTCAGGTGATGGGTATAAGGTCAATAATCCGACGCCATATTACGTCACTATTGTCGCGGCATCTTCATCTGAAAAATCTGATACCGTTACCGGTTTTCATCCATTCATGGTCGCCCCGAAAAGTGAAAGTAATCTAGGTGTAAGCGCATCGTCTGTAGGCTCACATCCAGTTCTGACCTTTATTAACGACTTCGGTGGGCGTCCGCAACTTCTCTTTAACTGCAATGGAAATAACTGCGCGGTTGATAGCGTAAAAGCCGGGTGATCTGCTGCCCGGGGCAGCATGATAGTTCTGCCATAAAATAAATACAGGTAAGGCAATGACTATAAAAATGTGCGCACTCAGTTTATCCAGGATATTACTGATCCATTCCAGATTTCACCTGCTGCTACTACTGTCAGCCACTTTGTTCGGCAGGACTGCATTTTCTGCGCCATCGACAGAGATGAATGACAATCATGGACAGTTAATGGTTCATGGTCTACTGGTTGAGGGTGCATGTCAGCTGGATATGAGATCTGAATATCAGGAGATTGACCTTGGCGCAATACCACGAGGTCGTCTTATGAAAACAGGTGATATTGCATTGCCGGTACCCTTTGTGTTGCGATTTAACGACTGTATGCGAAGCGGCGGTTTACAGAAATTCCCTTATGCAGACTCTTACGTATGGGATGACTTACAACCGGTGGTGACACTCAGTTTTGTTGCACCTGCTGATCCTCATATGCCTGAGTTGATCTCGGTTCGTGGCGTTACGGGACTTGCACTGAAGCTGCAGGATCCTTCCGGACATCTTGTGATGCCTGGTGAAAAAGGGATTCCACAGTTTCTAACACCGTCAGACAACCAGTTGGTTTATACAGTGACTGCCGTGCGAACGCCTGCGCCACTGACAACTGGCGTATTTCGTGCTGTCGCTGATTTTAGGGTGAACTATGACTGAGTTTTTAATTGAGCGTCTTCGGCTGACCATGTTTTTAACAATCATTCCAGTCATGCTCTTCCAGGCAGTGTCAGTCCAGGCTAACACAGCAACAATGGATATCAATATATACGGAACCGTTGTCTCTAATGGATCATGTACTTTTAACAACAATGGACCGTTGACGATTGATTTTGGGACAGTTCTGGTCAGCGACAGTAGCAGTTCCGCAGTCATTAATGGTGATTATGTGCAGGACATTGCCAGCAATTTTACATGTAACGGAGATACATCAGGGTTATTACAGCTGAAATTTTCCTCTAACACAGGTACATATGTGACCACGGATGCAGCAAACGATACCATGACAACCAGTAAATCAGGTGTTGGCATCCAGTTATTATGGAATGGGGTGCCACAAAGTATGGACGTTTGGGTTTCTATTTCCACTACGTCACAACCTGTAATTCAGGCTCGCCTTCGTCAGACGGGAAGCGTCAGCAATACAACAAGTGGCGACACTTTTACTGCAGCAGGAACTCTGCTGATGGCGTTTAACTAATATGAGGTACAATATGATGCAAAAGAAATTAGTTGCTTATGTTGCTCTTCTCATCGTCCTGACATTCAGTGTCCTGAATATCTCACAAGCGGCACAAACGGGTGATTCACTGGATGTAAATTTTAAAGGCACGTTCATGGTTGACAAGGATGGGTCATGCACCTTTGTCGATAACGGCCCAGTTGCTATTGACTTTGGAACAGTTGTGATGACAAGTGTATCTGGTGGTGCACTACAGATTAGTGGTGATTATATACAGGATTTTAACGCACCAGTTCAGTGTGACGGTGATTTTTCTGGTGTACAGATGCGATTCAGATCCACAACAGGCTCCTACGAAACTTTCGGTGGCATAAATGTACTTGAGACGAGTACAGGTGTTGTTGCTATTCAGTTACTGAATAATGGCGTACCTCAGTCTATGGGGGAGTACTTTAATTTCCCGCAACCACCGCAAAACCCGACTCTCCAGTTCAGGCTGGTTCAGGTAAGCACTACTGGTAATATCATTAGCGGGGATAAGTTTAATGCTGCTGGTACACTCGAACTTGCATTTAACTAAAGGGGCAAAGAGTGAGAAACGTAATGGCCTTTTTGAGATTATCTTCTGTCTTTCTGGCGATGACGGTATCCGAATCATGCTATGCCGCCCAGGTCGGTGACCAGATTGAAACAACATTTCAGGGACAGTTTTTGCTTTACAGCCCCTGTACACTGAATGGCGACAGGGTTACCGATATTGATTTTGGCGATGTTGGTGTAGATAAGGTTGATGGTATCCGTTACATGCAAAATATTCCGTACTCTGTGGATTGCCACGGAGCACCTGACAATATGCCGCTGAATCTTTCAATCAGTGGTACCGTGCAGCCATGGAACCCAGCGGCGCTAGTGACGGATGCAGATGGGCTGGGAATTGAAATTCAGTCCAGCGGACAGCCGTTTTCACTTAATGTACCGATCAGTACTACTGTACTGGGAGTATCTTCTTTTTCTTTTACCGCTGTACCAGTAAAAGAAAGCCTTCAGAAAGATCTTTCACCGCAACCGTTTAGTGCCGTTGCGACAATGACCGTTGAGTATCAGTGAGGACATGATGAAAATCATTTATAATACGCTACTGATGAACGCTTTCCGACGAGGTATGCTCTACATAATATTATGTCTCACGATACAGCCAGCATTTGCAATACAGGATAACCTTAACTTTAACGGTAATCTTGTCCGTAATCCATGCACCCTTGAAACCACAGCAATTGATGTTGATTTTGGGACCATCGTCGAAAAAGTATTTTACTTGCATGGTAGAACTACAGGGACACCATTTTATATCAAGCTGACGGATTGTGACGCTTCACAATCATCACTGATTACTTTTACGTTCAGTGGTGTTGAAAATAATGCACTTCCCGGTCTCATCGAAACGACAGGGACAGCAGGCGGAATTGCAGTAGGTATTGAGACATACCTTGGTATTCCTTTACCTGTTAACCTACCAGGAATACCCTATACATTCAGTAGTGGAGCGAACACGTTCGAGTTCAAGGCTTATGTTCAGGGGGAACCTGATGCAATTCAAAATGAGAGCATAATACGTGGGCCGTTTTCCGCTACTGCCACATTTGAAGTTGCTTATCAGTAATCCTGATGGAATGCCCATAATTTTGCTGTCAAGTAGAAATTATAAATTATATCTTCTATGATTTATGTTTCAAATACACCGTGATTAAATGATTTCTTAATTAACACATATTCATTTCTTCACAAAATAATTCAGTATCTGTCCACAACACTAGTTACAGCACTTTGTAAAAATAAATAATTTTCGGATTTAATAACATGCATCTTATAAACCATTAATTTTGTGCGTGTAAGCGCTATTTAAGAGAAGTTATTCACCGAGCCTTAGTGGTTATGGTTATGGTTATGGTTATGGTAATCATGCTCATACCATCTACAATTTCGCACACTATTGCTGGTACAACCGTGATTCAATACATAAGCTATACAACCAGTCTTAACGGAGGTTATATCCCTAGTAATCCAAAACCGTTAACTCCAAATGGAGGTTCCTGGTATGGCGACTCAAACACAAGCATAAATTATTATGGTTGGCGTTGGCAATCAGGTGCAATTAGTACTCTGTACAATGCAGTAAACGTTACAAACAATTATCAATCATCTATGAGTGTAAGGTACGCAGCAAGTGGAACAACGTTCGAAGTAGTGTCGGATGGCTATGCTCCTGAGGCTGGAGCTTATAGATGGATTGTACTCGGTTGCAACCAAAATATTTGTAACAAGCAAAACATGATAAAATACACTCCTGCTCCTTATATCGCGAATCTGGTTACAACCACACCAATATCGAAACAATATACACCACATGGGGACCCATTCGGTATACAATTAGCAACACCAAGAGGTGCTGCTGCTTTGAATTCCATTTGTTATGCACTTGAGCATATTAGTACAGGAAAACTATATGGTACAGGAAAGCCGTGGTCATGCTCAGATGGACAGCCATTGGGGAGTGCAGTTTCATGTACTATCAACGGCGGCCAACCCCTGGATGTATTTTTGGGTGACAGTATTGACAGGACTCAGATTGGAACCCAACCAGGAGGTTACGGTGTGACGACAACAAACGTGAATGTAAATTGCACTGGGCCTGCAGGTTCTAGACTTACGGCTTCCGCAGCATTAAACTTTACACCAGTTGCGGGTTCCGGAGATGCTCACATCAGCACATCAAATCCTGGGTTAGGGGTTGTGACAAAATTAGGGGGCAATGTGATGACAAATACCACGGGTGCTCCTGTAAATCTCATTCCTGGCTCTAACCAGTTGCAAATGGATTTCACTCCGGTCCGCCTTGACACAACGCCTATAGAATCAATAGCAACAGGCCCTTTAGCGCATCCGCATCACTCATTCTGACCTGGCAATAAATTCAGCATACTGATATGAGGCGAAAAAAATGCTTCAAAAGACGTTATATTTTTTGTTCTTAGTTGTCTTTTGTTGGGTGGCCATTTTATTGAATGCAAACAAAGTAGTTCTGGTGATATTTAACACAATTGACTCAATTAATTAACATTGAGTTTTGAGTGGCGAATCCTGTGAATCACTCTACGTTCCAGCCAAAAGAAGCTGTTTTTATTATAATAATTAATCACTTTCCATCTATACAGCACTACCCTTTAAGACACACTAAAGGGTAGTGCCACTCATAGTCAAATTGAATATCTGAATCAGTATCGTGCAAGCAATAAAGACAATATACAGAATGAGCTAAGAATATATATGCTCATAACAGGTGACTTTTTCCGCTAACTAGTGAGATTCAGTATGATTTTGGCAACTTCCTTAAATCAAGAAGTTTACCTCTTTGTAATATGAGATACCCCCCAAGTGACAGGTCTTTTAGCACTTTGTTGAGGGAGCTACGTGATATATTACTACGGCCCATGATAAAATCGAAAACAGATATTTTTTCTCGCTCTCCTTGCGGATATCGCCAAAGTATCTCAAGATGATTTCTTATTACATCATAAACGGTATTCCCGGATACAACCTCATCGCGCTGATAGTAAAACTGAGAAGCTTGACACAAGACTTTTGCGGCTTCCTGCCATAAACTCTCACTGGTTAAATATTCCATTGCTGCAAGTCTGTTAATAGCAATTATTTGTGCCTCAGTTACCGTAGATAAATAATGGTAATAAACATCCGAAAATAGACTGGTCAAACCCAGCACTGATGGCGATTTTGTCGTTAGCACTATAATGTCATCTTTTTTTCTTCTGACATCAACAATGCCATGCTGAATGATATAGATATAGGATTGTGATTTATCCTGAAACGTTATTTTTTGATGAGGAGCGGCATATATTGTGTGTCGCGTACCACACTCAGACAGTTGCTCTATAAGGTTCCGATTAGGTTCGAAATCAACGTAATTATCCATAATGTATTTTAAACACCCCAAACCCAACAATATTGATCTTATAGTAGCACCACTTCAATCATAGTTAAGTGCATTTGTCCACTAGGCAATGCTTTATTTTACACCATTAATCCCCCTCAGCTATTTCATAGAAAATCAACACCCTGCGATTTTCGCTGGTCCGGAATATTATTTATTTTACACCTGAAGTATATAGTGGTGGCAGATGCACCATATTAAATCACAATAAGTCAACCCTGGTGATTGTGTTAATTAAAACTTCCTCTCAAGTTAGCATTCATTTAAATTGTGTTTTTTTGATTATCCGTTAGATCGTGGGGGATGCTATTTTTTGACGAATGAATTTTTTTGAAATGTAGTTGGGTATATTCTCTAAAAGGATAAATGGATTGTTTTATTTACAAATTATTAAAAGCAATTTCAATTTTTTCTTAGTTGTGAAATAACCAATGAATTAATGAGTTAAGGAGCAACTGAATCAACTGGAGTAATGAGTTTTGTATATAACCCTGGCCTCAGAAACGACAGTGCTTTCATTTTTAAAAAATAATATGGAGGCATGATCAATCTGATGATTTTCTTTCAACTAGAATTTTTTACATCTTATTTGCCGGGCAATTTATTGCTTTTGGGGATTTTCATAATCCACATAAACCGCTCTCGAATAACGGAAGATGTGATTGACTAATGGAGGTTTATATGTCAACCAGAATGAAACTGGTCTTGGCTTTGCTTTTGGCTTTTCAAATTCTTTTCATAATGATGCCTTCACATGCAGGAGATGATCCCGCGAAAAATGGAGTATTATCCTCTTCTTCTGCTAATGATCTACCAGTGGCTGTCACAACACTGGCCGGAGCTGCCCAGGAGGGCTCTTTACCTGACACAGCCATACGCATGAGTTCAAACGAGGCTGCATCGCTCATTCAGTCATGGCTAAGTTATAGTGGTACGGCGCGGGTTAATTTGGAACTGGACAACGATTTCAGTCTTGATAATTCCTCAGTGGATGTACTGTATCCTTTTCTGAAAAGCGAGCATCGTACCTTTTTCACTCAGTTAGGCCTCAGAGATAATGATGGATATATCACTACAAATCTGGGAGGAGGGCAGCGCTTCTTTGGTAAAGAATGGGGGCTGGGGTATAACCTGTTCTGGGATGCAACATGGAATAGCCCAAATCACCGATTGGGGGTGGGGGGCGAGGCCTTGCATGATTATATGAAGTTATCAGTCAATGCTTATCAGGGTATATCAGGATGGCACTCCTCCAGTGAGTATACTGATTATGATGAACGTCCCGCTGATGGCTGGGATATCCGTGCGGAAGGATGGTTACCTCATTATCCGCAGCTAGGTGGGCGTCTCATGCTTGAGCAATATTATGGTGATGAGGTTGCTCTCATAGGGCATGATGACAGAACGAAAAATCCATTCGCAACAACAGTAGGAATTAACTATACCCCAGTTCCGATGGTCACACTCGGGACGGAGATGAAAAACGTAAAATCGGGTCATAACGAAGCGATGTTCACGCTTGCTTTCACCTTCAACCCGGGGATGTCATTGCAAAAACAAATGACGCCAGACTCTGTTTCCTCATTAAGAAGTCTGACAGGGCAACAACTTGATCTCGTTAGCCGTAATAACAATGTGCTCCTTGATTATCGTAAGCAAAATGTCCTGTCACTGATTTTTCCTGCCAGAATTATGGGAGAGGAACTCTCAACGTTTGACTTCACGCCAGTCATCAAATCAAAGTATCATGTAGACAACATCAAACTTAACGATACCCAACTCGTTAAGGCAGGCGGTCGTGTTATTAGTGCAACTCCACAAAAAATCTCTCTCCAGCTCCCTCCTTTTTCATCTCAACCGGTCATACTGTCTGGATATGTAATAGATAACCATGGCAATAAATCAGAACTGGCTGAATCAGAAATAAGTGTTACTGTATCACAGCGCATACTGAACATTACTGCCGACAAAAATAATGTCATCGCGGACGGTTATGATTTTGCTACACTGAAAGTGAATGTCAGTAACGTTCAGGGTTCAGGGGTGGCTAATGAATATGTTTCGTTCAGCACTGATGATGGAGTTTTGTCATCCAATGCCGGTACCACAGATCAAAATGGAAATGTTACCGTTTTTCTTCGTGGCACTGATTCTGGCATCTATCATGTGACAGCAACAAGTTCTGGTCAGAAAGTCATGCATGATGGTGTCAATTTTATTTCATCGCTTTCTGGAAATCTTACAGTAGACAAACTGATGGCACTTGCTGACGGCACAGACCGAGTCAAGTTCACATTAATTCTGAAAAATTCACTTGGCGAAGAGATTCCAGACAGACAAGTTAACTGGCGCACCACAGGAGGCGAGTTAACTGCAAATTCAACCAGAACTGATCCTCATGGGCAGACAACTGTTTATCTTTCCAGCAAGTTATCTGGGGAATCACTCGTCACAGCAAGCGTTGGAAATCAGCAATTTTTGGCGCCCAATGTTAAATTTACAGACAATCAGCCACACTTGAGTATATTTACCAGTAAATCCGTGGCCAGTGCTGATGGTGCCGATTTTGTTACTGTTACACTTACATCTCGTGATATGCAAGGCGCTCCACTCCCAGGGGCTGCAGTACAATGGTCAACAGACCTGGGGACATTAAGTGCAACAGAAACGATAACTTCAGAAGATGGAATATCACGGGTTAATTTGTCAAGTCTGCAAGAGGGGGAAACAACCGTTACAGCTGATGTCCGGGGCGAGAAAATTCGTACTTCCTCCATCATCTTTAATAAAGTACTGCAGATTAAAGTGGAGGCTGATAAACCTCAAATTGCAGCAAATGGGGAAGAAACAGCGGAATTGACAGCTTTCGTAAGCGATATGGCAGGTCAACCATTATCAGGAATCAAAGTGGACTGGTCGTCGACTGCCGGAGCCCTTTCTGAACTCTATTCGATTACCGACAAAAATGGTCGCGCTCGCAATGAAATACGGGCCAGTCAAGCAGGTAATGCAATGATTACCGCAAAAGCAGGAAGACAGGAAGCCAATACAGACATTGTGTTTCTTGCTTCTGAACTGAACATGATGCTCGGTTTATCATCTGATGCTGAAACGATTATTGCGGATGGTAAGGATGTGGCCAACATCACAGCAACAGTAACCGACACAAATGGAAAGGGCTTAGAGGGACTGGAAGTAACCATCACTGCACCTAATGCAAAACCTGTCAGCTCGACGTCAGTGACTGATTCAAATGGTATTGTTAAAGTAACGCTCACTGCAGAAGAGGCTGGTGATATATTGATTACAGCGAATACAGGTACTGTTAGCGAAAAATTAACAATAACTGCAATATCTCCGTCACCGGAAGTGATACTGGCAACTGCTACTGCAGTAGATAATTCCGGGACGAATGTCAACAATGTTTCTTTTGGAACAAAAAGTCCTTTATATGCATGGCCTGGGGCAAAAATCAGATTATCTATGCCCGGTGCAAAAGGCCCTGTTAAGTGGTCTTCTGACTTAAGCGGCGTAACCATTGAAGATGATGTTTTGACTTTTAATACAGCACCGGGTGAAATGACAATTAATGGTAAAGACAGCGAAGGAAAGAAAGCCGTTTATCAAATATCCTTACTACACTGGATCTCTTATATATCTGACTTTGCGGCCTTTTATGGCGAGCCAGGATATGTTGGTCTATCAGCATATGGAACTTGCACTGATAAAGGAGCAAAAGTCCTGACACTCGGTGTGTATCATGCCATTTATAAGGAGTGGGGAAATCTTTACAATTATAATGGCTGGAAAACAGCATATTACCATACATCAACTCCATATGGTGGTTCCGATCCACATGTATCTAATTACTATTTCTGGGGGGAAGATGGTAGCGCAGGAAAAAACAGATGGGGAATGCTTAACTTTGCATGTGAGTAAACAATTAGTGCAATAAATCATAAGAGTCACATATACTGCATGAGATTTAAATATGATTTATTAAATGGCATGAATATTTAATCAATGAAAGGCCGGAATCCCGGCCTTTCATTATGTAGGCATCCCAGTGTTGTGGTGCCTGAAGGCATAATAAGGGTGCATTTAATCGCCAGAACTTACTACCCGGTAAGAAAAGTAAGCGTACAGCGAGAAATGTCTGGTCATAATCTGATGAACTCGACAACGTGGTGTCCAGGATCTGGGGCGCAGAAAAATAGTGGTGGGAACCATAGTGGCGATACGCATAAAAATGTAACTGCCAGCAGGTGTAACGACTGCCCTGACTACTCCCGCGAATTTAAGCAGCAGTTTGTAGCGACTTCCACTGAACCTGGTGTGTCGATATCAAAACTGGCGCTTGAAAATAGCATGAACTCCAGTCTGTTGCTCAAATGGTGTCAGCAACCGCGTGAAGGAAAGCTACCGCTGCCTTCACCAGAAAGCCCTCAGCAACTCCCTGTAACACTTGATGCCCCTGCTGCATTACTGGCGGAGCAGCCTGAACTGCCTGCAGAGGTCCAGCAAGCTCTCAATATCAGTTGTGAAGTCACGTTCCGGCACGGAATGCCCAACCTGAACTTGACGGGCAGTGAAAGTCTCCTGACCAGGAACTCAAACGGCGCTCCCGCTTTCATCAGGTACAAAGGTCTGACTGGTTTCTGGCATCCCCTATGTCCGGCCACGTCTTCATCTTCCGGGAAAGCTGTGGCAGTCATGGTCTGCCTGCGACGGTCTGTGCCTGCTGTCTATACGCCTTGAGTGCGGCCGCTTCGCCTTGCTGTCGGCATGTGATGGCAAAGTGTTCCTGACGCAGGTACAGCTGGCGAAGCTGATCGAAGGCATCGACTTGCGACAGCCAAAGCGGTTGCTGACCTCCCTGACCATTCTATAGACCTCTTTATCCAGGTTGTTGCAGAACCGACCTGCTAAAATCATGGAAATGGACAATGGATCTTCTGACGACATTCTTCTGCTGAAACATCAGCATTGCAGGAAAATCTGAGCAACCGGGAGCGTGAAGCAGACTATCTGCCGTCGCAACTGGATCAACTCCGCCGGATGAACTTCGCAGTCCTTCCGAAAAGGTCTCCCTCCGTATCGCACAGATGGAAGCTAACCTGAACTGGCTACACAAAGAAAGCGATATGCTTACTGGCCGGGTGGATGACCCGACAGTGCAGCGCCCGCTACACCCCCCCAAATCCGTAAACCGTTTTCCTAATCACTCCCCCGCGATGAAAAACGCATACAGCCAGTCGAGTTCTGCTGCCCGGCGGGTGGTAGCTCGAATAGCTACCTGGGCGAAGACTGAAGCGCAGCGCCTTCGCTCCCCATCGGGCAGGGTATTTGCAGGACCCGGAAAGTATGCAGAGCACACCCCGCTGTACCGCCAGTCAGAAATATACAACCGCCTCAGAGTAGAAGTGAGCCGCTCACTCCTGTCGGGTTGGGTGGATACGTGTTGCCGGCTGCTGCCACACCACCGGAAGAAGCGCTTCAGGGCTATGTACTGACCGACGGTAAACTCAATGCCGCTGACACACCTGTTCCGGTGTTGCTGACGGGTAACAAAAAAACGAAGACAGTGCTGTTGTGGACGCACGTTCTTGAAGATCGCTACGCCGGGTCAGCGCTGGCATCGGTAGTGTGGTTCGCCTACAGAAAAGGCAGCGCCCCACGGCCCCATCTTGACGCTGCAGGCCAATGCAGATGCCCCGGATTCAACAAGCTATACCGAAATAGCCTGATAACGGACGCAGCCAACTGGGCTAACGCCAGCGGCAAGACCATGATGTGCACGTTCATACCCCGTCAGTACTGACAGAAGAATCCCTGAAACGGATCGGCGAACGGTAAGCCACAGAGGCAGATGCAAGGGGAGTGCCGGAGGAGCAGCCCCTTGCCGAACGTCAGTTGAAAACGAAATTTCGGCTGAAATTCCTCGAAGCTGGCTACGTGAAAAGGTGACCCCCTGTCGCGACAATCAGAGCTGGCGAAAGTGTTCGCGTACGCACTAAACCAGTTGCCGACACTGACGTACTATGCAGATGATTGTACTGAGGCAAATGACGGAATTATATCGACAGCACGCTTTGTTCTTTGAGTTTCGTCGGCGAAAAGCAGCCCTTCAAGCGTTTTACTCGCAAGTGTTGCCGTGCTGCTTTCTTGAACTATGTCTATGACAACAGGTGAATATGTTTCAGTATCATCTCTTTCAAAGACCGAAGATGCTTCACTTTCTCAGGAAAAAGATGAAAAACGTTTCTCAGGGAGAAATGTTTAAGCTGACTTCACTGTATATACAAAGGAGGATGAGCTATAGCCTTTGCCTCCTGGACAGTCTGTAAGATTCCTGAATGCGATAAAAGCGTCTATTCGTAGACGCATATCCGTTTATGCATTTACCATACTGTGCGCAACAGCCTGAAATGTAATTGTGAAACACAGGGGTGCTGTAAGCCGTTGAGCCACAGCAACGGAAGATACAACTCTGCAAGCAAATGATAAGTTCGAGGAGGACTGGGACGACCGATACACGCAAATCACCAAAAGCTGGCGTGGCAATCACGAAAATCTCAATACGTTCGTAAACTACCCACCGATATAAAAAGAACGTCTACACAACGAATGCCATAGAGTCGCTGAACAGTGTGGTCAGGACAAACATCAGGATGAGAACAGTTTTCTCTAATGACGACCCGGTGCAAAAAGTAATTTATTTGCCAGTCGTGGATGAGCCAAAAAAATTTGTATGCCAATTCAGAACGCTGAGCTGTTTTGTATCGAGTTAAGTCACCTGCAGTGCGTCATTTGGTTATAAAAAATTACTTACAGTCTCATACGATTGCTCGCAGAATCATCCTTCATAATGCTCATTTAATTACCTTCGCCTCTGGTTTACCGTGTATCAGATCAGTGATAACGTCGGTTTAAGGAGGCTGACCTTGCGATTTCTCTTTAAATGCTACGAAAATTTGTCAGGGACAATTAGTGATTCAATAATAATAGTGCAACACAAGTCTTTGAATTTCGTTAAGTCAATATTTTTGACTGTTTGTGGTTCTGCACACGAAACACAAGGTAGTCAGTTGTGACTGTACTTAATTACTATTTTCTGAATTTCTCCAGTCGACAAATGTCTATTCCAAATAGCAAATCAGGCAATAAAATTAATAACATTTATTTCGATTGATGGCTTTCTTTATGTCCAGGCACACTAGAATTGACAAATCAGCAAACGTTTAGTCTCATTGTGTCATGAGCATCAAAATATAGGATTGTTATCTGGATAAGTTGAAAATATCAAAACGATAAATTTGTAATGATAGAACTCTCGCTCAGGCGACAATTTTTTCCATAAATAATGTCGCTGGCAATACAATATATTAACAGCTTGATGTTTTTGAACAATCGATTGGTACTCTGCACTACGGTCTGAGAGGGCCAGACCTCTCTGTTTGAGCTGAAGTATATTACCTTCATCATCATATATCTGTTTAGACTGGATAGCATCAAAAATGCAAGATGTTGTACGATGCTTCAAATAAACCACCATTAGTAGTGCATGCAGTTTCTATGGGCTTTGCAAAGCAAATGATTTGATAACGAGTAAATTTAGTATATGCAAGATGTTATCCGCGCAAAACCTAATATCTAGACAGGAAGATATCTACATTTATGTAATGGAAAGAATTGAAAAGAGCAGTGTTAGAAAAGATTTAATGAAAGTGTTAAGAAATAATCGTTCATTAATAGCCAGTCAAAAATAAGTGTGCATTCAAAGCGCTTGACAGAATAGATAAAGTTGCTTTTTGTTTTTTAATTTTAATTTAGATATGATGTTTCTTCTGTGGCAGCTTAACGTTTTTTTTGAAATTCTCAGGTCAGCAGCAATTTTATCATCCGTTTCGCAATTCTTAAAAAGTTTACATACGGTCAATTCTCTGGGTGAGAGTTTTTTGTTAACATATGACTGGTTAGCATCACCGTCGAATGAAAGGTTACGATACAATTCATTAACTGACTTTGAGGCATCAATTATTTTATAGTTGGGTACGCAAGAGGAGTTTTTTAAAATGCTATAAACATCTTTCTCACACAAAATAATATTTTTGAAGTAACTTTTAATTCCATCATCTAAATCAATCATGTGATGTTTGTAATTTTCGAAATTGGTTCGGCTGATTATTACAAAATCATCATTAAATACATCATGGATGCACTTTATTAATCCAATAGCAAAATAGTGATTATCTGTGATGATGACAATATTAATCATAAAGAGTATCTCGTTCTAAAAAATTAAGATAATAAAAGCATAAGATGATGGATAAGTCTCAGGCGCTTAATGCTTAATTTAATAGCAGCCTGATTGAACTAACATTTAATATTCAATAGAAGGCACTAAGAAGCAGTGAACAAGCACTTTGAAAATAGTTTGCAAAAGACACTTTGGAGTGTTCTATAAATTATAATGATTTGCATCATGTTATATACCCAGGACATCATAAGTATCAGGTTGAAATTTCAATGAAGGTTTTTAGTCACACACATAAAAAAACTTAATTCGATAATATTTCATATAATAATTATACCACATAACCCTATGGGTTTATGTGCATAAAAACACCATGCGATGTGTAATTAAATAACATGTAACCAGGTAAAGCAATGGGATTATGCAAAACGTTGATCGTATCGGTTTGAGTGATTATCATTTATGAGAAATACAAAAGGAAAACAAATTGATAGTATTCACATGCTTCGCAATTAGTTACAAAGGATATAAAAAATTGGCGAGATTATTGTTTGTAAAACTGTAAGTTTTATAGATAAAAAAGATGATACTCTTCATTTTTTGTCTTAATCTTGAAAAAAAAGAACCAATACACAAAAAAAACGCACGAAATATCTTAAAGTGGTCATTCAACAAAGGGCTGGTATGCTTAAATGTAGTGAGAGGATGTGAAAAACAATTGAGATAAGGTAGCCAAAAGAGGATTTTATAATGAACAAAGAACTATATGGTACAGAGACAGAATCGTGGCGTCGCTTATGGAATGGTGTGACTAATTACAGTTATGGAATTTATCATCAAATTGATAACGTAAACATGCTCATTCTAAATAGTGAAAATAATTGCAAGACTGACCAGAAGAAATTGTTGATACTTTTGGAATTGAAAAAATACCTCGAATCTATAGCAAAAGCAGGAAATATTCCCCATTATAAATAATGGCGTGTCAACAGCGATAGTAGTTGGGTTCAAAAACCATCATTAAAATTATCGAATGAATTATCACACAACTTTTTAAATCAAGCATTGCTTAGTGCAGATAGTGCTTGTGCAAATGCATTTGAAATACCAAATTGCTGAGTTGTATTTATAGATATTTTTATGTTTTGATGATAATCTTCTCGTACTTTTTGATTTCAATGCCTTCCTCCATTACCAGCAAGTTAAACGCATCTTAATTCAGAGTTTATCAGAGATCTCATCAGGCCCATTGACCTGCTCCCCGATGTTAGTAATGTCTTCATAAGCCACATGAGGACATCCCCATGAAGAAGCGTTTTTCCGACGAACAAATCATCAGTATTCTCCGCGAGGCCGAAGCAGGAGTTTCTGCCCTCGAGCTCTGCCGCAAACACGCTATTTCCGATGCCACATTTTACACCTGGCGTAAAAAGTATGGCTGCATGGAGGTGCACGAGGTTAAGCGCCTGAAGTCGCTTGAGGAAGAGAACGCACGACTCAAGAAGCTGCTGGCCGAAGCCATGCCAGATATGGAGGCGCTTCAGGTGGCCCTGAGCAGACAGTACTGACGACAGACCAGAAGCGGGAAGGCGTGCTGTTGATGTGTGATGAGACCGGTCTGTCGCAACGTCGTGCATGCTGGCTTGCAGGTTTGTCCCTGTCGACCTGCAGTTATGATGCTCAGCGTCCGGCTGCTGATGCACATTTATCAGGGCGTATTACTGAGCTGGCGCTTGAACGCAGACGTTTTGGTTATCGGCGCATCTGGCAGTTGCTGCGTAGGAAGGCCTTCACGTCAATCACAAGCGGGTATACCGTATTTACCACCTTAATGGACTGAGCGTAAACGCAGACGACGCCGTAAAGGGCTGGCGACCGAACGATTTACGCTTCTGCGCCCGGATGCGCCGAACCTTAAATGGTCGATGGATTTCGTTATGGACGCTCTGGCCAACGGTCGCAGGATAAAGTGCCTGACCTGTGTGGATGATTTCACGAAGGAGCGTCTGACGATCACCGCTGCTTTCGGTATTTCAGGCCTTCAGGTCACGCGTATTCTGGACAGCATCGCGCTGTTTCGGTGCTATCCTACGACAATAAGAACCGATCAGGGCCCGGAATTTACCTGCCGCGCACTCGATCAATGGGCCTTTGAGCATGGTGTGGAACTACGGCTTATCCAGTAAGGTAAGCCAATGCAGAACGCATTTATTGAGAGTTTTAACGGACGCTTTCGCGATGAGTGTCTGAATGAAAACTGGTTCAGCGATATTCTTAATGCCCGGAAAACGATTAATGGCTGGCGTCTTGATGAGAAGTCGGCAGCCCCCATGATTGAAACATTTTCCATTTGAAAATCGACCAGAATCTAAAACTGCTCTATACAGAGAGCAAAGTTAATATAAAAATCAAACTTCTAAAGGTTGTAGTTTTGTTCCGTTCTTTGCATTTTTTTGTGCTTTTTTGTTTTGATTAAGCCTATATATTCTCCGCTCGCAACTGAGATGGCGTTGCAGCTTCTGGCGAAAATGAATCCTTCAGCTGTAGCGCCATCTCAGTTGCGGTGAATCCCCCTATGCGGCGGGGCTATTAGCCTGATTTAAAAGTCTTGCATCCCAGAACGCGCACCAGTTGTGGCTAAGAATTGTTGCACCGGGAGGCACCCGGCACCTCAATATCTCAGGCCCTTTAGCTCAGTGGTAAGAGCGAGCGACTCATAATCGCCAGGTCGCTGGTTCAAGTCCAGCAAGGGCCACCAACGCCGACTTAGCTCAGTAGGTAGAGCAACTGACTTGTAATCAGTAGGTCACCAGTTCGATTCCGGTAGTCGGCACCAAATGCGGTCATCGTATAATGGCTATTATCTCAGCCTTCCAAGCTGATGATGCGGGTTCGATTCCCGCTGACCGCTCCAGATTTTGCTTTTCTGTCTGCGATGATGGTTTAAGCCGAGTCGTGAGAAAGCGTTTCCATTGAAACCTCGCTTCTGCGGGTTTTTATTGTTTCTGCTCGACAGGTAAGAGTATTTGCAGGTGATCGAGTCTCCGGGTTCGCAAGAATCCTCGCTGAATGCTCTTTCCTGTGGTGAATCCGTAGGTCGATACGGCTGAATAAATATCAGTCCGGGACAAGGTTTAAACGTACCGAACGAGGTGAGATCATTAGACAGGTTGTGCTGCTAACCGCATGGCCCTATCGACGCCAGCCACCACAGCGCTTTTAATCCCAGTCCTGGCATCCTCAGGGGATTTTGCGTTTGATTTACTGTAAATTCCGCTCAGATGGTGAGGCGGCTTCAATTTTTGCTGATTTCCCGCTCCACGCGTGCGGGAAGAATAAATGAAACCTCAAGGAAAAGTCGGAGAAAAGATACGAATTCCCTTGCCTCATGATCGCTTGCCTCTAGCTCGTGAACGGCTTCATTTCTGTCGGGGCGTATTTTATGCGCCCAGCACTTCATTGATTCAGTCAGGATGCCATCGCACCGGGCCTTTTCAATTCGCTATAAAAGATTACCACTTTCATAACCCAGGGCTCTTAGCGCCACTTCCATCACGCTCCGGCATCCAGTGATGATTCTGGCTGGCGTCCGGTTTGCAAGCACGTCTTCCTGAAGCTCAACAAAGACGGGCCTGAGTTTTTCAGGGTAGAAGGGGGAGTCATCGGGCTCAATGAGTTTCGGATAAGTTCCCAGAAGCTGGGGTTCGCCAGTAAATCGCCATTCTGAATTTTTTTCAGCCGATTTTATTTGCTTCAGCTGGCTGTACTGACATGAAAACCAGACCAGAACGGGCATGTGGCACTCACTGCATGCGCTGACACCGTAAGCTTTTACGGGGGGGGTATCAGTGCGGGAGTACGCTGTGGCATGGAACGAGTTGACAGGGGTATTCAGCTGTAACACCTCTTCCCGATGGAGATACTCGGTAATCCCGCGAAGTATTAACTGTGTCCGCTGATAGCAGTGTGGGCATTTAATTTTAACGGAGAACATATCTGTGACACCTGTTATCAAAGTGATGAATGAATTTGAGGTAAGCATTTCGGCGTCCACCCTGGATTCAGTTGCCGCCATAGAGCGCAAATTTGCTCTGGCGACTGCGTACCTGATTTCAGAGCAACGTCGCCTGTTTCTTGAGGCTGAAGCCTTGAGGAACAATACCATATAACGATTAATGGACTGAGCGACGGACATCCACTGCAGCACTTTTAATATCAGCCCAGATGCCAGGGCTTTTTTATTCCCGCACCACGCTCGGCGCACATTCAGGGTGAGTCTTAGCAGTGGTCATTGTGATGTGGCCGCTGCACAGCACTATTTTGTTTCCTGAATACCCTGCCGATATCTGGCTGCTGGCACAGCCGGCGGTGGCCCGCCGTTAAACTATGCTGAGGTTAATATGTGGAAAGACACGGGTATAGGGATTGAGGCGTCAGGTGAGTTGATTTGGGCTCGCATAGAGACTGACGGATCATCGTTGAGGCTAGCCGAAATTTAAGCACTCATAGGCAAGATGATTTTTTTTAATCTCATATAAATTCCCGGTGCTGAGGAGTCGGCATTAAAGGGTAATTTATGAATAAGTTTACAATTCCACCGCTGCCAGTCCTGTCTGGTAATGCTCGTTATGGTCAGGAAACCGCATTTCGTTTTAATGGTGATGTCAAGGGGCCGGATGGTTACGTCATTAAAAGAATCGATGTCGATTCCAATATGGTAATTTGAGTCCCCATTCAACAGCTGGATGCGGTAACTGGACAATGGCACACTATCGGAACCTGCTGCTAAGTTTTTCAGTAACCCGGGTCGCTTTGGCGACCTTTTTTACTTCAGCCTCCCAGCCTCCGGAGTGCCGGTCAGGCACTACGGAACCCTATGGACGAAACACAAGAACAGGCTGTCCGCGCGCTGGCGGTCATTCGCTACGTCAACACCTGGAAGAAGCTGATTATTTTCATGGTGCTGGTAACGTTCTGCGCATCCGGGTATTCGTTAAAACCGCGCTTTTAGCTGGGCTTAAAAAGCGCGATGCAGAAAGCGTTGCCGGTGAACCCTTCTGGGTGGTGAAAGTAGGCCCTGATGATACCGGCACGTGCACTGTCACGCTCGCGCGTGGTCAGCCCGGTAAGCACGCCCCCTTGCGTGAGGGACGCATGCGATGACCTCAGGAAATAAGCCTTTAATTGACCTCGGGAATATATCCAATCTTGCTGTTTATCTGAAAGCCACTGAAAAGCAGATGCTGCAGGCGTATGGGCGCGCGCTTGGCCGCATGGCGACTTGGCTTAAAACCCACTCCGCCAGAATGGGCAGTGACGGTAACGGGATCATCGCTTCAGTTCCTGTATCAGCAGAGTTAGAAGCTTTTCGCTGACAGTGCCGTTGAGGCGGAGCGTCTCGTGCCGGAAAGTTATCTCACAGCTTATACTGAGGGCTTGCGGGTTCTCTGCGGGCGGTCCTGGCTGTACGCTTACCATGAAACCCGGTTCGGCGTTTTTTTTTACAAATACCGGCCAAAGGCCGGTTGGGTCACTCTCTTCAACGAATGTATTAACGTTTCAGTTCGTTAGTTGCGCAGGAATTATGGTTGCGAAAAGGGATAGGTGCTATTCAGATGGTTCTTGATATCTAGGATAGGATCCACAACCCGTTGTATACAAAAACGGGTGCGGCTGGTTAGTCAGTGTTCATGCAAGATTTTGGAAAGCGTGTTGCTTTAATTTATAAGATAGCCGGGTCTTTGGTATCTATTTGTAAATATTTCATGAGTCCCACTTGTGCCGCTTCTTCAGAGTTTACGTCCTTTGCTTTTAAATAAAATGAACGTGCAACTGTGTAGGGGGCTTGTTCGGCAGGCATAACAGCAAATGTAAAGGATTTGCCTTTGCCTGAAACAATACAGGTTACTTGCCATTGCTTGTCTTGAATAATCTTACTTAAGCATTCGGTAGGGCCATAATAGCTCCCGAGATATGAGTTAAGTCGAGAAATAGCATCCTGTACATAATCAGGTTTACCCTTATGTTCATAACGGACCCATGCACCACCAAGTGTAATGGCTAGTGTTGCTGCAACTATCACTGTGATTTTTTTCCCTCTCATGTAACTCATTCCTGTCAATGGTCAATATGTTGAAGCCCTGTGGAGGCTATTCGTTAACAATAGATGCATTTATTTTGTATGCTATTGATGTATAAATGACTAATAATAAACTTTGTCGCGATTATAGACAACTTAATCAGCACGGATAATCTAGACATTTTCGAGGCTTTGATAATACTGGTTTTCATATTCATCCGGTGGCATGTGATTACTTGAACTGAATCGCCACGGTTTTAACAGACACCTCAGAGTCATTTAAGATGGCTTAAAGAGAGGTGCACATGAGTGGTAAGCGCTATCCCGAAGAGTTTAAAACTGAAGCAGTCAAACAGGTTATTGATCGCGGTTAGCCTGCATCGGCTTTACGCGCACTGAGGCGGCTGGTAAAACGGTATGAACACGCTTGGTCAACTCAGAAGGTATGACATCCTGAGCCCGCTGGCCCCTCAATATTGCGCTTGTCATAAATGAGTTCTACAAACATTTTTGTACCTTACATAATGAGCTAATGATCCTGTGTATTCTTAATACCGGCTTCGATGTAATCGATACGTTTCTGAAGTTCCAGTACTAATAATTTCGCCATACTTAGGCGAATCATCAGATCCTGGTCAGGGTAGACAGGAACATTCTCAAGCCCAATAGCCTCTGGGGTATCAACAAACGAAGTCCGTAGGATGATGAGGTTTCCCATGCAACTGTGATCCACCTTGAAGGATGTCAGTTCACGCATACCGCCTAATTCATCTTTGCTATTCATCTATACACCCTAAAGACCTGTTCGGATATGGGTCTTCCCTTGTTGTGGTGGCTGAAGGCATGATGATGGTGTATTTAATCGCCAGAGGTCACCGCTATGGACGAAAAGTCCCTCTACGCTCATATTCTTAACCTGTCCGCTCCGTGGCAGGTGA